>NZ_JBWXUY010000028.1:0-263 GCF_059901325.1 Fructilactobacillus sp. X2R5C3 | reverse complement strand
ATGCAAAAGCATTCGGTATGACGATCCCGCTCGTAACGAAAGCGGATGGAACGAAATTCGGTAAAACGGAAGGCGGAGCGATTTGGCTTGACCCGGAAAAAACGACCCCGTATGAATTTTACCAATTCTGGATCAATACAGCCGATGCTGATGTTGTGAAATACCTTAAATTCTTCACTTTCCTATCTCGTGAGGTGATTGAAGAGTTAGAGCAATCCGTACAGTCCGAACCGCATTTGCGTAAAGCGCAAAAAGCTTTAGGG
>NZ_JBWXUY010000027.1:0-263 GCF_059901325.1 Fructilactobacillus sp. X2R5C3 | reverse complement strand
CTGAATGACCAGCGCATTGATCGTATCCGGGAAGATTTCATTCCAGGACAACGCGGATGCCGCTGCAAACAGCGAGAGCTCCCCATCTGCGATTTTCAGCCAGTTTTCCAGCAACCTTGGCACGACAGGACTTAAATCTTTGATTAGGTGCGTTCCTTCTAACAGACCTGCATATGCATCCCTGTAATAGACGGAAAGCTCATCCCAAACATCCGCATGGTTTAATTCGATGGTATCTATCAAGTTATTAATCACTCTTAGCC
>NZ_JBWXUY010000026.1:0-264 GCF_059901325.1 Fructilactobacillus sp. X2R5C3 | reverse complement strand
CCCTTCTTCATCAGTGAAACCAGGGTGAAGAGGTCGTCGGCCGGATTGACAGTGCTCGACAAGGTCTTGAACGCGCCATTCGCGCCGGTGACGGTGTGCTCCAGCGTGCCGAAGGCGCGCGAGGCGTCTGCGGTGGCTGCCGTCGTGTAGGTCGTGAAGCCGCGCGGCTGATTGACGCCGGTGCCATTGACGAACGCGGCACCTTCGGCGCGTGCGAATTCCAGCGCGACTTCTTCGGCCAGCCACTGCTCGGCGTTGAAGAAC
>NZ_JBWXUY010000025.1:0-266 GCF_059901325.1 Fructilactobacillus sp. X2R5C3 | reverse complement strand
GTTTGGCACATCATTGGTGGACCTTCTGGAGCTGATTCTTATAGTCAGATGATCGCAACCTACACGATGGAGAAGACCCGTGACATGATTGCGGATGCTGACCCTTACGGCGACGCCGAAAATGATTCTCAGTTTTGGCAACGAGTTCTAACTGGACTGGACGAAATCGTTAACAATGCTGAAGACGGTGATGATATCTTAATCACCGCTCATGGAACCTTTATTCGAAGCATCGTCAGTCGGTTTAGTGACATTGACATTAGTGA
>NZ_JBWXUY010000024.1:0-267 GCF_059901325.1 Fructilactobacillus sp. X2R5C3 | reverse complement strand
GCATCCATACGGCCTGCTTGAAATGGTACGTTTACTGAGTAGCCAGCATCTTTGGCCGCTTTTTCAATGGCTGCAGCGCCACCGAGTACAATCATGTCAGCAAGTGATATCTTTTTACCGCCTGCGGCATTTTTATTAAACTTAGTTTGGATGTTTTCAAGCTTAGTAAGTACTTTTTGCACTTCTTTTGGGTTGTTTACTGGCCAGTCTTTTTGTGGCGCTAAACGTAAACGTGCACCATTTGCGCCACCACGCATGTCGGTATCA
>NZ_JBWXUY010000023.1:0-268 GCF_059901325.1 Fructilactobacillus sp. X2R5C3 | reverse complement strand
CATTCCGACCAATCTTATCTCCATTACCGATGGGCAAATTTACCTTTCGCCGGCCTTATTTGAACTGGGTATTTTGCCTGCGGTTGATGTGGGGAAATCTGTGTCTCGGGTGGGTGGTAAAGCGCAAAGAGCCGCGTATCGCGGTGTCACGGTGGATCTTAAATTGGCTTATGCGCTATTCGAGGAACTGGAAACCTTCGCGCGTTTTGGCGCTAGGTTAGACGACGACACGCTGAAAATCATTGAACATGGTCGACGCATTCGAGCC
>NZ_JBWXUY010000022.1:0-268 GCF_059901325.1 Fructilactobacillus sp. X2R5C3 | reverse complement strand
ATTCAAGAGGGTCACTGGGATGGAAAAGACATTACTTTCTATTCATTAGATGACCATGGCGCAAACGATGGTGCCAAAACTGACGTAACCGGTAACGAATACTGGAACCGTAATCACGAAACTTCGGACCAGACTGGCTTTGTAGCCCGTGGTGGAAGAATGTTGAATTACCGCACCTACGTTGATTTAATGGATCTGTTAAGTCGAGTTCCTTCAGCCACTGAAGAGGGCATGACCGCCGCTGAAGACACGCGGGACTTTGATGCTA
>NZ_JBWXUY010000021.1:0-269 GCF_059901325.1 Fructilactobacillus sp. X2R5C3 | reverse complement strand
ACTTAATTGATATATTAGTTGTTTGGCTCATTATTTATGAATTGATAATGCTTCTTCGTGGCACTCGCGCGGTGCAGTTATTGCGTGGAATCATTGTCATTATTATCGCAAAAATTGCCAGCTGGTACTTGGGATTAACCATGGTTTCATGGATTCTGGACCAAATTATCAACTGGGGAGTAATTGGATGCATCATCATCTTTCAACCCGAAATTCGCCGGGGACTTGAAAAATTAGGTCGTGGATCGGTCTTTAGGTCAACCCAGAAC
>NZ_JBWXUY010000020.1:0-269 GCF_059901325.1 Fructilactobacillus sp. X2R5C3 | reverse complement strand
CTGGAATTTCGCTTCCATAGTTCAACATCAGTGAGTTATCAGAATTAAGGGTATTAATAAAGTGTTTCTGGTTATCCCGAGAAACTTCCTTTACCGATTCAACGTGGTAAGTTTCAATGTTTTTGACCAATTCCCCCGTCAAACTGGTGGTTTCACTCGTGAGTAATCCCTGCTTGCCACTCTTGGCGGTTCTGATGATCTCAGTTGGAGAATAGATGTCGTAGCGATTTTTAGAAGAGACCTCACTTTTAAGCGTGGCCGACTTATCC
>NZ_JBWXUY010000019.1:0-270 GCF_059901325.1 Fructilactobacillus sp. X2R5C3 | reverse complement strand
GATACTAATGACGGAATGTCATACGTAAACTACTCTACAAACGGTACTATTTGGACGCCTCTAACCATACCAGATGGTGAAATACGTATGTGCGGAGTATTAGGGCCTGATGTCATTGTGTGCACAACCGGCAATATAGTCTACGCTGTAACTAGTCAAAACACTGTTATTACTAAACGACAATTTACAGGGTTAAAAAACTTATCAATACTTGGTAACACTGTTGTAGCAACTACAGCTAATGGATACGAAATACTAAAACCGGACTAC
>NZ_JBWXUY010000001.1:0-580179 GCF_059901325.1 Fructilactobacillus sp. X2R5C3 | reverse complement strand
CCAGCGTTCGTCCTGAGCCAGGATCAAACTCTCATTTTAGAAATGAGAAATTTTACTAGCTCATTATTATTTGTTGTTATTCTTTTTCAAAAGAATTAAAAAGCGAATTGACTTCGCAAATGTTTAATTTTAAGTTCTACAACTTAAAATTACCTTACACTTGTAATCAAAATCTTGTTCAGTTTTCAAAGATCTACTCTGACGCAACGTCGTCTTATTGTACCTCAACGCCGCATATAATAATATACCATGTGGTTAATTTATTGTCAATAGAAAAGTTTGACTAATTTTAACCAAATTGTTTTGGCGCACTTAACGACAAGAACTACTATACCAAGGAAACAAAATTACGTCAAGACTTTTTTACAAAAAAAGCACTTAGATCTTTATCTAAATGCTTTTTCTAATTATTTTAGTTCAGGAGCATCAGTATGATACATCGGAACCGTGGATTTGCCACCATTCTGATCAATTAGATCAGTTTTACGTTCTTTGTCAGCCTTATCCAACTGTTCCATTGCATTCTTCGGCTTATAATTATAGTCTTTTCGATCCACAGGCTTAAATCCTTTAGGATGATAGAAACGAAGTAAATCACCATAGATAACTCTATCAGAAAGAGACAAATCACTAGTTACATAGTTCTGAATTCCATCTACTTCCTGTTGTTGTTGCTTATCCGGCTTAATAACTTGACCAGTTTTAGAATCATAGATTGTTCCCCCAACCTTAGTGTATTTAGGAGTTACAAAATCTCCATCCCTAAATGGAACAATTTGATTAGGATTATTCCCCAACAAATCATGTCCAAACTGGATCATATCATCATTCTTAATTCCTAATAAATGAAGCAGCGTTGGTAAGACATCGATTTCTCCACCATAAGTATGATCAACGTGCCCATCCAAATTATCAGCATGGATCATAAATGGCACCTTCTGAAAGTTAGCCAAATCATAGTTATTAACCGACTTTTTACCTAACATCTTAGCAATTGCAGGACGATGATTATTAGAAATCCCATAATGGTCACCGTATAAAACAATGACACTATTCTTCATTAATCCCGTTGCTTTTAGATATGCTTCAAACTCACCAAAAGATTGATCTAAATAATGAGCCGTTTGGACATAAGGATCAACGGTACTATCCCCCGTTTTAAGAGCAGGAAAAGAAACATTTTGTTTATCTAATTCATAAGGATAATGATTAGTCAAAGTGATAATTTTGGCATAAAACGGCTGTGGTAGCTTTTCAAGATAAGGAACTGAATCTTTAAACATAATCTTATCTTTCATTCCATATCCAACATTATACGAAGGTTTCTTCTTATAGTAGTTGCTATCGAAGAAGTACTGATATCCCCAAGACTTATAAGTATTATCTCTATTCCAAAAGCTCGGAACATCTCCATGAAAGACAGCCGTCGAATAACCCTTTTGGTCTAAAATTGCTGGAGCCGCCTGGAAAGTATTCTGCGAACCATAAGTAACCATCGCAGATCCCTGGGGCAATCCATACAATGAATTTTCAAGCATCATTTCAGCATCTGAAGTCTTACCTTGAGCAACTTGATGGTAAAAGTTATCAAACGAAATCGTATGCTTATCACTATAAAACTTATTAATATTCGGAGTAACTTCCTGTCCATCAACTTTATAGTTGATTAAGAACTGTTGAAAACTCTCCAAATGAATAATAAAAACGTTTTTACCTTTTTCTTTCCCAAAATATTTAACGCTTGGATACGTCTGATGTTGATTAATAAATTTCTTGACACTATTCAAATCTGAAGCTTTCGCCTTCGCTCGAGTGGAACTCTCTTGGTGAGTTTGATATGCATTAAAGGCAGCATATTCATTTAAGCCTAAATACTTAACGATATAATTATTGTCAAACGTCCGAGTTAAAAGACCACTCCGATCCGAATTAGCAAGAGAATATTCTCCCCCCATAAGCAAAATCGAAAGTAAAGTAATTCCAATGGCATAGCGATACTTAAAGGGACGGTAATCGATTTTAATAATCCTGAAGACTAATAGTAAGATTAAAACCACAACATCCAAATAAATCAAAAAATCCGTTGGATGAAGAATTTCCATCATACTCTTGCCCAAATTATTTTGGACGTCTCCGGTTCCTTTAATAATACCAATTGACAAGAAGTCAGAGAATTCTCGATAATATAAAACATTAGCAAACATCCAAGTCGACTGTAGAAAATCAATTATTAGCATCAGCCAATAAGAAAGCTTGCCACGAAAGTACAAAGCAATCCCAAACAAGAGCAGTCCTGATGGAATTGGATTAACAATCATCAAAAAGGTTTGCATGCCACCCTTAACACCCAAACTAAAGTCGACGTTATAAACAACCAAAGTAGTTATCCAATATAAAACGACTACCAGCACGAAGAAACCGATAGTAGTATTAAAAAAATTACGAATGCTTTTTAATATTCGAGACATTCTAGTTTCCTCCAAAACTCTTATGACTTTCGCTTTTTAGTATTTTCCTATTCTTTTGTGCCTTTTTACTTGGCTTCATCACGAGGGCAAAGGCTCCCAAAATCAAACCTAAGTAATACGTAAGAATCCGCCACAGGATCATCGCAAGTACTAGCTTACTTCCATTAGTAATATAACTTCTAAAAATCATCTCAAAGCTATACTCAGCTCCACCTGCTCCTCCAGGAATGGGAAAAATCGAGATAATCATCACAATCAAAATGTGGAGACTGGTTACCATTACCACATTAGCATTGGTATAACCTAACGAAAGCATAATAAAGTAGGGAATTAAGTAATAAAAAAGCAACTGAAAAAAAGTGATTATGAATATTTTAGCCATCAACTTCCCTTGGTGACCAATTCTCACACTCTCTTTATAAAAGTTATCAATCTTCTTATTTAATGTATTTACTAACTTATAAAATGTAGCATCTTTTACAAACCATTTCACTGGTTTGATACAAATATTAACAAATTTTTTAGTAAATGAATGCCAATACATGATCATAAGTAGTGAAACGATCACAAACATGTGAATTCCAAATCCGAACACAACAAACCATGCCAGGGCGTGCATTTTATCAATAACGTAGTTAAAACCGATTATTAACGCAATAAAAAAATTAATTACTATCATGGCTTGGTAAACAACAAACTTCATAAGTAGTGCAGAACTAGCCCGACCACCATCAACTCCCGATTGAATTAAAACAAATAGTTGAGCCGGTTGACCACCAGATGAAAACGGAGTGATCCCATTAAAAAGTTGCTCCACTAAGGGTACCCGGATTGCATCCCGAAAAGTAAAATTAGGATCACTATTTCGAACTAACATGTAAGTAATCACGGATTCAAGAGCAAAATAAAGCAAAATGCACCCTAAAGCAACTAATAACCACCATGGATTAATCTCAACAATATCTCTTATAAGAACGCTAAACTTAATGTCTCTAGCTGCATACCATGAAATAAGTAATCCAAGGGCAATCATGATAAGTAGTGAGACTTTATTTCTCCTGGACATTCAATTACCCCTTTTTCGCCTGGTCAAAATAAAAATCATGCCAAATCTTGGCTAGATGATCCTCGGAATAATAATCAGATGCTTTAAGTGATTTTTCAGCATATGCTTTCAGAAGCTTAGGATCATTTAACAACATCTTAAGTTTTTTATCCATTTCAGCCTCATTATTTGCTGAAATGTAATACCCGTCAATAATTTTTTTATAAAGGGATAAATCCCGCAACATAACAGGAATTCCACACGAGAATGCCTCTAAAACAGACATCGGGAATAACTCATTATACGACGGTAAAAGAAATAAATCAGCCATATTATAATAATTTACTAATTCTTTACGATCAACGATTCCGGGAAAACTCAGGTTTTGAGGTGGATTATCAACCAATTCTTTCAACTCAGAATATCCAGCTGTCATTTTTCCAAATGAAAATCCTCCTGCCCAAACAAATTGAACGTTTGGATTTTGCATTGCTAATTTACCAAAATCAAGAACGCCCTTTCTGGTCTGAACTTGACCGGTTCCGAGCACCGTAAACCGTTTTGTTTGATAACCATAACTACTTCTAAGAGCTTCTTTCTGGCTCTTTGAAACCGGATAAAATTCTTTTTTACTTACAAAATTTGGAATATATGTAATTTTCTTTTTATCAATCCCATATTTTTCAAGTTTAGGTATAAAAGTTGGATTTACAACGACAATATGATCCATCCGTTTATAAAAGGCAATTACATACTTATAAAAAATTTGTCGAAATGGAGTAGGAATTTTTAAACTCCCCTCAAGCGTTTCCGGCAAAAAATGAACGTATCCAATCTTTCGTCCCATTTTTTTTGAAAATGTAGACAAATAAAACGTTGGATTAATGGTGTGATAATGACTAATGTTCGCTTGATTAAATTTATTAATCTCAATGTCAAACTCGTTTGGAAAATGTTTCTTTAACATCTTAATTAACTCAATGTATGCACTACCAACTCCTTGACCTTTTACTTTGTCAGCAGTTGAAAACATATCGATCTTTAACATCAACAAAACTCCTCAGTCAGATGTGTTAGTTTGCTTAGCTTTAGTTCGATCAAACTCTTTGATTGTATCATCATAAAAGCTCAACATCTGATCCACAAAATACTCAGCTGAAATTTCGTGTAATTTCTCTTCACGGACATTTTCGGAATCGGGGTATTCACCTCGGTGTTGCAAATAATCCACCGTTTCAGAAACAAACCTTTCTTCTGACTCAAACGTCATTCCAATTGATTTATCATCAATTAAGTCATCGGTGTACGGACTTCTTGCAACGACAACTTTGGTGCCAGCAGCAACTGCTTCAATGTACGTTAACCCCTGAGACTCAGAATTAGACGTAGAAACAAAAACATCTGCCATTCGATAATAATCATTGACATGATTATTATTAATTTCTCCGGTGAAAATAACATGGTCGTTAAGTTTCATGTCAGACACTTGCTTCATTAAATCATCTTCGGCAGGTCCTTCACCCACAATTACAAGCATAGCATTTGGAACTTGATCCAAAATTTTAGGTAGTGCATCGATCATTTCGGAGATGTTTTTTTCATACGCAACTCGACTAACGGAAACCATCAATGGGGTCTCATCACTAATGCCTAATTTTTTTCTAATATCAACATGGTCATTTTCTTCATAATGCTTAACGTCAATCCCAGTTGGAATAATTCGAATGGGACTCTTAACCCCATAATCAGTAAGCTTGTCCAAGACACGCTTACTTGGTGCCACCACACCGTCCATGTGATGGCAAAACGCTAACATCATTTCTTTTACGTGTACTGGTTTTAATAATTTGCCGTTAGCAACATAGTGCAAATAATCTTCATACATTGTGTGATAAGTGTGAATACAAGGAATATTCAAATTTTTAGCAACGAACTTTCCGATAATTCCAAGTGAAAATTCAGTTTGGGTATGAACGATATCTAATTTTAATTGCTTAGCAATTTGATAAGCCTGAAATATTCCTCTGACGGCGATTCTTCTTTCGGTAAAAGAAATAAAGGGAACACTTGAAAAACGGTAAATGTCTTTTTCATCGTCATCATTTTTTTCAACGTTAGGATCAGTTGTAGTAAAAATATAGACATGATTTCCACTCCTTTCTAACTCATCTTTTAACGTTTTGATTGACGTAGCAACTCCGCTAACTTGTGGAAAGTAAGTATCTGTAAACAAACCAATATTCACGTTGTTTTCCCCTCTCTCTTTAACGTTAAACAAATGTAATTATATGGGTTTCCCGCATGGTTTGCAACTTTGTGCCTAACTACTCAAACCTAAGTAAACCATCTACTCTGGCATCTTAGAGATAAAGTCATCAATCATCTTATTAACGTCACCAGTGGTATCTGCATTTTTAACGACACTATCAGCTAACTTACTTGCTGATTTCGAATTAATTTTACTAATATATGCTTTAGTTTTTAAAATTTGAGTTGGAGTGGCTGATAATTCATCCACTCCTAACCCAATCAAAAAAGGAATCACCTGTGGATCACACGCAACCTCACCACAAACACCCACGGTCTTAGAAGCGTTATGAACGATCCTAACGACCCTTTCAATTAAACGAAGCACGGCTGGATCACAAGCTTGGTACAAATAGGAGACACGCTCATTTAAACGATCAACAGCAACCGTGTACTGAACTAGATCATTAGTGCCAATACTTACAAAATCTACTCTTGAAATGATCTTATCAATCATAATTGCTGCCGCTGGAACTTCAATCATCGTTCCTAATTGAACATCTCCAAGTTTAACTCCTCTATCAATCAAATTCTGGCGTTCTTCAGTGTAAATCGAAAGAACCTGATCCAGCTCTGAGACCGTTGATATCATAGGAAACATGATCCGAATTGGTCCATAAGCTGAAGATCTAAGGAGTGCCCTGATTTGAGTGCGAAAAACCTTGCTTTCACCTAAACTATAACGAATGGCACGATAGCCAAGAAAGGGATTCGTCTCATTATGGGAAATATTAGGCAAATAATTAACTAGTTTATCTCCACCAACATCCATTGTCCTAAAAGTTAACTGCTTTCCTTTTACTTTTGAAACAATGTTTTTGTATATCAAAAATTGTTCGTCTTCGCTCGGGAGATGGTCAGAATCCATGTAAATGTATTCGGTACGAAATAATCCAATTGAATCAGCCCCAACTTCTAAAGCATTATCAACTTCATTTTCGTTACTAACATTAGCCCCCAATAGCAGAGGGTGCTCATCTAATGTCTTGGTCGATTGGCCCTTGAACTTTTCCCATGACCTTTTTTGTTTTCTAAATTTTTCAAGCTTTGTCTGGAATTTCTCGATTTCATCTGAATTGGGACTTTCAATAACGTTTCCATTACTTCCGTCAACAATCAATTGTTCATCATTTTTTAAATGATTTAGGCTGTCCTGCAATCCTAGTACAGCTGGAACGTCCATACTTCTAGATATAATGGCTGCATGAGAATTCTTGGTTCCAACAGCTGTAACAATCCCTTTAATATTTTTCTTTTGAACTTGTGCAATCTGAGTTGGAGAAATGGAATTAGCAACAATAATAACTGGCTGGTTAATAAGTGATAGATCGGGAGTATCGACGCCAAGTAGATGTCCCAAAAGCTGGTCTCTGATATCTTCAATATCATGAACCCGTTCCCTTAAATACGGATCATTCATATTCAAAAAAATAGCTGCATATTGATTGAATACACGATTCAATGCAAATGCAGCATTCTTTTTTTCTTCTGTTATGACTCTTTTAACCTCATTAATCAACTCTGGATCAGATAAAACTTCTAAATAAAAATCTAAAATATCAAGATATTTTTTAGCCATTTCAACTCTATTACTTTGTTTGATTTTTATAATAGTAGTTTTGGTATCTTGAAACGTTTTTTTAAGGCGTGCTTTTTCTTCGTCTATACCCAAAAAGGCTTCTTTATTAAAAGTTAAATCTGGTTTAGTTAAACAATAAGCTTTTCCAAATGCGATCCCATCACTAACACCAATACCCTTAAAGGTAGTCATATTAGTCGATCAATCCTTCATCTTTCATGGTTTTAGCAATTGCATCAAGGGCTTCTTTAGCATCGTCACCATCGGCTGAAATAGTAATATCAGCACCTTGGCCAACTCCTAATGACATAACACCCATGATTGATTTTAAGTTTACAGATTTATCACCATATTCAAGACTAATATTTGAATCAAATTTGCTAGCGGTCTGAACTAACAAAGTTGCTGGACGAGCATGAATGCCAGTTTCTGCCGTGATTTTGAATTGACGTTTCTCCATAATGAACGCACTCCTTTAATCGTTTATTTAACTCTATTTACAGTTTAAGAATATCAATTTATCATCTAAAAAACAAGTAATTATCATAAATCGCTTACATAATTGTTATGACGCTAATTTTCAGACGAATAATGATAGGTTAAAATGCCCTTTTCGCTGGCTTTCCCTACGATTCTTTTCCGTGTTGGAAAGCTCATAAAAGCCTGCTGAAATTTCGGAAAATCCTTTGGTTCAACCGTCAAATCTTTGATTTTTCCATCCTTTAATTGGTTTAAGAGTCCGGTAAAGTCATTTTCGTTTTTATCCATAATTATTGCCTCCTAATCGGTTTCAATGTTACCACATTAAAATAATTTCTAGATCAGTCAAAATACTTGATTGAATGTTATTAGTGCGTATAATATTCATGAATGGTCAATAAAGGTCAGACTTTCGTCTGACAATTTAGTTAAGCAAAAGGAGGCTTAAACTATGGAAGGACAAGGTTCATACGGATTTGGTAGTCTAGATGACTTTCTTCGTGCCATGCAAAATGGCCAAGTCAATGATTATCAAGTTCCACCACAAAGTGGACGCGGCAACGGCCGAAATGGTTCAAAATCAATTCTTTCAACTTACGGAACTGATTTAACTAAAAAAGCTAAAGCCGGAAAACTTGACCCAGTAATCGGTCGTGATAAAGAAACGGCTCGAGCAATCGAAGTTTTAAATCGTAGAGGCAAGAATAACCCAGTCTTGATTGGTGAAGCCGGAGTTGGAAAAACAGCAATCGTTGAGGGTCTCGCTCAAAAAATTGCTGATGGTACTGTTCCAGAAAAACTTCAAAACAAACAGGTAATTCAATTAGACATGGTTTCAATGGTTCAAGGCACAGGTATTCGTGGTCAATTTGAAAAGCGAATGCAACAATTAATTAAAGAGGTTCAGTCAAACCGTAACATCATCTTATTCATTGATGAAATTCATGAAATCATGGGTGCAGGTAATGCTGAAGGTGGCATGGACGCAGGTAACGTCTTAAAACCCGCTCTTGCTCGTGGGGACTTTCAATTAATTGGAGCAACCACCCTAAAAGAATACCGTGACATTGAAAAAGACTCTGCTCTTTCAAGACGACTTCAACCAATCATGGTCAAAGAACCAACGGTTGATCAGTCCACCAAGATTCTAAAGGGTCTACAAAATCGTTATGAAAACTATCATCTAGTCAAGTATACTGATCAAGCAGTGAAAGCGGCAGCTACCCTTTCAGATCGTTATATCAGTGATCGTTACCTTCCGGACAAGGCAATTGATTTACTTGATGAAACTGGTTCCAGAAAGAATTTAACTTTAAACATTGTTGATCCAAAAACAATTGACAAAGAGATTGACAGTGCTGAAAATGAAAAGAAGACGGCTTTAGATAAAGAAGACTACGAACAGGCCGCTTACTACCGTGATAAGATCAAACGACTTCATCAAAATAAGGATAAGGGTGCTACAAGTGAGAAACACAACACCGTTACCGAAAAGGATATGCAACAAGTTGTTGAAGAAATGACCAATATCCCAGTTGGAGAACTACAAACCAAAGAACAACAACAATTAAAGGACTTAGCTCCAAATTTAAAGCAACATGTGATCGGACAGGACAAGGCTGTTGATTCAGTTGCTAAAGCCATTAAACGAAATCGAATTGGTTTTAATGGTAGCGGTCGTCCGATTGGTTCATTCCTATTCGTTGGATCCACTGGGATTGGTAAGACTGAGATGGCTAAACAACTTGCCAAAGAATTATTTGGATCCGAAGATTCAATGATTCGATTTGACATGTCAGAGTATCGTGAACCACAATCAGTTGCTAAATTGATTGGTTCACCGCCTGGCTACGTTGGATACGATGAAGCTGGCCAATTAACCGAAAAAGTCCGTCGTAATCCTTACAGCTTGATTCTGTTAGATGAAGTTGAAAAAGCTCATCCAGACGTTCTTCACACATTCTTACAAATCTTAGATGACGGTCGTTTGACTGACTCACAAGGCCGAACGGTTTCCTTTAAGGACACTGTCATCATTATGACTAGTAACGCCGGAAGCGATGCCGAAGCAAGCGTTGGGTTTACACCAGAAGCAACTGGTAAAACTCATTCTGTGATGGATAAATTAGGACTTTATTTCAAGCCTGAATTTCTCAATCGTTTTGATGACATCGTTGAATTCAATCAACTTTCTAAAGATAACTTAAACCAAATTGTCGATCTGATGATTAAAGATATGAATAACATGTTAGCGTCAAGAAACGTTCACATTGATGTTTCCAAATCGGCCAAAGCAAAAATTGTCGAACTCGGTTACAATCCGTCAATGGGTGCCCGTCCGCTTCGACGAGTAATTCAAGAACAGTTAGAAGACCAAACGGCCGACTACTTCTTGAATCATCCAGAAACTAACAATCTTGTTGCTGATACAGACAAGAACAACAATATCGTTATTAGTACTAAGTAGTGAAAGAGACTTAGATTAGAATTCTAATCCAGGTCTTTTTTTATTTCCAGAAATGGTAAAATCAATATAAACCATCTTTGGAGGAAAATTATGTTTAATTGGATGAAAAAAATCTTTTCAAAAAATAATCATAACTACAAGCATTCAAAACATCGGATGAAAAGACCAATCAGACAAAACAACGTTAAAAAGACGACAACCTCCATAGATCCATCCGAAATTTCTTTAAACAAGCCAAAATCAATTCATACCACCACTCCATTACCTGCCGAAAATCATCAATCAACTCCTAAAAAAGAGGTTATCAGAACCCCAAGTACAGTTTTTATGGAATTTGTCGATCAAAACGGGAATCAATTAAAATCAACTGAAATCATTAGTGGTTCAGTTGGCGATCCAATTAATTTCATCGTTCCCAAAATAAAAAACTACATATTAGTTAGTGTTGATGGAATGACTAAAAAAATGCAAGCAAAAAAACAACTAATCAAGTTTCATTACATCCCTAAGTTAGGCCAACCAGTTAGCGTTTACTGCTTTGATTTTGATTCATTTCGCTTGCTTCTCCCTCCCAAAATCGTGAATGGTCCATTAAACCAGCAGTTTACACTAAAGTCTCCTGTGATTCCTAACTACCAGCTTCACCTATCGGTTGGTGACTTAACCGGTCAATTCACAAATAAAACCAAAAATATCATCTTATATTACCGACGTTCTAACTGGAAAGTGGTTCAGTCAGTCAATTATTTAGTCAAAATGAAAATCCCCACTTCCGTTTATGATTCACCCGTGCAAAAGCAAAGATACGATCAAATTTTGCCAGCTGGATCAACTTGGCGTGTCTTTACAGAAATTCGAACTAATCAAGATGATTGGTTAAATCTCGGCGGATCACAATGGATCAAAAAGCGATCCACGATTCGTACCCATAACAATGACAAACGTCTAACCTAAAAAAATCCCACTCTTATTGAGTGGGATTTTTTACAAATTTTTATCCATGTTATACGTCAATTTAGAGAGTGTAAGACCCTTTTCCATCAATTCATGCATAAATTGATAGGTTCGACTCCTCATTTCTTTGACCAATTGCTGATTCTGATCTTTCAAAAATTCAGATGCGTCCTGATCATTCATATTAGCAGCTTGACCCATCGTATCTGATATATGCCCTAAAAATAACTCGTTAGCATGTTTCTTAAAATCACGATCCTGTTGAATAAAATTACTGTAATGAGATTCAACGATCATCGATAGTTTACGATACATCCAGTATGCGCTCTTATCATCCATCGTGAGAGGAGTAACCTCATAACTTGGATCAGTCTCGTCAACGTTAGCAAAAAAAGGAACATATGGACTAAAGGCGGGAATTCCAAAATTTAGCCACATAATTGCCGAACATTTATCACTTACATCATTTCTAATTTGCAGAACATGTGAATTTTGGGTTCGATTCATTGAAATTGGTCTAAATTGAGTATTCGATTCTTTTGGATCTTTAGCCAATGGATCATATTTGGTCTCGTTATAATGAGAACTCAAAATAAACTGAACGTCACTAACTTCAATTTTACGGCTTGCTTTTCTAATAAACGGGAGATCATTTGAGGTTGGCTCCTGCTCAATCTCGGGATTCAGCACCTTTTGCCCATACCAAACTCGAGGTGTGTTGTAATGGTGATCAAATTCATTATGAGTCCCAAAGATATGTCGAAAGTTAAATCCCTCTTTATCAGGATTTAACTGGTACTTTTCAACAAACTCTTGTAACCCATCGGAATACATAAAGTTCTCTGGATCATCAAAATCAACCTGTTGAATCGCAACCTCATTTGCTACGACCGCATAACAATCGTCAGGAATTCGTTGTGCAACCCAGTGGTGACCAGTAACGATCTCCATATACCAGACTTCGTTCTTGTCACTAAAAAGGACCCCATTTCCCTCTGGTGAACCATACTTTTTGATTAAATTTCCAAGATAGGCAACTCCATCCCTTGCAGAATTAATGTAAGGGAGAACCATCGATTGTAAAGAATCTTCAGCTAATCCATGCTGAACAAGCGGATCATGAGCTAAAGCATGCTCGTTTCCATAAACACTTTCAGTGGCACTCATTGCAACATTCTTTTCATTAAATCCACTTTCAGCATAAACGCCTTCTTTTTTAACGTCAGCGTTCGGTGTCATCAAAATTCGGTAACCCGACTTTGGCATTGGAGCAGTAAAGCCGTTTTGGTTGGATTTCCAAACTTTGTCCTCGTTATGATATGCAGGTTGAACATAAAAACGTTGAGGAGTTAATGGTAAAAAGGTATCATCATTTCTAGAAATCATCGTTGACCCATCAACACTAGCGTCTTTACCAACCATCACACTGGTACAAGCACTTAACTTTTTCATAATTCATATCCACCTTTCACAAAAACTAGTTTATATCGAATATTACGTCAATTCAATCCTAAAGCTTGGCAGTTAACTTGACATCAGGATATTTATCTTTAAACCAGCGTTCTGCAAACTCATTTTCAAAAAGGAATAACGGATCCCCCTTTTGATCCCGTACTAAAATATTTCTAGACGAAGACATCTTTTCGTCCAGCTGGTCAGGGTCAATCCACCGGGCAATTTTATGCCCCATTGGTTCCATCACAACATCTGAGTTATATTCATTTTTCATTCGAAACTGAAATACTTCAAACTGAAGCTGACCAACTGCTCCCAAGATATACTGTCCCGTGCTGTAATTAGTGTAGAGCTGAATGGCTCCCTCTTGTACTAATTGTTGAATGCCCTTATGAAACGACTTCTGCTTCATAACGTTTTTGGCTGAAACTCTCATAAATAGTTCTGGAGTGAACTGTGGCAGCTTTTCAAACGCAATCGGTTTTTTGCCGGTATAAATGGTGTCGCCAATCTGAAAATTACCAGTATCATAAAGACCAATAATATCTCCAGCAACCGCTGTTTGAACGTTTTCACGCGTATTAGCCATAAATTCAGTAACGTTTGATAAACGGATCGGCTTCCGGGTACGATCAAGGGTAACATCCATGCCTTTTTGAAATTCACCAGAGCAAATTCGTACAAAGGCAATTCGATCACGATGACGTGGATTCATATTAGCCTGAATCTTAAACACAAATCCAGAAAATTCTGGTGCTGTTGGCTCAATTTCATTTCCTTGAAGAGTTTTGTGAGGACCTGGAACTGGTGAGAGCTTCAAATAAGCGTCTAAAAAAGTTTTAACCCCAAAGTTAACCAACGCTGAGCCAAAGAAGACTGGTGTTTGATCACCCTTGGCAATTTTTTCTCTGCTAAATTGATTCCCAGCTTCAGAGATTAAATCCATTTCACTTCTAGCATCTTGATAAATGCTATCGTCTGCTAGTGAGTTATCTCCAATAAGATTGCCATCATCATCTAGTTTAATAAAGTTCTGACCATCCGCTTCTGGTTTATAAAGTTCAACTCGATGATCATAACGGTCGTACAGCCCCTTTAAAATTCGACCAGAGCCAATGGGCCAGTTCATCGGATAAGCCTCAATTCCCAGTACATCTTCCAATTGATCGATTAATTCCATGGGATCCTTGCTATCACGATCAAGCTTATTCATGAAAGTAAAAATTGGAATTCCACGCATTTTACAAATTTTAAATAACTTTTTAGTTTGCGGTTCAATTCCCTTAGCGGCGTCAATCACCATCACGGCAGAATCCACTGCCATAAGAGTTCGGTATGTGTCTTCTGAAAAATCTTCATGTCCCGGTGTATCAAGAATGTTAATCCTTTTTCCCTGATAATCGAACTGCATAACCGAACTAGTAACTGAAATTCCACGCTTCTGTTCAATTTCCATCCAATCTGACTTAGCAAAATTTCCACTTTTTTTAGCCTTAACGGTTCCAGCTTCCCGAACAATCCCACCAAAGAGGAGTAGCTGTTCGGTGATAGTGGTTTTCCCAGCATCAGGATGGGAAATAATGGCAAACGTTCTTCGTTTATCGACTTCTTTTTCTAGGTCTGCTTTTTTCATCTTTACTTCCTTTCTGTTATAGATTAATTGTATACCATCAAACAAACAAAAAATCCGGAAAGCTCCGGATTATTTTTAACGAATTTGTTGCATTACATAATCAATCGTCTTAATCGAACTAAGTCCATCGTTAATCCGACAGAAGCGATTGTAAAATTGCATAAATTTAGGATCGTTTTCAACATTTTCGTCTTTTAAATCAGTTGAGATTCCCTTCATTAACTCATCAGAATCATAGACGATCCTTCCAGGCAAATCTCGTTCATAATTCAAGTAAAAGCCACGCAACTCATCCTTATACACGTGATAGTCATAAGGATAGAACAAAATTGGCCGTTTAAGGTAGGCGTAGTCAAAAAAGACTGAGGAATAGTCGGTTACCAGCAAATCTGAAATTAAATATAAATCAGAAATGTTGGAATAGTTCGATAGGTCATAGACGAACCCTTTGTAATCAGAGACGTCTAATGCATTCGAAATCAAGTAGTGCATCCGTAGAATTAGGACAGTATCACTTCCAAAGTGTTGTTTGAACTCTTCCAAACTAAACGGTAGCTTAAAAGTATATTTCCCCTTGCTCTCAAACTGATTATCTCGGTAAGTAGGAGCATATAGGACAACTTTCTTGTCCCGTGGGATTCCCAATCGATCCTTAATCTTATTAATCTCAGTAGGATTATTCCCGTTAATCAATTCATCATTTCTTGGATATCCCACCTTTAAAATCTTGTTTTCATACCCGAAGGCACTTCTAAAGACCTTGGTTGAAAAATCATTTGGTGAAATCAATGCATCCCAACGATTAGCTTCTTTAACAAAGTTATCATGGTACTTATTGGTTGTCGTACCAGGCATTGAAACTCGTTCAATATCTAACCCTAACTTCTTTAATGGTGTGCCATGCCAAGTTTGAACATACGTTACATAGTCTGGTTTAACGACCCAGGCAGGAAATCTAGCATTGCTAATCCATACCTTAGCCTTTCCCATGGTACGAACCCAACGTCCCGTATTTTTAATTACATAGTTAATGTTATGGTCTTTACAAAATTGCTTTTGTGACTTTTGAATGGACCACACAAAGTTAATCTTAGGATGTAATTTTTTAAACACCTGATAGATAGCATAAGGACTATCACTCACCTGACGTCCACCAAAGCTCTCAAACACGATCGTCGTAGTAGCAAATGGTGTATGCCCCCGTTTAAACAACTTTCGTAAGCGCAAACGATTAACTTTACTTAATAAGATTTTAAACGATTTCCACAAATGCTTAGCTTTTCCGTAAAACTTAGTAAGTCTTTTTGTAGGAGACGGCCGTCTTCTTTTAATAACACGAAGTTGACCTTGCTTTCCCGCTTTTAATACTAATTCACGATTATCACCTAAGTGAGAAACGGTTTTAAACGATGAAAGCGAAACATCCATCACCAATCTTTGCTGAAAATGCTTACCATGATAATTATACCTGATATACAAACGATATGTATCTTCATCCTTTAGCTCTTTAAGCGGAATGGTAATCGCAAAAATCCCTTGAAAAGGTGAATCGGTAATCGGATAAAGTCGTTTGCTTTGATCACTTGCTTGCTTAATCATAATTGCCATCTGATCAAGTTTTTTACCGTCAATGTGGTTAAACCCCGTTAATCGTAAATTACCGCCACCAAGCAAATTAACCGAGTTCATCACAAATTGCTTTTTAGATCGGTTCGTTCTGACATAAAAGACCGCCATGCCAGAGGGGTCAATCTCATATTGATAATAAGCATTTAACCCAATCCGCCGAACGGCACTCACGTATTCACTTTCAACTTGAATAAGGGTTCGACGGTCACTATTACCACACGAATAATAGAGTTGCCATTCAAATTCATCCTGTCCGACGGAGTCAAAGTGAAATTTATTTGGATCAATTATAATTGCTGCCTCATTGCCACTTACATCCCCTTTAAGAATAGGGACGGTGATTGAGGCTAAGCTTTCTTTTTCAATCAAAGTAACAGTTGCATCTTCATCAGCGTAACTAGGATTAATTAACTCAAATTCAATTTTCAACTTTGTTTGTTTTGGTATAACGTTAGAAAGTATTGCTCGCATTATTTCTCCTTAATAGTTGAAAATCACGTTTTGACCAAGATATTTAGAAAAGTTAACCATATCATCCAAATCGATAAAAATGGTAGTCTCCTTACCTTCAGCATACTTATTAACTAAAGCAACGTTAAATGCTGAAATATCACTATAACGGCTTGCATTGCCATAGTCTGAAATGACATATGATCGAGCATCTGAACCTTTAGACAAATACTTCAAATTACCAAGATTAACATCATAATCGATTAAATCACTAGTTGGTCTAGCAATCTTTAAACTTGTTTCTGGAGGTGAAACAACCGAGGTTTTACTAAGATAAAAAATCTGAGCTGCTCCACCGTTACTTTGATCCACCCGACATGCCACGTCACCACGTTGATTTAAAAATTTAATTACTTGATGTTCATCATTAATCCGTTTGAAAACAGCAGTAGCGTTATCATGATTGTCATAATAAATCGTTTTACTAACGTAGGGTCCATCATAAAAGATCACTTTGAATAAACCTGACCCAGCCAAAATTTCCTTTCGTTCAGCTCGAACCACCCCATTATGGTTACTGTAGACTTGAACGGACTGACCCTTAACCACTCTGTCGTGAACGTCAAATTGGGTTAAATCGTTATTTAAATCATGATTTTGATCAAAAATTCCACGTTGTTTACTAAAAACGTCAAACAATTGGATGATTTCTAATTGCACTTGCTGATGAAAAGAATCAGATAACTTCCTAATCAAAGTGGCCACGTACTGTGATTGATCATAGTTTAAAATGGAAATTACAACTTTAACTGAATTCCCGTCATCGATCATTCTTTCCAATCGTTCTTTAAATCGGGGCTTTTCAGCTCCATGAACTGAAGTTACCAAAAAAAGTGCTTGTTTCATTTTGCTCCCCTTAAACTAAAACATTCTAAGAAATAAAACGAAGAATCCTGGGACTTAAACTAATCTTTCCAATCCTTTTGGCTCGTGACGCCTAAATCAGACTTGATCTTAGACGTTGAAATTCCTTGGGTTCGCGGCAAATAAATCACTTTACAATACTCTTTAAGAAAGTCAAACTTACCCTTCCAATCGTCACCCATAACAAAGATATCAATCTTATGATCTTTAATATCTTGAATCTTCTGGTTCCATCCCTTTTCAGGAATTACTTCGTCAACGTAGCGGATAGCGTCTAAAATGTACTTACGATCCTCATAAGAATTATAAGCACGTTTCCCCTTTACGGCATTAAACTCATCCGTCGAAAGACCGACCGTCAATGAATCACCTAATTCACGAGCACGTTTTAATAAACGCACATGACCCTTGTGAAGCAGATCAAATGTGCCATACGTAATTACTTTCGTCATAATATCTCCTGTCAGAAGACCATAATTAATACTCCTACTTATCAACAATTAAATGTTAGCATATCTTCCATTATCGTCAATAAAATTCACGATCCATAACTAAAGTTTAATTTGGCTCATTTTCAGATGAATTAGTTTTTGCTGAATTAGTGGAATTCGAATCGTCATGTTGAACTAACCAAATATTGTAACAATATTCAATCACAACCTTCGCAATCGCATAAACTGGAATGGCTAGAATCATCCCAAACAACCCAGCAATGTGACCAGCTGCAAGTAAAATGATAATAATAGTTAGTGGATGAATCTTTAACGATTTCCCAATCACATTCGGGTACACCAAGTTTCCATCAATTTGTTGAACAATAATGACTACCACAATTACCCAGATAACTTGCATAATATTATCTGAAAAAGCAACAAAAAGTGATGGAATAATTCCAATGTAGGGACCAACGTATGGGATGATATTACATAATCCGGCAAAGACCCCGAGCAAAAGAGCATACTTTTGTCCGATCAGAAAGTATCCTAAAGTGGTAAACGTTCCAACAAACAGACACTCAATGACTTGGCCACCGATGTAACGTGAGAGAGTATGATTCATTTTTTTAAGTAGCGTTACCGTTTGTTTCCTGTGGTGTTTGGAAAGTCCGGGAGTTAACTTTTCAATGCTTGGAAGTAGTTTGTTTCCATCCTTTAACATGTAAAACAGAATGACAGGAACAGTAATTGCCGTGATAACCACGTTCGTTGCCATCGAAATAATCGTTCCCGCACTATTCGTCAAATTAGCCAGAACTGTTTTCAAATACGATGAATATGAGGACTGAATCTTGTCAACAATGGGACGCCAGTCCACTTTTTTTAAAAATCCATAACGCGTGATTTTAGTTAGTAATTCCTGCCCTTGTTTAGCAAATTCAGGTGCTGCCCCTACCATGTTAGCCACCTGAGTAATCAACCGTGGTACAAATGAAAACGCCATGTAAACAATAACCCCAATCACAATTAAAAATACGATGGCGGTGGCCCAGGTACGATTAATGTGTTTTGTTTTTGTGATTTTTATTTTCATTAGAAGGTTAACGATCGGATTCAACATGTAATACAAGAATCCCGCTAACAAGAGTGGAACGAAGATCGTTGACACAAAAATTACAATCGGCGAAAAAACAAAACTAATTTTGGAACATAAATAAACGATTCCAACTGCAATCAGAATCTCAACCGTCCAAAAAAATAAAGCCGAATTTTTAAATCTATTCATTTGATTCACTCCAATTAATTTTCTTTTGTGTCCAAGAATTGATCAATATCATCAAGATCAAAGCCCTTACGATATAACGACTGCTTGGCTTTCTGACGTCGACTCATATCATTATACTTCTTATACTTATTCCAAGCCTTGTTACCCTCTTTAGCAAGTAACTCATTTTGATGATTGACATCACTTTGAAAGTCTAATTCACTAATGATTGTATCAATATCATCAAATGAGTATCCCTTTCGGTATAAAGCCGTCTTAGTTTTTTGCATCCGTTTGTTAAAGGGATATCGCTGATTATGAGCAAAGATTTTTTGGGCCTGCTTTTTACCATTTTTAAGCGTCATTTCGCTCGAATAATTAACTGAAATTGCCTCATTTATGTATTCATCTGCAATTCCCTTTTGTTTTAAATACCTTGAAACAGCCATGGGACCCTTATTCTGTTGTTCAACAATTCCTTTGACATAGGTGTCAGCATAATGTTCATCATTAAGTAGATTAATCTGTTCTAGTTTTTCAACCGCTTCATCGACTGCTTCAAGGTTGTCTGAATATGATTTTAACTTATCTCTAACCTCTTTTTTTGAACGAGTCTGATACGAAATAAAATCAATAGCCTTATTATATAACTTTGAAACATCGTCCGCCGCCTTAATTTTGTCAATCTCACTTTGGCTTAACTCAGATCCCTTAAAGATCCCAAACTGAATCATTACTTCTTCACTCACAGGAAAAGCATAATGATCATTGATGTATACGTTATATCTCCCCGGTCTTTTTTGCGAAACAATTTTTGTGACCCTTAATTTATTTGCATTTTGCTTATCCATCAGCGCTAACTCCCATCAAATTAACAATTTGAAACTATTCTGATATACTTATTTGAAAACACTACAAAGGAAGTGGTTTCACTCATGCCAAAAGCACACGTGATTTACGCCACCATTACTGGTAATAACGAAGACGTTGCTGATATCGTCACCGAGGGACTTGAGGACCTTGGCGTAGATGTCGAAGAATCTGAAATTTCTCAAACCGACGCGGACGAACTTAAAGATACCGATATTATTGTTATATGTCCATACACCTACGACGAAGGAGCTCTCCCTGAAGAAGGGATGGACTTTTTTGAAGATTTAGATTCACTGAACCTAAAAGGAAAAGTTTTTGGAGTGGCTGGTTCTGGAGACGTTTTTTATCAAGAATATTATAACGTTGCCGTCGACGCATTTACCAAAGCTTTAAGGAAAACTAACGCTACTCAAGGAGCTAAAAGCGTCAAAATCAATCTTGAACCTGATGAAGATGACATCAAAGTTCTTGACCAGTTTTCTCGTGAACTGGTGAAATCCACCGAAAAATAATTTAGCAAAAAACATCACCACCTAATCCTGGGTGGTGTTTTTCTTTTTGGAACGAAATTTACGTGCACTAGAAATAATAGACCGAACGGATCCGTTTGTTGATTCAATGTTACCAGTAAAGTACTCTTGGATACTGGCATTAATAACGGCACCAAACATCAGCACGAGCCCAATAAAATATAACCACAACATCACTACTATAAAAGTTCCTAACGTCTTATAAGCGGTAATATTTCTAAAAAAGTACTCAATGATTAGCGAAAAAGCTTGTGACAAAATCATTAAACCAAGCACAGATATCGCTGATCCTAGAATTGTATAACGAATCTTGGTCTTAACACTTGGCACAAAATAGTACAAAAGCATCACAACTATGAAAGACCCAGAAATAATAAATGGAATTCGAATGGATGCAACCACTTGCGTTGCAATGGTTGAAAGATGCAGAATTGGTCTCAAATACGTGATAATTTCTTGACCAAACCCTTGCAAAATCATTAAAACAATCAATAAGAGTACCAGTAAAAGCATCCACACAAATGAAATTAAACGATTCGTGATGGCATTCTGAGTGTCAGCTACTCCGTAAGTTCGGTTAACCGTTCGTTGAAATGCTGCCATCGCCTGACTAGCTGACCAAATTACCAGCAACAACCCAATCGATAAGCTACCACCACTATTATTATTATCAAAAGCTGACTTAATCATGGGCAAAAGCATCGTATAAATCGATGACGGAACCGCGGTTCTGATATACATTAAGATATCATTAGGATCTCCATGTAAAAGTTTAATGATGCTACCAATCATGATTAAAATTGGAAACAGTGATAAGAGGGAATAATACGCCAAGACGATGGCAGAATCAGAAACGTTTCCCATCTTAAAATGTTTCATAACTAACTTAACAAATGAAATTACTTTTTGATTTGTTTTTAGTTCCACAAGCTAGGACTCTCCTTTAAAAGTTGCCTCAATTGCAGATAAGATTTGCTTAGCTGCCGTTCCATCCCCATAAGGATTATGAGCATCAGCCATTTTTTGGTAATCATCTTGATTATCAAGTAAATCCACCATCGCATCTTTAATGGCCTTAGGATCAGTCCCAACTAGTCTCAAAGTGCCCGCTTTAACTCCTTCGGGGCGTTCAGTCGATTCTCTAAGAACCAAAACGGGCTTTCCAAGTGAAGGAGCTTCTTCTTGAACTCCACCAGAGTCAGACATAATAAAATAACTTCGAGCCGCCATATTATGAAAATCAACCACATCTAAAGGTGCAATCAAATGGATACGAGAATCGCCCTTAAAAATCTGTTGGGCCATCTTTTGAACCACGGGATTAAGATGAACCGGGTAAACCACATCCACATCAGGATGTGAATCAACCACTTGTTTAATTGCTTGAAACGTTCGTTTCATTGGTTCACCTAGATTTTCGCGCCGATGCATTGTAAGTAAGATGATCCGCTGTCCATCATCAATGTTATCTAAGATCGAATGATGATAATTATCACTCACCGTTTGATGAAGGGCATCAATGGCAGTATTCCCGGTAACAAAGATGTTTGACCCCAGATGATTCTCTTTTATTAAATTTTGCTTACTTAACTCCGTGGGTGCAAAGTACAAGTCAGCTAAAACATCCGTTAATTGACGATTCATTTCCTCTGGATATGGGGAATATTTATTATGAGTACGCAGCCCTGCTTCAACGTGACCTAACATTTTTTTATGATAAAAAGCAACCACTGAAGCGGCAAACGTACTCGTAGTATCACCATGAACTAGAATAATATCTGGATTAGTTTTAGAAATAATTGGACTTAACTTAGTGATCACAGAAACAGTAATATCTCCAAGTGTTTGATCATTCTTCATAATGTTTAAATTATAATCGGGAGTGATTTTGAAAATATCGAGAACCTGCTGCAGCATTTCACGATGTTGACCCGTGACCACTGTGATTGGTTTAAACTTGTTTCGATT
The DNA here is from genome assembly GCF_059901325.1 of Fructilactobacillus sp. X2R5C3. Taxonomy (NCBI): domain Bacteria; kingdom Bacillati; phylum Bacillota; class Bacilli; order Lactobacillales; family Lactobacillaceae; genus Fructilactobacillus; species Fructilactobacillus sp. X2R5C3. The sequence goes on along the minus strand of NZ_JBWXUY010000001.1, from coordinate 557,716 downwards.
TCGCTTCATCTCTAAAATAATTGGAGCCATCTTAATGGCCTCCGGTCGAGTTCCAAAAACAGTCATAACTTTAATTGGTCTGGTCACACTTAATCCCTCCCATTTGCCTAGTACCTTAAGTATATCAAAAGATTTACCCAATTCCGATGCCAAACCACTTTAAATAATGATAAAATGATATTAAACAATCTGTAAATAATTGGTAATGTATTTTTGAATTTAAAAGTTTAATTGCCAAGTACTAAGGAGTAATTAATTTTGGAAAAAATTAGTCTGATTGTTCCTTGTTATAATGAACAGGAATCAATTGAACTTTTCTACAAAACTGTGGAAAAGGTTTTTGCACAAATGAATAAAGACGGTGAAAAGTATGAGCCTGATTACCTTTTTATAAATGATGGATCAAGTGACAATACCTTTAAGATCATTAAAAATCTTCACGAAAAACATCCTGACACCGTTCACTTCATCTCATTTTCAAGAAACTTCGGGAAAGAAGCCGGAATGGCTGCTGGGCTAAGAAATGCCAAAGGCGATTACATTGCATTAATGGACGTTGATCTCCAAGATCCGCCGGAACTCCTTCCTAAAATGCTTAAAATCATTCAGACCCAGGACTATGATTGCGTTGGCTGCGTCCAAACAAGCAGAAAGCAGAATCCAGTACGAGCTTTCTGTTCTTCGATGTTCTATAAAGTTATTGATAAAATGTCAGACGTTAAAATTAAGCCTAACGTTCGAGATTATCGTTTAATGTCTCGACGTTACGTCGATGCAGTAAATGAATTAACAGAATACAATCGATTCTCAAAAGGAATCTTTGCTTGGGTTGGCTTTAACACCAAATATTTAGAGTATCAAGGGGTCCCTCGGGCTGCTGGAGAAACTCATTGGTCTTTCTCACAATTGGTAGAATACTCGATGGAAGGAATTATTGATTTCTCTGATGCCCCACTAACCTTTGCCACTTACGTTGGGATAATCTCATTTTTATTCTCACTCGTTGGGATTGCTTTTGTCGTTATCAGGGCATTATTCTTTGGAGGAGCCGTATCTGGTTGGCCTTCTTTAGTATCAATTATTCTCCTAATCGGTGGAATCCAACTCTTCTGTTTGGGCATTCTAGGAAAATACATTGGAAAAATTTATTTAGAAACGAAACACCGTCCTCAGTACATCATTAAGGACGAAGCATAGTTTAACCGGTAGCCACCTATAAATTATAGGTGGCTTTTTTATACAAAAAAGACTTCACATCATAAAGTGAAGTCTTTTTGAATTTATTAACTAACTTAGAACATTCCCAGAATTCCATTCAGAATCAAGACCATTATTAGCCCCACAACTGAAATCACGGTTTCTAACACCGTCCAAATTGAGAAAGTTTGTTTCATAGTTAAGTCAAAGTATTCTTTGAACATCCAGAATCCGGCATCATTAACGTGTGATGCGGCAAGTGATCCAGCACCAATGGCTAAGGCCATCATTACTGGGTTAACGTTCAATGAAGACATCAGTGGCATAACAAGTCCGGCAGCGGTCATTCCAGCCACCGTAGCTGAACCTAGCGATACACGAAGAATAACGGCAACTAACCAGCCAAGGATGATTGGAGATAGTGATGAGTGCATCATGATGTTCTTAACGGCATCACCAACACCACCATCAATCAAGACTTGCTTGAAGGCACCACCACCACCAATAACCAATAGAAGCATGGCAATTGATTTAACGGAGGCTTCAATACTCTTAGAAACGTCACTCATTTTCTTACCACGATGGAAGCCCATTGACCAGATGGCAAATACTAAAGCGATTACCATGGCAATCATTGGGTTACCTAACATCGAGATAATAGCATCAAATCCTGATGGCTTAGCAACTGCTTTCCCGCCATGGAAAACTAACTGGTAAATGGTATTAACCGCCATGAAAATAGCTGGTAATAATGAAGTTAAAACCGAAAGACCAAAACTAGGAGTTTCATCTAATTTGTATTCTTTAACTTCACCAAAAGCTGGCAGGCTCTTCTTGACTACGAACGCGCTCGGAACAAACTTCTCAGCAAACTTCGTAAAGACAGGACCCGCAATTAAAACAGCTGGAATTGCAACAATGATACCAAAGAGCAATACCTCACCAATATTAGCGCCCAAGGCTGTGGCAACAGCAGTTGGAGCAGGTTGTGGTGGTAAGAATCCCTGGGTTGCTGACAATGCAGCCGCCATTGGAATTCCTAGATAAACAAATGGTACATCGGCTTCAAGGGCAACCGCGAAGACGATTGGAGTAAGTAATACCAATCCAACTTCGAAGAACAATGACATTCCGATAATGAACGAAGCAATTACGATTGCAATCTGTAATCGCTTCTTTCCAAATTTGTCGATCAGCGTCTTGGCGATTCGATACGAACCACCAGAATCAGAAACCAAACGACCGATCATGGCACCGAATCCGAAGACGATGGCCAATTCACCTAATGTACTACCAATACCAGTCTTAATGGCATCGGCAATTGATGCTGGGTTCATTCCTAATCCAAGCGCAACTAAAATAGCTGTGATGATCAAGGAAACAAAAGTATTTAGCTTAAGTTTGATGATCATGAAAAGGAGAAGTGCGATTCCTAAAATCAACACTATGAAGGGCATGTATGACATTTCTTTTCCTCTTTCCAATTATTAAATTAAAACAACGCTATAAATTAATTGTATACGGTTTCATGCCAGTTTTCAACACCATCTTTTAAAATTAAGCTTTAAAATAGCACTAGCCACCTCTTCTTTTACTTAATAAAACTAGTAATGACTCCTCCGATAATGACGAAAATCATTCCAATGGTAATATATAAAAGTTCTCTTTTAGTTTTGTGTTCGTGTAAAAAGATGATTCCACCAAAGGTTGATATGACAACACACATTTGCGAAATCGTAAATCCAGTTGCTACTCCATTTAATTCGGTTGAAATCAAATAGGTTAAAGCACCAAATCCAAACAAGAAACCACTGATAATATTTTTATAGGTAGCCACTTCTTTAAACGGATTAACCTTGGTTTTAAATATTATAAAGCAGGCAAAGATAGTTCCCATCACGACCATTCCAATGGTTTGAGGGAGAAACGCTGCCCATCCATTAGTATTAGCAACTTTTGGGAATGCCGAATAGCCAACATACCCAAAAGTTCCGATGATTAAAACTAAAACACCCTTTCTAATATTAACCTGTTGCTTTTCTTCCTCAGTTTTTGGTGCTAACGTTCTGTCTTTTTTGGTAGTTAGTAAAACACCCAAAATGATTAAAATAATCGATCCGAATCCAGCTAACTTTGGAATCAAACCCGCCCATTCACCAAAAACAATTACTCCAGTTAATGAATTGCCAATCAACTGAAGACCAGTTGACACTGGCATGGATAACGAAACTCCCATCAGTGAAAATGCCGTGTACTGAGTATATTGTCCAATTGCCCATGCCATCCCAGACAGAAGACAAAGCCAAAAAACTTCTTTTGAAATCACTGGTTGCTTAATGAAATAGACAATAACAGCAATTAAAATGGCTCCATATGTAGAACCCATTAGTTGATTAATTGGCTTTCCACCTAGCAAACCGATTGAAATTGGTAAAATACCCCAAGCAATCGCTGGTAATAATGCAATTAAAATATTCAAACTTAATCCCCCGAATTAAAATAATTTCTAACCATTCTCTTCAAGTTCAATATACTACCTTTTAAATCAAACCGATATTCAACTTCACAAAAAAAGGACACTAAATGTGTCCTTTTTTGAAAAGATAAAATTTTAAATAAAGCTTGTAATGACACCACCAAGAATGACACAAATCATTCCAAGTGTGACAAATACTAGTTCTTTCTTTGTCTTGTGTTCGTGAAGAATTATAATTCCACCAAAGGTTGAAATGACAACACACATCTGTGAAATCGTAAATCCAGTGGCCACTCCGTTTAATTCAGTCGAGATTAGATAGAAGAAGGCACCAAATCCGAACAAAAATCCGGTAATAATGTTTTTATATGAAACAGCTTGTTTAAACGGATTAACCTTGGTTTTGTAAGCACTAATAATAACAAAGATCGTTCCCATGATGACCATCCCGATCGTCTGGGGCAGAAAGGCTGACCAACCATTGGTATTATCAATCCTTGGAAAATCAGAGTAACCGATATATCCAAACATGCCAATTACTAACAGAATTAAACCATTCCGAGTATGCTGAGTGGCATTCTCTTCAGCCGTCTTGGGTTCATTACTGCTATTGTCTTTCAAAGTTGTTAGTAAGACCCCAATGATAATCAAAATAATTGATCCAAAACCAGCTAGCTTGGGAATTAAGCCAGCCCATTCACCAAAGAAGATTACTCCGGTAACTGAAGTACCAACTAACTGCAAACCAGTTGAAATTGGCATCGTTCGTGATACACCAATTTGAGTAAAGGCCATGTACTGAGTCATTTGACCAACTGCCCAAGCCATCCCTGAAAGTAAACACCACCAAAAGTCTTGCATGGTAATCACTGGCTGTTTAAAAATAAACACAAGAATGGCAATAATTAATGCACCATATGTAGTTCCCATCAACTGATTAACTGGTTTACCACCAATTAATCCGGTTGCAATAGGAAGAAGACCCCAACCTAACGCTGGGAGTAAAGCAATTAAGATATTCAATATAATTTCCTCCTAAAATATAAATCCGTGTAGAACCCATTATAATCGCCCATAAGCCCAAAAATCAATTAATTAATTATTATCAGCAACATTTGCCCAAATAAAAAACACCTCATTTAGATGAAGTGTTTTAGCGCATATAAATGACCCCACTCAGACTCGAACTGAGATCGACCGCTTAGGAGGCGGTTGCCCTATCCAGTTGTGCTATGGGGCCAAAAACATTTTCTATTCTCTCACGAATAAAAAATTTAGTAAAGAACCAAACTAATGGTGATTTTTATGACTACTTGGTTTACCCTTATCTTTTTGTTTTCGTTTTCGGTGTTTATTCTTTTTTGGTTTAGCCTGGATAGCTTCGTGCACCTGTCTTTTTTTAGTCAGTGCCTGTTGTTTGATTTCTTTTTGATGCTCTAACTGTGAGTCATCAATGTGATCAACGATCTCCCCATTGAAATAATAAATTGGTTTTAATTCATATTCACTATTATCTAAAACGTGCTTTAAATCGCGAAGATCATGGTCATCTCCAAAATTAATTACTAACCCTGGCTCACCCATTCGACCTGTTCGACCAACACGATGAATGTAGGTATTCGAATCATTTGGCAAATCATAATTAATCACAGCTGGTAACTTGGTAATATCAAGTCCCCTTGCAGCCACGTCTGTCGTTAATAATAATTTGATTCTTCCCAAACGAAAATCATCCAGCGCCTTTTTGCGGCTCTGTTTACTTTCACCTGCGGCTAATTTTTGTACCTTGCCATTTCCCTCGTGTTTGAAGAAATTAAAAGCCCGATTAAGCGTATCAGTCTGATTAAAAAATACTAATGCTTTAAATCCTTGCATTTTAGATAACCGGTTTAACATCTCATTTCGTTTGGCACGCGAAATTTGAAAGAGACCATGGGTTACCTTACCCCTGGTTTGATCAACATCCCTAACGTCAATTATGTCGGCACTTTTACCCATTTTTTCCTTTAGATGATACAAAACATCAGTGTCTGTAGCAGAAAAGTAGGCAGCCTGAGCATCTCTTGGAACTGCAGCAATAATATTTTTAACCTGATCTAAAGAAGTATCGTTGAGCAAATCATCAGCTTCGTCAATGACCACTGTTTCAGCGTCATTAACCTTTAATTTTCGTTCATTAATCAAGCTAAGAATTCTTCCGGGAGTTCCCACAACAATCTCTGGATGTTTTTTTAACTGTTCCTGTTGCCGTTTAACGTTTGCTCCACCAATCAATGGCAAAATTTTCACTTTAAAAGGAACCGCCCAATCTCTAATCACACCTGCCACTTGCATAGCAAGTTCTTGAGTAGGTTCGATCACAATGACCTGTGTGCCAACACCTGGCATCGAATTAGCCAAAATCGGCATTGTAAACGCCACGGTCTTGCCAGAACCAGTTGGTGATAGTGCGACAATGTCATTTTCACCCTCAATCATTGGTGCATAGACAGCTTTTTGGATTGGGGTCTGTTTTTCATATCCTAATTTTTCAAAACGCTTAACAAATTGTTCGAGCACACTATTCTCCTATTTGTAAATAATGAATTCCAGCACTATCAGCAAGACGTCCCATTAAAGCATTAACTTTCTGCATTAAATTCAGTCCTCCAACGTATCGATTCTCGTAAACAGGATTCCCTGGATGATTTATGACTTCAGCAAAATCATTTGCTTCTGGAATCATCGGATTGTCGGTATAAAGAGGAGAAATCTCACTTTCTTTACCCTCATTCATTAATTTAGCTGCCGTAAACTCACCAGCATTATCAATTAAGACCGTTTGCTTTCCACAGTAGATCTCTGATTGTTGATACGAAGTAGTAACCTTACTAAAGTTTAAAGTAACATCAAAAGTACCATAGTTTAAAACAGCGACTCCACCACCATCAGCTCCGGTTTCAATGAATTTAGGATAGTACATCTGTGTTCTTGGTAATCCAAATAGAGCAACGGCATCATACACAGGATAAACTCCGAGGTCTTCCAAGGCTCCGCCACCAAATTGAAGGTTAAAGACATTCGGAACTTCACCCTTAAGAACCTTATCGTATCGAGAAGAATATTTGCTAAAAGTAAATTCTGCCCCATCAATTTTAATATCATCAATTTGATCTTGAACCGCTTTAAAAGCGGGCATGTGAATGTTCCGTGCTGCTTCCATTAAGCGAGCTTTGGGATGTTGCTTTAACGTGTCGATGGCAGACTGGAATTGATATGGTCCAATAAAAGCAGGCTTTTCAACAATGACATTCTTGTCATGCTTAAGTGCTTCAATGACTTGTTGATAGTGAATGGCATTTGGTGAAGCAATATAAACGGTGTCGAATTTGTCAGATTCAAAGAAAACCTGTAAATCATCAAAAATGTTGTCACAATCATTTGGCTGAGCAAATTTCCGCGCCGTATCTAATTTTCTTGAATAAACAGCGTTCAACTTATACTTGCCAGTACTAACAGCAGCATCAACAAACTTTTGTGTGATCCAGTTAGTTCCAATTATTCCTAATTTAATCATTGTAATTCTCCCATTGTACTTCTTCATTATTCACAATATTTACCTGACCTAGATACTGATTCCACTGCTTCTGGTTCCCATTAAAAGCTACGGAATCAAAGCTTCCCTTCTGCCCATCAATGTTTAAATGATCGGAAGAATTCATGTTGATAAAGCGCACGTGCGGTTTCTTTGCATCGCTTTCATTATTTAACCAAAAAGCGGCGTGTGGAATTGATCTAAATTCTCGGTACATCTTCTCGTTAGTATTAATAATAACAGGTCGATCGTATCTCTGGTACAAAAACTGAACAAATTCATTAATCCGTTTCTTTTGTTGCTTTAAATTCACGTTGTTTTCATCATACGGATAGTAATATTGAACTTGAATGACGATTGGAAGCGTCCCGGTATTATCTTTGACTTGAGTTATAAAATTACTCTCTTGGTCTTCAATACTACTCTTAAATCCATAGGTATGATAAACCCCAATCTTTAAACCAGATCCCTGACTGCGATTGTAATTATTGTCAAAATTATCGTCAGCAAAGCTTGCTCCTTGAGTAGAACGAATGTACACGAACTTTTGGTCTTTCTGTTTAAGTGCCGTAAAATCGATGTACCCATCGTCTTGATTTACCGTCACACCCTGAACTGGATACTTTTTCAAAAGTAATTCGCGATCACGATTTTTATGAGCAAAGTACATCCAAATGGAAATAACGATAACTAGTAGCAGTACACTAACCAGTCCAATTAATGCCCACCTAGTTAATTTTTCTTTTCTTACTTTTTTTCGAAGGTTGGACCGGTTAATCTCAGTCATTTGGACCTCCTCAATCATTTCTTATAATTAGTATAATTATAAATCAATATTATCACTATTTATTGATATTCGCTTGAATTCAAACGTTGATTTCAATATAATGAAAGCGTTATAAGTAGTATAATTTTTTTACTCGATCACTTAATAAAGTTGGCATGAAATCTGTCATAGAGTGCATCAACTAGCATGGAAGGGAAAGATTATAATGGAAAACGTAATTGGGGTCGACATCGGAACTACAAGTGTCAAAACCGTTTTATACGATGACAAAGGTGAAGTTAAAGGTTATTCAAACGATGGATATACTTTGTATCAAGACACTGCCGACATGGCAGAAGAAGATCCAGAGGAGATTTTCTCAGCGATGATTCAAGGTCTACAAAATGTTCTTAAAAAAGTAGACCCTAAAAAAGACACCATCAAGGGAGTTTCATATTCGTGTGCGATGCACAGTTTGATCCTCTTGGATGAGAACCACAAGCCACTCACCCGCGCAATCACTTGGGCAGATAATCGTGCCGTTGAATACGCAGATAAATTAAAAGAAAACGGCATTGGAATGGAACTTTACAAAAAGACTGGTGTTCCAACTCATCCAATGACACCACTTGTAAAGGCCATGTGGCTCAGAAATGAAAAGCCTGAATTGTTTAAAAAAGCCCGTTATTTTGTTGGTGTTAAAGAATACATCAACTATAAATTATTTGGGGTTCTAAAAGAAGACTATTCGATCGCTAATGCAACTGGCCTATTCAATATTTTTGACATGGACTGGGACGATGAAGCATTAAAAGTTGCTGGCATCAAGCGTGATCAACTGCCTGAATTAGTAGACACCACTTATCAATTAAAGGGCTTAAACGAAGAATACGCCAATAAAATTGGAATTGATAAAGATACACCATTTATCATTGGTGCTTCTGACGGTCCTCTGGCTAACTTAGGGGTAGACGCCATTAAACCTGGTGTAGTAGCTGTCACAATTGGAACTTCTGGTGCCGTTCGTGTCGTTAACGACAAGCCAACGATTGATCCTAAGGGCCGTGTATTCTGTTACTACCTAGCTAAGAATATGTGGGTTGTCGGTGGACCCGTTAATAACGGTGGAATTGTCTTCCGTTGGGTTCGTGACCAACTCTGCTTGCCAGAAAAAGTCACTGCCGAACAGATGAACATTGATGCTTACGATCTTCTAACTGAGATTGCTTCTAAGATTCCAGCAGGATCCGAAGGGTTAATCTTCTTGCCGTTCTTGGGTGGTGAAAGAGCTCCAATCTGGGATGCCGACGCTCGTGGAACATACTTCGGTTTGACCAGAAAACACACTCGTGCCCACATGATTCGATCTGCTCTTGAAGGAATCGTGTATAACCTCTACACCGTTATGTTAGCCCTTGAAGAAGTTGTTGGCGAACCAAAGAGTATTCAAGCAACTGGTGGTTTTGCTCGTTCAGAACTTTGGCGCCAAATGTTAGCCGACATCTTTGAACAAGACGTCAACATTCCAGAAAGCTTCGAAGGTACGGCTCTTGGAGCTGCTACCCTTGGAATGTACAGTTTAGGCATGATTGACAGCCTTTACGACGTCAGCAAGTTTGTTGGGGTTACCAATACTCATAAACCAAATCCAAAGAATTACCAAGCTTATCGTGAATTGATCCCAATTTACATTCGTCTAAGTCGTCATCTTCAACCAGAATACAAGAACATTGCTAATTACCAACGTGAACATGAAAATGATTGGAAAACCGGTCCAAAAGACGAAGACTAAATCAATATCACTAAAAAGCATCCAATTGGATGCTTTTTTATTTTATGTACTGACTTCGATTTGGCCCCATGCTATAATTAACCATTACGCAAAAGGAGTGGATCAAATGCCTCAAAGCAACTTAAAGAAAAACATTGGAATCGGTGCTGCCCTGTCAACTGTCATGGGAACCGTGATCGGTGCTGGAGTCTTTTTCAAAACTGCCAGTGTCGTATCTAATACTCATTCTGTCACTCTCACCATCCTAGCATGGATCATTGGTGGCCTTTTAACAATTTGTGGTGGACTAACGGTTTCAGAATTGGCTGCGGCCATTCCTAAAACTGGAGGAACCATTCAATACTTAAAGTATACTTATGGACCGCTAACTGGATTCCTACTGGGATGGGCCGAAATCCTTGTGTATTTTCCGGCCAACTTAGCGGCTCTCTCAATTGTTTTCTCCACTCAACTAATTAATTTGTTTCACTTATCAACATCACTCTCAATTACCATTGCAATTATTTGTGCATTAAGTGTTACGTTAATTAACCTTTTAGGATCAAAAGTGGCCGGAAGAGTCCAATCTTTGACACTAATTGTCAAATTAATTCCTATCTTTATCATTGTAATTGCTGGACTATTACTCCCGGGTCACGTTGACGTATCTTTTTGGCCTCCAATCCAAAACCATGGCTCCACTAACCTATTAACTGCTTTTGGTGGCGGATTACTGGCCACAATGTTTGCCTACGATGGATGGATCAACATCGGAAGCATCGCCGGCGAAATGAAAAATCCCCAAAAGGACCTTCCTAAGGCCATTATTTTGGGTTTAACTTTTATTATGATCATCTACGTTTTGGTAAACTGGGTTTTCTTAAAAAATATGCCACTTGACCAAATTGCAGGAAATCAAAACACCGCCTATGAAGTTGCCATGAAACTATTTGGTGGCATTGGCGGAAAACTAGTGACCATTGGCATCTTAATTTCCGTTTATGGCGCTATGAATGGTTACATCTTAACCGGGATCAGAGTTCCGTATGCAATGGGTAAAGACGATCAATTACCATTTAGTAAATACTTTGCAAAACTTTCTAAACACACTGCTACCCCCTATATTTCGGGATTATTTATGTTTATGATCGCTGTCGTTATGATTTTCATGGGTAGTTTTGATATGCTAACTGATATGTTAGTTTTCGTGATGTGGATATTTAATTGCCTTTTGTTCGTTGCTTTATTCATCTTAAGAAAGCGTGAACCGGAGTTGGTTCGCCCATACAAAGTACCTTGGTATCCAATTGTCCCAATTCTCGCACTAGTCGGGGGGATCTTTATCTTAGTTTCAACGATCCTGACCCAAACCGTTTTGGCTATCATTGGTATCATAGCCACTTTAATCGGAATTCCAGTTTATTACTGGCATAAAATGATGAAAAACAAAACTTCAACTGAAAAATAAAAAGAATCTAGCTAGCTAGATTCTTTTTATTTACTCTTTTCCAACACCGTTACACTTTCAACATGCGGTGTTTGCGGAAATTGATCCACTGGTTGAATAGGTTGTTTAATTTCATAGCCACCATCAATTAAAGCCTGACAATCCCGTACAAGAGTAGCAGGATTACATGAAACATATACTAATCGTTCTGGCTTCATCTCTAAGACACTAGCAATAAAGGTTGGATCAAGGCCCTTTCTTGGCGGATCAACTACCACGACATTTGGTCGAATGTCCTGCTCTGCCCACTTTTTCATCTGATCCTCAGCCTTTGCAACCACAAAGCTAACATTATCAATATGATTTAATTTAGCGTTCTTTCGGGCATCTTCAATTGCCTCAGCAACCACATCAACTCCGTACACATGCTTAACTTTTGGTGCCATTGCCAGTGAAATTGTCCCAATCCCGCAATACGCATCAACCACCACATCATTTTTCGATAATTGCGCCTTATCGATGGCCAAAGAATAAAGTTTTTCAGTCTGAACCGGATTAACCTGGTAAAACGACATTGGTGAAATCAAAAACTTGGTGTTTAAGAGTTCATCCTTGATGTAAGCTTTACCTGATAACAGGATGTTCGTGTCCCCCATCAGTCGATTCCCGTGAGAATCATTAACATTTTGAATTAAACTATCTAAATCAGGCAACTGATCATTAATGGATTTAATAATTTCATCTTTATGTGGCAAATTTTTACCATTGGTAACCAAAACTACCATCATCTCGTCGGTTGCTTTTCCATAACGGACCATAATATTCCTAATACAACCCTTGTGAGTTGCCTCATTGTAAGCACTAACATGATAAGCTCGTAAAACATCCCGAACCTTAATAATGGCTTCATCGATGTGAGGATCTTGAATGTAAAAATCTTCAATTGGAATTAAATCATGACTGTGGCGCCGATAAAAACCCGTTTCCAATTGACCATTCATCTTCCTAACCGGAATCTGAGCCTTATTTCGGTATTTTGATGGATTATCCATTCCAATTGTTTGAGCAACAGCAACGTTTAAATGATCCTTCTTAAACAATTCCTCAATCTGATGTTGTTTAAACTCTAATTGTTTTGGATATGCAAGGTGTTGTAATGGAGCAATCCCAGACTGCGTATACCGTCGATCAATTGCTTGAACTCGATTGGGACTTGGTTCGATAATCTTTTCTAATTTTCCAAAGGCGAAGTTCTTTTTAACTTTAATCACCCTGATCTGGACTTTCTCACCTGGAAGAGCATCCTCAATGAAAATCGGAAAATCGGAAACCTTACCAACCCCCATTCCCTGGTAAGTCAAATCAATCACGTTTACCGTGAGGTCTTGGTTTTTCTGTACTGGAGCTTCTTTTTTAGCGCTCATTTGTTCTCCTTACTAAAAAGTTTTGCCGTTACACGGCAAAACTTATTTTTTACTATCAGACGGAAGTTCATCGACTTTTCTGACGAACTTCTTTTCAACATTTTTGACCTGAGGAGCGACACTAGCCGACTCACTGATATCATCAGTCTTAAGGTTGGAATAAATACTAATTCGCTGCTTTAGATCGACAAACTTCATCGGAGCATCACCACCGTATTCGCCATCAAGATTAATCTGTAAGCGACTATCATCCCCAGGAAAAGCCTCAAATGTATTGGTCTTTTTGTATATAATCCTAGGATCATCAATGTGCCGACCGCCATTAAACGCTTTAGCAATTAATTGCAACATTTCAACTAAATTACCGGTTTTAACAATAATCATGGTAAATTTACCATCATCCATGGTTGCGTTTGGAACAATTTGTTCAAAACCACCCACTGAATTAGTCATGGCTAAAAAAAACATTGAAGCCTTCCCACGATATTCTCCACCATCATACTTTAATAACATCGGAACTGGCTTCACATTTGGCAACATTTCTGCTCCCTTTACCAGGTATGCAAGATACCCAAAAATAGTCTTTAAATCAGAAGGAACATTGTAAGTTAATTCTGTCATAAACCCACCAGCCGCAATATTAATGAAATAATTAGTCACTTCATCATTGTATGCTTTACCAACGTCCATCTTTGAAACATTGCCCTTAGTGATCACTTTAGCAGCTTCAACGTAATCATCTCGAGGAATGTGCAATGCACGCGCAAAATCATTGGTAGTTCCAGCGGGAATGATTCCTAATTGTGGTCGATAATCACGTGGAGCAATGCCATTAATTACTTCATTGATGGTCCCATCTCCACCTGCCGCAACGATGAGATCAAATCCCTCTTCAGATGCACGGGCGGCTTCATCACGTGCTGAATGTGGTTTGGGAGTGGTCGCAAAAGCACTGGCTTCATATCCACCATTCTCCAAAACATCCAAAATATTAACCAACTGCGGTTTTAACATTTCACGTCCAGACGTTGGATTGTAAATTACTCGTGCTTTTTTGACCATTCTTACATCACCCTATTTATCTAAAGAACCTTTCAATAATTTGTTTACAACTTGCGGATTAGCTTGTCCATGAGTTTGTTTCATAATTTGTCCAACCAAATACCCAACAGCTCGATCTTTACCATTATGATAATCATCAACTGACTGTTGATTATCTTTTAAGACCCCATCAATAATTGGTTGCAGTTTTTTAGGATCAGATAATTGGACCAGTCCTTTTTCTTCAACGAATTTCTTTGGATCTTGCCCCTTAGTAACTGCCTTAAATACTTTTTTAGCCATTTTACTTGAGATGGTATCGTCCATAATCATTTTAATCATGGTAGCCATCGCTTCAGGCGTGATTTTGGTGTCTTCCAAGTTAGCTTGATTATCGTTCAAGTACGCATTGACGTTATCTTGAAGGTAGTTAGCGGCTAATTTAGGATCAGCACCTAATTTAACCATTTTATCATAAAAATCAGACATTTCTTTGGTCTGAGTGATAACCATTGCATCATAATCAGTGATCCCTAATTCATTAACGTAACGATTACGACGTTTGATAGGCATCTCAGGCATGGATTCTTTTAATTCATTAATCCATTCATCAGAAATACTCAAAGTTGGAAGATCTGGTTCTGGGAAGTAACGATAATCATCTTTTCCCTCTTTGACACGCATTAACTCAGTTTTACCAGTAGATTCATCAAAACGACGACTCTCAGAATTAATCTGACCGCCGGACATCAACACCTGTTGTTGACGTTGTTCTTCGTACTCAAGTGATTTTCTAACATGATTAAATGAATTCAAGTTCTTTAATTCAATCTTTTGACCTAGTTCTTTACTACCAATGGGTCGAACTGAGATATTAACATCAACCCGCATTGACCCTTCTTCCATCTTGACATCAGAAATTCCGGTAAATTGAATCCGTTGTCTTAATCCTTCCAGATAATCATATGCTTGTTGCGGAGTTGTCATCTCGGGCTTAGAGACAATTTCAATAAGCGGAGTCCCCTGACGGTTTAAGTCAACGTAAGAATATTTTTGTTCATGGGTATTCTTACCAGCGTCTTCTTCAATATGCATCTCTTCGATTCCAATTTTTTTCTTACCATTTTCGGTCTCGACTTCAATCCATCCGTTTCTAGCAGTGGGTCTCTCGTTTTGAGTAATCTGATACCCCTTCGGATTATCCGGGTAGAAATAATTTTTACGATCAAAATGAGGGTGCTTTTCAATATGAGCATGTAAAGCTAGAGCCGCGGTGATACCATCCGCAACGACCTGTTTGTTAACGACTGGGAGCGTTCCAGGATAACCCCAGTCAATCACGTTAGTATTACTATTAGGCTTGTCCCCAAACTGTGCAGCAGATGGACTATAAATTTTTGAATTAGTTTTAAGCTCAACGTGGACTTCTAGACCAATGGTCGTTTCAAAATTCATGACTATTTACCTCCCATCTTTGGTGTTTGCTTGTGAAAATCAGTATTCTGTTCAAAAGCGTATCCTGCTTTATAAATGGTACTCTCATCAAACGGTTTCCCCATTAATTGCATTCCGATTGGCAAACCATTACTGGATCCAGCAATTTGGGACATAGCAGGAACTCCAGCCATATTGGCTGGGATCGTCAAAATATCATTCATATACATTTCAATGGGATCTTGATCTTCTACTCCAATTGTAAAGGCAGTAACTCGAGATGTTGGACTCAAAATTAAATCATGGTCAGCAAAAACCTTTTTAAAATCATTGATGATTAAAGTCCGAATTTTAGCAGCCTGTTTGTAATATTTATCAACATTATCGTAAGAAAGCGATAAGGTACCTAGCATAATCCGTCGCTTAACCTCATCTCCAAACCCTTCTGATCGTGATTTAACGTACAATTCATCAAGTGTTTGAGCATCTGATGCTCGATATCCATAACGAATTCCATCGAATCTTTCTAGGTTAGAAGATGCTTCAGCGGTTTGAAGCGCATTATAAGCAATAACACCATATTTAGAATTAGGCATCGAAACCCAGTCAACCTTTGCACCTAATTTTTTAAACGTTTCTGCGGCATTTTTGATTGCTTTTGAAACATCAGGAGATAACTTATTAACGTATTCCTTGGGAATGCCAATTCTCATCCCCTCGACCCCATCTTTAATGTGTTCGGTGAAATCCGGAACTTCCTGTTTTGAACTAGTTGAATCGTGTTCGTCATGACCTGAAATTGCGTTTAAAACCAGAGCATTGTCAAAGACACTTCTAGTAAGAGGTCCGATTTGATCAAAACTTGAAGCCATCGCAATAAGTCCAAAACGTGATACTCGACCATAGGTTGGCTTCATTCCAACAATTCCCGTGAATGAAGCTGGTTGTCTAATTGAACCTCCGGTATCTGATCCAAGTGCAACTGGAACTTCACCGGAAGCAACTGCGGCAGCCGAACCACCGGACGAACCGCCAGGAACTTTGCTATAATCCCACGGATTGTGAGTGGTTTTAAGGGCTGAATTTTCAGTTGAACTTCCCATTGCAAATTCATCCATGTTGGTTTTACCAACGTTAATGGTACCAGCATTAGAAAGTTTCTTGGCCACCGTTGCATCATAAATTGAAGTGAAATTTTCTAGCATTTTTGAAGATGCAGTAGTTGGTAATTCTTTAGTAACGATGTTATCTTTCAAAGCCAACGGAATCCCATCTAAAATATTATTAGGATCAATCCCACGTTCATCAATGGCTTTAGCATTTTCAAGCGCTTTATCATTTAGATTATTAAAAGCATCAATGTTTTGGTCAGTAGTTTTGATGTTGTCCATGGTCTCTTTTACTAAGTCAACGGCCGAAATTTCCTTATTTACCAACATCTGGTGAAGTGAACGCAAATCCTTATCTAAATAGTTCATTATTATTCATCCTCACTTTCGTCAATAATTACTGGAACTTTAATTAAGTCATCTTGAATATCAGGAGCATTCTTTAACAAAGCATCTTGTTCGTGCCAATCTTCTGCCACGTCTTTTCTAGTAACGTCAATTCGATCCGTTACCGTATAAGTGGGCTCAACACCCGATGTATCAACTTTTTCAAGTGTATCCAACATTTTCAACAAATCATTTAATTGTTGGGTGAATTCAGGCAATTCATCTTTTTTCAATTCAAGCTTAGCTAACCCAGCAATATGTTGAGTTTGTTCTTCCGTAATCTTATCAGCCATTTTATCCCCTCTTTTACTAAATCACTAAATCTTAATAGCTATTAAACACATGCGAACTGAAGGACTTTCCTCCCGCATTCCGGTTCAAATAA
This sequence comes from Fructilactobacillus sp. X2R5C3, assembly GCF_059901325.1. NCBI lineage: Bacteria > Bacillati > Bacillota > Bacilli > Lactobacillales > Lactobacillaceae > Fructilactobacillus > Fructilactobacillus sp. X2R5C3. The sequence continues at coordinate 540,705 of NZ_JBWXUY010000001.1, read as the reverse complement.
CTTTGAATTCCATCAGTTGATTTTACGGTAATATCAATTGGAACACTGCCAGGAAGATATTTTTGAGCAGCATTCTGTAGGTATTGAGTAAAACTGATGATTTCAGTTTGACTATAAAATTGAGTTGTAATGTTAATGTGCATTCCTTGAAGTTGCTTACCCTTGTATTGAGCCTGTGCAGTAATCCCACTCAAGTTAGGGAAGAAATTTTGAACCTGTGACTTAAATTGATTAAACGCAGATAAATCATTCGTATTAGGTCCCTTAGAACCATTGGCAATCGGGAACACATATGATTTTTCATTAATTGGTTTCCATGAGTTTACAGACGTCGTGCCCGGATTGTTAACCGATGAGGCAAAGAAATTACCACCAGTCAAACTATCGTTTGGAGCTTGCTTGTACAATGCAATCACGATTGGAATATTCTTTAATTCTTTATTCTGTCTCAATCGTTTAAGGATTGTGTTAGCCATCTCCTTACCTTGTTTCTCAACCACATCATCGGGGATCTTCTGTTGGTACTGGCTCCCGTACTTCTGCTTAGTGTAGTAGTACACTGAATTGATCCCAAGGCCAATGGTCATACCCTTCATGGTCATTTTATTACCATTTGGAACTAAGAAATCTTGTTCATCCATCTGTTGTAAGTACATCGGGGTTACTTTTCCCTTTTGTTGCGATGGATTTAGTCCCTCCGGGTTTTGCTTTGACTTACGATCAAGCCACTTCTCGGCAGTGTCAGTAGAGATGTATTGTCCCTCCTGAAAAACATACTTATCAGTCGAAAAATTCTGCTTGGAAATTCCAAGCAAACCGTTCTGAAATCCTTTCAAGTTAAACTGATTATCATTTTGTTGAATGTCAACCCCACGCGATTTACTAGTTTGATAATGTCCATCCTTAATAACACTCTGATAATTCTTACCACCAGTTTCCCCGGTTAATTGTGTATTCTTATTATTTGTATTAGTGGTACTCTTGTTAGTACTCCCACAAGCTACTAACATTAACGCGCTAGCCGCCACCATTAAAATTACTTTTAAGCGTCTCAACTTAAATTCCTCCGACTTCTTATCATTCTTTTTGCATTTCATTTTTAAAATGATCTTCATCCCAAACCGGAACCGAAAGAGATTGAGCTTTGGTTAGCTTACTACCTGCATCCTCTCCCGCAATTACTAGGTCGGTATTTTTAGAAACACTACTTGTGACATCCGCTCCATGGTTTTCAAGCCATTCACTGGCTTGACCCCTAGTTAAATCAACCAACTTTCCGGTCAATACAACTCGTTTACCATTGAAAAAGTTATCTGGTTGTACTATCTCTTCATTATTTACATAGTCCATATTAACACCAACATCAACGAGTTCGCCAATTAATTCTCTACTATCAGCGTTTTCAAAATAAGTATGAACACTATCAGCAATAACTTGACCAATGGTGTCAATTGAGGCGATTTCTTCGACACTTGATTTCATGAGAGCATCCATGGTTTTAAAGTGGGCAGCAATTAATCGCGCTGCTTTAGCACCGACGTGTCTGATGCCTAATCCAAAAAGCAATCTTTCAAGTGAATTGCTCCGACTACTATCAATGGCAGAAAGTAAATTGTTAGCAGACTTGTCACCAAACTTATCAAGAGTGAGTAGTTCATCATAACTAAGGTGATACAAGCTGGCCACATCCGAGACCATTTTTTTATCAAACAACTGCTTCACAATCTTAGGACCCAAACCATCAATATCCATTGCATTTCTAGAAGCAAAATGATTAATTTGTTCCACCAGCTGTGCTGGACACTTCGGATTAATACAACGTAAGGCAACTTCACCATCTAAGTGGACTAATTTAGCACCACATGAAGGACATCGATCTGGGATAACATATGGCTTAGAATCTTTTGGCCTTAAATCAGGAAGATACCTTTCAACCTCCGGAATAATGTCACCAGCTTTATACAAAACAACTGTATCGCCGACACGGATATCTTTTTTCTCAATATAATCAGGATTATGAAGTGACGCTCTTGAAACGGTAGTACCGGCCAATTGCACTGGATCCATGATTGCGGTAGGAGTTACCACTCCCGTTCTTCCAACGGTCCACTCAATCTTTTTAATTTTAGTATGAACTTCTTCTGGCGGAAACTTGTAAGCGATCGCCCACTTTGGGACTTTAACCGTATGCCCAATTTCCATTTGTAAAGGAAGCGAATTGGTCTTAATCACAATGCCATCGATACCAAAGGTGAGATTATCTCTTGCTGCTGAATACTTTTTAATGTAAGCATCAATCTGATCCATATTATCAGCTACTTGATAATGCTCATTAATGGTAAAGCCTAATTCTTTTAGTTCCTCTAAAAGTCCACTTTGAGTGGTAGCCTTTAAATCGTCATAATTAGCAACGTTATACATAAAAGTACTTAAGTGGCGATCCCTAGTAACTTTTGGATCCAATTGCCGAAGACTCCCGGCAGCAGCATTTCTCGGATTAGCAAACGTTGGTTTTCCGTCATTTTGTCGTCGTTCATTTAACTTTAAAAAGGCTTCTTTTCCCATATAACATTCGCCACGTACTTCAATATCAATGGGTCGACTTAATTTTTTAGGGATTGATGGGATGGTTTTTAAATTTTCAGTGATATCCTCACCAATTTGTCCATTTCCCCTAGTCGATCCCTGCACGAACACCCCATGCTCATAACGAAGTGAAATAGCTAGTCCATCGATCTTCAACTCACAATTATACTCAGTATCTTGAGGATAATTGTGCTTGAGTCGAATCACAAAATCCTTAAGCTCTTGGGGTGAAAATACGTCACCCAGTGAAAGCATTGGAATCTCGTGATTGACCTTTGTAAATTCATTCGAAGTTGCCCCACCAACGTGCTGAGTCGGTGAATCAGGAGTGATAATTGCTGGAAACTTAGCTTCCAGATCCTGCAAGCGAGCATAGTTTCGATCATATTCCGCATCTTCTACGGTTGGCTGATCCTGTTCATAGTACTGTTTTCCCCACTTAATTAACTTTGGTCTTAGTTCTGAGGCCTCTTTTTTTGCTTCACTTTCATTAACCTGATCCATTGGAATCTTAAACAATCTTACCACTCCCTTACTTAATCGATTGAATTTTTGTTATGGGTGCAAATGCAGCTAATAGACGTTTAATTCCTTTTTCTGGAAAGGCAATGTCAAGTTCCATATCTTCACCGGTTCCATTAATTTTAACAACCGTTCCAGTTCCCCACGCCTTGTGTTTGACTTTATCACCAATATTCCATGACTTCTTGTCAGCACCAGTTCCTTGGGGTTTTTCGACTCGTTTGTTAGGTCGATGATATGGTTCACTAAAGGCTCGATTGGTTCGTTTATTATACTCACTACTGGTGTCAAATGGAGTCTTAGGTCCCGTTGGAATTGAACTCTCATTATCCAATACATCCGAATTAATTTCATCCATAAATCGTGACTCGGGATTATTTTGCATTCTACCATATAACATTCGTGAATATGCATTTGTCATATAGAGTTTGGTCTGAGCCCGCGTAATTCCCACATAGGCTAACCGTCGTTCTTCTTCTAACTCACTTTCCTTTTCAGTAGCTCGACTAAGAGGAAAAATTCCTTCTTCCATCCCAACCATAAAGACGACTGGAAATTCAAGTCCCTTAGCAGCATGCAAAGTCATTAAAGTCACCTGTTTAGCCGATTCATCAACATCGTCTTGAGCCGATACAAGGGCCAGATCCGCCAAAAAATCTGTCAAACGACTATCACTACTACCAGTCTGTTCATCATACTTTAAATCAGAATCTTTTGTGACAGAAAGAAATTCTTCAATATTCTCAATCCGTGTCTGTGACTCCAGTGAATTGGTTTTCTTTAGATCAGCCATATATCCAGATTGATCCAAAAGTGCTTCGGTAATTTCCGTAACGGTCATATCCTTTTGCTTTTTTTGAACGTTTGATATGACATTAGCAAAATTAGCAATGGCATTTCGGGCACGACTGGAGATATTATTGGCCAAGTCAACATTTTGAGCTGCTTCTAGTAGATTCCATCCATTATCTGCTGCAAACATTCTCAACTTTTCCACACTTGAACTACCAATTCCGCGCTTAGGAACGTTAACAACCCGTTCAAAACTTAATGAATCACTAGGATTAGCAATGAGAGTCAAATACGAAAGAATGTCCCGGATTTCCTTACGGTCGTAGAATTTATGCCCACCAACCATCGTGTACGGAATATTTGATTTCAAGAAGGTCTCTTCGATTACACGAGACTGGGCATTCGTCCGGTACAAGACCGCAAAATCATTATAAGAATAATGATGTTTACTGACCTCATCTTTAATCTTAGACACCACGTAATGGGCCTCACTAGCCTCACTTTGAGCACGATAGTACGTTATTTTTTCGCCAGTATCATTTTCCGTCCACAAATTCTTATCTTTTCTCTCAGCATTGTTTTGAATAACGTCGTTTGCGGCACTTAAAATATTCTTAGTTGAACGATAATTCTGTTCCAGTTTCACAACGTGTGCATTTTTATAGTCATTTTCAAAATCCAAGATATTATTCATGTTAGCACCACGCCAACCATAAATGCTCTGATCAGCGTCACCCACTACACACAAATTTTGATACTTTTTGGCAAGCATTGATACTAATTTATACTGTGCTTCATTGGTATCCTGATATTCATCGACATGGATGTAATGAAACTTATCTTGATAATAATTCAAAACCTCTGGATATTGTTTAAACAATCTAATCGTAAGCATAATCAAATCATCAAAATCGACAGCTTGATTTTCTTGAAGTCGCTTTTGATATTCGAAATATACCTGTGAAACCACTTCTTCAAATGGACTGTTAGCTGAATGTGACTTTTGATAATCTCGTGGAGTCTGTAAATTATTCTTAGCGTTTGAAATGGCACTTAAAATAGCCCTTGGATCATTCTTTTTCGGGTCTAGATCTAAGTCTTTTAAAATTCGTTTTACAAGGGTCTTTTGTTCTCCTGAATCAGTGATAGAAAAAGCACGATTATAACCTAATTTATCAATGTCACGTCTCAAGATTCTCACGCCAAGTGCGTGAAAAGTTGATACCCAAACATCGTCACCACCGACGCCAAGTAATTTACTAACACGTTCCTTCATTTCGCGAGCAGCTTTGTTGGTAAATGTAATCGCCAAAATATTCCATGGCATCACACCTTTTTTCTCAATTAGATAAGCAATTCGATGAGTGAGCACCCTGGTCTTACCACTTCCAGCACCAGCCATAATCAAAAGTGGACCTTCAGTTTGTTCTACCGCCTCTTGTTGCTTATCGTTCATTGTCTTTAGTAGGTCTGTCTTTGACACGTTAACCAATCCTCTCGCTTTGTAAATCCATCATTAATTATAGCAAAATAGAGCCGACAAATTGCCGACTCTTCAATTTTAATAACATTTAATTTTTGGTCCAAATTCCTGTATTCACAATTCGATTAAACGTCTCTTCAACCGAATTGGTTGGAATTAAAATCACTCCAACCACATCATCATCACGTGCATTACTGTGATAATTAAAATAAAATTGCCAGTTTGGTTGAAGGATTCGTTGTCTAAGAACCTGTTCATATTGCTTTTTCGTAAACAAACGAGCAACCACATCACTAATCTTATTAATCTTAGCTAATGGCAACCCTGAAATGGCCCGAAGATGTTGATCATACTCGCTGATATCAGTAGCTAAATTAAACAAAAAACCGGCATTATTAACGGTTGGATCAATGTTTGTAACGTAAATGTTTTGATCAGCCGTTACACCGAACGATACCTCAAATGAACCAACGTATTTAACATTTTTGCCGATTTGATTAACAATTCTAATCATTTCGTTAATAACGTTAGAATCTGTTTTGGAAGTATCAGTACTTACCGTTTGGAGCATGTTCCCTAAATAACTGGTTTTAACGGCGGGAAATTGTTGTAAATCTTCTTTTACTGATTTAGTAGCAATAATTGCGTATTCGGAACGATAGGGAACGTAAGACTCAAGGATATAAGGCCCTCTTTTTAACATGTCGGACGCAAGTGCAATATCATTTGATTCGTTAATAACTAACTGTTGGTTATTAGTCATGTGTCGCTGAATTGGTTTTAAAATTGCAGGATATCCAATTGAATCAATTGCTTGATAGATATCTTCCAAGTTAATAATAGTGACGTATGGTGACGTATTGACGTTAATTTGATCAAAAAAGGCCCTTTCCATCACACGGTCCTGACTAATCTCTAAAAGGGATTCGCCTTGAGGAACATAAGTATACTTTTCGATTTCACTAATAACCTGAGGATCAATGTCATTTGAAACGTATGTAACTAAATCACACTTCTCAGAAAATTCCCTTAAAGTATCAACATCATTAACGTCACCTGTAAATGCGTAATCAGATTGTCTAGCGATCTCGCTATCTGAATTAGAACTATAGGTGGCGATTTTTAATCCCGCGTCGCGGGCCACGTTAACTAGTTGCGTACTACTAAAATAGTCACCAATAATTCCAATTGTGCTTCCTGGGTAGAGTAATACTGAATCCATAGTTTAACCTCCAATAAATCTTTTGCTACATCATTGTTTATCGTATTGATTAAGATGATACTTTTTAATGATTTTAATGATTTTGTCTGCATAAGCCGGGTCTGTTGCATATCCATCGGTACTGAGAGCCTTGGCAGAATCGACGTAATTGTCCGCCGACACAACTTCTTTATATTGCATGGGGTTCCAGTCTGTGCCATGAGCTAGTAAAACAGCATGATCTTCAATTGACTCATCCCAATTATCATAAACGCGAAAACTTCCGTGAACCATTGCGGGTGATCCACTCGTATATTCAGTCGTGTCCAAAGTGACACTCTTTTGTCCAGCACCCGCTTTAACACCAAAAAGATTATTATACTTTGAGGCCAAAGTACTCTGGCCCCAATCTGATTCTAAAATAGCCTGAGCAAGGGTAATGCTAGTCAAAATTTTATACTTCCGTTGCATCTCAACTGACTTCGGTAAAATCTTGTTGATAAATTCCTTATGTTGAACACTAACATTATTTTGTTCATACTGCGGGTTAAAATGAGAATTGCCTAAAATCATCACAGCACCAACGAACATGACTAACAGGATTAGCACGGTCAGGACATAAGCAACTAACTTATTTTGCTTTTGCTTCTTTTTCCTAGCCAAACTAACCCTCCTTACAAATAAATTTACTGTTTAAATTGTACTACAAAAATGTTAAAAATTGACAAATGTTAATTATTCGTTTATATTTCATTAGTTGAATACAATTGGAGGTGGTCAGTTTGGCAAAGAAACACGATGAACAAACGGAGACCGAAAAATCACCCTTTGAAGTTGGCGATGAAGTATCGTTTAAACTTGAAAAGAATGATTTTACCGGTTATATCGATAAAGCTTACAATAATGCCTTTTTGATTACATTTGAATCTGATGATCCAGAAATAATTGATAAGTATCATAACAAGACCGTTATTAATCACAAAGATCTTAAAATGATTAAGCAAGCTCCACGAATTCAAAAAGATCCTGATGAGGGACCAGATGACGATTCAAAACAAGATGGTGACAAAAAATCATCGGACGCATCAAAGTAACAAAAAGCAGATCGTAATGATCTGCTTTTTATTTTTGGATTACTTTATCTAACGAAATAATGATAATTGGACAAACAATTGCTGTAATAATCATTTCTATCAGACCATTGGTTCCAACTACCCCTAATAAGGCATAGATAATTTTGTCAACACTCACATGGTATAGGATTGGGGCTTGCTTTCGATTAAAAATATAAATAAATAACAGCACTAAAATTGTATTGGTCATGGAACCCAAAGCGCATGCAATCACAAGTGAAAGCTTATTATTAAGTAATTTTTTTAACCATTTGTAGGAAAAGTAAGCAACTACCGGAATTAAGGCCCGCGGTAAAATGGCCGTAATCGGATTCTCAAAGACAAGTGGAGCAATTGGACTAGTAGGCCACGTAAAGGCCCTGACAAACACAATTACACCCCAGAGCGTGCCAAGAATAAAGCCATCCTTTAAACCAAGCACTAAGGTTGCCACAATCACGGTAATTGGAATTAACGTAATGCTTAGTGGACCAACCGGAATATATCCTAAAATAGGAACAAAGTTTTGAATCAAAATAATGGCAATAAAAACTGACAAGATTGCAATATGATAATTTCGTGTCTTTTTCATTTTAAATTCACCCATTTAATAAAAAAGCGCTCATGCGGACATGAGCGACAAAATATAATCTTCTGATTAACGTTTTGAGAATTGACCAGCCTTACGAGCTTTCTTAAGGCCGGGTTTCTTACGTTCCTTCATACGAGGGTCACGTGTCAATAAACCAGCCTTCTTGAGGGCTTCTCTAAAGTCTGGATCAACTTCAAGTAAAGCACGTGCAATTCCTAAACGAACAGCACCAGCTTGTCCTGAATATCCACCACCATTAACGTTAGCTAATGTGTCATAATTACCAAGTGTCTCAGTAACATTGTATGGTTGTAAAATGATTTCTCTTAAATTAGGAAATGGAATGTAATCTTCAACATCTTTGTCATTGATTACAACTTTTCCAGTACCTGGTACTAAGCGTACACGAGCAACTGAATCTTTACGGCGACCTGTGCCGGTATATTGTACTTTAGCCAATTGTGTTTCCTCCTTAAATTAGGTTCTTAATATCAAGAACTTCTGGTTTTTGAGCTTCATGAGTGTGATCTTCACCTGCATAAACGTGAAGTTTCTTAGCGATTTGACGACCTAATGTACCGTGAGGAAGCATACCTTTAACTGAAGTTTCGATAAGTCGATCAGGCTTCTCTGCTCTCATTTGACCAGCAGTAATTGACTTAAGTCCACCAATGTAAGATGTGTGGTGATAATAAATCTTGCCACTAGCTTTCTTACCAGACAATGCAACTTTAGATGCATTGATTACAATAACATTGTCACCTGTATCTACGTTTGGCGTAAATGTAGGTTTGTTTTTTCCGCGTAGAATAGAAGCAACGACACTTGAGAGACGACCTAATTCAACGCCATCTGCGTCAATAACGTACCACTTGCGATCTACTTCGCCGGGTTTAGCCATATATGTTGTATGCACTTTTAATTCCTCCATGTTTCCGTGTTTGTTCGACACCTAATAAGTTTCCGGGGCTTATCGTGGGGCAAACAATACCAGTTACAATAGTACTAACATTTCTTCTGAAAGTCAAATTCATTTTAATCATCTGGATGATGTTTTCGTTTCGAATGTTTTGGATCATCTCCTGGATAATAAACCCTTTTTAAGTACAAGCCATTAGCTGGCATTGTTAAACGTGCTTCGTTTCGATCCTTCACTTTGAACAATCGTTGGATATCATGAACTGGCCGCTTTCCCCGTCCAATCTCCATCAGCACCCCAACCATAATCCGAATTTGATTATACATAAAACCATCACCATAAAACTCGAACTGCATCTCATTAGTAACTTTATCTAAGTTAGCATCAACCGAGAAAATTGTACGAACCCGACTTCCTTCCTTTGCACCAGAAGCAACAAAAGACGAAAAGTCATGTTTGCCAACGTAATCATGAATGGCCTCTTCGATCCAATTGAAATTAACGGGAAAACGCCAATGAGCAGTATAATTTCTTTTAAATGGATTGGTAAAGCGCCCCAAATCCAACCGATACAAGTACTTTTTCCCCGTTACATCATAACGAGCATGAAAGTCAGCATTAACCTTTTGCACACTTATTATTTCAATATCCAGGGGACACATACTGTTTAACCCCTTTAACATACTTTCCTCACCTAAATCATAGGGAAAATCAAAATGGGCAACCTGACCTAGGGCATGAACACCTGCGTCAGTTCTGCCAGATCCATAAAGTAAAACATGCTTGCCACTTTTTTGGGCCATTTTGTTAATAATATTAGTTAAAGTTCCTTCCACCGTTCGCTGCTTCGGCTGCGTTTGAAAGCCAGCAAATTTAGTCCCATCATATGCAAATGTAATTTTATACCGAGTTTTCATCTAATTCCTCACTAAAATAATTACAACCGTTAAAACCATCATGACCCCTAAAGCAACCCAATCAAGGACCGTCCAAGAGACGAGCTGATAATGAGTTCGCTTGACCTCATCAGAATATCCACGAGCTTCCATGGCATCTGCAAGGTGTTCAGCATGACGAAAAGAAGAAACAAACAAGGGAATAATCAGCGACACTAGGCTTTTAGCTCGTTTCATTAATTTGCCTTTACCAAAATCAACACCCCGTGCCCTTTGAGCATTCATAATGTCATTTAACTCATCGATTAGAGTCGGAATAAATTGCAGTGCAATTGAAACCATCATCCCAATCGTTTCAGTGGGAACTTTAACCCACTTAAGCGGTCTCAGAATCGTCTCAACACCAAGTGCAATCATCGATGGACTGGTCGTGATGGTCAAAATAGTAGCAATCGTGATAATAAGGACCAATCGAACAAATATCATGACCGCATTAATAATTCCCGATGAAGTGATGGAGATAAACCATAAATGAAAATAAACCGTTCCGCCATGGCCAAAAAACACTTGAATCAAGACCGTAAAAATAATTAGCCACAGAATGGGTTTGATCCCCTTTAGAAGCATCTTAATTCGAGAATGAGATAAGTATATCAGTACCAATGTAAAAAGCGTCATACATCCATAACTTACCCAATTATTGCACATCAAAATAAGCGTAATAATGATAACGGAGCCTAAAATCTTAAAAGCTGGATTTAAACGATGAATGAATGAATTTCCAGGAAAGTATTTTCCAAACACAAATTGATCGATTCTACTTCACTCCACTTCGTTTTTGCGTAATTTCGTTAACAACTTCATCCGCTGTTAACGGAATCTTTTTTAATCTGATGCCTCGATTAATTAAATCATAGTATATCTGAACAGAATCAGGAAGCGCTAATGAATTTTGATCGATTAACTTGTAATTGCTGAATAATTCCCTAGGAGTTGAATCAGAACACACTTTTCCATCATTCATAACCACAACACGGGTAGCATTTTGTGCCACCACATCCATATCGTGAGTAACCATGATGATGGTTACTCCATTTTTGTTTAGTTGCTTGATAATCTTTAATATCTCAGTCTTGCCACTAGGATCCAATCCCACCGTTGGTTCATCTAAAATGAGAACGGTTGGATCACATGCAATCGTTCCAGCAATTGCGACCCGACGCATTTGACCGCCAGACAACTCAAAGGGTGAACGAGAATATAGTTCTTTACTAATGCCAACAATTGAAAGCGCCTGAATGGCTCTCTTTTTTGCAACTGCTTCATTTTCGCCAAAATTAAGTGGACCAAAAGATACATCTTTTAGAACATTATCTTCAAACAGTTGTTTTTCCGGAAACTGGAAAATCATCCCGACTTTTTTTCTGAGCTCACTTAGGTTATGGTTGTTAGTTTCACTGTTAATTTTGATTTTGCCAACGGTAACACTCCCCGAAGTCGGTTTCAATAATCCGTTAATCATCTGAACTAACGTTGACTTTCCGCTACCAGTTTTTCCAACAACACCCAAAAATTCACCCTTATTAATCTTTAAACTGACATTACTTAAAGCCTGTCTTTCTGATGGCAGACCGGGTTGATAGACAAAATCAACGTTACTTAAAATAATGTGCTTATCCATTGGCTCATCCCCTCATCATCCATGTACTTGTCAGTAATGTCATATCCTGCATCAAGGAATTTCTGCCTTAACTTCTCACTAAAGGGAAGATCTAGATCCATATCAGCAATTAATTGATGCTTCTGAAAGAAAGCACTTGGTTTTCCGTCAAATACAATTTTATTATTATTAAGTGCTAATATCCGATCGGATTTAGCCGTCACATTGATATCATGCGTAATGGAGAGAATTGTCATATTTTGTTTTTGATTTAATTTGTTGACAACTTGATGAATTTGTCTAGTAGCTAAAGGATCTAGCATACTTGTCGCTTCATCTAGAATTAAAATTTTAGGATCAAGCACAATTGCTCCTGCAATTGCGACCCGTTGCTTCTGTCCACCAGAAAGACTACTAGGAATCTCGTCTCGATATTCCCACATTCCTACCTTTTCTAACGCCGATTTAACTTTTGGCTTCATCGCTTCTCTTGGAACCGCCCGATTTTCAAGTCCAAACGCAACGTCACTTGCTACCGTGGCACCAACAAATTGATCATCTGGATTTTGAAAAACTAAGCCAATTGCTTTTCTTGTTTCGCGGTCATTACCATGAGAGTCCAACCTGATCCCATCTACCACAATTTCTCCCTCACTAGGAGTTAGAAGACCATCAACCAGTTTGGCAATGGTACTTTTACCACTCCCATTGCGACCGATTAATGAAATATATTCACCTCGTTCGCACTGAAAAGAGACATCATCTAATACCTTATGATCATCTTCATTATTATACCTAAAAGAAAGATTGGAAACATTAATGATTTGATTCATGGAATCAGCTCTCCTATTATTAAAATTATGTATAAAAAAATCACTAAAAGATTAAGGCGCATGGAGTTAACCACATTCAAGCTAGACTTGGAAAATCCATCATCGTAACACTTTATACCTTTAACCTTAGTGATTCCTATAGTGAAATATTTATTATTCTTAACAAATATCGAAATTATTCGACAAATTGCAAGATTACCATTGGTGCACCGTCACCACGACGAGGCATTGTTTTAAGAATACGTGTGTAACCACCGTTTCGGTCCGTATACTTTGGTGCTACTTCGTCAAATAACTTTTGTAATGCACTAGTTACTTTGATACTATCTCCGTCTTCTTTTACATCAGCAATGGTGTTTTGCAAGTAAGCTGCAGCTTGACGACGAGCATTCAAGTCACCCTTCTTGCCCAAGGTAACCATCTTGTCGGCTAATGATCTAACATCCTTAGCGCGAGCTTCTGTTGTTTTGATTTGACCGTTAACAATTAAGTCAGTAGTCAAATTACGAAGCAAAGCACGACGTTGAGCACTCGTACGTTGTAATTTGCGATAACTCATAACCGGATATCCTCCTTTTTAGTCTTCTTTACGTAAAGATAGTCCTAATGCTGCTAATTTTTCTTTAACTTCATCGAGTGACTTACGGCCAAGATTTCTAACCTTCATCATGTCAGCTTCAGACTTATCAGTTAATTCTTGAACAGTATTAATTCCAGCACGTTTCAAACAATTGTAAGAACGAACTGAAAGATCCAATTCTTCAATTGACATTTCAAGCATTTTTTCTTTATGGCTTTCTTCCTTCTCAACCATAACATTGGCATTCTTTGCTCTGTCAGTTAAATCAATAAATAATTGGAAATGTTGATTTAAGATCTTAGCTGCCAAACTAATTGCATCAGAAGGTGTAATTGAACCATTAGTCCAAACGTCTAACGTCAATTTGTCGTAATCATCACGTTGACCAACACGTGCATCTTCTACTTGATAATTAACACGTTCGATTGGGGTATAAATAGAATCAACTGGTAGAACACCAATTGGCATACCATCGTTTTTGGCTTTGTTTTCTTCAGCAGAAACGTAGCCGCGACCTTTGTTGGCAGTCATGTTCATGTGGAATGTAGTTCCGTCAGCAACCGTTGCAATGTGCAAATCCGGATTTAAAATTTCAACATCACTATCAGTTACGATATCACCTGCGGTTACATCGGCTGGTCCAGTTACATTAATACTCATTGACTTTGTTTCATTGTCATCTGAGTTAATTTTCAAATTAATCTTTTTAACGTTTAAGATAATTTGAGTAACATCTTCAACTACACCCTTTACAGTTGAAAATTCGTGTAGAACACCATCAATTTGGATGCTAGTAACCGCAGCTCCTGGTAATGAAGCCAACAAGACACGTCTAAGTGAATTGCCTAAAGTGGTACCATATCCTCTTTCGAGTGGTTCTACAACTATTTCACCATAGTTGTCTGTTTCTTCAATTTTGTGAATGTTTGGCTTTTCAAATTCAATCATTGTAGTCTCTACCCCTTTCAAAACGCATTGAGTAATTTAAAACTTTAACGTTCATTAAATATTAAACTCTACGACGTTTTGGAGGACGAGAACCATTGTGTGGAACTGGAGTTACATCACGAATTGCAGCAACTTCCAAACCAGTACTTTGTAAAGCACGAATAGCTGACTCACGACCAGATCCAGGACCCTTAACAGCAACTTCTACTGATTTCATTCCATGTTCCATTGCAGTCTTAGCAGCTGCTTCAGCAGCCATTTGAGCAGCAAATGGGGTAGACTTACGACTTCCACGGAATCCCAATGCACCAGCTGATGACCAAGCAATAGCATTCCCTTGAACATCGGTAATCATAACCAAAGTGTTATTAAAGGTTGAGTGAATGTGTGCTACACCAGACTCAACGTTTTTTCTTGCTTTACGCTTACGAGTATTTTTAGTTTTAGCCATAGAAACTGATAGCCTCCTTCTTTATTATTTTTTACCAGCGATTGTGGTTTTCTTACCTTTTCTTGTACGTGCGTTATTTTTCGTGTGTTGACCTCTAACAGGTAAACCGCGACGATGACGCATCCCACGATATGAACCGATTTCTTGAAGAGTCTTGATACTCATAGTAACTTCTCTACGTAAGTCACCTTCGATTGTGTAACCATCAAGAGCTTCTCTGATCTTATCTTCTTGATCAGGTGTTAAATCACGTACACGAACGTCTTCTGATACCCCAGCTTTTTTCAAAACTTGCTGAGCAGTTGTGTTTCCAACACCATAAATGTATGTTAACGCAATAACAATTCGCTTATCACGTGGTAAATCAACTCCGGCAATACGAGCCATTAAAGTCCACCTCCTATAATTTTAATTTATTTATTTTCCTTGTCTTTGCTTGTGCTTAGGGTTTACAGGGCAAACCACCATCACACGGCCTTTTCTCTTAATAATCTTACAATGTTCACACATTTTTTTTACTGATGGACGTACTTTCATTTTTTATAACCTCCTATATGAAGGGTTTACTTAAATCGATAAGTAATTCGACCCTTTGTTAAATCATACGGTGACATTTCAACGGTTACACGATCTCCTGGTAGGATCCGAATGTAATGCATTCTGATCTTGCCAGAAACGTGTGCCAAAATTTCATGACCATTTTCAAGCTCGACCTTAAACATTGCATTAGGTAAAGTCTCTGAAACCTTACCCTCAACTTCAATTACATTATTTTTAGACACGAATAATCCTCCAAAATTACTAAACTCGTAAGTATCACTTACAAATAGACATACAAACTATAATATACCACATCACTGACATTCCAGCAATCAAACGACAATTTACTAATTTAAATTGCTTAGAATTTTCTCAATGTCGTTACTAACGTCTGCAATATCTCGATCACCCTTAACTGAATGCAAAATGCCGCGATCCTTGTAAAAGTCAATTAAAGGAGCATTACTCTTTTCATTGATTTTCAGACGATTCTTGACAGTTTCAGGTTTATCATCACTTCTTTGATAGAAGACGTGAGCACCGCAAACATCACAAGTACCATCAACTATAGGTTTTTTATATAATTTATGATAAGTTGCGCCACAGTTTTTGCAGATGAAACGACCCGACAAACGTTTGATTAAAACACTTGGATCGACTTCAATATTAATAACTGCATTCAACTCTTTGCTCATTTTCCTAGTCATTTCCTCAAGGCTTTTAGCCTGATCAATGTTTCTAGGAAAACCATCTAACAAATAACCTTTGTCAGTATCAGGTTGTTTAAGACGATCCTCAACAATCCCACAGGTAACATCATTAGGAACTAATTCACCCTTATCGATGTATTGTTGAGCCTTAATTCCCATGGGAGTTTTGTTTTTCATTGCTGCCCTAAATATGTCTCCAGTTGAAATATGTGGAATCCCATATTTTTCAACAATGAATTCAGCTTGAGTACCTTTTCCAGCTCCTGGAAGACCCATTAGTAATAAATTCATTGACATTTAAATTCCTCCACTACTTGTTATCATCCGGAGTACTTTGAATAAATCCAACGTACTCTTTTCTCATCATTAATCCTCTAATTTGTTGAATGGTTTCAATAGCAACTCCAACGATAATCAAGAGGTTAGTACCACCTAGTCCAATTGATTCGTTTAAGTTCCAAACATTTTGTGCAATCAATGGGATTAGAGAAACAATACCCAAGAACAAAGCACCAACGGTACTAAGTCTCATCAACAATCGAGAAATATATAACTGAGTTTCACGACCAGGCCATACTCCCGGAATGTAGCTACCTTGTTTTTGTAAGTTTTCCGACAATTTCTGTGGATTAACTTGAACAAACGCATAGAAGAAAGTAAATACAACAATTAAGAAGGTGTAAAACGCAGCTCCAAGTGGGGTCTGCATGTTAAACAACTTACTTAAAAATTCATACCATCCGGATCCTTGAAAGTTTTTGGTGAAAAACATCAAAATCGTTTGAGGAGTGGAAATAAATGCACTTGCGAAAATAACTGGAATAACTCCAGCGACGTTAACCTTCAAGGGAAGGTAACTGCTGTCTGGTGAACCTGATGTTCTTCTAGTATATTGAATTGGAATTCTACGTTCAGCTTGTTGTACCCAAGTAACAAAGGTAACAATAATCAAAATTACAATAATCAAGGCAATAATGAAAAGAGCTGGCTTCCAAATTTCATTCATTGGTGTACCTTCAACGTATTGACGATAAACACTCATAATTCCACTTGGCATTTCAGCAACAATTCCAGCAAAGATGATCATTGAAACTCCCTGACCAATTCCTTTGTCAGTAATCATGTCGCCCATCCACGTAGTGAGCATTGTACCAGCAGTCAAAATTAAACCAATACTAATGTAAGTTCCCATTCCAGGGTTCTTAACTAAATGAAGACTACTCAAAGCATTAAATCCAGCAGTAATACCAATTGACTGGACAAATGCTAAAACAATCGTTAACCATCTTGTTACCTGATCCAGTTTTTGCCTTCCGACTTCACCTTGTTTCCCCCATTCAACGAATCGAGGAACGATATCCATCTGAAGTAACTGAACAACAATTTGTGCAGTAATGTATGGTGAAACTCCCATTGCAAATAATGAGTAATTAGTTAATCCACCACCACTAAACATATTCAATACATTAACTAAACCTGAGGATGCAACACTTTGCAAAGCTTCCGCATTGATTCCAGGCACAGTAATGTAAGCACCTAAACGGAAAACTGCCAATATAAAAAGGGTAAATAAAATCCTTTTTCTAATATCTTTTTCTTCAAAGGCATTCTTTAAGGTAGTGAACATTAAATCACCTCAGCTTTACCGCCGGCATCTTCAATTGCTTTTTCAGCACTCTTTGAGAATTTGTTAGCTTTAACAGTGAGCTTCTTAGTTAACTTGCCATCTGCAAGAACTTTAACGCCATCATTTGAGCCCTTAATCATTCCAGCTTGAATCAATACATCTGGAGTTACCTCTGAGCCATCATCAAAATTATCTAAATCAGCTAAGTTAACGATCGCTAAAACTTTTCTGTTGAAGTTGGTAAATCCACGTTTTGGAATTTGACGGTATAAAGGCATTTGCCCACCTTCAAAACCAACACGAGTTTTGCCACGAGCCTTTTGACCCTTCTGGCCACGACCTGAAGTCTTACCTTTACTACCAAGACCACGACCTAAACGAGTTCTTGATGAACGTGAACCGTTAGCAGCTTTTAATTCATTTAACTTCATTGAATTGCACCTCCCTATCTTTTAAAGAATATTAATCAACTTGTTCAACCTTAATTAAATGAGCAATCTTGAATAGAGCTCCACGAGTTGCTTCATTATCAGGTTTAATAACACTACTATTTACTCGTCCCAATCCAAGGGCCTTAACAATCTTACGTTGTTTAGGGAGACGGTGAGCAGCACTATGAACTAAAGTAATCTTTAATTGAGCCATCTTCTAACCCCTCCTTATTATTCGGTTAAGTGATCTGATGAGACACCACGTAATGATGAAATTTCTTCAGCATTCTTAAGTTCCTTAAGACCTTCAAAAGTTGCACGAATTACGTTTACTGGTGTATCAGAGCCTAAACGCTTACTAGTAACATCGTTTACACCAGCTAATTCCATAACTGATCGAACGGCACCACCGGCAGCAACTCCGGAACCTTCTTCAGCAGGCTTCAACATAATCTTTCCACCGCCGAAACGACCGATAACTTCGTGAGGGATAGTAGTTCCAACGATTGGAACTTCAATTAAGTTCTTTTGGGCACTATCAACGGCTTTTCTGATCGCTTCAGGAACTTCTTGAGCTTTACCAGTACCAAAGCCAACGTGGCCATTCTTGTCACCAACAACAACTAATGCAGCAAAACGTAGTCGACGACCACCCTTAACAACCTTAGTAATTCGGTTGATAGCAACAACGTTATCTTCTAAGTCCAGTTTGTCTGGATTAATAAACTTTGCCATGTGCGTTATATTCCTCCTTTTTTAAAATTCAAGTCCATTTTCACGTGCTGCATCTGCAAGGGCTTGTACACGTCCGTGATATAAGTATCCACCACGATCAAAAACAACATTCTTAACATTCTTTTCAACTGCACGCTTAGCAACTAAAGCACCAACGCTTGCGGCTTGTTCTGATTTGTTGTCTCCGGAAACTTCCTTGTCAACAGTTGAGGCACTAGCTAGCGTTACACCCTTTACGTCATCAATAACTTGAGCGTAAATGTTTTTATTAGAACGGAAAACGTTCAAACGTGGGCACTCAGCAGTACCAGAAATTTTACTTCTAACACGATTATGACGAACTTTACGTGTTTTATTCTTGTCTGGTTTGGAAATCAAAATAGTCACCTCTTATTTTTTATATTGTTAAATTACTTACCAGTCTTACCTTCCTTGAGGGTAATATGTTCATTTTCATATCTAATTCCTTTACCCTTGTAAGGTTCTGGTGAACGGTATGAACGAACTTCGGCAGCAAAATCACCAACATGTTGCTTGTTGATCCCACTAATGTTAATAGTAGTGTTATCTGGAACAGCTACGGTAAGATCTTCTGGGACTTGAACTTCAACTGGGTTTGAGTAACCAACGTTTAGAGTCAAAGTACTACCCTTTAATTGTGCACGATATCCAACTCCAACTAATTTAAGTGTCTTGTGGAATCCATTTGTAACACCTTCAACCATGTTATTGAAATTAGCACGTGTTGTACCATGTAAGGCACGTTCTTTATTGTCATACTTACCAGTTGGAGTGAAGTTCACTTCGTTACCTTTAACTTGCATTTTAATTTCTGGTGAAATTGTAGCATTTAAAGTACCCTTTGGTCCCTTAACAGTTACGTTAGTACCTCTATGATTTACTTCAACACCGTCTGGAAGATCAACAGTTTTATAACCAATTCTACTCATATTAACACCTCCAATTCTTTTTTAATTTTTACCAAACGTATGCTAATACTTCGCCACCGACTTTTTTGTCTCTAGCTTCTTTATCAGTAATAACACCATCTGAAGTTGAAATGATAGCAATTCCTAAACCGTTTAAAACTTTAGGAACATCATCTGATTTAACATATGAACGTAATCCTGGCTTTGAAATTCGCTTCAAACCAGTGATTACACGTTGATTATCTTTTCCATACTTAAGGTATACACGGATAACACCTTGTTTATCGTCATCGATGTATTCCACATCGCGTACAAAGCCTTCACGCTTCAAAATTTCGGCAATGTTTCTTTTGATTTTTGATGCAGGAACGTCAACTGAATCGTGTCTAGCCATATTGGCATTACGAATTCGAGTTAAAAAGTCTGCAATTGGATCTGTCATGGACATAAACGTGAAACCTCCTTTTCAGTTTTATAATTTTACCAACTAGCTTTTTTCATGCCAGGAATTTGACCCTTATGGGCAAGTTGTCTTAAACAAATTCGGCATAAGTGAAACTTTTGGTAAACCGCACGAGGTCGACCACAACGTTCACAACGAGTGTAATTCTGTGTTGAGAACTTAGCTGGACGTTCACTTTTTTTAATTAATGATTTTTTAGCCAATATTAAACCTCCTATTTAGCGAATGGCATTCCGAATTGAGCTAACAATTCATGTGATTCTTCATCCGTATTAGCGGTTGTTACAAGTACGATATCTAAACCTCTAACACGGTTAACATCATCGTAATTAATTTCTGGGAAAATTAGTTGTTCTTTGATACCCAATGTGTAATTTCCACGACCATCAAATGATTTGTTGCTTACACCGTGGAAATCTCGAACACGTGGCAATGAAACATTAACTAACTTATCCAAGAAGTCATACATTCTTTCTCCTCTTAAAGTAACTTTGGCACCAATTGGCATTCCTTCTCTAAGACGGAAACCAGCAATTGATTTTTTGGCCTTAGTTACAATAGGCTTTTGTCCAGAAATTAGACTTAATTCATGAACCGCCTCATCAAGGTTTTTAGAATTTGTTACAGCATCACCAACACCCATGTTTAAAACGATTTTATCAAGTTTTGGTGCTTCCATAACTGATGAGTAATCAAATTTCTTAACGAGCGTTGGGAGAATATCTTCTTTGTATCTTTCTTCTAAGCGAGCTGCCATGCGATTAATTTCCTCCTTTCAATTCCAATCCTAATCGATTGGTTTTTGTGATTTTTTTGAAATACGAACTTTTTTACCATCTTTAACCACGAAGCTTACTTTTGTAGGTTCGTTAGTAGATGGATCAATTAACATTACATTTGAAGCATCAATTGGAGCATCAACGTCAGCAATTCCACCTTGGGGATTGTCTTGTGAAGCTTTTTGATGTTTCTTGATCTTGTTGATTCCGTCAACAACTACACGGTTCTTAGCAGCAATGGTTTTAACGACTTTGCCGTCTTTACCCTTGTCTTTACCACTAATAACACGAACTTTGTCACCAGTTTTCAAGAACATAATCCTGGCACCTCCTTGTTTTCCAATAGTATTAAAGTACTTCAGGCGCTAATGAAACGATCTTCATAAAATTATTACTACGTAATTCACGAGCTACCGGACCGAAAATACGGGTACCTTTAGGACTCTTATCATCGTTAATCAAAACAGCGGCATTTTCATCAAAACGAATGTATGAACCGTCAGTTCTATGTGCAGCAGATTTAGTTCTAACTACAACAGCCTTAACGACGTCTCCCTTTTTGACAACGCCACCTGGTGTTGCTTGTTTAACAGTAGCAACAATCACATCACCGATACCTGCATATCTAACTCTTGAACCACCTAGGACTTTGATAGTCAAAAGTTCACGTGCTCCAGAGTTGTCAGCAACCTTTAAACGACTCTCTTGTTGGATCATGGTTAGTGTCCTCCCTTCAACTTAAAATCAGAATACGATAGATAAAAAAGCTAGATAATAACTGCCTTTTCAACAACGTCTACTAGACGGAAGCGCTTAGTCTTAGACAATGGACGAGTTTCCATGATGTCAACAATATCGTTAACTTTTGCTTCGTTATTTTCATCTTGAACTTTATATTTCTTAGAATATTTAATACGTTTCCCGTAAGTTGGATGAGTCTTGTAAGTTTCAACGACAACAGTAATGGTTTTGTCCATCTTATCTGAAACCACACGACCTCTGTAACTTTTACGTTCGTTACGTTCTTCGCTCATAAAGTATTAACCTTCCTTTCTATCGTATTCTATTTCTTCAGTTCTTGTTGTCTAAGTGCTGTCTTGATTCTAGCGATTGTCTTTCTGACAGTCTTCAATCTAGCAGTATTTTCCAATTGACCAGTGGCTAATTGAAAACGAAGATTAAACAATTCTTTCTTGTAATCTTGTTCCTTAGCCCGCATTTCATCAGTGGTTAATTCATTAATTTCTTTAGCCTTCATTTGATTCGCCACCTACTTCCTCACGTTTAATAACTCGGGTTCTAACAGGTAACTTCATTGAAGCTAAACGTAAAGCTTCTTCAGCAGTTTCTTTGGAAACACCACCAACTTCGAAAAGAACCTTTCCGCGCTTGACAGTTGAAACCCAACCAGCTGGGGTACCTTTACCTTTACCCATTCGAACACCGATACCTTTTTCAGTATATGATTTTTGAGGGAAAATTTTGATCCAAACTTTTCCACCACGTTTCATATAACGAGTCATGGCAACACGGCAAGCTTCGATTTGTCGGTTACTGATCCAATGTGAATCAAGTGCTTGCAAACCATAATCACCAAAAGTAACAGTGTTTCCACCCTTTGAGTGACCACGCAACTTACCTCTGTGCTGTCTTCTGAACTTAACACGTTTAGGTACTAGCATGCTTATTTCCCTCCTTTTTCAGTTTTTTCCTCCGGTTTATCGGGCAAAACTTCACCACGGTTGATCCAAGTCTTAACACCGATTTTACCGTAAGTAGTATCTGCTTCATTCCATGAATAGTCAATATCAGCTCTAAGTGTATGAAGTGGAACACTTCCGTCTGAATATCTTTCAATTCGTGTCATATCAGCACCATTTAAACGACCTGAAGATTGAACTTTAACACCCTTAGCTCCAGAACGCATAACTCTTTGCATTGCCTGACGCATTGCACGACGGAATGCTACCCGACCTTCAAGCTGACTTGCAACGTTTTCACCAACAAGATCAGCTTCTAAATCAGGTTTTTTAACTTCAACAATATTGACATGAACCCGACGTCCCGTCAATTTGTTTAATTCTTTACGAAGACTTTCAACTTCTGCTCCACCTTTACCGATAACCATTCCTGGCTTGGCAGTATGGATAGAAACATTAACACGTTTTGCAGCACGCTCAATGTCAATACTTGATACAGAAGCATCAGCGAGTCTCTTTGCTAGATAGTTACGAATTTTTAAATCTTCGTTTAAGTATGAAGCGAATTTATCGTCGTTAGCATACCATTTAGCTTGCCAACCACGGTTAACGCCAATTCGTAAACCATTTGGATTAATTTTTTGACCCACGTTTATCCCTCCTACTTTTCTGACACTACAATTGTAATGTGACTAGTTCTTTTGTTGATTGGTGAAGCAGAACCCTTAGCACGGGGACGGAAACGTTTTAAAGTTGGTCCTTCGTTAACATATGCTTCACTAACAACTAGATCTTGACGATCTAAATCAAAATTATTTTCTGCATTTGCTACAGCTGACATCAAAACCTTTTCTACAACTGGTGAAGCACCTCTAGGGGTGAATTTCAAAATTGCAGTAGCTTCTGATACGCTTTTACCTCTAATAAGATCTACAACAAGGCGAACCTTACGAGCGGCGATACGAACAGTCTTTGCAGTAGCTTTTGCTGATGTAACTTGTTGTTCAGCCATTGGTTATCCTCCTTGCTTAAACTGTCTTTTTATCTGCGTCGCCATTTCCATGTCCATGGAAAGTACGAGTAGGTACGAATTCTCCGAGCTTGTGGCCCACCATGTCTTCTTGAATATAAACTGGGACATGTTTTCTACCATTGTAAACAGCAATGGTGTATCCAATGAAACTTGGGAAAATGGTTGAACGACGTGACCATGTTTTAATTACCGATTTTTTATCTTGATCTTTTTGTGCATCGATCTTTTTTAATAATGATTGATCGGCAAAAGGTCCCTTTTTTAAACTTCGACTCATTATGAAACCTCCTCTGCGATTACTCAATAAATAAATAATTCAGACTACATCTTTGAACCTTTACGGTGTCTAACAATAAACTTGTTTGAACGTGCTTTCTTTGATCTAGTCTTCTTACCAGTTGTCTTCTTATGCCATGGAGACAATGGACTTGGGTAACCAACTGGAGCCTTACCTTCACCACCACCATGTGGGTGATCGTTAGGGTTCATAACAGATCCACGTACGTGAGGTCTTTGACCACGGTAACGAGTTCTACCAGCTTTACCCCATACAACTAATCCATGTTCATCATTACCAACACTACCAATAGTAGCTCGGCAAACTGAAAGTACCATTCTAACTTCACCAGATGGTAATTTAACTAATGCATACTTTCCTTCGTTACCAAGTAACTGTGCTGAAGCTCCAGCAGAACGAACAAGTTGTCCACCCTTGCCAGGTTTCAATTCAATGTTAAAGATGGTTGAACCGACAGGAATATCAGCTAATTGAAGGGTGTTACCAGCCTTAATATCAGCATCCTTACCAGATTCAACAACGTCTCCGACTTTTAATCCTTTAGGTGCAATGATGTATGATTTAATTCCGTCTTCATAAACGATTAAAGCAATATTTGCAGTTCTATTTGGATCATATTCGATGGTTTTAACGGTTGCAGGAACACCATCATGATCACGTTTGAAATCGATAAGACGGTATCGATGCTTGTTTCCGCCACCACGATGTCTAACAGTCATCTTACCTTGACTATTACGACCACCGCTGTGAGCATTTGACTCAACTAAACTTTTTTCTGGCACGTTAGTAGTAATTTCACTATAGTCAATACTAGTCATATTACGACGGCCATTAGTAGTTGGTTTGTACTTTTTTAGAGCCACGTTATTTCCCTCCTATTCAAAGATTATTCTTCTGAGAAAATTTTAATTTCGTCAGAATCGTTGGACAAAGTAACAATAGCCTTACGACGTTTCTTAGTACGTCCAACATATTGACCTTGTCGCTTTTTCTTACCTTTTACATTCATAATATTAACTTTAACAACTTTAACGTTAAAAATCTCTTCAACAGCATTTTTAACTTGAGTCTTAGTTGCTCGTACATCAACATCAAAAGTATATTTTTTGTCGTCCATTACATCGGTTGAAGCTTCAGTAACTACCGGACGTAAAATGATATCTCGTGCTTCCATTATGCGAGCACCTCCTCTACTTGAGAAAGAGCAGCCTTTGTAATAACAACCTTGTTGTTGTTTAATACATCAAGTGTGTTAACACCTTTAGCATTAATAACTTGCACATTTTCGATGTTTCTTGCAGAACGTGCAGCATTTTCATTGTTATCTTCCAAAACTACTAATGTCTTAGTTGCAGCATCAAGTTTCTTCAAAAGATCTGATAAATCTTTAGTTTTTGGAGCCTTGTAGTCTAATGAATCTACTACTACTAAATCACCATTAGCAACTTTTTCAGAAAGAACTGACTTAACAGCTAATCTAGTAACCTTCTTTGGAAGGTGATATGCATATGAACGAGTAGTTGGTCCGAAAACAACTCCACCGCCAACCCATTGTGGGGCACGGATGGAACCTTGACGAGCACGACCAGTACCCTTTTGACGCCATGGCTTCTTACCACCACCACGCACTTTACCTCTAGATTTAACACCATTAGTACCTTGGCGTTGTGATGCTCTTTGCATTACGACAGTATCGTAAACAACGTTTTCATTTGGTTCAACGGCAAAAACAGCATCGTTTAAATCAACTGTTCCTTGTTTACTACCATCTTGTTTGTATAATGTTACGCTTGCCATCTACGGTTCCTCCTTTCTTATTTTCTTGATTCGATAACAGAAGTCTTAACTGTTACTAATGATTTGTTTGCACCAGGGACGTTACCTTTGATCAATAATACGTTGTTATCAACATCAGCATTAACGATTTCAAGATCTTGAATGGTAACACGGTTGTTACCCATTCGTCCTGGCAATTTCATCCCTTTAACAACTCGGTTAATGATGACACCTAATGAACCGGGACGACGGTGATATCTTGATCCGTGGGTTTCAGGACCACGACGTTGTCCATTTTTGTGGATGTTACCTTGGTAACCATGACCTTTAGTAGTACCCGTTACATCAACGACGTCACCTGGTTTAAATACGTCAGCTTTAACTTCGTCTCCAACTTTGTAATCTCCCAAGTCAACATCTCTGATTTCACGAATGAAGCGCTTAGGAGTAGTTTTTGCTTTTTTAACATGACCTTGTTCAGGTTTATTGCTTAATACTGGACGTTTGTCATCGAATCCAAGTTGAATCGCATCGTAACCATCCGACTTGCTGTTCTTAACCTGCAAGACAACATTAGGAGTTACATCAACAACCGTAACTGGAACGAGTTCCCCGTTATCAGTAAAAACTTGGGTCATTCCGACCTTTTTACCTAAGATTCCTTTTTTAGCCATGAGTACACCTCCGATATTCTGTAATTATTATAGTTTGATCTCGATGTCAACACCGCTTGGCAAGTCTAATTTCATTAATGAATCAACAGTTTTAGGTGTTGGATTCAAAATATCAATCAAACGCTTGTGAGTTAACATTTCAAATTGTTCTTGAGCTTTACTGTACTTAAATGGTGATGCCAATACGGTATATAGAGTTCTGTCCGTTGGTAATGGAATTGGACCAGAAATAGTAGCACCAGTACGTTGTGCGGTTGCCACAATCTTGTCAGCAGCTTGATCTAAAATACGGTGTTCATAAGCTTTCAAACGAATACGAATCTTCTCTTTTGCCATGTTTTTCCCTCCTTCGTCTATTTTCAAAATAAGACTAGCTCCGTGGAAATTACCGGCACATCCTCGCATGGCAAAGCGGCCGGGTGTGTCGCAACCTCCCACATCAAAGCTAAATGTTGTACTAATTTTGGACAGTCTATCCCCCCCAAAACCGAGTACTTAACTATCATACCCGATATTCTCTTATTTTTCAAGGCTTCTCATCACATTAAGTATAAAAAAAGTTCCAGAAACTTTTTCAATTTCTAGAACTTTTACAAAAAATTACTTTTCTTCTTTACTATTTCCACCATTTTTCTTAATGATGTCTTCTTGGATGCTCTTAGGAACAGCACTGTAATGATCAAAACTCATAACAAATGTTCCACGTCCCTGAGAAGCAGAACGTAAATCGGTAGCATAACCAAACATTTCTGATAGTGGAACCATTGCATGAATGTTTTGTGCCTTGTCTTGAGCTTCCATACCTTCAACGTTTCCACGTCGTGCGGTAACTTGTCCCATGACGTCACCCATGTATTCTTCTGGAACACGAATATCAACTTTCATGATTGGTTCAAGAATAACTGGATCAGCCTTCTTAGCAGCTTCCCTCAAAGCAATGGAAGCAGCGATCTTAAAGGCAGCTTCACTTGAATCGACTTCATGATAACTACCATCATATAATTTAGCTTTCAAATCAATCAATGGATATCCGGCTAATACACCATTTTCCATGGCTTCTTTTAGACCTTGTTCAACTGAAGGAATGAATTCTCTTGGAACAACTCCACCAACGATGGCGTCTTCAAATTCGAATCCTTTTCCTTCGTCATTTGGTGTAAATTCAATCCAAACATCACCATATTGACCTTTACCACCAGACTGACGAATAAACTTACCTTCGGCCTTAACTGGTTTAGTAAATGCTTCACGGTAGGCAACTTGGGGAGCACCAATGTTAGCTTCAACATTAAATTCACGTCTCATCCGTTCAATCAAAATGTTTAACTGAAGTTCACCCATTCCGGCAATCAAAGTTTGGCCAGTTTCTGGATTAGTTTCAGCTCTAAAAGTTGGATCTTCTTCAGATAACTTTTGCAAAGCATCATTCATCTTATCCTGATCAGCCTTAGTCTTAGGTTCAACGGCAACTTGGATAACTGGTTCTGGGAATTCCATTGATTCAAGACGTAATGGATGGTCTGGATCGGTTAAAGAATCACCAGTAGTGGTATTCTTCAAACCAATTGCAGCTGCAATATCACCTGAGAATACTTCTGGGATTTCTTGACGATTATTGGAGTGCATTTGTAGTAAACGACCAACACGTTCACGTTTGCCATTCGTAGCATTCAAAACGTATGAACCAGCCTTTAAGGTACCACGATAGACACGGATATAAGTTAAACGACCAACGTATGGATCGGTAGCAATCTTAAATGCTAATGAAGCAAATGGTTCCTTATCGTTAGCACGGATGTCAACTTGTTTGTCGTCATCATCTGGGTCAGTAGCAGTGTAAGGACGAACATCAAGTGGTGATGGTAAGTAGTCAACCACTCCATCCATCAACATCTGAACACCCTTGTTCTTGAAAGCTGAACCAGCAAAGACTGGGTAGAAATCAAGATTCAAAGTGGCACGACGAATTCCAGCTTTAAGATCTTCTTGTGAAATTTCTTTACCATCAAGGAACTTCTCCATTACGGCGTCATCAACGTCTGCAACGGCTTCAATCAAAGCATCATGACGTTTTTGAGCTTCCTCTTGCATGTCAGCTGGAATCTCATCAACATCCCATTCTGAACCTTCTTTATCTTCATCATAAACATAGGCTTGCATGGTAATTAAATCAATCACACCAGCAAAGTCAGCTTCAGCACCAATTGGCATTTGAACGGCCTGGGCGTTAGCACCTAAACGGTCATGCAAACTTTTAACTGACATATCAAAGTCAGCACCAACTTTATCCATCTTGTTAATGAAGACAATTCGTGGAACAGCAAAGTCTGATGACTGACGCCATACGGTTTCAGTCTGTGGTTCAACACCGGCTTGACCATCCAAAACAACAATACCACCATCTAACACACGTAATGAACGTTCAACTTCGGCAGTAAAATCAACGTGTCCTGGGGTATCAATGATGTTAACACGGTAACCCTTCCATTCAGCAGTGGTAGCAGCTGAGGTAATAGTAATTCCACGTTCCTTTTCTTCTTCCATCCAGTCCATTTGTGAATCCCCTTCATGGGTTTCACCAATTTTGTGGATACGACCGGTATAGTACAAGATACGTTCAGTAGTAGTAGTTTTACCGGCATCAATATGGGCAACAATACCAATATTACGAGTTTTGTCTAACGGAAATTCTCGCTTGTTAGCCATTATTTAACTCCTCTCAATCATTCACAATTTCATTATTTTAAAAAAGTGGCTAAATCGCTTTAGCCACCCACTTACAGTTAAAAACTAAAAGCTGATTACCAACGATAATGCGCAAAGGCACGGTTAGCTTCGGCCATTTTGTGAGTATCCTCACGCTTCTTAACTGCTGCACCGGTGTTATTTGAAGCATCGATGATTTCTTTTGCAAGACGTTCAGTCATGGTGTGTTCACCACGAAGTCTTGCATAGTTAACAATCCAACGTAAGCCTAAAGTAGTTCTTCGATCAGGACGAACTTCAATCGGAACTTGGTAGTTAGATCCACCAACACGACGGGCCTTAACTTCAAGAACTGGCATAACATTTTTCATTGCTTCTTCAAATACATCAACTGGATCGTTACCAGTTTGTTCCTTGATCATATCAAAGGCACCATATAAAATTTCTGATGCAGTCCCTCTTTTACCATCTAACATCAAATGGTTAATTAATTTAGAAACCAATTTTGAGTTGTAGATTGGATCAGGAAGGATTTCTCTTTTTTGCACTTTTCCTTTTCTAGGCATGTAAAAGTCCTCCTCAATAATAACTTAATTAGTTGTCTATTCCTTAGGTTTCTTAGTACCGTATTTAGAACGACCTTGGCGACGATCACTTACACCCGCAGTATCTAATGCACCACGAACAACATGATATCTAACACCAGGCAAATCCTTAACACGTCCACCACGAATTAAAACAACACTATGTTCTTGCAAGTTATGTCCAATTCCGGGAATGTATGCAGTAACTTCAATCAAGTTAGAAAGTCTAACACGAGCATACTTACGTAAAGCTGAGTTAGGCTTTTTAGGAGTCATAGTACCAACACGAGTTGCAACTCCACGTTTCTGAGGTGCAGGGTTCTGTGTGTTTTTCTTTTTGTAACTGTTATATCCGAAGCCTAAAGCTGGGGATTTTGATTTAGAAGTTCTAGATTTACGACCTTTACGAACCAATTGGTTAATTGTAGGCATCTAAAAAGTCCTCCCTTTCCTAATATAATATATTTTTTAAGTCCACACATCCAGGCGGTTCTTTTTTGAAGTTAAAAAAATCGCTTAGTTGTTTATAAGCACAATAAGTAGAATACCACGTAGAAAATGACGTGTCAACAAGACTTCAATTAATTTCCGTACTTTTTGGTGGAGGTTTTGTTGATGATCATTTATTGGTTTATTGTAGGTAGCATCATTGGATCTTTTATAAACGTTATGGTTGATCGAACCATTACGCACGAAAACTTTGTCTTCGGTCATTCTAAGTGTAGTAACTGTGGCAAGTTTCTAAAATGGTACGAACTCATTCCAATCGTGAGTTACATGATTCAATTCGGAAGGTGTCGGACATGTTCAACTCGATTACCACTTTATTTACTGTATTTTGAAGTAACCGGAGCCACCGCTTTTACTATATTTCCACCTGTTTGTTTAGATAACCTCGAAAATTTATCGCTACTTTTACTCATGCAGGTTATGGCAACTTTTGATTTATTAACTTACCATTTCCCTATGGCATATTCACTGATTGCAGTAATGATAGCTCTTATAATTTCTAATCCTCTAACAAAGACAACTGGAATTTATATTATTGGATATTTAATATTGATAATAATAAATCATTACTTCCATTTCATTGGCAACGGGGATTTGGATCTCTTCTTGATCCTTTTAATTGCATACGGAATTACGGTTACCAATCTAGTCGTTTTAACCGGGTCAATCATAGCGATCATTTATGCCATCTTATTTAAAAAACGTGCGATTGCTTTTATTCCATTCATTTACATTGCCACTCTAATTATATTAATTTGGTTTGCTTAAAGTTAAAAATTAAATTATGATTAACGTAATAAGTGAAGCTCTAATATATAGTCGTAATGGGTCGACAGTCTCTACTTGGAACCATAATTCCAAACTATTAGGAAAAAAGACCCTAAACTTCTATATTAGGGTCTTTTTAAATGGGAGAGTAATCATGAAAGAATTAGAAGAAGCAATCAAGGAGAAAGGACAGGTTCTTCCTGGAAATATCTTAAAGGTCAATTCGTTTTTAAATCATCAAATTGATCCCAATCTGATGTACTCCGTTGGTAAAGAATTTGTCAAACGTTTCTCAAACGATAACATTACTAAGGTAATCACGGTTGAATCATCTGGAATTGCCCCAGCCGTTATGACTGGCCTAGTATTAGGTGTTCCCGTGGTTTTTGCTCGAAAGAAAAAGCCATCAACTTTAAACGATGCAGCCTATTCAGCTGATGTATACTCATACACCAAGCAAAAAACTAATCGCATCTTTATTGAGAAAAAGTTTCTCTCACCTGAAGATAATGTCTTAATCATTGATGATTTCTTAGCAAACGGCGAAGCCACAAAAGGGATGATTAAGATCGTTGAAGCTGCTCAAGCCAACTTAGTTGGAGTGGGCATCGTGATTGAAAAATCATTTCAACCGGGCGCTAAGTGGATCAAGGATCATGGAATCCACTTAGAGTCGCTTGCTCGTATTTCATCCCTTGATAATAACGAGGTAAGCTTTAAAAAAGATTGATTAATATGTATCAAAAAGGGAGCTCATCGTACGATGAGCTCCCTTTTAGCTTAATAACTAGTTTTTACTTGAATCTTTTTGTTGCATTTCTTTTTCGACATCACTTAATGAAGTAACACCCTTGGTATCAGTCTTACCCTCTTCTTCTGGTTCAATGTTTTCATATTTCCCAACACCAGTACCAGCAGGTAACAACTTACCAATGATAACATTTTCCTTCAAACCAACTAATGGATCAACTTTACCACGAATTGCGGCATCAGTAAGAACACGAGTGGTTTCCTGGAATGATGCAGCTGACAAGAAACTATTAGTTTCAAGCGCAGCCTTGGTAATTCCAAGTAATACGGGACGAGCCGTTGCAGGTGTTTTACCACTAATCACAGCATCCTTATTACGATCCTTGAAATCATCAATATCCATCAAAGTACCAGGGAGAATGTCAGTGTCACCTGGATCCATGACACGAACCTTACGTAACATCTGTCTTACCATGATCTCAGCGTGCTTATCGTTAACTTCAACACCCTGTCTTCTATAAACTTCTTGAACCGCAGTTAACAAGTAAGTCTCAGTTGACAAAACGTCTCGAACTTTAAGCAATTCCTTTGGATCAATTGAACCTTCATTTAAAGCATCACCACGACGAACCTGATCGCCTTCTGAAACCTTCATTCGGGCCTTAATTGGAACCTTATATTTACGAGTATCGGACTTCCCTTTAATGGTAACTTCCTTGATACCTTCAGCAGGATCTTCTTCAATTAATTCAACCGTACCAGTAACTTCACTGATGATTGCCTTACCTTTAGGGTTACGTGCTTCCATAATTTCCTGAACACGAGGAAGTCCCTGGGTAATATCTGAACTACTTGCAACACCACCGGTATGGAAAGTACGAAGAGTTAACTGAGTACCTGGTTCACCAATTGATTGGGCCGCAATGGTACCAACAGCTTCACCAACCTCAACTTCGTCACCAGTAGCAAGGTTTCGACCATAACACTTCTCACAAACACCATGAGCAGTATTACATGTGAAGGCGGAACGAATTTCAACTGAATCAATTCCAGCGTCCACAATTTCTTGAGCAACGTCTTCATCGATCATTTCATTCTTTTTAACAATCACTTTACCAGTCTTAGGGTTCTTAACGGTCTTCATTGCGTTACGACCAAGGATTCGGTCATACAATGGTTCGATCATTTCGTCCCCTTCGGTAATGGCACGAACAACAAGACCACGGTCAGTTCCACAGTCTTCTTCTCTAACAATGACATCTTGGGCAACATCAACAAGTCGACGAGTCAAGTAACCAGAGTTAGCAGTCTTAAGTGCCGTATCGGTCATACCCTTACGAGCACCGTGGGTTGAAATGAACATTTCCAAGACTGAAAGTCCTTCTTTAAAGTTAGAGGTAATTGGAAGTTCCATGATTTCACCATTAGGTGAAGCCATCAAACCACGCATCCCAGCTAACTGAGTAAAGTTCGAAATGTTACCACGAGCACCAGAGTCACTCATCATAAAGATTGGGTTCTGGGGATCGAAGTTTTTCATTAATTTGTTTTGAATTTCGTCTTTGGCATCATTCCAAACACTAACAACTCGTTCATAACGTTCTTGGTTAGTAATTAAACCACGACGGAATTGTTTAGTGATGGTATCAACTTTCTTATGGGCGTTAGCAACAATTTCTGGCTTTTCCTTTAAATCAGTAATGTCAGAGATACCAACCGTCAAACCAGATTTAGTTGATTTATCATTACCTAAATCTTTGATTCGATCAAGAAGTTCTGAAGTTTCAGTAACTTGGTATTGACTGTAAACTTCAGCAATGATGTCACTTAAAAATCCCTTCTTAAACGGTTTAACCAATTCAGCGTTCTTCAAGTGTTCATGAATGTCTTCACCAGGCTTCAAGAAATACTTGTCAGGAACGTATCCGTGCAAGTTAGTTGAAGTTGGTTCGTTCAAATAGGTAAATTTCTTTGGAAGAATCCCATTGAAAATAACCTTTCCAACCGTCGTTACTAAAATCTTATCTTTTTGATCGTCAGTAAACGGTTTGTCTGGGAAGGCGCTCGCTGGAATACCAATTCTGGTATGCCAATGAACCTTTCCATCACGGTAAGCTAATTCAACTTCATCAGGATCGTTGAATACCATTCCTTCACCTTCAGCCCCTGCTTCTTCAAGGGTTAAATAGTAGTTACCAATAACCATATCCTGTGAAGGAGTAACAACTGGTTTACCATCTTTAGGAGCCAAAATGTGTCCAGCAGCAGCCATCAATAATCTTGATTCAGCTTGAGCCTCATCAGATAGTGGAACGTGAATGGCCATTTGGTCACCATCAAAGTCAGCATTATACGCAGCACAAACTAATGGATGCAAACGCATTGATTTCCCACTAACCAAAACTGGTTCAAAAGCCTGAATTCCAAGTCGATGCAAAGTAGGAGCACGGTTCAAAAGAACTGGATGTTCCTTAATGACATCAGGGAGAACTTCAAAGACAGCGTCGTCTTGACGTTCGATCTGACGTTTAGCGTTTTTAATGTTAGAAGCTAGACCACGTTTAACTAGCGCATGCATAATGAAGGGTTTAAATAATTCCAATGCCATTGATACTGGAAGCCCCATCTGACTTAGTTTTAAATTAGGACCAACGTCAATAACTGAACGACCAGAATAATCAACACGCTTACCTAACAAGTTCTGTCTGAATCGACCTTGTTTACCCTTTAATAGGTGAGAAAGTGATTTAAGGGGACGGTTACCAGGTCCTGCAACAGGACGACCACGACGACCATTATCAATCAAAGCGTCGACAGCTTCCTGGAGCATTCTCTTTTCGTTTTGAACAATAATGCCAGGGGCGTTCAGGTCTAACAATCGTTTTAATCGGTTATTTCGGTTAATAACCCGACGATATAAATCATTTAAATCAGAAGTAGCAAAACGACCACCTTCAAGTTGAACCATTGGTCGTAAGTCAGGCGGCATAACTGGAATCGCATCCATTACCATCCATGACAACTGATTGCCAGAAGTAGCAAAGGCCTCAAGAATATCTAGACGACGAACGGCACGAGTTCGCTTTTGTCCCGTTGCTTTCTTAAGCGTATCTTTTAACTCTTTGACTTCTTTATCGATGTCAACGTCGTTTAATAAAGTTCTGATGGCTTCCGCACCAATTTCAGCGTGGAAACGATTGCCGTATTCACGCTTTTTGTCACGGTATTCTTGTTCTGAAAGCAACTGCTTCTTCTCCATTGGTGTGTTACCTGGATCGGTAACAACGTATGAAGCAAAGTAGATGATTTCTTCAAGAGCCCGTGGACTCATGTCAAGAACTAGTCCCATTCGACTAGGGATTCCCTTGAAATACCAAATGTGGGTTACAGGAGCTGCTAATTCGATGTGTCCCATTCGTTCACGTCTAACTTTTGAACGAGTGACTTCAACACCACAGCGATCACAAACGATGCCCTTATATCTGACACCCTTGTATTTTCCACAGGCACATTTCCAGTCCTTAGTTGGACCAAAAATTCTTTCATCAAACAATCCATCCTTTTCAGGCTTTAAAGTTCGATAGTTAATCGTTTCTGGTTTTTTAACTTCTCCATATGACCAACTACGAATGGTCTCAGGTGAAGCTAAACCAATTTGCATACTTTTGAATTTATTAACATCAACCATTGGCGTACCCTCCTTTATTATTTATTGTCGTCATTTGTATCATTTTTTGAGTCGGCATCAGATGAAGTTGGAGCTTGTTTCTCATTTTCATCTTTCTTTTCTTTATCCTTCTCATTTTTATCATCTTGTTTTTGAGCAAACTTACTCAATGCGTTCACGTTAACAACGTCTTCGTCATCGTCCATGTCACGCAAATCAATTTGTTTGTTTTCGGCATCGAGAACCTTCATGTCCAGTCCCAATGCTTGTAATTCTTTAACTAATACTCGGAATGACTCAGGAACACCTGGTTTAGGAATTGGATCACCTTTCACAATTGCTTCGTAGGTCTTAACCCGTCCGACAACATCATCTGACTTGTAAGTCAAGATTTCTTGGAGGGTGTGTGCGGCACCATAAGCTTCAAGAGCCCAAACTTCCATTTCACCAAAACGCTGTCCACCAAATTGAGCTTTACCACCAAGTGGTTGTTGCGTAACTAGTGAGTAAGGTCCAATGGCTCTTGCATGAATCTTGTCTTCAGCCATATGGTTAAGTTTCAAGTAACCCATAACTCCAACAGCAATTCGTTTGTCAAATGGTTCACCGGTTCTACCATCATACAGAACCGTCTTACCATCAGCTGGCATACCAGCTTCCTTTAAAGCGTCGGTAATATCTTCACTACGAGCACCATCAAAGACTGGGGTGGCAACGTGAATTCCAAGCTTCTTAGCAGCCATTCCAAGATGCAATTCAAGCACCTGTCCAATGTTCATCCGTGATGGAACACCCATGGGGCTCAATAAGATGTCGATTGGGGTACCATCTGGCATATATGGCATGTCTTCTTCAGGAATAATGACGGAAACAGTACCTTTATTACCATGTTTTCCAGCCATCTTATCTCCAACTTGAAGTTTACGTTTCTGGGCAATGTAAACTCGAACCATCTTGTTTACACCGGGCTTTAATTCATCGCCGTTTTCCCTAGTAAAGACTTTAACGTCTTGAACAATTCCACCGGCACCATGAGGTACTCGAAGTGACGTGTCACGAACTTCTCGAGCCTTTTCACCAAAGATAGCGTGAAGTAGTCGCTCTTCAGAAGATAATTCAGTAACACCCTTAGGGGTTACCTTACCAACCAAAATATCGTTGTCATGAACTTCGGCACCGACTCTAATAATTCCATCTTCGTCAAGATCCTTTAGTGCATCTTCACCAACGTTAGGAATTTCTCTAGTCATTTCTTCAGGTCCCAGTTTGGTATCTCTAGTTTCTGACTCATACTCTTCAATATGAATTGAAGTGTAAGCATCATCTTTAACTAGTCGTTCGGAAATGGCAATGGCATCTTCAAAGTTATAACCCTGCCATGTCATAAAGGCAACGGTTGGGTTTTGACCTAAGGCCAATTCACCATTTTCCATTGCTGGGCCATCAGCGATAATTTCATCGGCATCAACATGATCTCCAATTTTTACAATTGGAGTTTGGTTATAGTTTTTACCACCGTTAGAACGCATAAACTTCATCAATTTGTACGTATCTAAAGTGCCATTATCACGTCTTACCCGAATTTCTCTTGCATCAACATATTCAACGGTTCCAGGATACTTAGCAATCTTAGCAACTCCAGAATCATGAGCAGCTTGATATTCCATCCCAGTTCCAACAAGTGGTGCGTGTGGTCTGATCAAAGGAACAGCCTGACGCTGCATGTTAGCACCCATTAGGGCCCGGTTTGAGTCATCATTTTCTAGGAACGGAATACATGCCGTTGCCACCGCAACAACTTGCTTTGGTGAAACGTCCATGTAGTCAACGTTCTTTGAATTAGTTTCAACGTATTGGGACTTATCACGTGCCATAACTTGATCGTCTTGAAAGGTTGCGTCTTCATTTAACGGAGAGTTCGCCTGTGCAATCACGTATTTATCTTCATCATTAGCAGTTAGGTAATCAATCTTGTCGGTAACCTTATGAGTAGTCCAATCAACACGACGGTATGGGGTTTCGATAAATCCATACTTGTTAACCCGAGCATAACTTGAAAGTGAGTTAATCAATCCAATGTTAGGACCTTCGGGAGTTTCAATTGGACAAATTCGACCATAGTGAGTGTAGTTAACATCACGAACTTCATATCCAGCACGGTCTCTAGTAATACCGCCAGGTCCTAAAGCAGATAATCGACGTTTATGGGTCAATTCACCTAACGGGTTCGTTTGATCCATGAATTGTGAAAGCTGTGATGAACCAAAGAATTCTTTAACAGAGGCCACCACTGGTCTAATATTAATTAGTTGTTGCGGCGTTACCGTTGAAGCATCCTGAATGGACATTCTTTCTCTAACAACTCGTTCCATCCGTGAAAGACCAATTCGGAATTGGTTTTGAAGTAATTCACCAACTGATCGAACACGACGGTTCCCCAAGTGGTCAATATCATCAACAGATCCAATTCCCTCTTGAAGATCCAAGAAGTAATTGATTTCAGCCAAGATGTCCGCTGGGGTAATGTGTTTATAGTCCAGATCAATATTGTCATTACCAATTACAGGAACGACTTTGTCTGGATCTGTATTTGAATATACTTTAATTACTTGAACAGTAACTGGATCAGTTACGACAGCTTGATCGGAAGGATTAAAGGTGTAAGCCTTAAAATCTTTGTTAGCCAAGTACGGCTTCAACTTTTCCATCAATTCTTTGTCAATCACATCACCTTTGTTAGCGATGATTTCACCAGTATCTGGGTCAGCTAGGGTTTCGGCCAAAGCTAATCCCATTAAACGAGTCTTCATGCTCAATTTTTGGTTTGTCTTGTAACGACCAACTGGTGCCATGTCGTAACGTTTTGGATCAAAGAATCTTTGGGTTAACAAGTTTCTTGCTGACTCAGCTGTCTTTGGTTCACCCGGACGCAAGCGTTCGTAAATATCCTTTAATGATTCTTCAACACGAGAATCATCGGCATCTTTATGAACGTCTTTTTCAAGGGTAAGTGAGAGACTATCATTAGTATTTCCAAAAATCTCAGTAATTTCATCATCTGATCCAAAACCAAGGGCACGAACTAATTCAGTCAAAGGAATCTTTCTAGTACGATCAATTCGAACGTATGAAATATTCTTCGCATCAGTTTCAAATTCCATCCAAGCACCACGGTTGGGGATCACAGTTGAACTGTAAATTTCACGACCATTTTTGTCGAGATCTTTATGGTAATAAACACCTGGTGATCGCACTAATTGAGAAACGATAACACGCTCTGCACCGTTAATGATGAAAGTTCCTTGGTCAGTCATAAGTGGAAAGTCACCAAAGAAAACATCTTGAGTCTTAATCTCACCGGTTTCATGGTTGGTTAACTTGAGAGTAACGTGTAATGGGGCTGAATAATTTGCCTCATGAGCACGTGCTTCATCAACCGTGTACTTAGGTTCCAATAGTTTATAATCAACGAAATCTAGTGAAAGCTTTCCCTGAAAATCCTCAATTGGCATAATATCTTTAAACATTTGACGCAAACCTTCGTCTAAGAACCAGTTATAAGAATTTGTTTGAATCTCAATCAAATTTGGAAGATCCAATACCTTCTTAATTCTGGAATAACTTCTACGGGTCCTGTGTTTTCCATACTTTACAATGTGTCCTGCCAAGTTATTCACCTCTCCCTAAAATTCCACGAAAAAGAAATGTTACGTTTTTGTTACAAAAAGCCATATTGCTGGTTTTTGAGCAAAAAAAATCCAAAAATAAGATCTAAATCTTACTTTTGGTTCTTATAAACGCCATCACGGACAATAGATCGCAACGACTCATTTCAATTCCCAGTTGCATACTCTACACATAATACAAAGAATCAAAGTAAAAGTCAATTAATATGCACAAAAACTCTCAGTAAAAATTTACTGAGAGTTTTAACGTTATTTACTTAGAATTTCTTCTTTGGGATTCTTAACTTCACGTCTATTGATCGTAATCTTGTTTTTATGCGCACCGATCGTAATCTGATCACCGGGTTTGAACTTGCCCGCTAATAAGTCTTCACTCAATGGATCTTCAACTTTATCCTGCAAAGCTCTTCGAATTGGTCGAGCACCATAGGTTGGATTGTAGCCAACTTCAGCAACTAAATCAATGGCAGCTGGAGTCATTCTAACTTTGTAACCCAATCCATTGGCACGATCAATCAGTTCTTGAGACATTAACTTAACGATCCGGTGTAATTCCGACTTAGTCAAGGAATGGAAGATCACCGTATCATCAATTCGGTTCAAGAATTCTGGTTTAAAGAATTTCTTCAACTGTTCTTGAATCGTGGCCTTCATAGCATCGTAATTATCATCATTACCCGATTTTTCAGCGGCAAATCCAACGGTGTTCTTGTATTGAAGCTCGGTGGCACCAATGTTGGAAGTCATAATGATAACCGTGTTTCGAAAGTCTACCTTTCGGCCCTTGGCATCGGTTAAGTACCCATCATCTAGAACTTGAAGTAGCAAGTTAAAGACGTCAGGATGAGCCTTTTCAACCTCATCAAGTAGAACAACTGAGTAGGGATGCTTTCGAACTTTTTCGGTAAGTTGACCACCTTCATCATAGCCAACGTAACCAGGAGCGGATCCAACCATCCGGCTAGTCGAATACTTTTCCATGAATTCACTCATGTCAACTCTGATCATGTCATCTTCTGAGCCAAACATTGCTTTTGCCAAATCCTTGGCAAGTTCAGTTTTACCAACTCCGGTTGGCCCAAGAAACATGAATGACCCAATGGGACGGTTTGGATCTTTAAGTCCACTTCGTGCCCGACGAATTGCTCTTGCAACTGCCGAAACAGCTTCATCTTGTCCCACAACTCGTTCGTGTAAAATCTTTTCCAAGTTTACCAAACGCTTCTTGTCAGACTGTTTCAAATGAGTAACGGGAATCCCGGTCCATTCAGAAACAATTTGAGCAATATCTTCAGCATTTTCTTTTAATTGATAATTATGGGTCTTGTTAGCGTCATTTTCTTTAATGCGCTGTTTTTGGGTTAAATCAGCAATCTCTTTTTGTAACTTTTGTTCTTGCTTACGAATTGAAACCGCATCTTCAAAGCGCTGTTCCTCAATGGCTTTGTCCTTATCATTTTTAACGGAACTAAGTTTTGATTCAGCGCTTGCTAACTTGTCATCTTTTCCAGTTGAATCCAGTCTAACTTTAGCTGCACCTTCATCCATCAAGTCAATTGCCTTGTCAGGAAGGTAACGATCACTAATGTAACGACTAGATAAATCAACGGCTGCATTAATGGCATCATCGGTGATTTGAACGTGATGGTGTTCTTCGTATTTGGGACGTAATCCCTTAAGAATCTTCCGTGATTCATCCTTACTTGGTTCTTCAACTTCAACCGTTGCAAAACGACGTTCTAACGCTTCATCAGATTCAATGTACTTCTGATATTCATCTAAGGTAGTAGCCCCAATGACTTGAACCTGACCACGAGCAAGAGATGGCTTTAAAATATTTGAAGCATCAACTGATCCCTCAGTTCCACCAGCGCCAATCAAGGTATGCAACTCATCAATAAAGAGAATGACATTTCCACTATCTTCGACTTCTTTTAAGACCTTCTTTAAACGATCTTCAAATTGGCCACGATACTTGGTACCAGCAACCAGTGATCCCATGTCTAATTCCATTACCCGCTTATTTTGCATATCCGTAGGAACGGATTTATTCACAATTTTTTCCGCTAAACCTTCGGCAATGGCAGTCTTACCAACACCAGGTTCACCAATTAAAACTGGATTATTTTTAGTTCTTCGGCTCAAAACCTGAATGACACGACGAACTTCAGAGGTTCGTCCAACCACTGGATCAAGCTGATTATCTCGAGCAGCTTTCGTCAAATCACGTGCTAGTGAATCTAAAGTTGGAGTTTCGCTTTGTTCTGACTCACCATTTGAATTGTTTTCAGAAGCCATATTAGTATCTGCAACCCCCATTTTCCGGATCGTTACTTTCCGGACTTGTTCTGGGCTAACTCCCAGGTTAGTCAAAATTCTTGAAGAGAGCATCGCATCATCACTAGTTAAAGCTAGCAAAATGTGTTCAGTTCCCACTTTGGTTGAGCCATACTGTTTAGCAATCTTCCCAGCTAAAGCTAGAATTTCCTTCATCTTTGGAGAATACGGCAAATACGTGTTTCCATCTACCTTCAAATTACCGTATCCAGCCAACTGCTCAATTTCTTCTCTAACGTCCGCCTCGCTGACGGCAAGTTGTTGGAGAGTTTGATAAGCAATCCCATTCTTCTCAATGGTAAGTGCCAATAGCATGTGTTCGGTTCCAACAGCTTGGTGCTGGAAACTCTTAGCTTGTTCTTGGGCAATTACCAAAACATTTTTTGCACTAGGGGTAAATAAATTATGCATATGCAAATCTCCCTTCATTTCTCTTCAAATCATAATCCATAATCAAACTAACACTCATATTTAAGCCGGTAAAGTAAAGCCTCCAGAACACTCGCTCTAACCTGATATTCCATTGCTTGATCAGGTAGTCTAATTGCCTCTTTCTTTAAAATAGCAGCAATCATGTTCTCCTCTTTCTCGGTAATGACTCCATTAGCATATAAGGTGGTTAAAATTGATTCTTCATCCTTTTCGGAAATTTCATCACCAATTGAATCAATCAAACTGTCTAGGACATCCGAATTATCCATTAAGTTGATTTTTTCAATCCTGATGTAACCACCACCACCACGTTTGCTCTCAACTAAATAAC
This sequence comes from Fructilactobacillus sp. X2R5C3, assembly GCF_059901325.1. Lineage (NCBI taxonomy): Bacteria > Bacillati > Bacillota > Bacilli > Lactobacillales > Lactobacillaceae > Fructilactobacillus > Fructilactobacillus sp. X2R5C3. The sequence goes on along the minus strand of NZ_JBWXUY010000001.1, from coordinate 498,664 downwards.
CATTACGCAACGTAAAACGTGTTTTAATTACATAGTTAATTTGCGAGGGCACCACGTCAAAATGATTGGCAATGTCTGATCGACGAATTTCGACTCGTTCTTGATCATTATCACCTAGCATATCCTTCAAATAATCTTCAATAATGTCCGATATATTACGGCTTGCCATAAACTCATCTCATCTCTGACTAATGTTGACTATTATTATACAAAGAAGATTCGTAAATTCCAAGTAAATACTCTTGGAAACCAAGGTAATAAAAAAAATCGGGAAAACAAGATTCGAACTTGCGACCTCCACGTCCCGAACGTGGCGCTCTACCAAGCTGAGCTATTTCCCGATGCTTAAATATTAAAAAGTATATAAAAATCGGGAAGACAGGATTCGAACCTGCGACCCCCTGGTCCCAAACCAGGTGCTCTACCAAGCTGAGCTACTTCCCGATGAATGCACCTAGTAGGAGTCGAACCTACAACCTTCTGATTCGTAGTCAGACACTCTATCCAATTGCGCTATAGGTGCATAAGTATTAAACGTTCACATTCATCAGCGAACATATATTATTATACCAGAAGTATCCGATTTTGGGAAAGAAAAATAAAAAAAGTAACCAGAAAAATCTAGTTACCTTTACCACCACAATAACACACCCACTACCACGATAATCGTAACGACTAAAATCGAAACATAGAACCACTCGTTTTTTAATTTGGAATCGTTTTTAACGTTAATCCGAATGTCATGACGTTTAGAAACGTGCTTTTTATTATTTAATTTGGGATCATCGATAATCTTTAAGAAGGTCTGTTGGGCGGACTTGCCTTTAGGATGCTTGAATTTAAAGTACTTCCCATCAGGCTTTAAAAAGCTCCCATCCACATCATCTTGAGCGTAAATGTCGATGATGTTTAAAAGCTGTTGTTTTAGTTTTGGATCGAGAATTGGCGCCGCTAGCTCGACACGGTTATCCATGTTTCTTGTCATTAAATCAGCAGAAGATATCCACAATTTAGAATCATCCTGAGTGAAGAATCCATAAATTCGACTATGTTCCAAAAACTCACCAACAATGCTTGAAACCACGATTTTTTCTTTCTTCCCGCAAATTCCAAGTTTAAGACAGCAAGCTCCTCTAACAACGAGCCTAAATGGTACACCCACTCTGGCTGCATCATAAATGGCTGAAATCACTTCTACATCAGTCAACGAGTTAATCTTTAAAAAGACTGCTCCTTTGCCGGTTCTTAAATAACTTTCTTTAACTTCCTGGATCCCATCAATCACTTGATCTTGAATTTGATGGGGAGAAGCTGATAAAACTTGATAACTGGGTTGAGCGGCATCTGGAGCTTGCAAGTAATCGAAAAATTTTGATAGGTCTTGAACATAATCATCCTTACTGGTAAAGAAACTGAGATCAACAAATCCCTTCGCGGTTTGCATGTTGTAGTTTCCCGTTCCAACCTGGATATAGCCCTTGGGGTGATTGCCCTCTTTTGTTAACACCAAACAAGTTTTACTATGAACTTTCATGTCTTTTTTCCCAAAAATAACATGAACACCAGCATTCTTCAGTTTTTCAGTTACTTTCAAGTTGTTCTTTTCATCAAAACGAGCTCTTAATTCAACCACAACGGTGGTTTTAATTCCCTTTTGAGCGGCTTTTGCTAGTAAATCAACCACTTCAGAGTGTTTTGAAACCCGATACAGGGTTTGTTTAATCGCAACAGTTTTAGGATTTTCGACCGCTTCTTTTAAGAACTGCAAAAACTGACTAAACGAATCATATGGATATTGGATAAGGAGATCCTTTTGATCCAAGTACGAAAGGATTGAGGCGGAAGTCGGCCAAGTTCGAGGATTAAATTTTGCGTAACAATATTCTGGATAATCAGGTGAATACTTACTGACGATCTCAAATAGATAAGTTAAATCAACCGGACCAGGAATCTTAAAAATAGCATTCTTTTCAATCTTAAACTTGTCAATAAAATCATTTAAGAAATCATCGTCAGTATTACCATCAAATTCCTCAACTTCAAATCGGGTTACCTTTCCTTTTTCCCGGTCAACAAGATACTGACGCATCCGAGAAATTGTTTCAAAATTATTATCCTCTTTTTCAACATCTAAGGTGGCATCAAGGTCTCTCGTCACTCTAAAGACGACCGTTCCAGTAATTTCTTTTCCATTAAAGAGACGCTTGAGGTTATGATTAATCAAATCTTCAAGTAAGATATACGTATCAATCCCGTTCGATTTAACCGAAAGCAAGCGGTTAAACTTAGAAGGAATGGGAATAATCCGAATGACTTTTTTATCATCACCTTTGACTAAGACGCCAATCGCAATTTGCTTGTTAGAAAGAAACTTTAAATCATAATTTTCATCAAACTCTTTAAAGGAAAGTGATGGTTGAATCTTCTTAATAAAGTATTGATTGACTTGATCCTTTTGTTTGTCATTAAGGTCTGCATAAGACTCAATCGAACAAACATCTCTCTCCTTTAATTCTTGATTTAATTTATCGTAATCATTGTATTGGATCTTAAAATTTTCATCATTACGATCATGAATCTGATCCAGGATCTGGCTATAGTGAAGTCCAGACTTCTTTTCAATCCCATTATCACTAAGCTCCATTTGCCCTTGAACGCTTGGAACCCTGACACTATAAAACTCATCTAAATTATTTGACCCAATTGCTAAAAACTTCAGCTTTTCCAAAAACGGAGTGAACGATTCAGTGGCTAGATTAATCACTCTTCGATTAAATAAAGTCCAACTCAAATCCCGGTTATAGCACGAGTCAACATACTCTTCATTTCTCTTCATGTTATTTCAAATCCTTAATAAACGTATCATAATCAATCTCAACTTGTTTCATGTATTCATTGGCGAACTCAATGAATGACTTTTTGACCTTGTCACTATTTTTTAGGTACCCGATAATCATCGGAAACGTTGGTGATTGACTGTGTGCTCGTGCAAGTAAAATCACACAAACTAACACGTAATCCTTAAAAGCGTCTAAATCCAACTTATTAAGATTTACGGAACCCTTCATATCCTTAAACTGACGAACGTAATAACTCTTATTACTAGTATTAAACCACCCTAAAAATGGGTCCGAGGCAGTTTGAAGAATCAGCTGACAATCAACAATATTTTCACCCAATGAATCATTTTTGTTCATACCAATAACATTGTTTTTATAAATTGGAAGGGCTTGCTTAATCTGCAAAACCAAGTAATTATTGTTAGCGTCCTCTAGTAAAACTAAAAAGCAAAGAGTGCCAACACTTCCCACTCCCACACTGTGTCTTACAATATCAACGATCTGGAAGTTAGAGAGAAAGAAACGGATATCACTTTTAGTATGATTGTAGTAACGATCGAGTCCATCACTAATTTTTTGATAATCTTTTTTCCCAATGTGAACCGTAACCGGTTCATTATCAATAAAGCGCCGTTCCCCGTTTTTAAGAACGGTTGTATACTTTTCCACAGCGTAGTCAGAAGTACTTCTAAGGGCCTTGTTAATACTCTTAGCGGTAATTTTTTGAAACGATTTTTTAAAATGCTTCTCACCGTCTTTTAATGTACCAAAAATCTTAGAAATATTTCTGATGGAATTAGGCAATGTCAGTTTATCCATGGCTGGAATCTCCGTCATCCTGACCAAGGCACTACGATAAGCCTCCAAGACATCCCTTAAAAACGGATTAACTTCATTTGTGATGTCAAATCCTTGTTGCTTCGCGACCAATAAAGCACTTACTAGAAAACGTAATAAGTCATCTTCAAAGTGACCTACGTGAGATTCGTCAAAATCATTTAAATCGAACAAAAGTTGATGCTCTGGAGAACCATAAAAACCAAAGTTGCCAAGGTGAGCATCACCCGCAATCAACAGATTGATATCACTCATGGGAATGGTACCTAAATCATGATTCATTAGCTCAACGCTTCCCCGATAAAAAGAAAATGGATTTTTGGCCATTCGTTCTCGTTTTAATCCTAGAAGTCCACTAAGTAGCAGTGAATCACGCTCAGTCAAAATTGGTTTAATGTCCCGCTTTCTAGCTTTGAAATTCCGCATGGCTTCCATGTTGGCATCATTACTCATCTTCTCACCAACATGAATTAATTGATCATCATTCATTGAAACGTCATTAAGTAAAGCACTTACGTTATTAAGCCCATAAGGCGATTTTTTCTCGAGTTTCATATCGCTTCTCCTTTATTTGATCAATCATACCGTTATCGTAATTCTAACTTGTCATGTAAATGGAAATCAACTTATTACCCACATCACAACATCAATTTAACTCTATGATAGCGCTGTCGGACCCGTATTTCTACCTTGAATCAATATTTTAAATAAAAAAGAGAGTCCTAGTAATAGGACTCTCTTACTGTTTTAAATTTTAAATGCCGGGGACCGGGATCGAACCGGTACGGTCATCACTGACCGCAGGATTTTAAGTCCTGTGCGTCTGCCAATTCCGCCACTCCGGCAGTATGATAACAAAAAAAGCGGAAGACGGGATTCGAACCCGCGACCTCCACCATGGCAAGGTGGCGTTCTACCACTGAACTACTTCCGCATATGCCGACTATAGGATTCGAACCTACGACCTCTTCATTACTAGTGAAGCGCTCTAGCCAACTGAGCTAAGTCGGCGAAAAATCAATGCGGGCGAAGGGATTCGAACCCCCACGTCCTAAGACACTAGAACCTAAATCTAGCGCGTCTGCCAGTTCCGCCACGCCCGCATAATAATGTGTTACTGGCAATGAGCCGTGGCGGGTTCGAACCGCCGACCCTCTGATTAAAAGTCAGATGCTCTACCAACTGAGCTAACGGCTCAAATGGAGGATACAGGGATCGAACCTGTGACCTCCTGCTTGTAAGGCAGATGCTCTCCCAGCTGAGCTAATCCTCCATTGATAGATATCATTGCGATAAAGCGCAACGACAACTATTAAATAATATCATTTTGATGTTTAAGCGTCAAGAACAAATTGGTTACGCCTCAACGATCAATTCTTCTCAAACCAGTCATACAACAAATATTATTATACCGGAATGTCTTATTGATTTCTACTATTTTTGTTAAAATTTTTCATTTTTTACAATCTTCTTCATCCCATGCATATAAGGTTGAAGAACTTCGGGCACATTCACCGTTCCATCTTCATTTTGATAGTTTTCAAGGATAGCTGCAACCGTTCTACCAACGGCTAAGCCAGAACCATTTAACGTATGAACGTACTGCAATTTGCCGTTCTCATCTCTGTACTGAATGTGAGCCCGTCTTGCCTGAAAATCAAGCGTGTTAGAACAACTTGAAATTTCGCGGTACCGATTTTGAGCTGGCATCCATACTTCAAGATCATGAGTTTCAGCGGCAGTGAAGCTCATGTCACTTGACGTTAGCGTGATGACATGATAAGGCAGACCGAGTTTCTGAAGTAATGTCTCTGCTTGATGCGTAATTTCCTTTAAAGCATCCCAAGACTCCTCGGGCTTGGTAAACTGAACCATTTCAACTTTGTTAAACTGATGCAATCGAATTAAGCCCCGGGTATCTTTTCCGGCACTTCCTGCTTCTGATCTAAACGCTGGGGTCAAGGCGGTGAATTTCACTGGTAACTTCTCTTCAGAAATGACTTCGTCGCGATAGAAATTAACCAGTGGAACTTCAGCAGTCGGAATCATGGTCAAGTCACTATCTTTAATCTCAAATCCAGCCTTATTTTCTAGGAATTTAGGAAACTGCCCGGTCCCAAACATTGAATCAGAATTAACCATGTATGGGGGTAAGACTTCGGTGTATCCAGCATCGGTGTTTTGATCCAAATAGAAATTATATACCGCACGTTCTAATTTGGCTCCTGCACCTAGATAGTATACGAAACGACTTCCTGATACCTTAGCACTTCGCTTGAAATCTAAAATATCTAAGTCTTCGCCAATTTCCCAGTGGGGTTTAGGGGTGAAATCAAACTTCCGTGGTTCACCAATTCGTCTTAACTCTTTTGAACCCTCTTCGGTGAGACTAACGGGAACTTCATCAGCAGGAACATTGGGTAAATGAGCCTCAATATCATGTTGTTCGGCTTTGATAGTTTCTAGCTTTTCATCCAGCGCCTTGATCTCTTTTCCAACTTCACGCATTCTGGTAATTTGATCATTTGCGTCCTCTTTATTGCGCTTGAGCTGTGAAATTTTCTCAGATACCTCATTTCGTTCCGCTTTAAGCGACTCACTTTTAACGATTAGATCACGCCGTTCTGAATCTTTTCTAAGTAAATTGTCAATCACTTCGCCAGGCACATTTCGCTCGGCTAGTTTTCCTTTATACCAGTCTGGATTACTTCTAATCAACTTCATATCTAACATTTTAATTTCCTCCCTTAAAAGACACAAAAAGACCCTCGTCATATTGGGACGAAAGTCTTTTCGCGGTACCACCCAAGTTCCAATTAAGGCACTCGATTAATTAATAACGGTAATTGCCGTGCGGGATTGGCCGCCCGAAATACGTGCTGGAATTTTCAAATGACAATTTTCACCAACATTGTCTCTCTGTGATTCTACTTAATGGGCACGTCACGTTTATTTGTTGCGTCAATTATACAATAATCTCTTAAATTATCCTAATACTTCTTGAATTTTGTCAGAAAGTCTCTTTAAAACTTTGTTTCTGGCGTCCGCATCTTCGACAAAATCATACTTATCCCCGTTAATCCTAATCTTAGGAGATAAGTTATAATCCTCGTACCATTTCGAATATCTCTGGTTTAACTCACGATAATATTCATACAAACTAGCGTCATTATCGATCTGTTCGTATTTTCTTCCACGCTTTTTAATTCTTTTAAGCATCGTATCAAAAGAAATATCAATATAAATCAGTAGGTCCGGTATTTTCTTATATTTACCGTTAGGGATCGGTTCCATCATGTTCTTTAATAAAGAATCATAAATTTGAACTTCTGTTTCAGTTGCTCGACCAAGGTCAGCATTTAGATGAAACAGTAATGAATCTTCAAAGATTGAACGATCCATCACACTGTACTTATCAGAAGAAGCTTCTTTAATGCTGTCCAAACGTTTATTTAAAAAATAAATCTGAAGCAAAAAAGCATACTTTTTTGGGTCTTTGTAAAACAACGGAAGAATCTTATTATCATCAACGGACTCGTAATATGCTGGTGAGTTTAGTTTCTCAGCCAATAATGTCGTTAACGTGGTCTTCCCTGCTCCAATAGTTCCTGATAATACAATCATTTATTTGATCCCCTTAGACTAATTTAAAGAATTTGCAATTGTAATTGTACCATTTAAAAATCATGAATTTAAGACTAGCTTTCATTCTTTTTAATTTCATCCGTATAATCTTCTGAAGGTGAGACATCCACTTTATCGAGAGGAATGATATGGGTATGATGAACAAATTTATACCCAAAATACAAGATGATAACCAACGGAACACTCATATACGTGACCGCAATCTCAAATAAGTTGAAGTGAGCAAAGGCACCAATATCTTGACCACAAATAACAACGATACACAGGATTAAAGTGATAATTGGACCGACCGGGAACCAAGTCGCATGGTATTTAAGTTCTGAAACTTTGTGTCCTTGTTTTATAAACGCCCTTCTAAATCGATAATGTGAAAGAGCAATCCCGAACCAAGCAATAAATCCAGTCAACCCGGAAGCAGCCACTAACCACATGTAAATCTTAGATCCAAAGATACTTGTCATAAAAGTCAACAACGAAATCACCATAGTTGCTAGGAGCGCTAACACTGGAATTCCACGCTTAGATACTTTGCCAAAAACTTTTGGAGCATAACCTTCATCGGCCATCGAATACAACATTCGCGTTGAGGCATACATTCCAGAGTTGGCTGAAGAAATCACGGAGGTCAAGATGACCGCGTTCATAATACTTGCAGCTCCAGCTAATCCGGCACGTTCAAACACAATCGTGAACGGACTAATGGCAACATCTGAAGCACTTGATCCCAACAAATCGGGACTAGTATATGGAATAATTGCAGCAATCACAACAATTGCCAGAATATAGAATAAAATGATGCGCCAAAATACTTCATGAATCGCTTTTGGGACCGTTTCCCGTGGGTTTTCTGACTCTCCAGCTGTAATTCCAACTAACTCAGTTCCTTGAAATGAGAATCCAGCAATTACGAAAACACTCAGAATGCCGGGAATCCCGTTTACGAAGGGAGCCTGCTTATAGGTAAAGTTCCTCATTCCAATAAAGTGACCACCCATAATTCCAAAAATGGTCAAAATTCCGACGGCTAGAAAGATAAAAATCGTGATCACTTTGATCAAAGACATCCAGAACTCAGTTTCTCCAAACGCCTTGACGGACAAGATGTTAATCAACAAAATCAGTGACAGAGCCGCTAAACTCCAAATCCAACTCGGAAAATGTGGCAGCCAGAATTGCATGACGATTGCCACCGTACTAACGTCAACCGCCACCGTAATTGCCCAGTTAAACCAGTAGTTCCAACCCATTGCAAACCCTAAAGCCGGATCAACGTACTTAGCTGAATATGTAGCAAATGATCCAGAGACTGGCATATTAGTGGCCATTTCTCCCAAACTAGTCATCAAAAAATAAACCATGATTCCCATACATACATATGCTACTAACGCACCACCGGGACCAGCATTGTGAATTGCTCCACCACTAGTCACAAAAAGACCGGTTCCAATACAACCACCAAGGGCGATCATAGACACATGACGAGACTTTAATCCCCGCTTCACCTGTCCGTTTCCATTTTTTTCAGACATAAATTATCCTCCTAAATAATTAAGAAGAAACCCAATAACAAAACGACAAAGAAAAAGACCCTCTTGAATAACTTCCAAAAGAGTCCACAAATTCTTACTAATCGTAATCTTAGAAAGCTCTCCGTGCAACACACGACAGTCCTTGACTTATTAAATCAAAACCCAACCAATCATTTACCACGTGATCAGTTTCGGCAACTTTCCCTTTCATAAGCCCTCATCGATTAAGTGAATCTCTGGCAAATTACTGATAAAAGTCGCGCCTCTTCTTAGAATTCATATTTCATTATAAGTAAAGTATAAGTGATAAGTTAACGATTATCAATCACTTTCATGAAATTAGTAAATTGTATTCTGAAAAATCTTTGTTGTACTTAGCTCCTTGGCCCACTTTACGTACCCATATTCACAAACTTGAAGCCATGTGTAAGCAATTAAGGCGGCACCAACGGTATCTGAAGGAAAATGGGCATTCAGATAAACCCGTGAGATCATCACTAGGAAAAGAACAATTGCTAAAATAGTTCTAATAATCCATTTAGTTGATTGTCGATTAATCATTGGAACCACTATGATCCACAGGACGCTAATCACTAGAAAAGCTCCTAAAACATGTCCACTAGGATAACTAAAGCCAGTGTCCCTCGGCAAATGCATTGAGGGACGGGGTTTGGCTACGATGTGTTTAATCACAAATCCAATGGCATCTCCACCAAAAACCAGTACCAGCGAAAAGAATGCCGGTATTTTATACTTAAACCACCACAACAAAACAGCAATTATAAGTATCCACACAATATCCATCTTGGGACTCGCGACAAAACTAATCATTGAGAAAATGGTTTCTTCAAATGAAGACGGGTACCCTTGAATGGTTCCAATTATCATTGAATCTAAAAAGTCAACGTAGCCAAAACTCATTTTGACTCCAATCGTCAGGATTAACGATAAGAGAAACGCAATTGTTAATTTGTACGGACGACTAACGTCCCTTCCAATCATCATAAACGCCATACCTCCAAGAATTCATATAAAAAAAGTATAACATAATATCGATTAGCCGATTGAGAGAAGCACCAAAATCGCCGTGATTAGTGTGATATAATTGCACCATGAATTTTACAGATTGGAGTTTTATTAATGATTCATAGCCTTATTATCATGTTACTGGTAGGAGTTTTTGCGGGTGTTCTGGGTTCAATCCTAGGAATCGGTGGTGGGATGATCATTACACCGGTTTTAACCATCGGATTTAATCTTGACATTAAGTATGCGATTGGTGCAAGTATCATTGCCGTGATTGCTACCAGTTCAGGAGCAACGATCGCCTATCTAAAAGACAACGTCTTAAACTTACGGGTAGCCATGTTTCTAGAAATTGCTACTTCCATTGGGGCCGTTGCCGGTGCTTTACTAACTGGAGTGATCAATCCAATCTTTCTCTACATTTTGTTTGGCCTGTTACTCTTCTTTTCCGGTCTAAATATGGTTAAAAAGATTTGGGGCAAACAGGTTCAAACGAATACAACCAGTGAAGATAAAATTGCAAAAGAACTCAAACTAAATGGTTCTTACTACGATAAAAACCTAAAAAAGCAGATTGACTATAAGGTAACAAACGTTCCAGCTGGTTTAACCGTAATGTTTGGTGCCGGAATTGCCAGTGGTTTACTGGGAATTGGATCCGGTGCCTTTAAGGTGATTGCGATGGACACTTTTATGAAAATGCCACTCAAACCATCGAGTTCCACCAGTAATTTAATGATGGGGGTCACGGCAGCAGCGAGTGCCACCATTTACTTTTTTAACGGATCAATTTTGCCTCAGATTGCCGTCCCACTGGCGCTCGGAATTATCGTTGGAGCAACCGTCGGGTCACGTGTGATGCAAATCATGCCTTCCAAATTAATTCGAATTATTTTTATTCCCATCCTAATTTACCTTGGCGTTCAAATGATTCTTAAAGGATTTGGGGTGAACTTCTTATCATGAGCACTCAAAATAATGTAAATCAAAGTGAAAAAAATCAAGAAGCTGAAAATATTCGAATCGAAAAACTTATCGGAAAAATCATGCGTATTGGGGTGATTGTTTCCGTCATCATCATGATCTTTGGACTTTTCTTGTACCTTGTTACCGGAACAACGGGGTTTGGCAGTCACTATTACCTAACCTCCTTTGGTCAACTGCTAAAGGGAATCATTCAATTAAAACCCTATTCCATCATGATGTTAGGCGTTTTTGCTTTGATCCTAACGCCAGTTCTAAGGGTGGTCGTATCAATCTATTCATTCTATAAAGAACACGATAAGATGTACGTCATCATTACTACCATCGTCTTCATCATCTTGATGATTAGTTTTTTTCTTGGAACTTACCTGCACCTTTAAACAATTTTAAACAAAAGCGGAATTAGACATTTGTCTAATTCCGCTTTTTTAATAATTACATTAACTTAAATAATTTTCCATCCGACTTAGTGCTTCTTTTAAATCATTACTAGAAGCAGCGTAGGAAATCCGAACGTGGCCTTTACCACCGTCACCAAACGCTGATCCGGGAATTACACCAACTTTAGCGTTTTGCGCTAAATCCTTGGCAAAACGAACGTCATCATTTCCGTAAGTTGCTGGAATTTTTACGAAGATATAAAACGCTCCGGTAGGATCAATCGGGTCAAGTCCCATCTTCTTTAAACGCGGAATGGCCTCATCACGATTTTTCTGGTATTCATCTCGCATCGGAAAAGCATCATCCATCCCATTCTTAAGTGCCTCAAGTGCACCATACTGAGCAGGGTCTGATGGTGAAGAAACTAAATAACCATGCATCTTATTAGCCTGAGTGATAAATTCAGCGGGTCCAACCGTGAACCCCAGTCGATAACCAGTCATTGCGTGAGATTTAGACACTCCATTAATTACAATCGTTTGATCAGGTAAATACTCTGCCAGTGAATGATGTTTAATACCATAGGTTAACTCACTATAGATCTCATCGGTGATCACAAAGAGTGAATGTTGTTTCAGAATTGGGACAAGGGCTTTTAACTGCTCTGGTGTGTATTCAACCCCCGTTGGATTATTTGGATAATTTAATATCAACGCTTTAGCACTGGGATGATTTGAGAGTGCCTCATCCAATTCTTTAGGTGTTAAAACAAAATCAGAAGTGGACGTATCGATAAACACGGGTTTCCCACCAGCAAAACGTACTAATGACTCGTATAGGGGATAGAAAGGTGCTGGAATCAAAACCTCATCGCCAGGATTAACCGTGGAAAGAATCGACGAAGCAAGCGCTTCGGTTGCTCCCATATTAACCATTACTTCAGTATTAGGATCATACTTTAAATTATATTTCTTTGCCATAAAGTTGCTGATGGCATCTCTTAAAGATTTGATTCCTTTATGAGGAGAATAATGCGAGTGATTATCTTCAATACTCTTCATCATTGCTTTTTTAACGTGTTCAGGGGTGTTAAATCCTGGTTCTCCCACTGATAGCATAATCAACCCGTCAATATCAGATATCGACTCCGAAAAAGCTCGAATTGCTGATGGTTGCAGTTGAGTTAAATTCTTGTTAAACCGATTTTGCAAGTTTTCATTTAACGTAGGCATGTTAATCCTCTTCCTTATCATCATCGTCAAGAAATTTAATCATTAAATTAAATCTCTTTTAACTAATTCTTCGCCAATTTCAACCGTATTTAGTGCAGCACCCTTTAATAAATTGTCGGCTACCACCCACATATTATAGGCATCACCATTTTCTTGGTCCGGTCGAACTCTTCCGACATATGTATCTTCTTTGCCAGCAGCGTCGATTGGTTGTGGGTAGAGTTGTTTTTTGGGATCATCTTTAAGAGTTACTCCCGGAGCATCATTTAAAATCCTTTGGATCTTTTCACGACTGGCGGCTTTTTCATCCTTGACCGTGAAATAAACTGACTCACCGTGACAAATCTCCACTGGAACTCTGACACAGGTAGCGGTCACCTTAATATCTCCAGAATCCATATCATTCAGCATGATTTTCTTCGTTTCGTGAATCATCTTCCACTCTTCGTGAGTATAACCGTCTTTTTCAAACACATCGATTTGGGGCAAGAGGTTGAACGCCAGCGGATAATGTTCTTTTTCACCTTTGACTGGGAAAATGTGAGCATCCATCTTTTTGCCATCAAGGTGTTCTTGCGCTTCATCTTTTAATTCATCAAGTCCACTCTGACCGGCACCTGAAGCAGCTTGATAAGTAGAAACAATAATTTGTTTTAACCCAAACTGCTTTCTAATCGGCTCTAACGCCACTACCATTTGAATAGTGGAACAGTTTGGATTGGCAATGATCCCGTGATGATTCTCTAAAGCATCTGGATTCACTTCTGGCACAACTAAGGGAACATCCGGGTCCATTCGAAACGCACTCGTGTTGTCAACCGCAACAGCACCACGCTTCACGGCTTCTGGTAACAATTTTTTGGAAACCGAACCGCCAGCTGAAGCAAGGACTAAATCAACACCGTTAAATGAGTCGGGAGTGGCCTCTTCAACGGTTAATTCGTCACCTTGATACTCGAGCCTTTTCCCAGCGGATCTTGTAGAAGCCAACAATTTCAGACTTTTAACCGGGATACTTGATTCAGCTAACTTATCCATGAGACGTGTTCCAACGGCGCCAGTGGCACCTAAAATTGCGACATTATACTCTTTCATTACTACTTGCCCCTCTATAAAATATTTTCTAATCCAACAACTAACCCATCTAAACCGTCAACTCTCTCAATGGCAACCCTTAAACCATTCATAAATGAATCACGATCAAAGGAATCTTGACGAATGGTGAGTGCTTCACCATCTCCGCCAAACAGCACCTGTTCATGAGCAACATATCCAGGAAGCCGAACGGAATGAATCGGAACTCCATCATACTCAGCTCCGCGAGCACCCTTTAGGGTTTCCTCAGTGGATAAAGCTTTGGGTCGTTTCTTTCTTCCCTCACTGATTAACTTTGCGGTATTAATGGCGGTCCCAGACGGAGCATCTTTTTTATCCTGATGATGCATCTCGATCACCTCTGCATTGGGGAAATACTGAGCTGCCTCTTTAGCAAATTTCATTAACAATACCGCTGAAATTCCAAAGTTCGGCGCAATAATCCCACTCACATTTTCATTGTCCGCTAATTTTTGCAATTCAGCTAGTTGATCATCACTTAACCCACTGGTTCCAATAACCGGATGAATCCCATGATCCAAGGCAAATTTAGTGTTGGGATAAGCTGCTTTTGGAACCGTAAAATCAACCCAAACGTCTACATCTGGTCCCTTAATCTGATCAAAATCGTTATAAACTTTTACGTCTTTTGGTAAATCATAACTTTCAGGACTCAAATCGTTCGCTTTCGGGTCATATACGCCTATCAAATTAAAATCACCATTCTTTTCAATCATCTTAACGGCCTTTTGGCCCATTGAGCCACGAAAGCCAGCTACTAATACTTTAATCATTTAAAATGTCTCCTAAAGAATCAACGTCTAGTGCTTTTGCCAATTCTTTTTTCTCATCTTGATTTAGGGTTGCAATTGGTAAACGACAACCACCCACATTTAAACCATTAGCATTTAAAGCTGCTTTAGTCGGTGATGGTGAAGGATACATAAATAGCGCCTGCATCTTTGGTGTTAACCAACGTTGAAGCTTGCCAGCTGCTTTGTAATCCCCCTGATCTAAATCATCGTACATTCCCCTTAATTGCTTACCATAGACATGGGAAGCAACCGAAATCACTCCATCACCACCAAGCATCTTAGTTGCTAGTGCTTGTGGATCTTCACCACTGTAAACCAGAAAATCATCTGGAGTGTTGGAAATGATGTATTCCATATCAGGAAGTGAGCCACACTGCTTAATTCCAGCAATGTTATTGTATTCGGATAATTCCACGACCGTTTCCTTATCCATGTTCACGCCCGTTCGTCCAGGAATGTTATAGATGATGATTGGTTTATCTGAATGATCGGCAACGTACTTAAAGTGTTCCTTCATGCCCCGTTGGTCGGGTTTGTTGTAATAAGGCACAACCACCAAGCCATAATCAATCCCATCTAATTGCATCACTTTCTGGTTAAACTCAGCCGTTTGTCGGGTATTGTTTGAACCAGTTCCTGCAATTACCGGATACTGATCGCCCACAATCTTGCCAAATTCACCGTACAGTTTTAATTTTTCGTCTTCAGATAATGTCGGAGTTTCACCAGTCGTTCCGCCGACCACAAATCCATTGGTCCCCGTATCAACCAAATGTTTAATCAGCTTCTTAAGCCGTGTAATATCAACCTCACCGTCAGTGCCAAACGGGGTGACGATGGCCGTTAATAAATCTGCTTTTTCTACCATGATTATGATCTCCCCTATTTTTTTGTTCCTTGTTGCATTCGATAATTCAAAAATCCGATAATGGCTCTACTTCCAATCGCAATTGCCTTTGGATTGGGGGTAAGCGTCGCCTCATGAAGCTGAGACTTTGGGTCACCAATTCCCAACCAAAACATTGTTCCGGGGATTTTTGACAACAAATAACCAAAATCTTCTCCCGTCATTGCGGGCATCGTGTTAATAAAATCAACGTTTTTTTGTTTTTCCATGTAATCAATAAAATTACTGGTTAACTTCGGATTATTCTCGACTGGCAAATAACCGCCCTGATTCAGGTTGAGTTTAACCTGGCAGTCGTAACTCACTGAAATCCCATTAGCGACTTCTTTTAACCGCTTATCAATCAACTCAATCATTTTCTGGGTCAGACCCCGAATCGTTCCTTCAATTCGAGCATGACCAGCGATCACATTTCGAATGGTACCGGCTTCCATTTTTCCAAAGGTAACAACCCCGCCTTCAATCGGATCAACACTCCTTGATACAATCGTCTGAACCTGATTAATAAACTGACTGGCGGCCACAATCATGTCGTTTGCATCCTGCGGATAAGCAGCATGACCACTTTTTCCGATCAGGTCAACGTTGACCTCGGTTGTCCCAGCGAACAGTGTACCCATCCGACAACCGATTGCCCCAACCGGAAGCTGGGGGTTGTCATGTAGACCATAAAATTCATCTGGATGCCACTTCCCGGTAAAAATACCGTCCTCGTATGCCACCTTACCGCCATTTTCACTTTCTTCAGCTGGTTGAAAAAAAACTAACAAATTATCTTGGGGTTGATGAGCAGCATAGTAATTCAAGATACTCAACGCAACCGTCATGTGGATATCATGACCACACGCATGCATCACACCATCATTTTTTGACACAAACGTTAAATTCGTTTTTTCCTTAACTGGTAACGCATCAATATCCGTTCGGTATCCAATAGTACGCTTGGGATCAGTTCCATGGACCAGCACCAAAATCGCAGTTGGTAACTTTTCTGGTACATTAACTTCCATATAGTCCGTTTTAAACTTATCAATGACTTCTTTTAGATATTCATGGGTCTGAAACTCATGCATTGCTAATTCTGGGATTTGGTGAAGATGACGATAAATTTCAAGGAGATCATCGTCACTCAACTTGGTCGGGTTATCTGACACATTCATCACTTCCTTAAGTCGTCTTCAAGTTTAGTCTTAGACTTGGTCTGAGTGTCGATGTCCTTGATCTTTTTAGCAGGAACCCCGGCTACCATGGTATTAGGTTCAACATCATGCAAAACCACTGAGCCAGCAGCAATCACTGCACCCTCACCAACATGAACGCCTTCAATCACAACCGCATTAGCACCAACTAAGACGTTATCGTCAATTCGAACCGGTTTAGCACTAGCTGGTTCAATCACACCGGCCAAAACAGCGCCAGCACCGATGTGACAATGCTTTCCAACGATCGCACGACCACCCAGGATGGTCCCCATGTCAATCATAGAATCATCACCAATCTCAGCTCCAATGTTAATCAAAGCTCCCATCATTATGACAACATGCTTTCCAATTGAGACCTGATCACGAATAATAGCACCAGGTTCGATCCGAGCGTCTAGGTTCTTGGTATCAAGTAATGGAACGGCAGAATTTCGTGCATCACTTTCAATTTCATAACTACTGATTAATTTTTTATTCTTTTTAAGAAATTTAGAAACGTTAGCCCAGTCGCCAAAAATGACACCAGTTTTGTTAGTGGTAAAATTCTCAATTCCCTTAGGAAATTTGATTTTTCCTAACTTACCTTTCAAATAAACCTTGACTGGGGTCTTTTTGTCTGAGTTAGAAATAAATTTAATGATTGATTGTGCATCTAATTGTGCCATCTTCTAGTTCTCCTTTAATTTCTTATCTAAGTGGATCAGGTCCGCATAACTCTCACGTTGGACCGCTAACTGTGCTTTACCATCTTCAACAAACACAACGGCTGGACGCGGATTTCGATTATAGTTGGAAGCCATTGAGTATCCGTAAGCCCCGGTGTTGAAGATTACAAAAATGTCTCCCGGTTGGCTCTTTGGGAGTGGTTGATTCTTAATCAAGATGTCACCTGATTCACAGTATTTCCCGGCAATTCGGACGGTTTCAACCGGCTTTCCATCAACATTGCCTGCAAGAGCGCCTTCATAGTCTGCTTCATATAAAGCTGGCCGAATGTTATCACCCATCCCACCATCAACGGAAACGTACGACTTAATCCCGGGGACATCTTTTCTGGAACCAATCGTGTACAAACTATAACCCGCTGACCCGACGATTGAACGTCCCGGTTCAATCCAAATTGATGGAGTTGGTAAATCAGCCTCAGTTGTTTTTTGTTTAATCTCATCCACAATGGCTGAGACGAAGTCCTCTGGGGCGACGGGATGTTCTTCATCGGTGTATTGAATACCAAAACCACCACCAACGTTGATTACCTTCGTCGTGTAATCAAAATCGTCATGCCAGTGCTTCATTACATCAACAAGTTTATCGGCCGCTCCCACAAAGCCTTCGGGTGAAAAAATCTGAGACCCAATGTGAGCATGAACCCCTTTCATATTCATTCGCTTCTCAGAAAGGACCTTTTGTAAAGCTTCATCAGCTTGTCCCGATGCCAGATCGAACCCAAACTTACTGTCGACCTGACCCGTTTGGATGTACTCATGAGTATGAGCTGAAATACCAGGGGTAATCCGTAACATCACGTCGATGTTTTTATCTTGCTCTTCTAGCACGTCGTGGAGTAACTCAATTTCGTGGAAATTATCCAACATAATCGTTCCCACTCCGTTTTTGACAGCCATCGTTAGTTCGTCTTTTGATTTATTATTGCCGTGAAAACTGACCTGTTCCATCGGAAAATCAGCTTGAAGCGCAGTGTACAACTCGCCACCGGAAACTACGTCAATTCCAGCTCCCTCTTGCTTCACAATTTGATACATTCCAACCGTGGCAAACGCCTTACTAGCATAATTAACCGAGTATTTAACTTTACGGTCCTCAAAAACCCGTTTAAATTTTTCAATTTGACTCCTGATCTTACTAACGTCATAAACCTCTAGGGGTGTTCCATATTCTTTTGCTAAATCACTGGCCTTAATCCCACCAATGTACAAATCATGATTTCTTATATCTTGCTTATCAATAACCGACTTCATCTCGCACCTCTTAAATAATTTATAAAAAAAGATCTTTTTGCTCAGGAGTTGAACAAAAAGATCTAAAAATAATTAATTTGACATTATTTGATCAAATATTCTTGAATAGCTCCCCGCAGAATATCTGCGACAGTCCGCGATTTATTAAATCACGTCCCAGCACCAGTGCCACTACTCTGACAGAGTGCTTCGGCAAACAACCCTTTCACTAACTTCTTCGACGAGTAAATCTCCATTAGCTAATCTTGTTACCTGCAACCTCTATTTAAATTTGTTAAAAATATAACCCATTTTGACCTATTCGTCAATTAATATCATCTAAATTAATAATTATTTCACATATTTTGGGTTCCAAGATTGATAAATTAAAAATTAATGCTACAATTCAACTTAATTAAATTCTTAAGGATGAATAATTCATGAAAGTAACCAAATTCGGCGGGAGCTCACTAGCTAACGGAGCCCAATTTCAAAAGGTAATTAATATCATCAAATCAGATCCAGATCGGAAGGCAGTCGTTGTTTCTGCTCCCGGAACTCGCTTCAAGGGTGACGTAAAAGTTACCGACTTATTAATCGAGTACGCTAACAAAGTTCTTGACCATGAAGACTTCTCTGACGTTCTTAATCAAATTATTGATCGCTATCAAGAAATTGGTGAATCATTTAACGTTCAGACGAAACAGATTACCCAAATTGTCTCACAGTTAAGAGAATTACCTAATCAATCGTTTCCGGATTCTGCTCATCTAATGAGTACCTTTAAAGCTCAGGGAGAATACCTCAACGCGCAAATGTTGACGATGATTCTAAACCAACTTAAAATTCCCGCAAGGTTTATGGATCCAAAAGAAATTGGTTTTAAAGTCACCGGCGACGTTGCCGATGCGCAAATCAATCCAGTTACCTACGGAAACATCAGAAGATTTCGTGACGTTAAAGAAAAAATGATCTTTCCAGGATTTTTTGGGGTCAATGATGATAATCAAATCGCTACCTTTTCAAGGGGTGGTTCCGATATTACCGGCTCAATCGTAGCTCGTGGGCTTCAAGCTGATCTATACGAAAACTTTACCGATGTCAACGCGATCTATTCGGTTGACCCGCGGGTGGTTAAAAACCCGAAAGCTATCGACGTAATGACTTATAGAGAAATGAGAGAACTCTCGTATGCTGGTTTCTCAGTCTTTCATGATGAAGCCATCATTCCAGCGATTCAGGTCGGAATTCCCATCAACGTGAAAAATACATCAGCCCCTGATTTACCCGGAACCCTGATTGTTCCTGAAAATAAATTTCAACCAACTCGCGTAATTACCGGGGTAGCCAGTGCCAAGCACTTCTCAGCACTGTACATTCATCGCTACCTGCTTAACAAACAAGTGGGTTTTACCCTTAAGATTCTCAAAATTCTGTACAAATACAACGTGTCGTACGAACACATGCCTTCTGGAATCGATGACCTGACCATTATCTTTGATAAGGCCCAACTAAATGACCATATCGTCAAAGAAATCACGAGAGAAATCAAAGATGCCCTTCATCCCGATCAAATTCGTTGGATTAATGACTATGCCATCATTATGATCGTTGGCGAGGGAATGCAGTCTGATAATCACACCATTGAAAAAATCATTCGGCCCCTAACCGACAATGGCATCTCCATTCATATGATTAATCAAGGAGCTTCCAAGATTTCCGTGATGCTTGGAACTGACATTAAAGATTCAGATAAAGCCGTCAAGCTAATTTACAGAAACTTCTTTGACAACAACCGACTAATTTATTAGGAGACTAAATTATGACTAAATTACTTAAAGTACACGGATCCGAAAATCAATTCTTTATTTTGGATCAAACCGAATTAGACCAAAAACTAACTGACGCGGAACTTAAAAAACTTGCTCAAACCATTTCAGACCCCAAAAATCACATTTTAAACGGCGCTGATGGGGTCCTGGTGGTTGATTCATCAAACCACCCCAATGCACTGGGAAAAATGCGAGTCTTTAACGCCGATGGTAGTGAAGCTTCAATGTGTGGAAACGGACTTCGGACCGTTTCTCGGTACTTGTCACAAAAGTTTGGTCAGGATGCTTTTAAGGTTGAAACCAACGATGCAGATCTAGATGTGACAAAAGAAAGTGACATTGCACCTGGGGTTCCCGCCTTTAGTGTCCAGATCTCACCAATTTCATTTGACGCTAAGAGTCTGCCCCTTGAAAATATCAAAACCCCACTGTTAGATCAGCCTGTCAATGATTTCATTTCGGGATTAGATTATTCAGCGGTCGCAGTGCCTAATCCCCACCTCATTAGCTTTATGAGTATGGATCAAGTTAAATCAGACGATTTAGTTAAGCTAGGCAAAATGCTAAATGGAAAAAACAAGTACTTTACGGACGGTGTTAACGTTAGTTTTGCTAACGTTATGGATCAAAATGAACTTTTCGTTCGAACCTTCGAACGGGGTGTAGGTCTTACAAATGCCTGTGGGACTGGAATGACGGCCACTAGTCTAATTTACGAAATCTTAACTCATGATTCGGACTTTGACGAAACCGTCAATATTTATAATCCAGGTGGGATGGTAAAAACTCACATAAAACGCAGTGGGGTTCACTACGATCTTCATTTGATTGGAAATGCGACTTTTACTAATGAGTTAAATATTAGTGAAAGTGACCTAAGAAATGCCAACCTCGATAATATTCAAATCACCGATACCGGTGAGGAGCAGGATTATCAAGACTTTGTCAAACAGCTTCAAACTAACTAAAAACCACATTGGCCGCTTGTCAATGTGGTTTTTAGTTTCAATTAAGATACGATTCCCTTCAAAAGATGGGTGATGTGAAAGAACAGTTGAATCGCCAACTCAGCTAGTAAGAACCCAATTGCCAACGCTCCTGCAATCATCGCGACTTGCATTAAGTAAACAAACGCTAAGTGCGTGTTGCCCGTTGCAATGTATTTCATAACTTCATACGCCTGTCCACCGGGAACAAGCGGAACTAACGCTGGAATGTTAAAAACGATGATTGGCATTTTTTTGTACCGAGCTGCCAGCATTCCCAAGATCCCAATCGTAAACGCTCCAAAGACGTTTCCACCAACGTAACCACCAAAAATCGAATTGTAGGTTAGGTACACTAAATAGCTGGCAACCCCCACCAATCCACCTAGATTAAGAGCACGCGGTGGCACGTTGATCAAAATTGCAAAACAAAGGGTGGCAACGTAAACTCCAATTATTTTCACTAAAATTTCAATCATAAACACCCCTATCCAAACCACTTCAAAGCAAGTGCCACTCCAAATCCTAAAGCACAAGCTCCCATAATGGCTTCCATTGCTCTAGCTGGTCCACTAACAAGGTTGCCAGACATTAAATCTCGGACCGCATTAGTGATTTGGACGCCAGGAACAAGCGGCATCACACTCCCAATAATCATATTATCCACACCACTTCCAAGTCCCAACTTTCGGGCTAGCATGGCTAACATGCCAATTGAAATGGCCGCAGTAAATTCGTTTATAAACTCAACTTTCACGATACGATTCAAATAGTCAAAAATAATCCAACCTAACATCCCAATCAGACAGGTAATAAAGAATACCGAATAATCACCACGAAAAACCACTTCAATGGATCCTGAAAGGACCGCAGCCGCTAACATTTTCATCCAATACGGAA
This sequence comes from Fructilactobacillus sp. X2R5C3, assembly GCF_059901325.1. Classification (NCBI taxonomy): domain Bacteria; kingdom Bacillati; phylum Bacillota; class Bacilli; order Lactobacillales; family Lactobacillaceae; genus Fructilactobacillus; species Fructilactobacillus sp. X2R5C3. Next base: position 476,495 of record NZ_JBWXUY010000001.1, on the reverse strand, counting down.
AATAAGTATCCAGATCACTAACGTGTTGCAATTCTTGATAGAACTGCTCTAACGTTGTCTTGTGTTCCGCAAAGCGTCGCGATAAATCGTTCACAGCCGTGATTTTTCTTAAGTCAAAAGCCCGCTTATCAATTTCAGTAATCTGAGTTTCTGAATTATCATTAACGGAAATCATAATTCCAGTAATCGTAATGTAAGTCTTCAAGTTTGGCATCCCAGCATTTCGTGCGATTCGCTTAATGGTGTCATTAACTCGTGTCATTTCTGACCCATTCTCAATCATGATTTTACCCGCCAACATACAGGTCTTAATGACCAAATCACTATAATTACGAAAACGCGAATCCGGATCCAGTTGATTCTTCCCAAACATGCGACTCACCCCTTTTCTTTAATATTTCTAGCATATCAAAATATAAGTAAAAAATCTCATTGAGTTTTCGTTACAAAAAACTATTTTACGAATGGTATCCAGACAGATATAATTAAATTAGATTTGTAACGGTATCATACAGGAGGAAAAATATGAGTGACAATGTAAAGTTTAGTGATTTAAGTGAGCAGGCACAAAAAAAGGTTGTTAACGATTTTGTTCCTTTCTACATCAAACTATTTAGGAACAACAACCTGGAAGTTATGAGTACTTTTGACGGTGAATCTGGTGTAATTGCTGATTTAAACCGTGAAATCGTCACTCTGAGTAATAATAGTCCACGAGACGTTGTCGCTGACATCATTGAACTTGACTATGGTGATTTCGCAATCCTTTTAAGTAAATTAAGTCAGACTTACTTTGAAAACGGTAACCCCACCACTGATTGGTCAGAATGGTATGTTAACGAAACCAATAAATTAGATCCAGACAGCACTTTATAGATCACTTTAAAATCACAAAAAAACAGTTTCTTTCTCTAGTAGAAAGAAACTGTTTTTTTATATGTCTTTGCCGTTATCGTAAAATAAATCATCATGTCTTCCCCGGTCAACTTCTGGTTGAATCGTGACATGGTCAATGTGATACTTACTCTTCAATAATTTATTAATCTTATCGTAAATTAATTGGACCTGATCTAAGGGCATATTTTTCATATTAACGTGAGCCGAAAAAACGATGCTGTTTTCATCCACCATCATCGCATGCACGTGGTGAACACCAGTCACCCCATCAATTTTTAATAGATCTTTTTTAATGGCAGCGTAATTCAGTTTGGGTGCACTTTCCATCAAAATCCCCACTGTTTTCCTAATGATGGGCCAACTCTCCCACATAATGTAAAGTGCCACTAGGATGGTCACAATTGGATCCACAATTGTCCAATTCAAGAAAGCAATTAAGATTCCACCAATAATAATTCCAAGCGATGACAACGAATCACTCAACAAGTGGAGGTAGGTGGCTCTCATGTTCAAGTTGTGCTTAGCGCCTTTATTTAACAAAAAAGCAGAAAAGAAGTTGGCCACAGTTCCGACAACTGCAACCACCAGCATTACTGGCCCATTAATTGTTTCTGGATGTGAAATTCGCTTAACAGCTTCAATAATCAAAAAAAGCGAAATTAAAATCAAAAACAATGAATTCAAGAACGCCGAAATAATTTCAGCTCGTTTAAAGCCATAAGTGTTCTGTTTGGTTTGTTGTTTTTTACTTATTCGATGAGCAATATAGCTCAATACAATTGAAATGGAATCCCCCAAATTATGGAAGGCGTCCGAAAGAAGTGACAAACTTCCCGAGAAGATCCCACCCAAAAATTCAAGAATCGTAATGACTGCATTTAATACCGTTACTTCGAAAAATCTCATTCCAGATAATTGATCATTATTCATAATCTTTCTCCTTTAATTCGACTTAAAAAATGTTCCCTGTATAGTGACTCTCTGGCATCTTAGTAAAATCATAAGCCTGGAGTTGCTCGCCGTTTTTCAGGTAAGCATGCAAACTTTCTGAGATCATTAGGTTAAGTGGTTCATCCTTTTGCTGAAAAACCACAACGGGCTTTCCCATTTGAACCCCCGCACCAATCTCATACGCAGTACCACTATCAACATTACTACCACCAAAATCAACCACAGCCACCACTGCTTCAGCTGCTTCTAGATTTTCCATGTCACGATGATAGATCTCGTTCGCCCACGGAAGGGTAAACTGCTCATTTTCAGCGTCCTGATGTTTACGTGGCGAATAAAAATCAGTCACCGTTGGATTTGCCTCTAATGCGTGTTCAACAACTTCAATTCTTTGAATTTGTTCGTTACTAAAAAATGGACTTGCTAAATAAATTTGGGCCATGTTAACTCTCCTATTTTCTGTTTAGTCTTCTACCATTCGCCATTCACCCTCGCCAGCTTTTGAAATTAAATTCAAAAAGTGAAGAGCTTCTTTCGCTTGGTCCTGATCGTGTTTATATAATTCGTTTAATCCGGCACCCGTATTAAATGGTCGTGACAGATCAAACTGACCTTTTTTACCAGACTGACCAGTTGCCATTGCTACCACAATCTCGCCACTATTAACCCTGGTGACAATGAAGAAAATGGTAAAATCATCGTCTTTTTTCATGTAAGCAGGCATTGCCCAAATGTCGTCAGCAATTTGCTGCATCTCATAATCTTTGAACTTATAGTCAAGGTGATTCTTCTCATTCACCGGCTTATTAAGTACAAACATCATTTTATCAAAGGATTTTTCACCTAACTGGATGTTATCTTCCACGGAACATTCTCCTTACTTTACTAACTTTATTGTAGCAAATTTTAAAAAATTTACATACTAATTTTTGGAAATTACCTTTTCCATATCATCAGGCAACTTGGCTTCAAAATTTAACTGCCGTCCTTGAAACGGATCAAAGAAAGAAAGCGTAAAAGCATGTAACGCCTGGCGTTTAATTCCCCGATCAAGTGGACCATGATAAAGTTCATCACCAAGCAGCTGGTGACCAATCGATGTCATGTGAACCCGAATCTGATGGGTACGCCCAGTATGAAGTTTAATTTCTAATAGTGATGCATCACTTAAGTCTTTTTTAACCCAGTATTCCGTCTGTGCGGCCTTTCCCGACGTAGTCACTTGTCTCGCAAAGTTATCACCAATTCGCCCAATTGGCTGGTCAATGAGCCCGTGCTTTTGTGTCATTTTGCCAGAAACGATTGCTAGGTATCGCTTATCAATTTCATGACGATTCAGCTCTTCATTGGCATAACTATTTGCCAAACGATTTTTAGCAACTAAGACTACTCCACTAGTAAACCGATCCAAACGTGTAATAATGTGCGGTCGTAAATTTGCGGCCTCTTCGTTTATTAAATAGCCCTTAATCCGATTCACCAGTGTATCGGATTGGTTGCTTGGACCTGGAACCGACGTTAACCCAGCTTCTTTATTAACCACTAGCCAATTCTCATCTTCGTAAATTACATTAATTGGTTCAAAACTAACCGCAATTCGTGGATCAGATAATTCATTTGGGAGAAAAACAGAGACGACATCATCAAAGGAAACGTTAACCGACGGCTTGACGGTCTTAGCATTAATCTTAAAAGCATTTTTCGCTCGCTTTAAGTCTGCATACATCCGATGACTAATCCCATGTTGACTCAAAAAGGCCTTGAGCGATATGGGACTAGTATGAGAACTTTTAAAATTAACTTTCATGGTTTTTTGCTCCTTTGACCAAAATAAATAAGGCGATGCATCAAATGCACTGCCCTAATTAAATATTTTTCTGCGTAAAAATTTAATATCCCATACACCAACGGCTCCCATAGCTAGTAGAATAATTCCACAAACTACAAAGGTTAATGCGGGCTTATTGGAACTAAATACCGAATCAATCCCACCTAAAGCAATCGGCGCTAAAAAGATTCCACAATTACTACCAATCAACAAGATTGAAGTGGTTAAGTTCAAAGTTCCTTTGGATGAAATTTCAGTTGCAATGTTTAAAATGTAGGAAACCACAATCGCATCAAGAAAAGTTACTAGGAAAAAGCCAAGCGCCGCACTAAAGAACGAGTGTGATAACCCAATCCATAGCTGACAAAATCCACTAGCAATAATTCCGACAGGCAATAAATATTTCTTCAACTTCATCAGTGCCATACTGAAGACTATACCACCAACTAAACCAAAGATTGGGGCAATACTGATAACAACCGCTGACTGTTGCGTGGAACCAATCCCGGTTCCTTCAATAAATTCAGCAATTCGAACGGTGGCACCCACATACGTAATTTGATATCCAGCAAGTAGCATGGTCCAGAAAAGAACATCAGTATTAATCTTTGGAAAGTATTTGTTTTTTCGTTCCGCTTGATAATGTTCCACTTTTGGTGGTGACGGAACAAAGAAGAAAAACAAGATGGCAACCGGAAATGCCAAGGTATAAATTAGAAAAGCACTATGCCAACCAAAATCAACTAGTAATGCACCAGCAACGTACGCTGAAATGGCATTACCCAACATCTCAAATCCACTTCTAACTCCCATCAGTTGATTCTTTTCTTTTCCCTTAAAGAAGGTTCCAATCAGACTAACGGCCAGTCCATTCAACAAACCAAGTCCAATTCCAAAAGCAAATCGTGAAATAAGCATTACATAATAATTAGTAACAAAAATGGGAATCACTCCAGCGATTCCGCTGACCAGCAACCCGAGTATAACGGTTCTTTTGGCACCAATCTTTTTAGCAATCCAACTACTTCCAAGCAGGAAGATGATCACTGCTAAAGCTGGCATGGTGGCAATTAACTCAATACTTGAATATGAATGCCCTGGAAATGCACGCTGCCATTGTGGTACTTCCGCTGAAACTGACAGTGATGACGCTAAAACTAACGAAACCGCCAACAACGAAAACTTCATCATTGGGGAATACTTTTTCTTTTGTTGATCCATGAACACCCACCATCCCTTGTTACTTAATTTATTACTTAATGGATCGATTATACAAAAAAAGAGTGGCAAATGAAAGCCACTCTTGCTTAATCGACTAATTAATTGTTTATTCTTTAATCTTTCCCATATGAAGGGTGAAAGCATTCACAGCCACAATGATGGTTGAAGCTGACATAATCAAGGCCCCAACGGCTGGCGAAAGGATAATTCCAATTGGAGCTAAGATCCCAGCAGCAAGTGGCATTGCAATGATATTGTAGCCAGCTCCCCACCAGAGGTTCTCAACCATTTTCCGGTTAGTTGCTCTGGCAAGGTCTAAGAAGTCAATGATATCTTCTGGATCACTTCTAACCAGTACAACGTCAGCCGATTCGATGGCAATGTCGGTTCCAGCACCGATGGCCACTCCAATGTTAGCACGTGATAAACTCGGAGCATCGTTGATACCGTCACCAACCATCATGACATCATTACCCTTATTCTGATACTCTTTGATGATTTCTTCCTTATTTTGTGGAAGTAGTTCGGACCGATAATCAATATCACCCAATTGATGAGCAACTCGCTTAGCAGCCAAGTCATTATCACCAGTGAGCATTACGGGGGTAATGTTCATTCTTCTAAGTGCCTTAATTAAGTCAATTGACTTAGGACGAAGAACATCTCCTTGGGCAATCACCCCAAGCACCTTATCATCACTTACCAAGTAACTAATCGAATTACCTTGACTAGCAAGATTATCAAATTGTTTATGATCGTAGTCCATGTGATTATCAGTCAGATACTTAGCTGTCACAATCTTATACTCTTTTCCGTCAATTTGTCCCGTTAGTCCAACTCCCTGAATGGCTTGGACGTTCTTGGCTGGGACGACGGAAACTTGCTCCTTTTTAGCCTTGGCTAGGATTCCAGCTGCTAGAGGATGACTAGAATTAGCTTCAAGATCAGCAAATTTAGTCAGAAGTTCTTCGTTACTCATATCGGAATCAGAGATTACATCATTGACTTGAAAGACTCCTTCAGTCAGAGTCCCAGTCTTATCCATAAAGACGTAATCCAAACGTTTAACCTCTTCAATTGACTGACGATTTCTGATTAACAGTCCATTCTGAGCGGCAATTGAGGTACTTCTAGCTACGACTAGTGGGATGGCTAAACCTAAAGCGTGGGGACATGCGATAACCAGGACCGTAATCATTCGTTGCAGTCCATAACTTAATCCGCTTAAAATCGTCCAAACGACCAATGCTAAAATTCCAATGATCAGGGCGCCATAGAACAACCAGCGCGAAACCTTGTCAGCTAACGTCTCCGCTTTTGATTTTTCCTTTTGAGCGGCTTGCACCATTTTAATAACTTGAGCTAGGTATCCATCTTTAGCAGTGGCGGTAACTTTGACTTGCATACTACCATCACCGTTGACGGATCCACCAATTACTTTACTTCCCTTTTTCTTAGTCACTGCCTTCGACTCACCAGTTACTAAGGCTTCGTTTACAGCACTAGTTCCAGAATCAACCACGCCGTCAGCTGGAACTTTTTCACCCGGTTGAACCAAAACAATGTCGCCGGCTTTTAACTGGTCTAGTTGAATATCCTTAGTTTCTCCGTTAGATTCAACCAAATGGGCTGTGCTTGGAAGTAGTGCAGCCATCTTTTTAAGCGCATCGCCAGCATTCATGACCGCATCCATTTCAATCCAGTGACCTAGTAGCATAATGACAATCAAGCTTGCTAGTTCCCAGAAGAAATTCATCACATGACCGTTTGGATTAATGAAGGTATTCATAATAAAAGCATACAAACTATAAAAGTACGAAGCTGAAATACCTAGTGTAATCAACGTCATCATTGCTGGAGCATGACTTTTCAACTCATTTTTGGCTCCACTAAAGAATGGTTGACCACCATAAAAGAACAGAATGGTTGAAAGAATCATTACAATCCAATCAGACCCCGGAAAAGTAATCTGAAACGGCAACTTCATCCCCATAAACGGAGAAAGTAATAAGATGGGAATCGTAATAATCAATGAAATCCAAAAGCGCCGTTTGAAGTTTCCCATGTTCATCATGTGGCCGCCACCCATATCCATTGAACCGTTTCCCATGTTCATAGATCCATGATCCATTTTCATCGAACCATGGTCCATTTTCATTTTAGAATTACCCTTCATGTTCATTTGACTATTATCACTGTCTTTGGGGTTCATATTTTTCATATTATGGTTATCATGATTCATATTCATTTTCCCCATTGAATCATGTTTTCCATTGTCCATATCCTTCATTAAAAAGCTCCTCTCTATTGACAATCCATAATCATATCGCCTGGTAAACAGTTACAATCCACTTTATCGGGGGCGGTTTTTAGCTTTTGTCTCAAAACTTCACCCAACTTGTGAATATCACTCTTACTAATCTTACTTTGGTTAATCAAATCCATAATGGTCTGGCCCTTACGCATGTCGCACATTTGTTCAAAAAGTTCTTCAGCACTTAGATTCATCGCATTCTGTTCGTTAACAGTGGGCGAATAAACGAAATAGCGTCCTTTTTTAAACCGAGTCAACAATCCCTTCTTAACCAATCGACTAAGTAACGTTTTAATCGTTGACTCTTTCCAATCACGTTTTTTCGTAATCGTGTCAATGATTTTTCGTGATGAACTATCTCCCATCGTCCAAATCAACCGCATAATTTGCCATTCAGCGGGCGTAATTTCTTCAATTTTTTTGGTTTGATCCAAATAATTCACCTCCAATTCATGGTTTACATCTGTAAATTCAATTTTAATCATAATCTACATTTGTAAACTTTGCAACCATTTAATCTATTTCTCAATAAAAAATCGCTCAATCATTGAATTATAACGATCGAGCGATTTTTATTTTAATATTTCCTAAGATAAACTTTATCAACGATGTGACCCACACCTTTATGAATAATAAGGTTGGCTCTTTCACGTGTTGGTAAAATGTACTCCTTTAAGTTCGGTAAATTGACGGTTTTCCAAACGTTTCCCGCCATTTTAACCGCCTGTTCTGGCTCCTCTTTTGCGTACTTATAGTAATAATTAGTTGGATCCTGAAAAGCCGTTTTCATTAACTTCTTAAAACGATTAAGGTACCAAGTCTCAATCAGATCTGGATTAGCATCGATATAGATCGAAAAATCAGTAAAATCACCAATATAGAGTTTTTGATGATCAGGAATTTGAAGTGTGTTAATTCCTTCAATGATTAAAATGTCGGGATTAGTGATGACATCATAACGATGAGGAATAATGTCATACGTTTGATGAGAGTAAACTGGTGCTTTTACTTCTTTCACGCCGGCTTTAATCTTAACCAAAAACTGAATCAATGATTCCATGTCATAGCTTTCAGGAAACCCTTTACGATCAAGAATGCCCTTTTCTTTTAAGACCTTAGTTGGATACAAAAAACCATCAGTCGTGATTAGTTGCGTTTTCATTTCTGGCAATAAATCGGTAAAAAGGTATTGAAGCAAACGCGCTGCGGTTGATTTCCCCACAGCTACACTTCCCGAAATTCCGATGATAAATGGAATTTTAGGCGTTTTACGTTTTAGAAAATCACTTTCAGTAAGCTCCCAATCTTGGTAATGCTTAGAAGCCAGTTCTAATAAGCGTACCAATGGCATGTAAATATCAGAAACATCATCAAGTGAGATCTGATCATTAAAGGCCTTTAATCTTTCCAAATTAGCCTGTGTAATCGGAGCCGATTCGTTTGGATAAAACTGTTTCCATTCATCTTTACTAAATTCATAGAAATCCTTCAACAAAACTCACCTACTTGGTTACTAAATCATACTCATCCTTTGGAACGTCCTTAAACGTTGGTGATAACTCCCCAACTGAAATCACGTCCAGGCGGTGCATCGCACGACTACAAATTGTGTACACTAACTGGTCATCACGCTCCGTTGGATATTCTTCTTTAGAACCATTCCACATTACAACGGCGTCAAACTCAAGTCCCTTAGCTAAATAGGCCGGAACAACAATAACACCCTTGACCAACCGCTGATTTTCGGTTTGAATCAACGTGGACTTAATCCCATCTTTTTTTAGCTCATCATGAACTCGTCGACACTCGTCTAACGATTTAGCAATGACGGCCGTGGTATCACTCGCCTGATCATTTGCCTGAATCGTATTCTTTAAAACGTTTATTCCCTTATTAAAATCTTTGACAACGTTAATTTTAGGAAGTTCACCACTTCTAGCAAACGACTGGATCTTACTGCCATCTGGGATCAAATGCTTGGTAAAATCAGTGATTTGTTCAGTTGAACGATAAGACTTATTAAGTTCGATTACCTTGGTCTTCTCAGGATCAAACATCGTCTTCATTTCCCGCAAAAGGCTGTTACTACTCTCATGCGTGAAGATCGCTTGGTTGAGGTCTCCCAGTAAAGTAAACTTAGCCCTTGGAAAATTAAATTTGAGGTAAGCCAACTGAAAGGGGGTATAGTCTTGAACTTCATCGACAAACAAATAACGCATGTGAATATCAGGACGTTTCCCAGATATTAAATCATACAAATAAAGATAAATTGAAATATCAGCATCACTAATTTTGCCATTCTTTAATCGCTCAATTGATTTTTCAACCCCGTCATTCCATTCTTGTTCATCAATTCCATACTTGCTCAAGTCGGTAATTCTAGGAACGTTTCTGATTAGATTAACGAACTGGCGATTGATACTAACAAATCGACCGCGAGTAATGGCCTTTCTAACGTTTCTAAAAGCGTTTTGGACAATCTTTTTAGCCAAAAAGTTATATTCCTTATCGGGATTATCCATACTTTCGCCATATTTAGCGTAAATGGCCTGAAGTTGTTGCTGGTCAAGTCCTTCAATGGTTTCTTCGACCCACTTCTTTTTCATCTCACTCCCAATGTGACGATTTAAAATCTTATTCAGTTCTTCCTTGGTAGCTTCCAAACGATTCCGTAAGTTATAGTTTTCGTTAAAACGATAGTAGATTTCACTAATATCTTCCTTAGAAATAAAGATATTATCTTCAAATTTAATGTCTTTGAACTGAAAGTTTTCCTTATTTAAATGATGAGCGTACGTTCCAACTAGATCAAAGAAATCCAAGCTGTTTTTGAAGTCAACCACCTTTTGTTGGTGTTTTTCATGAGTTTCGACAAAACGTTCACCAATGGTTTCAACCTCCAAGTGGGGAACTCGTCGGTTGGTGTATTGGTAGTACGTCATCTGAACCATATTTTGTTCCCCTAACTCGGGTAAGACCTCATTGATGTAGTCATTAAAAAGTTGGTTGGGGGAAAATAAGATTACTTGTCCAGAATTCAAATTACCACGATAACGATAAAGTAAGTATGCAATTCGTTGCAAAACAGCAGCCGTTTTTCCTGACCCGGCCGCTCCTTGAACAAAAAGCAAATCAGAATCAGTATCACGAATGATCTGGTTCTGCTCTTTTTGAATCGTGGTAACGATGCTCTTCATTTTGGTATCAGACTGATGACTGAGATTTTCTAGAAGTAAGTTGTCTCCAAGGGCTTCGTCTGTATCAAAGATGGTTTCAATCTTACCGTTCTTGATCTCAATCTGTCGCTTTAACTTGACGTCAACCTTTTGGGGACCAGCCGGTGAATCATACGTCATTTCACCAATTCCACTATCATAGTAAATACTGGAAATAGGTGCCCGCCAGTCGTACACCAGATAATCGTCAGGATTATCGGTAAATGACGCTAGGCCAATGTAAATGGTTTCAGTGTGTTTCTCGCCTTCTTCGTGAAAATCAATTCGAGCAAAGTATGGATTTTGATCCAGCCGTTTTAGCGTATCAAGATCCTTTGCGGCGTTCTTCCAGCGGTTCTCACGTTCCGAAAGTAATTGCTGTTGCTGTCTAACCGAGACACCCGTCTCCATCTGTCCACTATATGTACTTGTCTTTAAACGAACATCGTTAAAAAAGTTCTTTTGGATTTCCGATTGGTCACCCTTCGCTTTTTTAATTTTTTTAGCAGCATCGACCTCTGCCATTTCAATTTTGCTTTCAACAAAATCAAGGTGTTTCTGTTCTTCATCTTTAATTGAATTTTCCAACGGATAATCCCTCCTGCTTGCTAAACTTGATTAAATATTCTAACATATTAACTCAACTGAACAAAATATATAAACCAAGGTGATCGTAATATGGATTCAATCTCATTAGTAATTGTTCTACTTGCGGCCCTAATAACTCCATTAGTGATGGCACGATTCCACATTTCAATGCTGCCAACCGCAGTCGTTGAAATTTTAGTTGGAATCATATTAGGACCCAGTTTATTCAACATCGTTTCCGACTCAAACATTTTATCCATTCTTTCCAAGATTGGTGTGATCGTCCTGCTGTTTTTGAGTGGAATGGAAATTGATTTTTCCTTATTTAAACCCAAAAGCAAAAATCCCAGTGAACTAGAAAAAAAATCAAGCAAAACTGCTCCACGATTTTCCTCCGTTCAACTAGCCTTTATGGGTTATGCAACGGTTATCATTCTAGCATTAATCCTAGGATACTTCTGTAAATTAACTGGACTATTTAGTGACTTCTGGTTAGCTTCAATCTTGTTTGCTACCATTTCACTTGGCGTGGTCATCGCAGCCTTAAAGGAAAAAGACGTCACTGGAAGCGCCTTTGGCCAAACCATTCTGTTAATTGCTGCCCTTGGTGAAGTTTTACCGATCTTTGCCCTGACGATCTACGCCTCAGTATTTGGATCCGACAGTAAGTCACTATGGCTCATCCTGATTCTATTTGTGGTAGCAGGTTTTTTATTGTGGTGGTTTAAACGTTTCTTCAAGGTTTCAGACCAAATCAATAAATCAACCACTCAGATTGACATCCGGCTAGCTTTCTTCATCATTGTTTTACTATCAACGATTGCCGTCTTTGTTGGATCAGAGGACATCTTAGGGGCATTCATCGGTGGAATGGTCTATAAATTACTACAACCATCCGAAACCACGAAAGATCGATTGGATTCAATCGGATATGGGCTCTTCATTCCAGTCTTCTTTATCATGAGTGGTGTTGGTTTGAATGTCAAAGAGTTGCTGTCAAACCCAGCGACTTTGGTTCTAATCCCCGTTTTCTTTGCTAGTTACATCATCGCGAAGTTGGGACTTTATCCCATCTTTAGGTTACGTTTCAATAAGCAAAACTCACTGGCTGGAATGGCCCTTCCGAGTGCAACCATCACCATGGTTCTGGCAATCCTCCAAGTTGCTAAGGGGATGAAAGTGATCACATCTCAACAATCGGGGGCATTTTTGCTTGCAGCGATTATTACCTGTATCATTGGCCCACTGGTCTTTAACAAGGCCTTTAAAGTCGAACCAGAAACCTATCCTAAGATTAAGGTTAATTTCTTTGGGGTTAACTTAACTACCATCCCAGTCGCTCAACAACTTTCAACTGGGTGGTACGACGTTAACGTATACACTGATAATCAGGAGCACTACCGCTCCTATAACAGTCAGGCTAACGTTCATCTTGTTTCTAAGCTTGACCCAAGATTTTTAATTGACAACGGCTATTTTGACTGCGATATCGTCGTCATGGCCTACTTTGATTCAGAGAAAAGTTACGAATTGGCCAAGTCGGCTAAAAAGTACGGTGTCAAACGGGTTATCGCTCGTTTTGAGAATCGTGATGTCCTTGATAAGCATCAAGATGAACTCCTTTCTCTAGGGGTCGAGATATATAACAACCTTGCCGTTAATATTGCCATGCTAAGAGAGTTGATTGAGGTCCCGTCAACATTTAAGATGATTGAATCTAACGAATCAGTTCTCCATGAAGTTAAACTAACTAATCCGAGTTTGGCTAACATAGCAGTCAAAGACCTTCCCTTTAGTAGTGACATTACTATTAACGAAATCTTTCGCGACCATAAACTACTTCACCCGACCGGTGAGACGATCCTAAGATTAGGTGATCAAATTATTTTCTCAGCCCAAAAGGGAACTGGAATTCAAATCAGAAGTGATTTTAACCCGGAAGCATCACAAAATTAGATTAATTAATCCACTGACTAAGATGATGTCAGTGGATTTTTTATCGCGTTCATGATGATTTACGCAAAACAATATAATGATTATTTCAAATGATTACTAAATTATACCAATTCCATCCGTCCGTTTATCTTGGACGTTAAAATATGCTAGAATTAAGCAACTAGTGAATCAGGGGGAAATAAAAATGACTTCAATCAATTTATATTTTGTCAGACACGGCCAAACATATTTGAATCGTTACCATCGTTTACAGGGATGGGCAGACTCAGCTTTAACCGATAAGGGAATCACCGATGCAATTGATGCTGGAAAACACCTTAATAAGGTTGATTTCAACAAGGCATATAGTAGTGATACCAAAAGGGCCCGTGACACCGCCGAACTAATCCTAAAGGAAAATCCATCAGGACTAGTTGAACCGATCGAAATGGAAAACCTCAGAGAAGAGAATTTTGGATATTTTGAGGGAAATGACATGGGACAAGTTTGGCACATCATTGGGGGGCCATCTGGCGCTGATTCATACAGTCAAATGATCGCCACTTATACGATGGAAAAGACCCGCGACATGATTGCTGACGCCGATCCATACGGGGATGCTGAAAATGATTCACAGTTTTGGAAACGAGTTCAAACTGGGCTGGACGAAATCGTTAACAACGCTGAAGATGGTGACGATATTCTCATTACTGCTCATGGAACTCTCATTCGAAGTATCGTTAGTCGTTTTAGTGACATCGATATTAGTGAACCCATTCAGAATGGCAGCGTCACTAAAGTTGATTATAAAGATGGCGATTATATTATCAAATACTATAACAACATTTCAGATCCAGTCTAAAGGAGTATAAATGATCGACAACTTTACTGATGTAATTACAATTGGTTTAGATTTAAATGATGCTAATTTTCAGTACTCAATGGAGGAACTTAACAACTTAGTCACCGCGAACAACATGCATAGCGTTGAAACTGTGACCCAAAAATTGGATCACCATGATCCAGCAACCTACTTCGGCAAAGGTAAGGTTGAATTTCTAGAACAACTCGTCAAAACGTCTGGGACAGATATCATTGTGGCAAACGATGAACTCAGTCCTAGTCAAATTCGAAACCTTGAAAAATTAACCAATGCTAAAATCATTGACCGAACTGGGCTAATTTTGGAGATCTTCGCCAATCGAGCTCGTTCCCGTGAAGCCAAGTTACAGGTCCAATTGGCCAAACTAAACTATCAACTCCCGAGGCTTCGTACTAGTGCTAGTCAACGATTAGACCAACAGTCTGCTGGTGGCGGACTAGCTAACCGTGGTGCTGGTGAAACCCAAATTGAATTGAATCGTCGAACCATTCAACATCAAATCACGCACGTTCGTCACGAATTAAAGGAAATTGACAAATCATACGACACTCAAAGTAAAAAGCGCAAACAAAACGATTTGAAAACCATTGCTCTTGTTGGTTACACCAACGCAGGCAAATCCACGATTATGAATCAACTGGTAAAACGATTTGGTGAAAACGAGGAGAAAGAAGTTACCGTTAAAAACATGCTATTTGCCACCTTGGACACCAGCGTGCGAAAGATTGAGCTACCAAACCATAAACGTTTTCTTGCAACCGACACGGTTGGTTTTGTCAGTCAACTTCCGCATCAACTAATTCAAGCCTTTAAATCAACTTTAAAAGAGGCAAGCAACGCCGATCTCTTGGTACAGGTAGTTGACTACTCTGACCCGAATCAAGAACTAATGATGCAAACTACTGAAAAGACTCTAAGAGAAATCGGGGTCCCCGACATTAACATGATTAAGGTCTTTAATAAGGCTGATAAGAGTGGAGAAAATTATCCCGTTCGTGAAGGCAATAACATCATCATGTCAGCTCTTGACCCTGATTCAATTAATTTATTAATCGACATAATTTCTCAAAACTTGTTTAAAGATTACGTCAAAAAGACGTACCTCATCCCTTTCAGTAGTGGCCAAGTAGTTTCGGACCTAAATGAAAACGAAACGGTCTATCAGACTGACTACACCGATCAGGGAACGAGGTTGAAAGTTGAACTTCCCGAAACATCGGCCAAAAAATACCAAAAATACGAAGTTAATTAATAAAATTACATTGACATTTAATATGGATCGCGGTTAAATGGTCCTATACTAATTTAAGAGAACAATATTTAAAGAAACCGCCCAAGAGAAGCCGACGTTATTCTGGAAGTTGGCTGACTAATCTTTATTTAACCACCTCTTAAAACACATTAATACGCAACAAAAAGCGCTCTGAAAATTTCAGAGAATTTTGGGTGGAACCGCGCAAATTTGCGTCCCTGACATTTAGTTGTCAGGGACTTTTTTTTATTCTCAAAGGGAGGAATTTTATATGAAGAAACCAAAAGAAGAGTCCAATGTAAAGTTAAACCGTTCTTTAGGAATTTGGTCAGCACTCTCACTTGTAGTTGGAACCATCATCGGAGTTGGAATCTTTGTTAGACAAGCTGCCGTTCTAAACGATGCAGGATCAGCAAATGGTGCCATGCTGGCTTGGCTAGCCGGGGGACTTCTGACTTTAGCCGCGGGACTTTCAATTGCCGAGATTGCCTCGCAAATTCCAGAAACCGGTGGACTATATGCATACATGGAAGTCATTTATAACAAGTTTTGGGGCTTTTTATCTGGATGGATGCAGATTATTGTTTATGGTCCCGCAATGATCGCTTCACTTGGAGCTTATCTTGCCATCCTATTAGGTGACTTTTTCCATATTTCACCAGAATGGAACATTCCGATAGCTATCATTGCAGTTGTTGCGGTTGGTCTATTAAATACCTTTCCCAATCGATTTGGAGCTGCTTTTTCAATTATTACCACAATTTGTAAGCTCGTCCCAGTCGCAGCGCTTATTATCTTCGGACTTTTCTTTGGTCACGCTAATGCTTTTACTCAAAGTGTTAGTGACGTCCACTCCTCAGTTGGTGGTTTTGGAGTTGCCATGTTAGCCACTCTATTTGCCTTTGACGGGTGGATCCTAGTTGCTAACCTTGGTGGAGAAATCAAAAACCCTAAAAAGATGCTACCACGTGCTATCACCTTCGGAATTTTAATTGTCATTGCCATTTATATGCTAGTTTCATACGGTGTTTTAAAAAGCATTGGGCCTCAGAAAATTCATGATCTTGGAACAAATGCCATTCCATACATGGCTAACAAAGATTTTGGAATGATCGGTGGGAAGATTTTAAGTATTGGTATCATTATCTCAATCATCGGTTGCATGAACGGAAAAATCATGACCTTTCCTCGTATCATGTATGCCATGGCGAAAGAAAATCAACTTCCGTTCTCTAAGCAGTTAGCTTACCTCAATCCAAAGACCAGAACGCCAGTGGTATCAATTGCTGCTGTTCTAGTAATCGTAATCATCATGATCTGTTTCTTTGATGCCGACCGACTCTCAGAACTATGTATCTTTACTGTCTATTGTTTTTACGTGATGGCGTTCTTCGGGGTTTTCATCCTTAGAAAACGTCACCCCGACCGAAAGCGAGTCTTCTCAGTTCCACTATATCCATTCACACCAATCGTAGCTATTTTGGCATCCCTTTTCGTAATCTGTTCAGAAATTGGATCAGACTTCATTGGGGTCGTTTGCTCACTGGGAATCGTTGCACTCGGGATTCCAATCTATTACTTTGAAGTTATTCTCAAAAGAAATAAGGTTAAAAAATAAGAGATCTCAAATGAGATCTCTTATTTTTTCTGATATGCAATTTTAATCTGAACCGCATAGTCGTCAGCTCCATCAATTAAGCCGGCTCGACCAGAAGTCTTGTATTTTCCTCCAACCAAAAAAGCTTCAGCTAGATACAACTTGACTTTATTCTTATCGATTTTTTGAATATCTTCAAAACCAGCCTTAACAATGTGGCCAACGGGTTCACAATTAACCTGATTCATTCCGGCATAGACTTCATACTTTCCGTTTTCTTCTCTTAAATCAAAGTAAGGGATTAACACTCCATCACCCAAAGCGTAGACGCGATGCTTAGGATTAGCTTTAATTTCGGAAAGAAGCGCCCGATCGCCTAATCCATTGTAGTCATCACTCGCAACTTTTTTGGTAATCATGGTATCGGCTAACTGATGAACGTTATGGCGCTCACTAATTGTCGATTCCAATTTAGCTGGCATCGTTTTTCTTTCATCAAATAAACCGTTGGCGGGAATATTACGATAACGACGACTTCCACTACGAGCCTCGGTTTGCTGATCAGTTTCCTTGGGCTGAATGTGCAAGACCTTATTAATGACCGGGGTAACATCAAACTTCGCCCGTTTTTTAGTAAAGTAATACATGATGTTTAGGTACAAGAAGTACGCTAAAATCAAGACAACTAAGAAGACCAGAACCCCCCTAATCATAAAGCCATTTACAACAAAACGGTAGGCAACGTACAAAAGGTAAAAGTCGCCTAGAATCCCTAAAATTACGTAAATTCGGCTTTTAGTGTTTGTTTCAATCGTTATATATCCAAGATAATGATTAATAATATCTAGAAAACTAAACATTAATGTTCACCCCCAGGATTAGTCGTATTGGCTTGGGTATTATTCTGAGTATTGTTAGAAGTAGTCCCCGTACCATTATTAGAATTGCCGTTATTTCCGGTATTCTGACTTGATTTTTCGGCATTTCCACCGTTATTATCAGTTGTCTTTTGATTGTTATTACCAGTCTCCGAATTATTTCCATTCGTGCTGGTCGAATTATTTTGCTCCTGTCCACCAGAAGTTGTTTTCCCTTGTTCATTATTTGGTGACTTACTATTACCATCGTTATTGTTATTATTCATATTATCTTGTTTAGCCCCAGAACTATTGGATTCATTTTTACTATTATCGTCATTAGAATTCGAGTTCTGGTTCTTAGTACCCTTATTATTATCATCATTCTTCTTAAAGTCAAAAATAGAACGTTTCTGGCTTTGATGGGTAGTGACTTTAGCACCCTCGTGGGTATTGGTTGCTTTATTGACAACAATATTAGTGGCTCCTAACGCTAAACAAATTGAAATAATGGCAAATGGAGTAAGAAATGGTGGCACTCGATTTGGCATTTAATCATCCTCTCAACGTATATTCTCTTTTGTGAAGCTTAATTATTGCACTTAAAAGTAAAGAATTTATTCCAGTCGATAAAAGATTTCTTTAAAGTTGTCTTTTTAAATTTAGTACAATTTGATCAATCTGATTCTTAGTTTGACTCCACTTCTCATTATCAATCACAATGGACCGATTTTTTAAAGCAGCTGGAAGCTTTAAATCACGCGCGTCTTCTTTACTTTCCATGCGAACTTGAATCTGAGCCAGAGTATCCCCGCGATCAATCATGCGCTTTTTAAGCTCAGCCGGATCTTTAACTTTCAAAAAAATGACAACCGCTTCTACTCCTAATCGATCCTTGTACGTAATGGCACCTTTCGTGTCTAACACAATTGAAACAATGGGAGACTTTAAAAAAGCACGATCTAACCCTTCGTATGATGATCCATAACAGTGCCCCGAATATCTTACTGATTCTAAAAGATGAAGTTTTTTAAAACTTGTCGGTGATTCAAAATAATAATCTACTCCATCTTGCTCTTGATCCCGTGGTGCTCTGGTCGTATGGGTAATCACCTTAGGAATTCCATACTTTTTCATTAAATAATCCGAGATGGTGGTCTTACCGGTGCCAGCGGCTCCAGTAATCACAATTACAAATCGTTTATTTGACATAGTGGTCCTCAATGTATTCATTGGCCTTTTTAAGTGGTGGAAGTAAGTTATCGTATGTGACTAACTTCAAAGCTTCTTCGTAGGTGCACCAACGATCCTCACTAATTTCTTCCTTCTGTCTGGTAACCGAAGTGCCAACCGGAACCTCCGTCACAAAGAAAGTTACTACTTTGTGGTGGCCATTCTTCATGTCATACTCGACCTTTACATCAAAACCATCATCAATCTCACCATGAATTCCCGTTTCTTCTCTTAATTCACGTTTAGCGGCCTGTTGTAATGTCTCGTTTCCCTCGACGTGCCCCTTGGGATATCCCCAAAAATCACTAGTTGCACTTTTTAAAAGTAAATATAGTGGTTGATTTTCCTTAAGTTGAAAAACAATCGTTCCACCGTCAATTTCATTAATCATAAAAATGCCCCATTTATTTGTTTCTTTCATTGTACCAAAAAATCAAAAACTACACTGATTTAATACTGAACTTAAGCATAATTGGTGAAAGAATC
Source organism: Fructilactobacillus sp. X2R5C3 (assembly GCF_059901325.1). Lineage (NCBI taxonomy): Bacteria > Bacillati > Bacillota > Bacilli > Lactobacillales > Lactobacillaceae > Fructilactobacillus > Fructilactobacillus sp. X2R5C3. Next base: position 457,238 of record NZ_JBWXUY010000001.1, on the reverse strand, counting down.
GTCGAAAGTACAATTACCATAATAATTTCGGAGTACAGTTCAGAAGCAAGCAGATGACTAGCTAGTCCAATCTGAGCGACAATGAGAGCCATTTCACCTCTTGATACCATTCCGGCACCCACTACGTTGGCATCTTTTAGGGTCAATCCAGTTAATTTCGCTCCAATTCCACACCCAATCCATTTGGTAAGAACCGCTAAGATCGTCATTACTACAACAATCAACCACGTGCTAGAGAGCCCCTTAAAACTCATCTCCATCCCAATTGCGGCAAAAAAGATTGGAATAAAGAAGGAATAACCAATTCGATTAGCACTTTGAATCACCTGATCATGAAGCGGCGTACGTCCAATTGCAATTCCAGCGAAGAAAGCCCCTAACACCGTGCTCAGATTGGCCGCTTCTGCCAGATATGCCATGATCAAACAAATGCTAATCCCCATAATCGACACGGCTGAATTGGCAGGAAGAAGGTCGGCTAACCGCATGAGCCAAGGTGCAATCCATTTGATGACAACAAAAATCAATCCAAAAAACAAGACCTGAAACGTAAACAGAACAAACAGGTTTTTAGATCCTGATCCCGTCCCAAACACACTTGAAAAAACACTCAACAAAATAATTGAAATCACATCGTCAACCACTGCAGCCCCTAAAATGGTTGCTCCCGCGACCGATTTCAGCTTACCAAACTCCTGAAGCACTTCGACACTAATGGATACTGAAGTAGCCGAAAAGATCACTCCCCAAAAGAGCGCTCTTTCAATTCCTTGGCCTAGTAGTTGACCATAAAGGGTAAAAGCAACCACCGGTAAAATGACCCCACAGATAGCAACGCTAACGGCCGGCTTTAAGTACTTCTTGACCAACTCGAAATCACATTCTAATCCCGCAATAAACATCAAAAAGATGACCCCAATTTCGGATCCAACCGAAACCAGGTGATTTAAACTGACTAGGTGCAAAACCGCGGGTCCAATTAATAAGCCGGCCATAATCTCTCCTACCACCGCTGGCATCCCAATCCTTTGACTTAAAACTCCTAAAATCAACGTTGAAAGTAAAATCAATCCAATTGTTGCTAAATATTCCATATAACCTCCGTTATCCCTCAAAAAAAGCAGAGTTTGCCAATTTGACAAACTCCACTAATTTAATAAAACTTATGTTCTTTTATCATTTTCTTTGCATTGGGGTTAGGCTTGGACCTAGCTTCAAACAAGTAATAGGTAGCTCGTCTTTCCTCAAACATTTGGGCATGACTACTACGCAATTTGTAATTCTTAATTAGCGCATCACGTCCGCCCTTTCTAGAGCCACTACTCATGTACTTGTACAACTCAGCATTACTCTTGTTACTTGTATTATCAACCCTAATTACCAACCATTGAACTTGTTTCTTTCGAACCACCTTGTTAGCTGATCTCATCATTTTAGGATAAGCGCGGCTAGGAATATTATTACGTTCGAAGAAGTAATGAGTTGGATATGCACCAGAACTGGTGTAAAAACCATTTTCTAAACGACTGTAAGTTAAAAGGGTCGGTGTTCCCTTACTTTCGTCTCTAATAATCTTTCCAAACGAAACTTGAGCAGGCTGTTGGTACTCACCTTTCTTAGGATTAAGAGTAACGTATAAGTTTTGGGGATGCAACTTCGAGTAAATAAAGTTATTGTTTGATCCAAGGACAAAGGTTAAGGCCATACATAGCGTTACGAAAACAAACGTCCAAGGGAGAGCGAGCTTTCTGTTAGATTCAAAGTGTCTGATAAAAAACACCAGTACAAAGATCGTTGTCACCATGATAAATGGGAAATAAGCTAATTGATAGTACTGATAGATTTTACCAAAGGTGTGACCGTAAACGGCTACAATCGCATTTACAATCATCATGAACAAGAAAAGCGACTTTGAAATTCCATCTTTAAAGATTTCATGGTCAAATAAAACATAGATTAAGCCCAAGAGACCAAAGACCACCGTGATCGGATACTGCGTCAGAAACTTCATAAAGAATCCAGTTGCCATTAGAATCTTAGTTGGTACAATTCCCGATGAACCGTAAACGGTCATGTTAATGGTAAAGTAAACGTGGATAAAGGACTTAAAACTCCCTGTTACTAAGAAATAAATCAACCATGGAATAAGTGCGATTAAGAAGCTGAGTCCACTAAAGAAAATCAATCGCCACATTTCTTTAAAGCGACGATGGTAAACGTAGAAGATAAACATAAAGACATAAAATCCAATCCATGGACCAAGTAAAGTGTACTTCGAAAAGAAGACCACTCCGACCATGAATCCCTGAATCATCCATTCCCACCATTTGATATCAAAATCATTTTGACAAGCCTTTAAAGCAACATAAATCAAATATAAAACGGCCGGGAACACGAAGAATTCAACCGAACCACCATAGTCATAAAATGGCTGAAGCACGGAAAAAACTGGCATGAACAATGAAATTACAAATGACCAATTTTGTGACAAGTATAATCTAGCAATCTTGTAAGCCATGGTCATAATAATAATCATCGCAATAATCTCAAACGGTACCATCCCAACAAGCGATCGTTTTGTAATCAGTGAGGCTAGTCCGTAAAGCAAATAAACAAATGGCCCTTTTTGCTCAAAAACATCCTTATATGGAATGATTCCGTGAAACATTGCTTTACCGACAGTGAAAAAATTATTACTGTCGGGTGAGGTATCAAAATAATAGAACGGTGAAGCAAATGACAAAAGTAGAATTATGATAATACTCATTACTACAAACGTTAAACCAAATAAATAAGGTTTAGTTTTTAGTTTTTTTAACATACATTGTTCTTCCAATCATTAAGAATTTAAGCTCACACTCAATAATAAAAGCAATTATACCACATTCCTCCCCTCAAACGCGGAGACGCCAGACTTCATAACCTTATTTTAAGATTATACTTTTCTTTTTAGTAACCAATATACTGACTTCCGATTATTGGGAGCCTTTTGTTCATGAGTGGATACGACCCGATAATTCTCTAACAGGGTTTTGGATGCTGGCCTAGTAGAATCGTGTCTGCCAAAGTATGTTTTGATTGAATCAGCTTGATTGGTCTTTACGACAATCCATTCAACCGCCTTCTTTTTAACAACTTTATTTTGTGACTCGACCATTTTAGGGTTCTTATCATACGAGATATTGTTGATCTGGAAATAATACTGCGTGGGAAGTGCTCCTGAAACCGTGTACATGCCAAGATCAAGATATCCGTAGTTGAGAAGGGTTGGAGTTCCCTTACTCTCTTTTCTAATAATTTTGCCAAACTTCTTTTGCGCGGTCTGCGGATCACTAGGATCCAGCGTTTCCTGATTGTTATTCGGAAATAATTTTGATTTTTGAAAATTGCCGTTAACCCCCATGGTAAAGAACAGGACTAAAAGCGTCATCAAAACAAATGTCGAAATAAGTCGCTTATTAGGCAATGTAATTTGCTTATAATTTAGTCCTTTAGCAATTAAAACGACCAACGTTACAAGAACATACGGCATAAACGCTAATTGGTAATAGACGTATAGGGTGTCTGGGGTATAGCTGTAAACAGCAAAAAAAGCACTCACAAACATCATACACAAAAAAATATTCTTTTCCGCCCCATGGCTAAAGACGACAAAAAGAATTAACGGAATTGCACCCAAAACAAAGAGTTGCGGTTTATCAATTAAAAATTCACTAAAAATGGCCAGTGAGCCAGCAATCTTCGTGAAAATTCCACCATTAGCTGAGGTGCTATAAACCGTCATGTTGGAAACAAAATAAACATCGTAAAAGGCTTTAAACGAGTTAGTAACGAGAAAATAAATTCCCCAGGGTACTATCGCGGCCAAAAAACCAACGCCACTTGAAAGAATCATCTTAAAAAGACTACTAAACTTTTTATGGTACAAATAAACCAGCGCAAAAATAATGTAAAAAGCAATCCAAGTGCCCAACAGCGTGTATTTAGATAAAAAAACCACCCCAACTAGGAATCCCTGAACTAACCAGTTCACGTTACTAATCGCAAAATGATTGTGGCATGCTTTAAAAGTTAAATAAATGGCCGATAAAATCATCGGAAAGACGAATTCTTCCGCCAGGCCACCATAGGTAAAATACTCTTGAAACATTAAGAAAAAGGGCGTTATAAGTGCCAAAATTGAAGCAGTTGGTTTACTAACGTATAAATGAGCGGTTTTAAAAACCAAAAATAACGAGGTTGCTAACGCAATTATTTCTGCTATGGTAATTCCAATAATCGAATAGTGACTGATTAAATAAGCGAGCCCATAAAGCAGATAAACGTATGGCCCCTTTTGCTCAAAAACATCCTTGTACGGAACTAGTCCGTGCATCATACCCTTGCCTACCGTAAAGAAACAGTTAACGTCGGGCGAATAATCAAAATAATAAAGTGGGGATGCGTAACTAAACATCCCAATAAAGATTAAGGCTACGACCACAAAAGCCAAAAAATAACAAACGTTTACATTTTTAATGAAACGTTTTATACGGAACTCCATTTCCGATCCTACTCCTTTTTAAACCGTTCCCATTATATCCTAGAATAATTGTTATGTACACGTTTGAACGTGTATCACACGGGTACGTTGATTCTTCCACACTTTTTTTACCATTTTAAAGTGTTATCATAATAATTAAACTAATTAGGTAGGTGAATGTTATGAAACAAGGAACTAAAATCATTACATTAGATAATGGTTACCACCTATGGACTAACACTCAAGGGACCGGAGACATTCATCTTCTCGCCCTTCATGGTGGCCCGGGTGGAACACATGAATACTGGGAAAACACTGCGAAACAACTGAAAAAACAAGGACTAAACGTCCAAGTTCACATGTACGATCAATTAGGTTCGTGGTACTCCGACACTCCCGATTTTGATGATCCGAAGGTAGCTAACAAGGTTTTAACCTACGACTACTTCCTTGACGAGGTTGAAGAGGTTAGACAAAAACTCGGAATCGATAAATTTTATTTGATTGGTCAATCTTGGGGTGGTGCTTTAGTTCAGATGTACGCCGCTAAATATGGTGATCACCTGAAAGGTGCCATTATTTCTTCAATGGTTGATCGGATCGGGGACTATACTGACCATTTAGCTCAAATTAGAGAAAAAGCGCTCACCCCCGAACAATTAGCGTACATGAAAAAATGCGAAGCAAATAACGATTACGATAACGATAAGTATCAGGAACTGGTCGAACTCTTAAATCGGGAATATGTGGATCGAAAGCAACCCCCTGCAATTGCCCACGTCATTGATACCATGAGCAAACCTATCTATAACGCCTTTCAGGGTGATAACGAATTTGTCATCACTGGAAAGTTAAAAGACTGGAACTTTACTGATCATTTAAAGGACATCAAAGTTCCAACACTGGTCACTTTTGGTGAACACGAAACCATGCCAATGGAAACCGGAAAACGAATGGCTAAAATGATTCCAAACGCTCAATTCGTTTCAACCCCAAACGGTGGTCATCACCACATGATTGATAATGCCCCCGTCTACTACGACCATTTGGCCAACTTCATTAGACAAGTTGAAAATGGAACTTTCAACCAAAAATAAGCAAACGAAAAGACACTTCAAAATGAAGTGCCTTTTTATTTTTGGTTTAAACTTAATTTTTCAACGTCAATGGTCTTGTCAACCAATCCATCATAAAAACTGGCTTCATGACTAACAATGATAGCATTCCCAGGAAATTTAATAATTGCCCGTTTTAAAGCATTTTTAGTCTCATCGTCCAGGTGATTAGTCGGTTCATCCATGATTAAGAAATTGCTTTTTACAAATTCCATCAAAGCCAATTTGACCTTAGTTTGTTCTCCCCCAGAAAGCTCACCAATTGGTTTCATGGCGTTAGCAGCGTCGAGTCCACAGCGACCCAGCTGGGAACGAATCTCCTTCTGTGTCAACTTGGGATATTTGTCCTGAATGATTTGTAAGGGTGTCATCTTACTATTCGGCCAGATCAAGTCTTGACTGAAATAGTTAACCTTCGCGGATGGAGAAAAGTTAGCCTTTCCCCCCTTTGCCGGAATTTGTCCGAGGATTGATTTAATTAAGGTTGACTTTCCAACCCCATTAAAACCCTGAAGCCCAACTTTCTGATCAGTATTAACGGAAAAGGTAACTGGCTTAAGTAACGGTTGATCGTAACCAACTGACAGTTGGTCAACCACTAGTGCGTTCTGGGATCCAGTATCAGCATACGGAAAGTCAAAAGAAGCCTGGATGTTACTTGAAGGTGGCTCAATCACATCCATTCGTTTTAACATCTTTTCCCGTGATTTAGCCATATTGGAATGACTTCCGGCCTTGTTTTTTTGAATAAAAGTTTTGGCCTTGGAGATCTCTTCTTGTTGTTTCTCGTACTCCCGCTGCTGGGTCATTTCTTTTTCGTCTTTTTGTTTCATGGCGGACTTGAAATCACCACGGTACTTAGTGACCTTCCCAAACGCAACGTTTACGATACAATTCGTTACTTTTTCTAGAAAGTCGTAGTCATGGGAAATGATCATCGCTGCCCCATCAAAACTATTTAAATAATCTTCCAACCAATTAATGTGAGCGGTATCCAGATAGTTAGTCGGTTCATCAAGCAAAATTACATCGGGATGCTCCAGAATTAATTTCGCTAAAATAATCTTAGAGCGTTGTCCCCCGCTCATTTCAGAAATGGTTTGATCTCTTCCAATGTCGTCAAGACCCAATCCATTAATCACCTGCTCAACTTCAGTATCAATATCATAAAAATTACGAGATTCAAGTTGTTCTTGGATTCTTCCCGCTTGTTCAAGTAACTTTTCGTCCATATTGTCGGCATATTTTACGTACAAATCGCTCATATGCTGATTCATGTTGTAGAGGTCTGAAAAGGCAGTATGCAAAAAATCAATCAGTGTCATTCCCTTTGGAATATTAACGTACTGATCTAGGTAACCAACTTTGGTCCCCTTTTGCCATTTGATGTCACCAGATAAGGGTAATTGCTTATTGGTCAAAATCTTAATCAAAGTTGATTTTCCAACCCCATTTTGGCCCACAATTCCCATGTGCTCACCTTTATTTAGCTGAAATGTAGCATCCGAGTACAGGTCTTTGTCGGCAAAACTCATACTTAGATTAGATACACTTAATAACGCCATTATATAATTCCCTCCATTATTTCATAACTTATACCGTAACACCGAATCGCAATCAACGTCAATCAGGTGAATTTGAGTGGTATAATTGTATGTACATTTTTAAAAAAGAGGAGTGCCTATGAAAATCAAAGATATTGATCACATCACCCTATTGGTAAATGACATCGAGAAATCGATGCGGTTTTACCATGAGGTTTTAGATTTACCAGTTGTGATCGAAACTGATTCTAGAATTGAATTTCAGCTGGGTCACCAACGACTCGTTTGTGTCACAAACAAGGAAGATAACGTTAAACCAGAAAATCCAACTCCTGGTTCTACCAGTTTCAGCGTGGTTGCAAGGGATCCACTTGACTCAATCCAGTCACATTTAGCCAACTACTTTATTGAAGTAGTTGCAGGACCGATCGAAAGTCAGGGACATAACGGTAAAATGAATTCACTATTTATCAATGATCCAGATAAAAATTTGATTGAAATTAGAGAGTATCAACGATAGGAATGAAAGGGAATACAACCCGGCTAAAATCCCCATCAAATAGTGTTTTTCAATTTTACAACCATAATCATTTTTGTTATATTCGTCGAATACGCAAAAAGAAGGGATACTTATGAAAAAAGAAAATTCGAAGGACAATTCAAATCAAAATGTTACTAAACCAAAAATGAGCCTTTTCAGTGTCACGATGCTGGCACTAAGCTCAATCATTGGTTCAGGATGGTTATTCGGTGCCTGGGAGGGTGCTAAAACCGCTGGTCCAGCTGCCATTATTTCGTGGATCATCGGTGCCGTTGTGATTGGTGCAATTGCGTTTAATTACATTGAATTAGGAACCATGTTCCCAGAAAGTGGCGGGATGAGTAAGTATGCCCAGTATACCCACGGCCCTCTTCTAGGATTCATCTCATCATGGTCCAACTGGGTCTCACTTGTAACGCTGCTTCCAATTGAAGCGGTCGCTGCCGTTCAATACATGAGTTCATGGCCCTGGTCATGGGCCAACTGGACTCACGGGTTTTACGCCAATGGCACGGTTACTACCGAAGGGTTATTCGTCGTTTTTCTCTTCATCTTAGTGTTCACCTTGTTAAACTACTGGTCAGTCAACTTACTGACTCGTTTCACTACTTTGACTTCAATTTTTAAAATTGTAGTTCCAGTTCTTACCATTATTATGCTACTTGCTTCTGGTTTTCATCCCGGAAACTTTAACAACGTTCAAACTGGTGGATTTTTCCCATACGGAACGGCTCCAATCTTTGCGGCTACCACCGTATCTGGAATCATCTTCTCTTATAATGCTTTTCAAACGGTTATAAACGTTGGTGATGAGATTACCAATCCTAAGAAAAACATCTGGCGGGGAATCGTTATTTCACTTTTAATCAGTATCATCATTTACGTCATGTTACAGTTCACTTTCGTTGGTGTTATTGACCCGTCAACCTTAGCCAAATACGGTTGGCATGGTCTTAATTTCAGTTCACCATTTGCTGATTTAGCCATTATGTTGAACTTGAACTGGCTAGTAATTCTACTCTATTTAGATGCCTTTGTTTCACCCTTTGGGACCGGAGTATCATTTGTTGCTTCAACTAGTCGGACACTAGCAGCAATGACCGAAAATGGTCATATGCCAAAGTTTTTAGGTAAGATTAACCAAAAATGGGGAACTCCTAGAATCGCAATGATCGTGAACTGGATTGTCAGTTGTATCTTGGTATCAGTGTTTAGAAACTGGGCTGTTTTAGCCAGTGTTATCTCAACTTCAACCTTAATTGCATATTTGACTGGTCCAGTTACCCTTGGATCATTACGTCTCCACGCTCCTCACTTCAAACGTCCAGTCAAAATTAGTTTTGCTGGAATCATGGCACCACTTGCCTTTGTTCTTGCTAGTTTGGCAATCTATTGGGCAATGTGGCCTACTACTATTGAAGTCATCCTTGTTATTATGCTGGGGCTGCCGTTTTACTTCTTCTACGAAAACAAGAACGGCTGGAAAAATACCCTGACCAAGTTTCGTGGAGGAGCTTGGATGGTCGCCTATTTAATCTTTATGTCAGCATTTTCGTATATCGGATCCGCACCATTCGGTGGTCAAAACTGGATTCATTACCCATATGATTTTATCGTAATTATTGTAGTTGCACTACTGTTCTTCTACTGGGGTGTCTTTAGTTATCAGCGCACTGGTAACATGCTTAACGCTAAAAGCGTCAATGAACAGGTCGATGATGGTCAGGTCAACCATTAGTTAAGTTAATGCAAAATCATAAGGATTTTGTTATAATACGTATGCATCTTGTTTTTCTTGAAATGGATGGAGGGATTCTTATGAATAGTCAAGATCCAGATTCGAGATACGAACGTTATGACTTTAATGCCGCAAATGGTCCAAAGCACCAAAAGAAAAACTTTAAGGCTTGGCCATGGGTTTTAGGACTAGTAGTAATCGTGATCCTGCTAGTCTTTGGAATTCACTTTCTGACAAGCGGCAGTGGGAATCGGATGAATGGATCCTCCACAAGTCAACAGAGTAGCAGAGCTATTCAATCAGAAAAGAAAGCAAAACACTTTAATAAGGCGGAACAAGCCACGACCAACAAGGAAGCGTCAGTAAACAGGGACCAACAAGCACCAACAAATCAAAGTGGGTCACAATCATCAAACGGAAATAATTCCAATGGAAACAACTCAACGAGTGATTCTAGTTCGATGTTTGCTACACCAAAATCATTTGACTCGGTTCAAGACGCTAAAAACTATGCACATGCTACTCAAAGCAGTTGGTTAGCAGCTGGTTACTCTAACTTTACAATTGAGCGGAATGGTCAGGGCTTTTACACCTTGCAATTTGTTAAATAAGGAACTATTTATAGTTCCTTATTTTTTTATATTCAAATGAATTTGGTATAATGAAGTGTATAGGAGGTACTATTATGAAAATTAATACTCCACTTCAAAATGGACTTTTACCTGATAAGTATACTAAACACGCTGACCCAGATGAAATGTTAGATGGTAATCCAATCATTTCATTCCCGATCAAAATCTCTGATGTCCCAAAAAACGCAAAGTCACTAGTAGTTATCCTACTGGACGACGATTCAATCCCAGTTTGTGGTTTTACTTACATTCATTGGGTGGTTGCTAACATTGATCCAAATATATCTGAAATACCAGAAAATGCTAGCCAAGATCAATCAATTAATATGACTTTGGGGAAAAATAGTTTAGCTGGTGGACTAGTACACGTTACTGATTCAAAATTAAATCAACACTACATTGGTCCTACTCCTCCCGATAAACCACACGATTATCAGTTGCATGTTTACGCCTTGGATCAAAAACTAGATTTAACCAACGGCTTTTGGCTTAATGAACTAAAGAAAAAAATGGCAGGACACGTCCTTGCCAGTGCCGAACAAATTTTACCAGTGAGAAACTAAAACGGAGGCTTTCATAATGCTAAATGGATACAAACACATTCTAGTACCAGTTGATGGATCAAAAGAAGCAGAGGCTGCTTTATACAAGGCGGCAGCGGTAGCACAAAGAAATAAAGGCCGAATTGACGTCTTAAACGTGATTAACACCACTAATTATGGATACAGCCTAGGAGTTGTTGATGGCAGTGTTATCACCCAAATCGTTAATGAAGAACTTAACTATTTAAAGGATTTAGTTAAGAAAGTCAAGGACCAAACTGGCATTGACGATATTCATATCCATGCTCGGTTTGGAAGTCCTAGAGAAGTAATTACTTACGAATTTCCCAAGGACCATCAAACCGATCTAATTATGATGGGAGCGACTGGTAAGGGTCGCTTGTACCGCATGCTTGAGGGTTCAGTTGCCGGATACGTTAACTCACATGCCGCCTGTGATGTGATTATTGTTAGAACCAACATGGAGAATACCCCAATCAAATAGTTAAGACTTATTTAAACAAAATAGCTAAGCCCTTGCGCTTGGCTATTTTTTATTGCCTTTTAAAGATCAATTCATTTCAACCATCTAGCTGAATCACGTTAATTGTTATATGATGTTAGATGTTAGTGTACAAATTTAAAATAATTAAAAGGAATGTTTGCAATGCACATCAAAAAAAGAAAACACACCAAATCATTCATTGCCCTCTTTATCGTCATCGTGATCGCCATCTTCGCCGGTGGCGGTTATTATTATTGGCATAACCATGGTAGTTTTCTCAGTAAATTAGACGTTAATCAAAGCGATACCGCTACTGTGTTCATTCCCGGACTAGGTGGAAATAACATCACGACTGGTTACATGGTTGACACCCTAAATCGTTACCACCTAGCAACCAAAACCTTACAACTGTATGTGAAAAAGGATGGTACCGTTAAAACCACTAAACAGTTCCATAAGTTTGGTGCTGATAATCCGACCGTTCAAATTGTCTTTCAGGACAATCATCATCCTTATTTTCAATCAACCCAAATGCCAAACGTAATGCGCTATCTGTACAAGAAGTACAACATTCGTTCAGTTAACATGATTGGGCATTCGTCTGGTGGAAACATTATTTACTATTACCTAGCTCATTATCCCAATCTTAAAAACGTTCCAAAGGTTAAAAAGTTCATCTCACTTGCAACGAACTATGCTCCAAACGATCCTGATGTAAAAAACCTACCAAAAGACCTTCAGATCCTTAATCTAGTTGGCGATATGAACCATTCTGGAACAGATGGCGAAGTTACAATGAAGAGTGAGATCCCAATGAAGAATCTTGTGACTGGCTACGTCAAAAGTTACAAGCTCTACGTATATCACGGAAACAGTTCTCAAGCTCAGCACACAATGCTTCACGAGAACCCATCCATCGTTAAGATCATCGCAGAATACTTCTTCACCGATAAAATGACCCAATAATTGGAGAATTTAATTAATGGCTTTAACCAATAAAAATCATTTATATCAACTCGTGTACGTGCTGAGTTACGTTATTTTTCTGGCATCATCAGTAATCCTTTTGAACAGTCAATTTAATAACGTATATTCCGCTAAAAGTTTCTTGCAATGGCAAATCGCAGGGGTAATCACGTTAATTGTCATCGGAATCCAAATCGTACTATTACTTACCAGGAGACATAACCCTAAACAGTGGACAATTATCATAATCATGGCAGTCATCTTTATCTTGTCATATCTTTTTCATTTAAATGTGATTACCAGTACCCTATTTTTATTGTTCTTATTCATGGCCAACGCTGACTTATTAAATCAAGATGCGTTTGCGACCATCGACCTTGCAACTAAACTCGTTGTTCTAGTCGTAATTTTGGCCTTTTTGATTTTACACGTCTTTCCACCACAAAATGCCATTTCATTTACAAGAGGCTCATCCACTAGATATGCAATTGGATTCACTCATCCAAACGTCTTAAGTGGTTTCATCTTAAGTATTTGCTGTTCGGCCCTTTTGTTAATACAAAACAGTCGAAAAAAACTGATGTACTTCGTATATGCCTTTATTTTCGTTAGTTACTTAGTCATTGCCTACCTGACTGGTTCACGCGGATTTATGGTTGCTGGAGCTATCCTAGTACTCGGATTCGCTTTGAGCTTTGCTCCCAAAATCACTCACCTACTACCAAAAATCACTTGGATCCTGGTTTCATTGACTTTCGTAGTAGGAATCGGCATGGTCGCTTGGGGTTCATCACTGCCATTATTCAACGTGTTGAATCGTGCCCTTTCTGGTCGTCCCGGACAACAGTTAACCGTCATTCAATATTTCTATTCGCCAAAGCTAATTGGACAAAATATGCCCCTGTTGGGTGCCCGATCAAACTTGTGGGTCGATAACACGTTCTTGTTCATCTTATTAAGTACCGGTTTCATTGGTTTAATGTTGCTACTGGCATTGTTTCTTGCTAGTGCTTACAAGGCTAAACAGGACGATAACTATTTCCTTTGTGTGATTTTAATTGCCCTTGCTGTTCAAGGCATCATTGAAACGCAACTTACTAATGCTTACATGTTTGCACCATTTATTTACGCTTTTGCCCGAGTAATCCAGCCAGATCATCTTCATCAGCAGGCAATTGGGAGACACGTTAAAACCACATAATCAAAACCCATCATTAATGATGGGTTTTTTAATTGATATTAGTTTCACAAAAATATAACATGAAATAGAAAGAATTAATTAATTTCAAAGGAGGTCATAAATTTGCGTTATCTAGCATTTTTAGGCTCACAAAGTAAGGATGGCTTGACTGCTAAGTACCTTAACGCAGTTATTTCAGGTCTTCCAAAGGATGCGCAGGTTGAGACATTATTTCTGCAAGATTATGACATCAAACCAGATAATCTCAAAAACCCCAATCCAACGCTTGACATGATTGAAAAGAAAATGGAAGAAGCGGACGTCTGGATCATCGCATCCCCGACGTACTTTGCTGATTTATCAGGAGTTACCAAAAATCTATTCGATTGCATGCGTCACCGAATGGTTAAAATGAACAGTATTGGTGATACCTTGCCCGGTAAGTTTAAAAACAAACACTACCTAAGTCTGACTACTTGCTTTCTCTCCTCATTTCAAAACTTCTTTACTGGCATTACCGATCAAACCTTTCGGACCATTGATAAGATCATGACCGCAGCTGGTCTAATCAAACTTGGGGAGGTCATCGGAACGCACACCTGGGGAAGTAAGGGAATTCCTAATCCTAAAAAAATTGAACTGTGTAAACGATGGGGACAAAAGATTGCCAACAAGCCACGAAAGGATGATAGTACTTTGAAACGTTATATCGAATTATTTTGTATGATTGCAGTAATGTCACTAGTGACAATGTTAATTGAAGGATTAGCTTTTGGACTGAAATTTAACGGAGAATTTTGGCTCTTCTACGTAGCATTTGTGGTTATTTTCTATGTTCTTCTAGCAATCTTGCTTCACTTCTTTACGTTCTTAAGACATCGTCGTCGTTAAACTTAAAACTAAATAAAAGCGACCAATTGTTAACAATTGGTCGCTTTTATTCTAATCATCGCTTTTTTCAATTTTAATTGTATCGGAAAGATGATGGTCATCCAGTCGGTACAAATTATTGAAGAATTCGACTTCAAATGATGCCGGCTCATCCGGATATTTTTGCTCCGCCAGTTCACCAGCAATGCCAACCATAGCCGTCCCTAGTGCAATTTCATGAACACTTTGATGGTGAGCGGCAACCACACCGATGACACCATCTAACACATCTCCAGATCCAACGTTGATTGCTAGTTCATGACTGCCATTGTGGACCACATATGTTTCCCTTCCATTCGAAATTACGTCGTCAACTCCTGAAATGACAACCGTGGAATGAAATTGTTTAGCAGCCATTTTAGCAACCTGAACGCGATCACCATTACCGTCAGCAGCATCAATTCCACGACTGCCCCAGTCAATCCCTGCAATAAAGGCAATCTCACCAACGTTGCCACGCAAGACATCAATATTAATTTCACTACTAATCTTCTTAAAAACTTCCGTTCTTAATTCTGAGGCACTCACAGCGACCGGATCAACCACCACTGGTAAACGACGATTATTAGCCGCTTGACCAGCAATCACATCTAGTTTAATACTATCGTCGTCCATCGTCCCCAGGTTTAAGACCAAACTGTTAGCAATTGCCACCAAATCATGACCTTCATTTGAAGAGTCACACATAATTGGTGAGCCACCAACATAACTAATTGCATCCGCTACTTTCTGTGGGGTCACCATGTTAGGAATGTCCAAAACAACGGGATTTTCCCTTCTAATTTCTTCTAAAATCGACGTCATACTATCATTTCCTCTCTAGTTTGCTAATTGTCTTTTCAACGTTAGTGCTGTCCATAATTGCTGATATTACCGCAATTCCAGCGTTTGAAACCTGATAAATTGACTGACAGTTACCTGCATTAATTCCACCAATCGCAACTGCCGGTAAATTTACCTGTCTTTGCAGCTGAACTAAACCGGAAACGCCAATTGGTGATTCAGCATCTGCTTTACTAGTAGTCGGAAAAATCGGTCCAATTCCCAAATAATCGATGCCAATGAGGGGGTTACTACGCTCTAATTCTTCTTTGGTACTGATCGACAATCCAACTATCATTTCTGGATTATCATGAATCACCTTTTGCACGCTTTCATCACTTTGACCAACGTGAATTCCGTCCGCATTAATCTGATTAGCCAAATCTACGTCATCGTCCACAATTAATGGAATATGATATTCAGTGGTTAAATGACGAAGTTTCTTTCCCATCTCAATCCTTTTCAAACCCGTAAGTGAACCTAGACCCTTTTCACGGTACTGAAAAGCTGTAACACCAGCATCTAAAGCTTGGTCAATGTGATCCAAAAATTCAGTTTCAGAACCAGCAAAATTTTGGGTACCCGCCACCAGGTATATTTGCAGCATTTTTTTATTAAATTGCATATTTATTACTCCCACATTCCATGATTTAAGGGCCCGTGTCCATGACCAATAACCAGCGGTTTCCTAATAATTTTATCCAGATAATCTTTCCCAAAGCGAATGGCAGTTTCCATACTTTCACCACGCGCTAAAGCCGCGACAATTGCTGAAGAAAGCGTGTCCCCCGTGCCATGAGTCCGAACCGTATTCACTCGCTTCGTAGTCAACCAAAAATCAGATCCATCTTGTAAAAGAACATAGTCTTTTACGATCTTATCGGTACCATGTCCGCCTTTAATCATGACGTTTTTAGCACCAGCAATTTGAATTTTTCGTGCTGCCCTTTTGATTGCTTCATCGGAAGTAATGGATTGATTCGTAATTTTTTCCGCTTCGGGTAAGTTTGGTGTTACTAAATCGGCCAATGGGATCAGTTCGTTAATCAAGGTTTTAATGGCGCCGGCTTCAAGTAGCACTGACCCTCCCTTGGCTACCATAACAGGATCAACAACAATTTGACCTAACTTGTACTTTTTAATGTTATCTGCCACTAAATGAACGTGTTCTTCGTCAAACAAAGCTCCGGTCTTAGTTGCTTTAATATCAAAATCATCGCAAACGGAAGCAAACTGCTCATCAATAATCTTTTTCGGAAGTGGATACGTATCTTGAACACCAATGGTGTTTTGTGCCGTCACTCCCACTACCACGTTGGTGCTAAACACCTGACAGGCCTGCATCGTTTTAATATCAGCTTCCATCCCTGCTCCACCACCAGAATCAGTCCCAGCAATTGTTAGTGCTTCTGGATATTGATTTATTTCACTACTCATAGTTCCCTCCTAAAAAGTTCTAAGCGTTATACATTTTGTTCCAAAAATCCAATTCATAATGACAACTATTCTGAAAAACTTGATTTGCGGTGGCCCTTTCGTTTGGATGAATTTCTGCCTGGAGATCAATAAAAGCAAAAATTTGTTTTACCTCATCTGCCTCAGCATAAAACTTGATCCAATCGCTAAATGGATTGTTAATAAGACTGGTTTCATTTAGTTGAGTAGCAACTACATAGTAAGTCCAAATACACGGTGCGAGCACGCTCAATCCAACTAGAATGGACTTAGTGCTAACGGCTTCACGCATACTTTCAACATAATCCTTGGTAACGTTGAACATGCGGGCGTCTTGAAGCTCATCATCAGTCACTTTTGCAACTTTTAACATGACCTCGTGCGGTGTGCTTTCGTTTTTAATTCCATCAACGCAACCTGCCAAAAATCTTTTCAAATTCATATCACTTGTTTCAGTCTGAATTTGTTGAAACTGTTTAGCGTAACCGTCTAGATACATTTCGTCTTGTTGAACGTAGTTAATTAGCGCCTTTTCTGGCACTTTCCCGTTTTGAATTCCCCTAACATAATCACAATTCATGATTTGATTCATTATTGTTGTCGCATTACTTATCAATTCATCGGTGAATTTATTTGTCATCAACTACTAACATCTCCTACACAAAAAGGCTCCTCATAATAATGAGGAGCCTTCAATTATATTCTTAATTAAAGATCGCACGATTCCTTTCGCAGGTATTAACCAGTTCAAGTTCAATGGGTATAGTCTCAGCCACTTGGCACCCCCTCATACAGCTATTCAATTAATATTATTATATTCCTTAAAATTTGGCATGACAATTCTAATCAACTACTTTGGCACCCAAGACGGTCTTAAAGTGATTCATCGCAAACTTTTGGCCCAAATCAGAAAAGGTTGCCACCCCACTTTTATGAATAACCAAGTTATAAGCAAGGTTATATCCGGCAATTGCGGTGTGCAAGACACAAATGTCGGTGCAGACACCCACGAGATGAAGAGTCTTAACGTTTCTTTCACGAAGTCTAAGATCCAGATCAGTGCCAGCAAACGCACTGTACCTGGTTTTATCCATTTGCCAAACGTTATCTAACTTTTGGTTCTTATCAAACCACTTTCCGACGTTTCCATACAACTGACGACCCCAAGTTCCCCGTACGTTGTGAGTTGGATACAACTTTGTTTCAGGACTATATGGATCATCCTTTTTATGAACATCGGTGGGGAAAATAACAAATTGACCATCATTTTTGAATTTTTCAGCTAAGTCGCTAATTGACTGGTCGAGATCTTGAGCTGGCTTCCCGGCGGTCAAAGACCCCTGATCATCAACAAAGTCATTGGTGTAATCAATGATTAAAAGCGCACTTCTTTCTTTATCAGCCATTTTTAATCTTCTTTCTTAAAAATCTGACGGCTTCTCGGGATATTTAATTTCTTTTTCAGAGCGATCTTCAGCGGCTTTCACGTATACTTTGGCAACATTATCAGGCTGCATCTCTTCACTACTACCAGATAGTCCCTGAATGGTAATCAAACCGACGTAGATATTATCATCTTGAACCGCATCATGAAGTGAAAAGGCGTAATCACTTAAAGCTGCTTTAGTAGCTGCTAAAGTGACATTGCCTTTGGTAGGATGAAAGGCAGCTCCACCACCAGTAATCAGAATGTTCCGGTTTTCCTTTTGATCGTCTGAAAGACCAACGAACTGACGAGTGATGGTAACGGCACCAAAGACGTTGGTATTGTACATTTCTTTAACTTGGTCTAGTGGTAATGAGAATGGTGTATCTAAAGTCTTGTCACCCACGTTATAAACCATGGTTTGAGGAATCCCGTATGCCATTTTAATCTTACTAAACACGTTTGTTACCTGCGCTGGATCGGTAACATCAGCAGCAATAAAATCAGCTTTAATCCCTTCTTGATTCAAATCTTTAACAAATTGCTTTAACTGAGCAGCATCTCTAGCCACCATAATCGGTGTCTTGCCAGCTTCACCAAACTTTTTGGCAATTGAAAAGCCAAATCCTTTTCCAACTCCAAAAATTACTACACTTTCACTCATAAAATTCCCTCCTAAAGTTGATTCAAGAAAAGTTTACCACCATTCTGACAGACGAGCATTTTTTATGTTTTGTTATTTAAGCACAAAAGGAGCCCCACTACCAAAAGTAGTGAGGCTCCTTTGCGACTTAATCTCCGTTAACTAAGTATACCAGTTTTAATAATTTTGTCAGCCCTTACATTTGCTTTCTATAAGTGTTTTGAAAATACCTGATAAGCAATATATGCGCCCCCCGAGAGTCGAACTCGGATCATGAGGACCGAAATCTCATGTGCTATCCATTACACTAAGGGCGCTTAACAAATACTATGCTATCGATAAACACAGTAAATTGCAAGTAAATTATTCATTTGCGACCTTATTTGCGCTTGCTTCAAGGTCCAACTCTAACTTTAGCGAATTATCCTTAAAGTCGTCAATTAAACTTTGTCCTTTAGAAACGTATTTTCCAACCGTTCTCCCAGTGATACTAACAAATTCAATTGTCTTATCATCAACCACTTTTACAGAGTCATAATGGCCTTCTTCCGCTGCGTCCAGATAGGCTTGAGCTAATTCCCCGATGTTATCAAGGATCAGCTCATCCAGTGTAATCGTTTTACCATCTTTTTTTAGTTCGTTTAACAAATTTTTAATTTCATCCATTGTCTCTGGAATTTTTTCACTCATATTAAACACCTCAATTTAAACAAAACCACCGATACGTACTTATCGGTGGTCAATTAATTATTTTTCTTTTTGCACAAACGTCTTATTTGGAACTCTGATTAAAATGAATTGGTTAGCATCCTTACCAGCATGCATCCCCAAACCGTTCCAAAAGTTTCCTTTGTATCTCAGGGTAACCACCTTGGCCCATGCATTTTGAAAATGCTCGTCATTTAACTTGATGCTCTTATGCTTCAACTTGTAACTACGGCCAGTGACTTCAGCGTTTCCACGCGTAGTAACTACCTGAGCATTCGTACTTGGCAGTTGATACTTAATGTTCTTTAGCCAGAACGAATACTGCTGGATCGGTCCTCTATTACCTTCAACCTTTACGTAGTAGGAGCCATTCTTATCACTTTGAATAATTAATGGTTCAACTTGGGACGTCGTAATCACGTTGCGATTATTGGTTTTAGTAATATTTCTGAAGAAAGTCGTATAAACCATTAAGGTAAGCAACAACACAAAAACAACAATTTCGCCAATTGATATCAAAAAATTACGCCATTCAAAAGTTTTTTTATCCTCGATAATCATCTTAATTCGTCGTGACCGAATATTTTTAATCATAAAGATCAACACGATTAACACAACTATCCATGCAACTACACCTATAAGATTCCACCATGAATTCATGAAAGTATCCTCCGCTTCATTTTCCTATCTTCCCTATTCTAATTGAAAATTGATTTTTATGCCATCTTTGATATACTAAGTTTAATTAAACATAGGGGTGCCGAGTGGCTGAGATTATACCCGTTGAACCTGACTTGGACAATGCCAGCGCAGGGAATATAAGATTAAGCTTGTTGATACATCAGCTGGACGTTCTCGCACTCGCGCTTGAAACGTCTTTTTTTATGGAGAATAACCAATGATAACAATTAAAAATCTATCATTTTCATATCCCGAACAGGATAAAATTCTAAATCAAGTCAATTTAAATTTTGAACCAAATAGCATCAATCTCCTGTTTGGTCCAACTGGGAGTGGAAAAACCACCCTCTTAAAACTAATTGCTCAATTGTATCCAAAATATAGCAAAGGCCAACTAACCGGAAAGATTGACATGGATGAAAAACCAGCCATGTTATTTCAGGATCCAAACCATCAGTTTGCGATGAAGACCGTCAAAGAAGAACTCATTTTTGCCCTTGGCAACCTTCACGTTGACCCTGTTAAAATGCCCAACCGGATTGACTCTGCTTTAAAGTTTTGTGGTATTAATGAACTTAAAAATCGGGCCATTACCACTTTGTCGGGTGGCGAAAAGCAAAAAGTTGCCTTAGCCGTGACAGTTGCGATGAAACGTCCAGTCCTTTTATTGGACGAACCATTTAGTAACGTTGATGTTGATAGCAAAAAAGACATCATCGAACGTCTAATCCAGTTAAAGAAAAAAAGTAATCGGACCATCATTATCTCCGATCACAACCTTTCTGACTATCTCGACGTGGCTGATCATTTCTTTAACGTCCAAGCTGGCTCCGTTCATGCGGTTCCAGTTGACCAGATTAAAAATGAACTTGCAAACGACCCTAAAGAAGAGATTCACTACAAGATTATGTCAGACAACGATCCCGTGATTAATTTATTAAATTTTTCCATGACGAACGGTAATCAAAATCTGATTGAACCAGAAAACATTGACCTGTATCCTGGAATCACTTACCTAAATGGGAAGAATGGAAGCGGAAAGTCCACCTTCTTTAAGGCGCTGTCTCGCCTCCATTCGTACAACGGGGTCGTCAAAATTATGAATCATAACATTAAAAAGTCTTCACTTCCCTCTCTCATGAAGTCCGAAAATTTGATTTTCCAAAATTCAGAAGACCAATTTTTAACCATCACGCTTAAAGATGAACTGACTCTAGCCAAGAAAAATGCCATCACCAAACAATGGACTGATGACCGAATTAACGACCTCTTAAAAGCCCTGCACCTTGATCATCTTTTGGATCGGGTTGTCTACTCACTAAGTGGTGGGCAAAAGAAAAAGCTCCAGATTGTGATTATGTTGATTCGGGATGCACCCATCCTCATGCTTGACGAACCATTCGCTGGTCTTGACCAAAAATCAGCCGTCATTATTTCGCGGATCCTTGAGAACGAGGCTAAGAACGGGAAAACCATTATTTTTGCTTCCCATCAACGGACCGACCTCGTCGAAAATGCTGATTTCTTTATTGAACTTGCCAATCATCGATTAACTTACAAGGAGGATGTTCATGAATCCTAGTCTAAAATTCGTTTTGGTATTGATCATTGCCCTAGAAGTTTCTTTCACTACCAGTATCGTTGGTAATAGTGTGCTGATCGTCTGTGGACTCGCCTATCTCATAGTGAAACACGTAAACTTCAAGCATCTTTTGTGGATCCTTCTGATTGCCTTCATTCCTGCGGTCGGGTTACTGATCTCCCAGATTTTATACGCTAAAAGCACGCACGCGGGAATCCTATTATTTACTCGGATCTACGTTTACATCGTCTATGGAGCGGCCTTCACGTTAACCACTAAATTATACGAACTGGTTAATTCGCTAGAGCAAAATCTCCGCCTCCCAAGTAAATTTGTTTATGGGGCAATGGCGGCTTTCAACCTTCTACCAGAAATTCAAACCGAAGTTAACAAGATTAAAACTGCTAGTTTGATGCGGGGAGTTAAATTACACTGGTGGTCACCGACCCTATACTTTAAAGCCATTTTATCAGCAATTCGCTGGTCGGAAAACTTAGCACAAGGAATGGAATCACATGGTTTTGTCGAAGGTCAGCCACGAACTTTTTATCAGACCATTAAAATCACAAAGGTGGACTGGCTCGTCTTTGTTTTTAACGTCATCTTACTTCAAGTAGTTCTGCTTCTGCTCTAGTATTCTTTGTCTCAAATAAATAAATTAATGTATAATAGAGTCAAGTAAGCGAAGTAGAGGAGGAAGCAAAATGAAAATTGGAGAAGAATTTAGTCAGGTAGCAACCGATCTAATTAAATTCCAAGAAAAACATGACATCCCTGACAACCAAATGGCCGTTGACCTACACATGACGGTGGAGAGATTTCATGCCATCAAGAGTATGCAAATTCAGCCTACTCAGGATGAAGTAAAAATAATTAAGCAGTTTATTGTTCATAACAAATAAAAACGATGACTTTTATAAGAGCCATCGTTTTTTTATCCGATTTGTTGCTCAATTAGATATGAGTCAAGGTAACCAAAAGCAATTTCGTCAATATCTCCAAGATTAATGAGTTGATTATTCACAACGAATAATTTCGCTTTGTCAACGATTTGAACTGTTATCTGACCCCGCTCGTACTTCACGGGAAATCCGAGGTAAGATTGGCCGTCATTCATTTTTATTCTAACCACCCGTTGAAATTTGATGGCCATTTGAATCGTGGCTTCAAATAGATTAATCGTCGAATCAAAACTTCGATCATTATTTAACACGGGTTGAACGAAGACCCCGTTAGCCGAGTTGATGGACACGAAGTGATTAATTAGCCGCAAATAATCACTTTTAATCACTAATTTATCAATCTCATCAATCTTAATGAGTTCATATCCACCAAATCGTCCCATCATATCAACCAACGAAAACATAACGGAATCAGAATTAACCGCTTTCACCTGACCAATGAAAAACAAATCAGAATGAATCTTCGGTATCATCACAATTCTTCTCCCTGTTTCCATGGCCGAGTACAAGTTGGCTTCAATGGCTAATTGTCCGTCGATGACTTTCGGGGCAATGTGTTTGGCAAATAAAACTGACTTAGAATCCGTTAATAACTTTAACTCGGTTCCAAGAAACTCAACCGAACGAACCAACGGTTTAATGATGGTCTTATGGGTCACATTTTCGTTGTCAAATTTATCAACAACGGAAAGTGAAAATTCAAAGTCCGACAGTGAATTAATGAACCCTTCAACGGAATTGCCGTCTTGAGTTACCACCATCACCGCTTGTTGGTCGACAAATGAATTGCCCAAAATCTGGGTCAATAGATCATTTTTGGAATTAAGCTTCATTACTTCCTGCTTAGTTCCGTTCAGTTTTAATTGACGAGACATTCGGATACGTCCCTCCATCTTGGTGAGGTCCTCACTTTGAAAGTCAATATCATCGATATCTCCGTAAACAACGTAGACCAGTCCGTTAGCAAGTCCGTAATCATCGTATGTGATCAAAATCGCACCGGCAGCATCAAGGGCAACGACCACTCCAGTATAGAAGACCGTTGTATTTTGCTGGGTCAAATTTACCAATAAATTGTTATTCATTGAATACTTCAAGTCCTTAACAACTTGATTAACTGAATTATCCAAACAATCACCCGCTTCTCTAATAACATCAGTTTAATCTTATCACATGTATGGATTCGACCAAGTTTAGTGCGCTTATCATAACATAAATTTTGCGTTCTTTTTAAGCTTTCACTTTCTATTTTCATTTATTGAGCGAATGCTTTAAACTAATAGTGAGGTGAAAATATGTCGAAGAAGAAAATAGAACGTAAACAACGCCAAAACATCATCATTGATATGAATGATTTTATCATTAAGTATGCCGCAACAATGTTAGGTGAAAACAAAACTAATTTAGCTCAGCAAGTCTATGAAGCCGGTAAAAACGACGTCAAAGGATTAGATAAATTATTTAACGATGCTGGCTACGGACGAAGAGAACAATACGAAGACATTGCTGAAGGATATGTTTGTAATTTCTATCACGTAATGCCAGATCAAACAAAAACTGAGGTTGATCGGCTAACCAAAGAG
This sequence comes from Fructilactobacillus sp. X2R5C3, assembly GCF_059901325.1. NCBI lineage: Bacteria > Bacillati > Bacillota > Bacilli > Lactobacillales > Lactobacillaceae > Fructilactobacillus > Fructilactobacillus sp. X2R5C3. Next base: position 433,161 of record NZ_JBWXUY010000001.1, on the reverse strand, counting down.
GCAATGAATTACTTAGGGTCTCATGCAAACGAGTTCAATCGTTGGCGTGAAGAATAAAACAACTTCGTTTGAAGTTGTTTTTTTATTGAAAAAAGGAGGTGGAAATAGTGAACAAAGTTGGAGTCAGAGATCTCGTTGAATTTTTACTTCGAAGCGGAGATCTAAATAGTAGTCTTAGTAGTCTGAACACGGCTCAAGCTGGCACTAAAATCCACCGGAAAATTCAAAAGAAACGTCCTAGTAACTATGAAAAAGAATACTATCTAGAAAAGAAAGTCCAAGTTAATCAGACTGATTTTCTGGTTCACGGTCGTGCCGATGGTGTCATCATGAGTGATAAATCAGCCACCATCGAAGAAATCAAAACCTCCGACATCGAGTTTAATGATATTCCAGAGAACAAGATGATTCTTTACTGGGGGCAAGTAAAGGCGTATGCCTACTTGCTGATGACAAAAGACCCCTCCATTAAATCAGTCACCATGCAGCTGACGTACGTCCAAACTCCCGAAGAAGAAATTACGCAAAAGGAACGTTCAATTACATACGAAGATTCCAAACGTTTCTTTGACAACTTAATTCACGAATTTGGAGAATGGCTCGAACTTAAAGACCAGTTAAATGAACAAAAAAGAACTACCGCCAAAAAAGTTCAATTTCCCTTCCCAGCGTATCGAACGGGTCAACGTGAACTGGCAGCTGCAGTATACAAGACCATCGCTTCCAACCGCCACCTGTTTGCAGAAGCTCCAACTGGAACCGGTAAAACCATTTCAACCCTCTTTCCCACCATCAAAGCCATGGGAAATGATCTCATTTCAAAGGTGTTCTACTTAACGGCTAAACAAAGTACTAGACGAGTTGCTGAAGACGCCATTAATCTCATGAGTAATCATGGATTACGACTTCGAAGCATTACCCTTACCGCTAAGGACAAGATTACGTTTGATGATGAACGTGACAAATCACCAGAGGATAATCCCTATATGCTGGGCTACTATGATCGCTTAAAACCAGCCCTAAAGGATATTTTAAAAAATAATCACCAGATCACGCGTGACGTGGTGGAAAAGTACGCAAAAAAATACACACTTGATCCCTTTGAATTCTCGCTTGATATCAGCCTTTTTTGTGACGTTATCATTGGTGACTACAATTACTTATTTGATCCACAGGTCCACCTTCAACGCTTCTTTGAGGTGCAAGACTATCAGAATTTTTACCTGATTGATGAGGCCCATAACCTAGTCGATCGTTCCCGTGACATGTACTCAACCGAACTATCATCTGAACCATTAGAAAAAGTTATCAAGCTTCTATCAAAGAACAAGGAACAAAACGCAAAGGTCTTAACCAAGTTACGATCACTCAAACGTCAATTTAATATGATTGCCAAACCATTAAGAAAAGACCATAAATTCGAGGTCGCACTCGATGATCCACTGGATAAATTTACAAAAGCAGTCACTAACGTAGTCAAGGTCCTCCGGAAATGGATCGCAAAACAAGACGACGGTGATGACCTGGACTTGGTGCTTGATTTTTTCTTTCAGTGTACGGGATACCTCAAAATCAACGAGTACTATGGTCCAAATTACAAAACGAGAATCCTCATCAATGGTAAGAATACGACTGTTCGTCTCTTCTGTATGGATCCAAGTCACAATCTAGCCGAGACCCTTAATCTTGGTGGCGGAGCAGTGTTGTTTTCGGCCACCCTCTCACCGATGAACTACTATGCCAAGGTTCTCGGTGACGAAGACAATAGTTTGAAGTATCAACTGCCCTCCCCGTTTCCAAAAGCAAACCAGAATATCATCATCACCTCTTACATCAATACTACGTTTCAAAAACGTGACCAAAGCATCTCTAAGATTGTTGATACCATCAACAAAATGATCAGCGGGAAAGCCGGCAACTACCTGATCTTTGTTCCATCAGGAGTGTACCTAGAAAAAATCTACGATGAATTTAACAGACAACACCCCACGGTTAAAACAATCAAGCAAGAAGCCGGCATGAACGAAGCAGCGCGTTCCAGCTTTATCAATCAATTCAATCAACCAAACGACCATCCTGTTGTCGGATTTGCCCTTCTTGGTGGCATCTTTTCGGAGGGAATTGACCTGGTTGGTGATAAATTAATTGGGGTTGGAATTGTTGGGGTTGGACTTCCAGGACTTAACCCAGAAACCAACCTGATTCGGGACTACTTTGATGCAGAAAATGGTCACGGATTTGAATATGCCTATCAGCTACCGGGCTTAAACAACGTTTTTCAGGCTGCCGGACGTCTCATCCGTGGTAAGCATGATCAGGGAATCGTTGTATTAATGGATCAAAGATTTACCCAGAAAAGGTACACAAACCTTTATCCTCAACAATGGAAAAATTATCAGATTACTCACAACCCTCATGAACTCGAGCATGACATCAAACAATTTTGGAATAATATAAAGGAGAAAAACCATGACGAAACTTGAAAGTTACCACCCAATTTTTACCGCTCACCTTGAAATGGATTGGCTGACTACCATGAATCTTGGCGAAATAACCTCACTCTTAAATGGTCGCACAATTGCCAATGTTTGCCTGGATGGTGAGTATAACCCCACTAGAACAGCCGATCTAGTTAATCTTGACATGCGTAAAATCATGAAATCTCAGGCTCTGATTTGGGGAGTGTTGGACAAAAACACTCATACTCTACTCGGAATCTTTGCCATCAGTAATTTAGACAATAACCAACCCCAGTTTTACTTTATCTTTGAGGTCGGAATTGCTCCGGATCTAATTTCCGAATTATTAAATCACATGATCAAGTTTACTTTTCAAGAATTAAAACAGCCAAACATCTCTATTCTATTAAATAATAATCAGCATAATCTTATAGGTATAATAAAAAGATTAGGTTTCTCTCAAGTAGCCCGATCCCCGAAATCCGCTAGATTTCAATTATTTCAGTGATTTCAGTTGAATTGTGTTCCATAAGCTACTAGAATGATTATTGAAATAAAAGAGTAACATTATAATGTATGGGAGTGCATATTTATGAATGAAAAAGAGAAGAAAGAAGCGTATGGGAAAGCCATGAACATTCTTAAAAGTAACAATGTCCGAATTACCCCGCAACGACAAATTATTTTAAAGTACCTTATCGATCACAATAACCATCCTTCGGTTGAGACCATCTTCCATTTTTTGGAAGAAACCTTTCCCAACCTAAGTATGGCAACTGTTTACAATAACTTACGTTTATTTAAAAAGCTTAGAATCGTGATTGAATTGCCAAATCCAGATGGTGGATATCGCTATGACTTTTACAGTCATCCCCATTTTCACGCCATTTGTGATACCTGTGGAAAAATTATTGATATTGATGATCCAAAGTTCAAGCAAATTGATAAAGACTTACAGGACGCAACCAAACAGGTTGGATTTGATCCATCAGTTTCAAACGTTGAAGTTCATGGAATTTGTAAAGAATGTCAAGCAAAGGAAAAGGACCAACAGAGTCAAAACAAGAGCAACAACCAAAAAGTTGTTGAAATGTCTAAAACTTCATCAAAGGACTAATTAAAAAACTAATTTTATTTCAAAAATCGATCACCATGACATTTGTTCATGGTGCTTTTTTTATGCCTAATTTCTCTTTCGTGTTTACTATGTCAAGTTATTGCGGTAAAATAGTAGTTGAGCTAGATTATAATCATTATAAACTGGAGGAGTCAGTTATGTCAAAAATGAAAACATCACTTGCCCAGAAAATCAACGTTTTGCGGGCTAGTGTTATGGGTGCCAATGATGGGATCCTATCGGTTGCTGGAATTGTCCTCGGGGTCGCTGGTGCATCAACTAGTAATTGGGCAATTCTAATTTCAGGTTTAGCGGGAATGCTTGCTGGAACGGTATCCATGACGATGGGAGAATACGTCTCGGTTAACACCCAGAAAGATTCACAACGTCAGGCAATTGATCTTGTTAAACAAGGCCTTAAAAATCATTATGATGACGAGTTTAACTACGTTAAAAATAAGTACCTTAAAACCGGAATGGCAAACGCCCTGGCTGAAAGAGCTACTTCCGAAATGATGCAAAAGGATCCCCTCACTACCGTAGTTCGTGAAAAATATTCATTTGATCGAAATGATTTCACTAATCCTTATGCCGCTGCCATCGCATCAATGATCTCGTTTCCAACTGGATCAATTCTTCCCCTGGTAACCATTTTCGTTGCACCAGCGCAATATCGCGTGCTTGGGACCTACATTGCCATCGTCTTGGCACTTTCAATCACCGGATACGTTGCTGCCATTCTTGGAAACGCTAACCGGACTAAATCACTAATACGAAACGTCATTTCGGGGTTAGTAACCATGACCGTTGCCTATCTTGTTGGTCGTTTAGTCGGATTAGCATTTTAGGAGGTAAGCAGATGCGTCTTCATTTAAAGAAACAACTAAAAGATAATAACGACAATACCATGGATGAGAAATTGAACAATCTCCGTGCTGGCGTTCTCGGATCAAATGATGGAATTCTCACCGTCGTTGGAGTCCTTTTTTCAGTTGCCGTAGCTACTACGAATCCCCTCACCATTTTCATTGCCGGACTATCGGATCTACTTGCCTGTGCCTTTTCAATGGCAGGAGGAGAATATGCTTCGGTAAGTTCACAACGTGACACTGAGGAAGCGGCCGTTAAAACCGAAAGCAAGCTTTTAAAAACCAATTTCGATGATGAAATGGCAAGTGTCGTTCAATTTTACATGAGCCGTGGGGTTAGTAAAGAAACGGCAACTAAAATTGCAAAGGATTTATTATCAAAAAAACCGCTTGAAACGGTAGTGAGCGTCAAATATGACCTTCAGTTAGGGAAATATCTAAGTCCGTGGAGTGCCGCTTTCTCGTCGCTGTGTTCTGCTGCACTTGGTGGAATTCTCCCACTACTTGCCATGACGCTGCTTCCCGTCGGACTTCAGTGGCCTGGAACTATCATCGCTGTCATCATTGCTGTAGCTATCACCGGATTCTTAAGTGCCGAACTTGGGAATGGTCTGGTGAAGATTGCGGTAATTAGAAACGTCATCGTGGGAATCATTACCATGATCATTCACTATGGGATCGGACAATTCTTCTAACACATTTCTCATCTTTTAACATTAATTTTAAAATAAAATTACATTACGAGAACCTACATCAGAGTAAGGACATAGAACCCGTAAAAACCGGTGTGCCGCGCTTTATAAATGGTAGAAAAGTTGACATATACGGTTGTACTTGTTAAGTTGGTTAATGTAGATATTTTTACTTTAATTGTCAGTGTTAATCGAAAGGAGGAGTTCTGTGGCTCAAAATAATAATGAAAAAATCAAAGTTGATCACATCACTAAAATCTTTGGTCCTCATATTAAAAAAGCACAAGAACTTTTATCTAAGGGAGAAGATAAGGCTCAAATTCTTGAAGAAACTGGTAGTACAGTTGGAGTTGATAATGCTAACTTCTCAATTAAAAACAACGAAATTTTCGTTATCATGGGACTATCTGGTTCGGGTAAGTCAACCATGTTAAGAATGTTTAATCGCTTGATTGACCCTACTTCTGGATCCATCTACTTAGATGGAGAAGACATCATGAAGTTTGATAAGAAACAATTACTTAACCTTCGTCGTAAAAAAATGAGTATGGTATTTCAAGGTTTTGGCTTACTTCCTAACCGTACCATCCTTGAAAATGCTGCTTTTGGACTTGAAGTTCAAGACGTTGACAAAGAAGAACGTGAAAAAAAGGCCCACGAATCACTAGAGATGGTGGGTCTTCACGGATACGACGATAGTTATCCAACTGAACTATCTGGTGGAATGCAACAACGAGTTGGTTTAGCACGTGCCATCACTAATGATCCTGATATTCTTTTGATGGACGAAGCTTTCTCAGCTCTTGACCCATTGAATCGGCGGGAAATGCAGAATGAATTATTGGAACTACAACGGAAGTTGCATAAAACCATTATCTTTATCAGTCATGACCTAAATGAAGCACTAAGAGTTGGTGATCGGATCATGATGATGCACGATGGCGACGTCATTCAAGTTGATACACCAGAAGACTTACTTGATCATCCTAAAAATGATTACGTTAAGAAATTCATCGAAAACGTTGATCGTTCTAAGATTCTTACCGCATACAACGTCATGGTTAAGCCAAATACCGTTAATATCGAAAAAGACGGTCCTAAGTTAGCCCTTCGTCGGATGAAGGAAGACCAAATCTCAAGTATCTTTGTTGTTGATTCACAAGACCACTTCGTTGGAATTGTCGACGCTGATGACGTCAACGAAATGATTGATAAACACGAAAAAGATCTTCACATCGCATTAAAAACAAATGTTCCAACTACTGCTCCAAGTACACCAATCGGTGACTTGTTCAATGCCATCTCTAAATCACCAATCCCATACGCGGTGGTTGATGACGAAAAACATCTGAAGGGTATTATTTTAAGAAGTGCCGTTCTTGATGCCATGGCTACGAAGAAAGGAGGAGATAACTAATGAATAGTTTGTTATCTATCGCTAGCATTGGTGCAATTCCCATTGCCAAGTGGGTCAATGACTTTTTTGCTTGGTTAACTGGATTTGCTGGTTTCTTTAATGCAATTACGCTTTTCTTAAATACCGTTATGAACGGAATCCAATGGGTTTTTGACATTATCCCAATTTGGTTGTTTATTGTCATTATCCTACTTGGAACATGGTTCTTATTTCGCAAAACAAAGCACTGGGGCTTCATGCTCTTTGAACTTCTTGGCTTCCTTTTAATCTGGAACCAAGGATACTGGCGTGACATGACTCAAACTTTGGACTTGGTTCTGACAACTTGTCTTTTAATCGTCATCATTGGAGTTCCACTTGGAACCTGGATGGCTAAAAGTAAAATTGTGGAAACCATTGTGAGTCCAATCATGTCATTTCTTCAAACCATGCCAGCCTTTGTTTACTTGATCCCTGCCGTTGCTTTATTCGGAATCGGTCAAGTTCCTGGTGTATTTGCTTCCGTAATCTTCTCAATTCCACCAATCGTCAACATGACCAACCTTGGAATTAGACAAGTCCCAAGTGAATACCTTGAAGTATCAGAATCATTTGGTTGTACCGCATGGCAAAAACTCTTCAAAGTCCAGTTCCCACTAGCAAAACCAACCGTTATGTCGGGGATTAATCAAGGAATCATGCTTGCCCTCTCAATGGTAGTTATTGCTTCAATGATCGGGACAATGGGGCTTGGAGAAGCCGTTTACTTTGCCGTTGGTAGAAATGATGTGGGTACTGGTTTTGCAGCTGGTATCGCAATCGTTATTCTTGCCATTGTTCTTGATAAAATCAGTAAAGGCCTTGGTGGTGCCAATAAAGCTGATGCAAGAGCAAATAAATAATGAATAAAAAATTTACAAAATGGATTCTAGGAATCACTTCCGCGTTACTCTTAGCGGTAACTCTAACCGCATGTAGTGTAAATCCACCAAAGTACAATCCCAACGCTAAAGTTGGACCACAAGTTAACTACACAATAACCGGAATTGATTCCGGAGCCGGAATCATGTCATCAACCACCAAGGCGTTAAACACCTATGGACTTAAGAAGGAAAAATGGCAACTTCAGGCTAGTTCTACTGCTGCCATGCTTTCATCTCTTGATAAAGCGCTCAAGTACAAACAACCAATCGTAATTACTGGTTGGACCCCGCACTGGATGTTTCAAAAGTATCCCATCAAGTTCTTAAAAGATCCAAAGAACGCTTATGGTAAGGGTGAACACATTCAAACTATCATCCACAAGGGATTTGAAAAGAAAAATCCTGGAGCAACAAAACTTCTCAGACAATTCCACTGGAACGACGAATTAATGAGTGAAGTCATGTTTAAGATTGATAAGGGTGAAAATGCTGAAAAAGCATCAAAAGAATTCATCAATAAACACCCCGAACTAGTTAAACAGTGGCTTAACGGTGTTCCTGAGGGACACGGTCAACCCGTTAAACTGGTCCTCGTTTCCTGGGATTCTGAATTGTCATCATCCAACGTGGTTGCTCAACTGCTACGGATGAAGGGTTATAAACCAACCCTTTCAGCAATGGAAGCTCAACCAATGTGGACGGCCCTTTCAACTGGATCGGCCGATGCTTCAACTGCTGGTTGGTTGCCAACAACGATGGCACCGATGTACAAGAAGTACAAAAACAACGTTGAAATCGTTGGTACCAGTATTGACAAGGCTAAAGTTGGCTTAGCTGTTCCGAAGTACATGAAGAACGTTAACTCAATTGAAGACCTAAAAAAATAAATAATCGAAAAAAATGAGTCTCATGAACAACATTCATGGGACTTTTTTGATACCATTTAATTATGAGAAAAAATTCGAAAGGACAATGACTATGACTAACAAAGAATTTCCAATTGATAAGTCGGAACTAAAAACCGACTTCTATGACGCCATTAATGGAGCATGGATTAAACAAGCAACCATCCCGTCTGATCACTCGTCAACCGGTGGTTTCATGGATCTAGTTGATGATATCGACAAGACCTTAATGAAGGATTCAGCCGACCTATCAAGTGGAAAGTTACCTGCTAAAACCCCTGAACTCGAGGAATACAAAAAGTTCTATAACATGACTAATAATTTCAAAAAGCGTGATGAAGATGGTGTTAAGCCTTTAAAGCCAGTCCTTGACCGAATCAGTAATCTGGAAAATTACAATGATTTAAACGATCAGCTCCCCGATTGGATCCTTTCTGGACTCCCAACCCCATTTTCATTGGGACTTGATCCTGACATGAAGAATGCGAAAGTGAACGCCCTCTTTGCGAGTGGACCTTCCCTTTTTATGCCAGATAAAACTTACTACGAAAAAGATAATGAAGCGGCCAAAACCTTAATGCCAATCTTCATTAAAATGACCACCAAGTTATTTGAAATGGCTGGATATAGTGAGAACGACAGTCAAAAGATCGTTGAAAATGCGGTTGAATTTGATCGCTTAATCGCCCCAAACGTCAAGTCAGCTGAAGAAGCTGCTGACTACAGTAAAATGTACAACCCAGAAAGTACCGACGAATTAGCTCGGTCAACCAATGCCTTGAACCTAAAGGAAGCCATTAACCAATTAGTTGGTACCCTTCCTGAAAAGATCATCGTCACCGAACCCCAATTCTTTAGTAATCTTTCCGAACTTTTAACTTCATCTCACTTCCAGCTTATGAAGGACTGGATGCTTGTAAAGACACTTAATGGGTACAGTGGTGCTCTCTCAGACGAATTCCGGGTAGTTGGTGGGACCTATAGTAGATCGCTCTCAGGCAAGAAGGAAGCCACTAATAAAAAGAAGGCCGCTTACTACCTTGCATCAGGAACTTTTGATCAAGTGGTTGGTGACTACTACGGTAAAAAATACTTTGGTGAAAAAGCCAAAGCTGACGTTCATCAAATGGTTGATAGTATGATCGACGTATATAAAAACCGACTTTCAAACAACCAATGGTTAAGCGACGACACTAAGAAGATGGCAACTAAAAAGCTTTCTACCCTTGGAGTTCAAGTCGGATATCCTGATGAACTAGATCCGCTTTACAAGAAATTTCACGTTACCGAGGAAAAAGATGGTGGCACGGTTTTAAGTAACCTACTTAACTTTGAAAAAATTGCCAACCAAGACGAATTCTCAAAGTGGAACAAACCAGTGGAACGAGAACGTTGGGAAATGAGTGCCAACACCGTGAATGCTTACTATCACCCCTTTAAAAACATCATTGTCTTCCCGGCTGCCATCCTACAAGCACCATTTTACAGTTTAGATCAACCCGAAAGCGCTAATTATGGCGGAATCGGAGCGGTTATGGCTCATGAAATTTCACACGCCTTTGACAATAATGGTTCTTTATTCGACCAGTATGGTAACCTGAATAATTGGTGGACCAAGTCCGATCACGAACACTTCTCCAAGTTAGCCCAGAAAATGATTGACGAATTCAATGGCATTCCATTTGCGGGTGGTAAAGTTAACGGTAAATTGACCGTTTCAGAGAATATCGCTGATGCGGGTGGTCTTAGCTGTGCTGAAGAAGCCGCTAAAAATGGTGATAATACTGACTTATACCAGTTCTTTACCAACTGGGGTCGGATTTGGCGGATGAAAGCCACCCCAGAATACCAAAATCTATTACTATCAATTGACGTGCATGCACCTGCCCCACTTCGGGCATCTGTTCAAGTTAAGAATCTTGATGACTTTTACACAACTTTTGACGTAACCGCCAAAGATCAGATGTACTTAAAACCTGATAAACGAGTTCAAATCTGGTAGGATGTAAGTGAAAAATAGAACAGATGGGAGTGCATAATATGAAACTTACTGATTATATCGATAAACAAATTCAATTCTTAGACCAACAATTACAAGATGCTAAAGACAAGAGTGAAGTTAAGGGTCAATACCTCATTGAATCAAAGATTAACGAACTTCAAGCATTAAGCCGTGCCGTTGAAAAAGGTGTCGTTAACCAACTCTAATTAAAACAAAAGCGAGATCACATTAATTTGTGATCTCGCTTTTGTTTGATTATTCAGCGAACAGGAATCTTTCAATAATTCTTGAAGCCATCTGATTGTTTAATAACTTACTGTGTTGACCTGATCTGCCGCTTACTTTAATTTCCTGATAGTCAGAGCCCGGGACAAGCTTTCTTAATTCACGAGCAGACGAAGTAGTAACTCGTCCGTCAGATTTATTTGTCTTGCTCAATTGTCCGTAAACGTTGAGGACACTCACACCTTTCGGAAAACTCTTAGAGGCATCCTTTAATTCACTAACTTTCGGATAGCGATGGTTCATAACATCAGTTACAGGCATGATGCCCTTGTATGGTCCACCAATTGATATGAACTTGGTCAGTCGCATATGATTCGATTCTTGACCATATGCCACGGCGTTCTGATAAATCGTTAGACTCCCAGAACCAAATCCTAAAGCATTATATTGTTGATAATGGTACTTATGATTTAAATGAACGAGAATCTCATTCAGCCACTTCGCCTGAATTACCGTGGAAGCAGTATTGTCGGTAAAGTTGACCTTGATAATCGGATACTTAGCGTGTACATTTCCGTTAGGATGGTAATAAATCTTACCGTCCGGATAAACATTAATCTTCATGGCATACTCGCCGCCCTCACGACTAGAAGTAACCGTCAGGTGGTTAGCAGCCTTGGAAGTTTTATTTAGGTCTGATACAAATAAAATGGGGGTGTGTTCGCCACGCTTTACACCATCAACGTTGATCCCAAATTCAATAAAAAGAAAACCAGCCACAACAATGGCAATTCCAATCGCAAATAAAAAAATGTTTTTCTTTGCTGCTTTTTCCAAAAAATCACTCTTCCTTTGTTCATAAATTAAGAATCCCAGTGACACAAAAATCCCGCACAAAAAATCCGGAACACGCAAGCACCGGTTTCCAAATAATAATACACAATTGTGTATGAAACATAGTCTTATTAGATTTATAGCTCATCTTGTTTTCTTCCGGCAAAAAAGAAATAAAGACAGATACCAATGATACCCAACAACAATATTAACATAACCAACCAGAAGATGCTCTTTGAAACCGCTTTATTTATTGAATGAGTCGCTGAAATTGGGTTATTGACAGTAAACCCACGCGTAAAGTTCCAGACCTTAGTTCCCTTAAATTGAGGATCATTAGAAATAATTTTTAAGTGAAGCAAATAGCGTCCGTTCGGTAATTGGTTAGCGGACTTAGGAACCAGGTAATTAAACGAACTATTAGGCGCGATTACGGCATCAAAAGTTGTATGTGAGTCTAAAGCATTCATACTGTTAATCGGTGTAACGTCAGTCTTAATCTTGGTTTTTCCAAGCACCGCCGCCCTGTCATTTGATAACTTGACTTCCATCAAATTAGGATTACTAGCATTCAGCATCTTAATCCCATTCATTTTGATGTTAGCAGGTTGTTTTCCGTGTTTTAACTGAATTCCAACCGAATATGAATACAGTGAATTGACTGGTGATGACGACTGGTTGCCATTATCTTCGACAACGTAAAGGCCACCAAGAATGGTTCCCTTGAAGTCTTGAAATCGCCTGTCATTCGGAACATTTAGATTTAAAACAACGGTTTGCTTTTGTTGCGGTTGAAGTGAAACCGACTGATCGGAAGTTTTAGCAAAAGTTACCAACTTCTCAATCGGAAATTGACGGTTATTAGTTTTCTCTTTATTAGCGTAACTAATCGTAGGAGCTCCAGAAGTAGTAGCGGGATTAACTCCCAATTTAACCTTTAATGGCATGTTAGTGCTTCGGTTAATCAATTTGATTTTTAGCTGTTGTTTCATCCCAGGAGTTGCCTTAATATCGAAATAATCAGCCCTTTTTTGTTGGCCTTTCACATCTTTAATCTGAGGAAGAACTTCCAGTGGGACCTGATTTTGTGTATCGGCCTGGGTAAAAACACTTCCAAGTAAGAAGAAAAGAACAAAAGCACCGAGTGCAACCATCATCACCATTAATCTTTGAACTACTTTCATTATAACGCCACTCCAATTTCCAAGTTTAATCATTCATTACGCACAAAAGACGACAACAATTCTTAAATTATCATCGTCTTAATCATTAGTCGCCCTCAGAAGGCCCGTGAGACAAGTTCCAAGTCAGCGTTCCACTAGAGTTCTGTGAATTGCCACCAAGGCCCGCTTTATTATCCCTTAAAACTTCTTCATCTAGGTTCAATTTAATGTTATCCAAATTCCAAAATGTCTGATAGGTTGAATTATCTAAACTCACATCATTACTTGAGACAATCGGGGTTTCCTGTCCATTAAAGTTAATGAGGTCGGAAAGATTGTTTCCCGTTTTATTCCACTGCGTAAGTCCCATGCCACTTGGGGTACTTAATTCTTGGAGAAAACCATCACCAAGTGGGGACCCACCCAAAAGTAACGATGCATCATTTAACAGGTTTCCTTGATTATCATTTGCTGTAGCCGTAACCGATAAGTTCCAACCGTCATCATTTATTTCGCTACCAACAGAATTAGTAAACTGGGTAAAGATCCCCGGCTTCGAACTATTTGGATTGTAAGCTAACGAAGTTCCCTGCTCAGAAATTGGAACCGCCAAATGACCATTAATCGGTGACGCATTCCCACCGTTCATGTTAAATTGCATGCTTTGAGGAACTGCGTCGAGTCTTAACATTGCCGGATCATTATTGTCAGCAGGGTTGTTAGCTCCCGCGACTTGGTCACCCGGATCGACATTTTGTGGAAAGCCATTGTCATCCTGTGTTTGCGGTTGATATGGATTAATCACCCCTGGGCTATTAACACCGTCAACTGGTTCTGGGGTCTCCTTCGTGTAAAACCAACTGGAATCATTATATCCAGCGGCAAAAGCCGTAATGGTTTCGTTCGCAGTCAGGTAGGTTTGCTGTCCGTTCTTTTTAGGCAACGTATAATTGAAGTGCCCGTTAGAATCAGTCTTAGCGACGTACTCCCTTTTGGAAATATTATCAGGAGCTTTGGGTTGAAACATTGGATATCCAAAGGCGTAACCATCATTTGGGATACTATCGTTGTTACCAACATTGGGTTGGATATTCGGATCACCAGTTAAACTAACATACGCATCTGCATAGGGAGCACCGTTGTCATCCGTGACGGTTCCGTCAATCTGGTACGAGTACTTCGAATCCCTTGCATCATTTAATGAATGGTCAAACTGCAGGTTACCTTCGGACTGGGAAGTCCCCACCTTTAAACGAGAGTATTGATATGGATCAAACGAAGTGGGTTGAAAGGTATCATTTGGATACGACCAGCCACTAGCCGGTGATTGTTCCCAGCTCCACTGAGGCGAACCGTCATTATCAGAATTAATTAAGTTCCAAGCTGAGAATGGTTGATTAGCACCAAACTCAATTTGTCCGCTCCCGGTTGTACGACCGCGATTAACCGAAATAATTGGTTCATTAACCGGATGACTATAATTACTCATCCGCAGATCGCCATACCCCAGTTTACGTAAATCAACGTTCCCAGTTAGCGACTGAATTGCCATTCTTGAATCATTATTTTGAACATTTTTATCAATGTTTAAGGTTGGCTGTTGATCAGAACCTGGGTCAAGTCCAGCAACCTGATTAGGAGCAAAGGTAATGTCCCCGTTAGCAAATATGCCCGGACGATTAGTTGCTGGACTCCCGTAACCATGATTACTATTGACCGTTAAAGTTGAACTCCCAATGTTAATGCCAGACTGAGCACTATTATTGGACCGATTATAGGAAGTGATGGCCGTATGACCAGGCGTCATATCAATATTAACCTTGGAATAATTGCCAATACTAAAGTCATTTTGATTATTGCCACGTCCCAGATCAAATCCAGAAGTTTGACCTGAGTTACCACTATTACCACCACCAACCGAGTTTTTAGCGGTCGCATCCATATTGACATTGACATTATTACCAATCGCAATTTGTCCCAGACTAAACGGTTGACCAGTATTAGGATTAGTGGGAACATTTTGAATCCGCTGATCCCATCGCTCGTCTCCCCAGTCACCAATTTCAAAATTAGGAAGCGAAGCATTGTTATTACTGGTGGTTTTAACGTTAGTTGGATTGGAACTGTCATTACTATCGGCAATCCACAATGCACATGCTTCCATTAGTTGTTGACCACCAAAGGAAATATTAGTATTAGTTCGCCCCATCGCTGAATACCGATTAACCTGGTTCAACCGGATTTGGCCCTTTAAAACGTCTAATCCACCATAGTTAACAAACGGTTGAGAACCAGTATACGAATAATTGGTGTAAGTTTGTACATCACCATGAATTCCACCGTTGCTATCACAAAACATCCCATAATAATTACCACCATACACGTTCAAGTTGTTAACCTGAACGTCTGAAAACTGGGATGTCCCATTCGAATTGCTTCCATTATTTCCATGCCAATCAAAACTATTACCGCCTAAATCAACCGTTGGACCATTAACGTGTTGATCGTCCGGATTACTATTAGAAGTGGTAACTTGTCCGTCGACCACCAGATTGCCACTTAGACGAGAAGCAGCCTGGACCTGTCGCATTCCGGTATCAGGAGCGGCAAAATCATTTGCAATTAAAATATGATCGACGTTTGAATTCTGGATGGCCGCAACAAAACTACTCCAGTCGCCCACCGAGACAGTCGATAAATTAGCCGTTTTAATTTGCGTAGCCGACAACTTAGTGGCTGGCACGTACTTACCAGCCTTAAAATCACTTTCGTCATTCTGACTTTCTTGCATCAATTGTGTGTACTTAACGCTCTTTTGGTCCATATCATGGTTACTTGAGGTTTTTGTTTTCTGGTCGTTTACAGATGACGCCTGATCTGGATTATTACTAGTTGAACTTGTCTTTTTAAACGAACTACTTTGACTAGCAGAATGAGCATGACTAGCTGATGAACTAGCTGTTTGAGGATTACTTTCGGCCTTTACTGAAGCAGAACGATTTGAACTCGTTGTATATAAGAATAGGATCGTACAAGCCACTATAAATAATATGGTCACTCCACCGAGAATTACTCGTTGGATCCATTTATCCTTTTTCACCGTTCATTCCTCCCTGATTTAAGACTTACACCTTGTGTTTTCGATGATTAAATATTACTAGAGATGCCAAAATTGTGACAATCAGGCCTAACGCAGTTATAATTCCGATCATAATCAAGAGTGTTCGATCTGAAAATGTCCTGATGTAGTCAACCGGACTAACGATAAATTCTCTTTGTAATTTAACGTGACTAGGTGATTCATTAACTGAATTCTTACCACTGAGATTAACGGTGGCAACGTACTTGCCGGGCAATAATTGTTTATTTAGTGATTGTTTGATCGCAAATTCACTGTTGGGGGCTATCTGACCCCTTTTAATCTCGTCGGTACTCGTCATAAGTTGATTGAACGTCACGTTCTTCAACGTTGCATTAGCCTTCACGTCATCTAACATGGCCGATTTTTTATTTACTAGTCCAAAAGTAAACATTGCATGCTTGACGGCATCCTTCTTGAGATCGTTTTTGGTTTCCTCAATCTCACTACCTTGCGGTTTCCCTTTTCTAACTTCAATCGGGATGGTGTAAGAAAA
Organism: Fructilactobacillus sp. X2R5C3; assembly: GCF_059901325.1. Taxonomy (NCBI): domain Bacteria; kingdom Bacillati; phylum Bacillota; class Bacilli; order Lactobacillales; family Lactobacillaceae; genus Fructilactobacillus; species Fructilactobacillus sp. X2R5C3. The sequence continues at coordinate 416,941 of NZ_JBWXUY010000001.1, read as the reverse complement.
TTGATTATTAATCTCACCTTTAACTGCCGGCGCATCTTGTGTAAAAGTCACTGCGCCAAGAATTTCGCCATTAAAGTCGCGAAACTTATCATTATTTAAGTTGAGGGACATCTTCACGATCCGAGTTTGCCTGGGAGCTAACTGAAAATCACGATCACTTAACTCATTAAATGAGACCACTTGGCGCATGTTAACGGGTAATCCACGAAACTGACTTTGATTATTATTAAAAAATAACGCCAACTTAGATGATGTGGACGCAGAATCAACTCGGGTGCTAATCTGACAAGCGTTGGTTTTACTTAAATTAGTTATCGAGATGGCGATGGGATAATCACGTGCTTGGTTAGTTATAATCTGGTAGTATGAATTATCATGTGACACATGATAACTGTCATCAATCTTGACCTGGATTGGGGTCGTACTGCTCATACTAGCAGCCGAAGTCGTCAAAGTGGCCAAGACTACCACCATAAATAAAGCAATCAGCGTGATTAATAGTGATTTAACGAACTTTTTCATAATTAGGGTCCTAACTTTTTAGTGAACCTGAGGAGCATAATTCCAATCAATTGTGCCGTTGTATTCATTATCTTGACTAGGGACTTTATCATAGCCAGTAAAACTATTACTATTAAACGGAACTTCCAGACGGAAATCTCCTAACGTCCACGCTAATTCATACACGCCAAACGAACCAACCGGAGTCATTGACTGATCAGCGGGGCCATTATTAGTATTCGACAACATTACCGGAGCATCTGCATCAGTCGTAATGGTGGTCGTTCCAATGTTGTCTGGTGACGCTGGTTGTGAGAGATTATTGTACACAGCATCCCCAATGTCATATTGAAACAGTTGGGTATTCTTTAATTCAATGTACGCTCCGGGAAGGGCATCTCCATCACCGTTAACAAACCCGTTTCCATTCCCATCGGCTTCAAGCGTGGCCTTTAACTCCATTGGTCCGGTATCACCAAAGTCATGAACTTGGACAAACACAAAGTTATTCTGACTTCCATCTTTAGACGTGCTAGAGCCACTTGAAGTTAACGGACTATCCGCAAAATGTGGGTCACTGAGAGCCTGAAAGGTTAAATCTTTGGGGACATAATCGACGGCATCTTGATCATTATTCTCACCAGCCGCTCCATTAGCACCAATGTTGGAATTTTCACTTGGGGTAAAGGGATTGATGATTGGAACATTAAATCTTCCCTGCACGTTTAGGCCCACGTTGGTATCATTATTTTGGGAGTAATCAACTAACCCATCGGCTCTTACAACTCTGGAAAATAGGCACACTAACAAAACCATGCTGCATAGAAAAAGCCCTACATATTTAACTTTTGCTACCAAACTCGTCGCCTCTTTTATCTTAAAGAATAAAAAGTAATCTTCTTTAACAACAACTTGTTAACTAAACCAGATATCTTGCTTCATATTTTAGAATAATTATTAATTTATCACTTAATTAATTGATATTGTAACACGATCCCCATCAATCTTTAAATTTTATAAAAATAAATGTGATGTTCTTTCACAAAGACGTCGGTTAATTTATGATTAGAAATAATAGGCCCAGTAGTGATATATTAGAGGTGTGAGATTTTAACTAAACTTGGTAATTAAAAATCATTTTTATGCTTTATTTAATTTTAATTATGGAAGAAAAAACAATTTATCCAACTAATAAAAGGAGATATTCACTTGATTACTTTAAAATCGGATCGTGAAATTAAAAAAATGGCCGAGTCTGGTGCAGTGCTAGCCGGTGTCCACAATGGTTTGAAAAAAATCATTAAGCCGGGTGTCGATACTTGGGAAATTGAAGAATTCGCTGACAAGTACATTACCGACCACGGGGCTACTCCATCAGAGAAGGGCTTTGACGGATATAACTACGGGACTTGCATCTCAATCAACAATGAAGTTGCCCATGGAATCCCGCGTCGGGGCTTAAAATTAAAGGAAGGCGACATTGTCAAAGTTGACATGTGTGTCAATAAAGACGGTTTTGAAAGTGACTCCTGCTGGTCATACGCGGTTGGTGAAGTCTCACCTAAGATCAAGAAACTCATGGAAGTTACTAAAAAGGGACTTTACCTTGGCATTGACCAAGCTCAAGTTGGTAATCGAATTGGAGACATTGGTGCTGCCATTCAACACTACGTTGAAGACGAAAACCATATGGGTGATGTCCGAGAATTAATTGGACATGGCATCCAGCCTTCCATTCATGAGGATCCAGCTGTTCCAGCTTATGGGGTTGCCGGTCATGGAATGCGTCTCAGACCGGGCATGACCATTACCATTGAACCAATGGTTAACCTCGGTACTTGGAAAATCAAAGATGACTATGATAAAAAAGACGATTGGACCTATTACGTTAGCCAAGATGGTTCATACTCAGCTCAATACGAACACACCTTAGCAATCACCGAAGATGGTCCTAAAATTCTCACTTCTCAGGATCACGTTGCTGACGCTAAATACATGTTCAAAAAATAAAGGTAATGAAAATGGGTACGAAATCATTAAGAGTTTCGGACCCATTTCTTTTTGTTCTCCATTCTTTTTCACTATGCTAAGATGGATTTGTTTCAGACTAAATCAGGGATGAAAGGTGGACCAAAAATGAAAAAATCAATCAAAATTGTGGGAACCCTAATGGTATTATTAGTTTCAATGATTGCCTTTAGTTCTCTCACGAGCTCGACCACTGAAGCTGATCAGAAAGTTGACCCTAACATTGGTTTTCGTTATGAACACCCCACCGCCAAATATTATATTCGGAGAGAAACTCCCCAATCGTACCAAACTATCATTGAACAAGCTGCCAGAAACTGGAATAAAACGCACGCTTTTACCTGGATTCGTTCCAAAACCAAAGTTCCGACAACCATTGGTACTACCAATAGTAATAATGGCTTCTGGAAGGGCAATCGGTACGCTGGAGTTACTTTGAATCTTACTAAAACCGTCAACGTTAAAAATCACACTTATCAGTCAGGTGCCAAAATCACGCTCAATCCGCGGGTAATGAGCAACATGGAATACACTTACAAGCAGCAATTGCTAACAACCGAACACGAATTTGGTCATGCAATGGGACTTAAGCACAATCACGCTCAAGAAAGTATCATGTTCCCAAATGACACCTACTATAATTCACTTGATCCTAATCAGATTGGTCTTAGTGACATTCATGGTTTAAAAAACCTGTACAATGAAAAATAAAACAATTTTAAAGGGATGCTACTTTATGAAAGTAGCATCCCTTCCTTATTTCCATCCGTATGTTTTTAAATCCATATCACGCTTAGGTATCTTAGACACATAAGGGTTCCCTTTAACGTAGAAACGATACGGCTTGTCCGTCCAAGTTCCTCGGTCACTAACCCCAATTCGTCCCGATTCGACCACTTCTTTTGGGACTTTCACATGATCAATGTCTAAGTCAAGGGCGGTGTTACCAAGCTCAATCAAGTTCATATCCTTGTCATAAATCCCCAAGGCATCCATTAATTTTCCCGGGCCATTAGTCAATTCAAAACCATTTTTCTTACGATTTTGTTTCATCAAGTCAATCCCTTGATAAGGTTCGATTCCACGAATCAAAATTCCCTCTGGTACGTCCTTAGCCTGAGCAGCAACGTCCAAACAAAGTCGACCATGAATGGAGTAGATATAAATCGTGCCAGGAACACCATACAAGGCTTCGTTCGATGGGGTCCTTTTCCCCTGATAGGCATGCGCTGCTGAATCTCTTTGTCCCAGGTAGGCTTCCGCTTCGGTAACGTATCCGCTCATCAACCCCTTTGGAGAATGATAAACCAGTAACGTTCCAAGCATCTTTTTAGTAATCTCATCGGTGGTACCTTCATTAAAAAAATCTCTTAACTTATCTGACAAAACCCTTACCTACCCTACCTATTATTAAAAACTTTAGACTAACGAATGATAATCGTTGAAATTTTAGACTGCTTAACCAGTTTAACACTAATACTACGATTACCGTGTTCACCGGTCGCATCAGCTCCACAAATTAAGAGATCTGCCTTAAACTTGGGAGCAATAGCATCCAAGATTTCATCGTCAATGTTCCCACCAACTGAAATAATGGGAGTTACGTCTTCCACGCCAGCGTCACTTGCTCGATCGGTGTAATTACCAACCACTTCTCGTAAGTGATCCCGTTTTGCTTCGATTTTACTTGGTGTTAAAGAATCATAAATATTAATATCATTATTTTCTAACACCGAGCAAATTCCAAGTGCCGCATGAAACTTAATGGCAATAGTAACTGCGTAACGAAAAGCCCGTTGCGTTGACTTACTATCGTCGGGATCAACTGTCAATAAAATTCTTTCAAATGTCAATGGTTTAAATTTTTCCATTGTCTCCATCCCCTTTCAATAACATCATATCATTAATTTTATGATTTTTAATAAAAAAATAATCAGTAGCAACCCACTGATTATTATTAACTCATTATTCTTTATTAGGATCAGGTAGCGACGCTTCACCAGCACCATTTTGAGCGTCTTCAATACTTTTTACCATTTTTTTAGCATGAATACGACGCATCTTTTCCTTTTTTTGTTTAATTCTTAAATTGTCCATTGCTTTATTTTTAAGCACGATTCCTTCATCATTTTTAACCATGTGGTAAATCGATATCAATATCATGATACATACGAACATTAATGGAAATCCAGCAATCGCACAGAAGGTCTGGATGGTACTAAATCCTCCGACAACTACTAGTCCAAACGAGAATAAGACAAAGACAACAACCCATGTCATTCGGTTAAACTGGGTTGGTTCCTGTCCCTCCTTTAACCCTAAACTTGTAAATGAGGAAACAATGAAAGCTGAGGACGAGATGGTCGTCGCCAGAAAGATAAAACACGAAATACAGTAAACGACAAAAACAATTACCTTAAAGGGCAAACTGGATAATACAGCAGTAATGACAGCAGCCTGACCCTGCGTATTCAAAATATGAACCAAGTTAATCTGGCCGGTCCTTTGTAACCATAACGAATAGCCACCAAGAATTGCATAAAAACTTAAACATCCTACTGAACCGTAACCAAGCATTCCAATCAAAGTGGAACGAATGGTTCGTCCTTTAGAAATACGAGCAATAAAGAGTCCCATGACCGGCATGTATGACAGCCACCAGCCCCAGTAGAAAATCGTTTCCAGTTTGGCAACGTCCGCAGTTCCATTGGGAATGGTATTAGTCGACATGGAAACAAACTTATCAGCCAAGAGTCCCAAACTGTTGGTCTCTGAACTTAAGATATAAATAGTTGGACCAACTAACAGGACAAAGGCTAAGAAAATAATGGCTGTCCAAATATGGGCATCACTCAAACGATCAATTCCACCATTTAATCCCTTATAAACGGTCCAGGCAAAGATCACAAATAGCACCGCAAAGAGCGCAGTTTTAAGTTCCAAATTATCTGGAATCCCTAATAAACGACTTAAAACATTAGAAATAATGGGAATTTCCATTCCAACCGATGATCCAACACCACCCATAATTCCAAAGACAACCAGAAAATCAACTAGCTGTCTGGTGTAATACTTCCACCTAGCCTCACCTTGAATAAAATCAATGGCAGAACTAAGGCGTTGTACCTTGCCGTGTTTAACAAATAGAATATAAGCAATGGCAATCGTAGCCGGGGCAAACATCATCCATGCCATTGGTCCCCAGTTAAACTGACCAAACATGTGCGCATAATTATAAGCACTCTGTGAAAATGGTTTAGCCCCAAAGGGAGGATGCTGCAAGTATCGAAGCGGATCCACCATACTCAACATTAAAATGCTGGCATCAATTGCGGTCGCAAAGACCATGCTGCCCCATTGCAAATCACTATACTCTGGTTTGGAGTGGGGCTCTCCCAAGCGGATAGCACCATACTTTGAAAAGATTAACCACATAAAAAATAAGAAGTTAATTATGTAAACCACCATATAGGCCCATCCCATTTGATTAGTGATCCAATTTAAGGCTACCGCTAGTACTCCTTGCAACTTGGAACCACCAATAATCAGAATGATTGAACCAATTCCAAAAATTAATAAGGTTGGAATAAAGACGAATTTATCAATATTAAATTTTTTAAAAATAAAGAAATCCCTCCAAACGCTTTTTTCACAACAAAAAACGCTATGTATGGTGCTCATAGAGCCACTTGCATAGCGTTGTAAAGGTCACACAAATGATAATTACTTATCTTTCACTATCATTATACACAACTAAGATAATAAGTAAAATTCACTAATTATTGTCAATCTTTTTTAATACTTGAGCTGGATTTCCGACTAAAACTACATCGTCTCCAAACGATTTGGTAACAACAGCTCCAGCACCAACCACCACATTGTTTCCAAGGGTCACGCCGGGAACAATGGTGACATGACCACCAAACCAGGCATTATCACCAATTGTAATTGGGGCCGCCATTTCAACATCTGCAACCCGTTCCTTAGCATTCAAAGGATGGACGTTTGTATAAAGTCCACAATTAGGACCTATGTAACAATTTTTACCAAATGTGATTGGAGCCGTATCAAGCAGCGTTAATCCGTAGTTAGCGTAAAAGTTGTCCCCGATGTAAATATTAAAGCCATAATCAAACTCCATCCCAGTCTCAACAAAGAATCTTGGTCCGCTCTTTTTTAACAATGATTGAATCAGTTGGTTCCGCCTCTCATTATTAGGGGTATTATTAGCCTCCTGCAACTGCTTTCGACAAAGGATCCTTCGACTAATCAGTTCTTTATCAAATTGATTATAAGATTCTCCCTTAGTCATTTTTTCTCTTTCACTCGTCATTGAATCACTCCTTTTAGGTCTTAACCTTATTATTAGGAAAATTTACATTTTGTCCATAGTCTGATTCAATTTCTCGTCCACGAAGACGTTCCCTTTATTTGTGGCGTGACCCTTCGTCCAACCAAATTGGATGTTAGGAAACTGATTCAATAAATCATCCAATTGTTGCCAGAGTTCCTTATTTTTAAGTTCTCCGCCACTACGTTTCCATCCACGCTTTTTCCACCCGTAAATCCAGTGTTTAGTAATGGCGTTTAAAACGTATCTTGAATCGCTGACAACCCCAACACTCTGGTCGTTAAGCTGATGATCAAACAACCATTTCAAAGCTTTCACGAGTGCCATGATCTCCATTCTATTATTAGTCACCCCATACTCACCGCCTGAATCAACGTGCTGACCGGTCGGAGCGTCAATTAGGTATGCCCACGCCGCCTTATCGTTTGATTTGACGTGACCACCAGCAACATTACCGTGATTTCTGGAACCACCATCGGTAAATACAATGATGGTTGGGCGTTTACCTACTTTACTTTCCACCGGATGGTTTTCAAATTGAACCCCATATAAGTACGCACCAGCTTCTCTTTTAGTTGCAAAACTTTTATACTCAGCTCCCGAAAATCCATCAACTTGCTTTTTAGTGAGTTCCCACGTTGGATAAATTCCAGGGTGTCTCCCCTGCTTTACCGCGTAATACTTCTTATTCTTTGCCATTTTAGCTCCATTTGAATTAAAATCTTAATTAATTATTACATTTAATCATATCGTTTTGCATTTTGTAATATTTATGCGAAAATAACATACAGGAGGGGATTCATACAATGGCTGACATAGCTGCAAAATTAATTACAGTTGATCAAGCGTTAGCAATGCTCAAGGACCGTCATGCTCAAAAAAATGAACGTTTTCCCAAGTTAATGACTCCCGGTAAGTACATTCTACCAGATTACTTCTTAACTAGAAAAAGGGAAGCGTTTAAGATTAGAAAGCATACTTTCTTAAAGCGGCGCTCCCGCTCATATGTTGCTTTCGATTCAGAGAATGGTCAGACGCTTTGGTTGCACAATTTCCCTAGTCTATCAGAAGCATTATTCTGGTTAGATACCGGCCTTAAACCAGCCGATTCTGATTCAGGATCTTCATTCAAAGAATGGAAACAAGAGCATGCAAAAGAAATTGAAGGCATGAAAGACCAGCTTAGACAAATGCCAAAACCTAAAAAAAGTAAACCAAAAAAAGCTAAAAAGGGTAAAAAGCATTAATATCAAGAGTCCCGAGTTGAATTTGGGTTTTGATTAACTAATTTCACAAAAAAGCACCGCTCAATCAAATGAGGGGTGCTTTTTTGTAGCTGCTGTGGCTGGGCTCGAACCAGCGACATCTTCATTAACAGTGAAGCGTTTCTACCAACTGAACTACACAGCAATAATGAATTACTTAATTTGTTGTTCACAAGTATACACAGTTATTAATTAGCTGTCTACTGTTTTATCAAATTATTTTAAATAAAAAAAGTTCTGCGCTAAAGAAACGCAGAACTCAAGTTTAATCTATTTTCGCAGCTGCTCGTTTGGGTAAATGATAACCTTTAAAGAGTTCGATTTATCCGTTCTTGATTTTTCAAGAGCCGCTTTCGTTTCATCTAGTGGATAAAAGTTAGTTAATAGATTATCAACCTTATCAGTGTTTTTAGCTAAAATCTTTAATCCAGTCTTGTAGTTGTTACAGTATCTAAAGATCCCCATAATGGTGGTTTCATGGTCAGTCATGAACGGAACATCCAGTGGCGTTTGGTCGGTTGTTGGGACACCAATGTAGGCGACTTTACCACCCCGCTTCAGTGCGTGGAGTGAAGTTTGTTCACCTGGAACTGATCCTGAAGCGTCAATGGCGTAATCAACGCCCTTGCCATTCGTGATGGTCTTAACTTCGTCTAAAACATCTGCATTTTTAATGTTAATTGCATGAGTAGCTCCCAGCTTCTTGGCGGTATCAAGTCGGAGTTGCTCGGTATCACTGACAATGATGGTGTCAGCACCATGGGCCTTTGCGGCTAAGATCGCAAGCAATCCAACGGGACCCATGCCAGAAATGAGAATTGTTGAACCAACGTCAACTCCCAATTTTTGAGTGGCATGAACGCCAACTGATAGTGGCTCATTTAGAGTCGCCTCTTCATAAGAAACGTTTTCAGGAATGTGATAAACAAAGTCTTGTGGATAAACGATGAATTGAGTTAAATCACCATCAACTGGCGGGGTCGCCATGAATTTCATGTTAGGACAGAGGTTATAATGACCCGTTCGACAAGCCTCACAATGACCACAGGGAACGCCCGGTTCCATTGCGACTCGATCACCACGTTTAAAGTCGGTTACTTGATCACCCACTGCTACAATCACACCAGAACTTTCATGTCCTAAGATTAAGGGTTTTTTAACCACAAAATCACCAATGTGTCCCTGGTCATAGTAGTGAACATCTGAACCACAGATTCCAACTGCCACAACTTTAATCAAAACATCAGTTGGACCCATTTTCTTTAACTTAGTGTCCTTCATATCAATATCAAACATTTTTTCTAAGACCGCACTTTTAGTGGTCTTAGGCATATTATTTTTGTCATAGTCGGGAATTTTTACATCAGTCATGATTTTCAGTCTCCTTTATTAAGAACTCATTTACAAAAATCATTTTAGGTTAGAAACCTACAACTCCCATTTTTATCATCCCATTCCCATAATTTTCACCATCATTATCACACCTTGCTCAATGGTTATCAATAAAAAAGCACAAAAAAATAGACCACTAATTATCAAAATAAATCAATAATCAGACGTCTAGTAAAAGTTAATTAGTTCAATTATTTAGCAGGTTTTTGCTTCAAAAACTTTTGTAAGTCTGCTACTTCTTTTTGTTTTGCTTTACGTTTTTTAGTGTCGATCGGACGACGACCTTGGACACCATTTGGATGACAAATTCTCATGATGAAAAACTCCTTCCAATTAAGTCTAATTCCTTAAATACATCAGCTCTTAGTATTATAATACATGGAACAGGTAAAAATCAAATCAAACTAGAATGGAGACGCAAAAAATGGCTAAAGATTATCCACAAGCAGTAACGATTGCTGGAAGCGATAGCGACGGTAGTGCTGGCGTCCAAGCTGATTTAAACACTTTCTTTGCCCGTCGGGTCTATGGGGCATCGATTATCACAGCATGTGTATCGGGTAATTCATATGGGATTCACGATAGCGTTAACATGCCGACTAGTTTTATTGACCAGGAATTTAAAGACCTCGGTGATGATTTTCACATCTTGGCTGCTAAAACTGGCATGTTATCAGACGCTAACATCATTAATACAGTCGTAAAAGATTATCAGCTCTATGACTTTGGCCCCCTCGTGGTTGATCCAGTAATCACCACCAAATTTGGTACCATGCTTTTAGAAGCGGATGCTTTTGACGCCATGAAAAACCAACTGGTTCCCATGGCAACCGTCCTCACGCCGAACTTTTTTGAAGCGCAAAAGTTGACTGGTTTAGACGTTGACGATCCCAACTTTATGGCAAAATCAGCTCAAGTCATGCAGGACATGGGGGCTAGTAACGTAATTGTCAAAGGACGCCATGATGACCCTAGTCAGACCAAGGTTTCTGACTACGTTTTACTTGAAGACGGCAAACATTTTAATATCGACGGCCCTTATTTTACTACCGACCGTAAAAACGGAACTGGTGATACTCTTTCAGCTGGCATTACCGCTGAACTGGCAAAGGGACACACTGTTGCCGATTCCATTAAGATTGCCAAACAATACGTTGATGGCGCAATCGAAGACGAGATCCAAGTTGGTCATAAATATGGTCCAATCAATCATTGGGCAAGATAATTTAGGAATTAATATTTGTAAGACGCAAATTCATTACGTAAGGGATGAGTTTGCGTCTTTTTTGGATTGATCTCAATTTTCATTTGAGGCAAATTAATCATAATGTGGTATGTTCTAATTATCCAAGCTTAAATAATTTTGATTATTAATTTATTGATCAAAAAAGGAAAGGAATCTTATGTTTCATGAAAGCAAACAAACCAATAAAATTATTTTTAGACATGGATAACGTGTTAGTTAATACCATCCCTGTTCTAAACCAACGGGCGAAATCATTACCAACCGGAGCTCGTCCTGATCGGATCCCCGGCATCTTTAAGGATCTTGATCCGACCGAAAATGCGATTGAAAGTGTTAATCAATTAAAAAAATATTATGATTTGTACATCCTCACTACTGCTCCGTGGAGCAATCCAAGTGCTTGGCAGGATAAGGTAGCGTGGATTCAACGCTACTTTGGTCAAGAAAAAGGAAGCCCCTTTTACAAAAAAATCACAATGACTCACGATAAGAGTCTCGTTCACTACGTTGGTGGAATTCTGATCGATGATCGTCCGTATCATGGTGCCAGTGCTTGGAACGACACCAAAACCAACAGTGTGTGGATCCAATACGGATTTGATAAACGATTAACTTGGAAAGATGATCTAGTTCCATTCTTGATTAAAATTGCCCAATATGGCAATCAAACTAACCAGTTGATTGATGCCGTCAATCAGGCTAATGATCAAAATCCAAAATACGTCGTCCACGGAAATGTAAGTACGTTTCAAAAAGAAAATTGGGAATAAGGGAGAAAATAAAATGATTACAAACAGTACTGAAATGTTAGATAAAGCTCGAAAAGAACACTATGCCGTTCCGGCATTCAACGTTAATAATCTAGAATGGGCGAAAGCCATCTTAGAAGCATGTGAAGAAGCCAAGTCACCGGTCATTATGCAGGTTACTTCTGGTGCGGCCAACTACATGGGCAGTTTTAGATTAGCCTATGATTTGATCGTGGATATGCACAATGCACTAAACATCACCGTACCGGTCTCAATCCATCTCGATCACGGAAACTACTACGACTCCATTAAAACCCTTGGAATCAAGTTCACTTCAATCATGTTTGACGGGTCTGCCCTCCCGTTAGACGAAAACCTTGAAAAAACCAAGACCCTAATTAAGTTAGCACACGCAGAAGACGTTAGTGTCGAAGCTGAAGTCGGAACCATTGGTGGTGAAGAGGACGGAGTAATTGCTGATGGTGAAATTGCACCAGTTGATTCAGCCGTCAAAATGGCCGAGACTGGCGTAGACATGCTGGCAGTTGGTATTGGTAATATTCACGGTAAGTATCCAAAGGACTGGAAGGGTCTCAACTTTGCTCATCTAAAAAAGATCGACCAAGCCCTTTATGATAATACGGGAAAGCAAATCCCATTGGTTCTCCATGGCGGCTCTGGAATTCCTGATGACCAAATCAAAAAGGCCATTCAATTAGGAATCTCTAAGATCAACGTCAATACTGAGGGACAATTAGCTTTCCACCAAGCAATGCGTGACTACGTCCACTCTGATAAAGACCTCGAAGGAAAAAATTATGACCCCCGAATCTTCTTAAAGGCTGGAACCAACGCGCTTAAAAACATGTGCCTAGACCGGATTAGAGTCTTTGGATCAGAAAACAAAGCCTAATTCATACCCGTTATCAAAATAATTAATTCATCTGGATTCACATTTATCCAAAAATGTGAATCTTTTTTTATTCCATCAGTTCATTTATCAACTACATATAATAAAATGAATAAAGTTTAACGAACGTTAACCCACGTGATTACTCATTTTCTTACTCAAAGCCGGATATTATCCAGGATGTTTTTATTGTGAAATTTGATATTGGTAGTATACTAACCGTTAAAGAAAACGTTTTCTTTAGTTTATGAATGCTGCCATCAAGCGAATCCTAGGAAAATGGCACATTTAATAATTATGTGAAATATGGTTTATTTGTGAAAGTAAGAAGTGATAGACAAAATGAAAAAATATATTTTAGTAATTGACGAAGGAACCACCAGTGTTCGCGCTATCATTTACGATAAAAACGCAAACGTGGTATCTAGCGATCAAAAAGAATTAACCATGTATTTCCCGGAACCCGGTTGGGTAGAACAGGATGCCAACGAAATTTGGTTAACTGCCCAAGCCGTAATGGCAACTGCCATTATCAAGGGCCGGATTAATCCGAATGAGATCGCTAGTATCGGGATTACTAACCAACGAGAAACCACCGTGATCTGGGATAAAGAAAGTGGATTGCCCATTTCTAAGGCCATTGTGTGGCAATCACGTCAAACTGCCCCACTAGCCAAAACGATGATTGATGCCGGTTATAAGAGCATGGTGCAAAAGAAAACCGGCTTAATTATCGATGCGTATTTTTCTGCCACTAAAATAAGATACATTTTGGATCAAGTCTCCGGTGCCCAGCAACGAGCCGAAAATGGTGAACTTCTATTTGGCACGATTGACAGTTGGTTGCTTTGGAAACTAACTGGCGGCGAAGTCCACGCGACCGATTATTCGAACGTTTCTCGAACCATGTTATATAACATCGAAAATCTCGACTGGGATCCAGAACTATTGAACATTCTCAATATTCCTAAAGTTATGCTTCCAGAAGTTAAGGACTCATCAGGGGTCTTTGGTAAAAGTCTTCCGGAAAACTTTTTTGGTGCTGCGGTTCCCATCTCTGGAATCGCAGGTGATCAACAGGCCGCTCTGTTTGGTCACTTAGCGGTTAATTCCGGTGATGTTAAAAACACTTATGGCACCGGTTCCTTTATTGTGATGAATACGGGAAAAAAGCCCAAATACTCACACAACGGCTTATTAACCACGATTGGTTATGGAATTGGTGGTCAAATTACCTACGCTTTGGAGGGATCCGTGTTTATTGCTGGTTCCGCCATCCAGTGGCTAAGGGATCGCATGCAGTTAGTTAAAACGGCTCCCGATACCGAAAATCTAGCCAACAAGTCTAATAATCACAACGAGGTTTATGTCGTCCCAGCATTCACTGGATTAGGTGCTCCGTACTGGAATCCAGACGCGCGTGGTGCGGTCTTCGGTTTATCACGTGGAACCACCAAAAATGACTTTGTTAAGGCAACGTTACAGTCCATTGCCTATCAAAGTCGGGACGTTGTTGGTGCCATGGTAAATGATACTAATATGCCAGTCACCAACCTCCATGTTGATGGGGGAGCCTCGTTAAATAACTATTTAATGCAGTTTCAATCCGATCTCTTAGAGACCTCAGTCGTGAGATCAAAAGACATTGAAATGACAGGACGTGGTGCCGCCTATTTAGCCGGACTAGCCATTGGATTCTGGAAGAGTATTGACGAACTTAAAAAACTTCAGCCTGAGCCAACCATTTTCAATCCCAACATGGAAAAAGATGAAGCAGAAAGCTTATATTCGGGCTGGAAACAAGCAGTTAAGGCAACTGAATCATTTAAGCTTCAGGAGAATGAAAATGAATAACTTTTCGTATAAAAACCGAAATCAAGATATTGATCAACTTAAAAATGATGACTTTGACGTCACAATCATTGGCGGTGGCATCACTGGAGCAGGCATTGCCGTTCAGGCCGCTGCTTCAGGTCTCAAAACCGCTTTAATTGATATGCAGGATTTTGCTGAAGGAACCAGTAGTCGTTCGACCAAACTCGTTCATGGGGGAATTCGATACCTCAAGACTTTTGATATTGACGTCGTAAACGACACCGTCAAGGAACGGGCCATTGTGCAACATATTGCTCCACACATCCCTCGTCCTTCTAAAATGCTACTGCCACTTTACGATAATAAAGATGACACCTTCACCCCGTTAAGCGCAGAAGTCGCCATGGCCATTTACGATCGTTTAGCCAACGTTTCAAAAGACAGTCCCTTTGCACACCAAACACTGTCAAAAGCGGATGCAGAGAAAAAATTACCCAACCTAAACCACAATCATTTAGTTGGGATGGGAGTCTATCTTGATTACAAAAATAACGATGCGCGCCTCACAATCGAAAACATTAAACAAGCAGTCAGTGATGGTGCCGTTGCAGTTAGTCATGTTAAAGCAGTCAACATCGAAAACGATCACAATCAAAAGATTGTAAACGTGATTGATAGAGAAGATAACACCGAATTTCCAATTAAATCCAAAATCGTCATCAATGCGGCAGGCCCTTGGTACGATGGTATTGTTAAAATGTTTGATTACGATCATAAGCAAAAAATCAGACCTACCAAGGGAGTTCACTTAGTAGTTGATCAAAGCAAACTTAAGGTGCCCCTCCCCGTTTACTTAGACTCTGGGTTAGACGACGGTCGGATGATTTTTATCATCCCAAGATTTGGAAAAACTTACTTTGGAACGACGGACACGGATTACGATGGTGATTACAGCAACCCAACCGTTAATCAAAAAGATGTTGACTATCTCTTAAAGGCCGTTAACCAACACTTCCCAAACGCTAACTTAACGACTAACGATATAGAAGCAAGCTGGGCTGGCATTCGTCCTTTGATTGAATCCGGTGATTATAACGGGAATACCACGCACAAAAACTTAAATGACGACGATCTGCACCACTTAGACACTAAAATCAATCAATACTTTAACCAACAGATTGACCACAACGACGTTAACAATTACGTTCATTCGGTAGTTTCAAACGACCAAAGTGCTTCAAGTGTTTCACGTGGATTTGAAATCAAACTGGTCGACGGTGTCATCAACGTCTCTGGCGGTAAATTAACTGATTACCGGCTAATGGGCGAAGACACGATGAAACTCGTCAAAAAAGAACTGGAACAAAAATTTGATCAACCTGTTTCATTAATTGACTCTAAAAATTACCAAATCTCTGGTGGCCACTTCGATTCAAACGACGTTAACGGCAACATTAAAAGTTATGCTGCCACCTTAGTCAACCGCGGCTTAGGCACCAAGGAAGCCATGGCGATTGCCAACCTGTTTGGATCAAACACTCCCTTAATCGCTAACTACGTTGCCAGTGGCGTCACTGCGCCAGGTTTAACTTTGGCAGAAACAAGTGTTCTTCACTACTCAATTGATCACGAAATGATCAGTCGTCCAATCGACTTCTTACTTAGAAGAACGAACTACCTCCTATTTGATTCTGAGAAAACCGATCAAATCGAGAGGCCGGTCATCGATGAAATGAGCCGCCAATTAGGCTGGGATCGAGCAACTAAAGAAAACATGACCAGGGAATACTTTAAGATCCGCCATCAGTCTCAATTAAAGAACCTAAAGGAGACTAGTCTCAATGAGTAATCGAATTCCACTTATTTTAGCAAATTGGAAAATGAACAAAACCAGCAAAGATATTGAGGACTTCTTAAAATCATTAGAAGGTAAGTTGCCTGATAAAAACCTCGTTCAAGTTGGCATTGCGGCTCAAAACGTCTACCTTTATAAAATGGTTCAGTTCATTCAATCCCAAAAAGAGCCCATCGAAGTTTTTGCCGAAAATTTGCACTGGGCCGACGAAGGTCCGTACACCGGAGAAACGTCCCCGGTTGCATTATCAGACCTTGGAATCAATGGTTCTATAATTGGTCACTATGAACGCCGCAAGATGTTTAAAGAAACGAACGGTACAATTGGATTAAAAATCATGGGCAGCTTTCGCAATCACCTCACTCCGGTAGTGGCAATCTCAGAAGATACCTCAACCTATAATCCTGATGATCTGGAGATGTCACCCTTAACCGAAATTGCCGTTTCATTTGCTGGCATCAACAAAAAGGATGCTGAACATTTAGTCATTGCATACGAACCATCGTGGTCCATCGGTGCTGCTAAAACAGCCTCATTAGCGGAGATTGAACATGCAGCACGGGTGATTCGCACCTCCCTTAAGATTATTTTCGGAAATGACACTGCCGAAAAGATCAGGATTCAATACGGTGGAGCAGTCACCCCAGAAAATGCCAAAGCCATTTTTTCATTACCAAATATCGACGGACTGCTGATTGGAAGAGCCTCATTATCTTCAGATACCTTTCTTAAAATCATCAATGACGTGGCCGAAGTTCAAAGAGGAACCTAATAATGAAATTAAAAATCTTTGGTGAACTGGTTGGGACTGCCTTATTAATCTATTTAGGAACAGGCCTCATCATTTTCAGCGGACCGTACGCTGACCAGTTAGGTCCGTCGGTTGGGTGGGGTCTCACCTTATCCATTCTGGTTTATGCCACTGGACCACTTTCAGGAGCTCATCTAAATCCAGCCGTAACCCTTACCATGTATTTAACTAAAAGAATGCCCGGAAAAGAGGCGATTATTTATGTAATTAGTCAACTAGTCGGCGGTCTCTTAGGTGAAATTTGTGTCGTTTTAACCTACGTCTCACTGCTTAACAAGACTGGTGAAAGTTGGAACAAGGAAGTTAGCACTAATTATTTAGGTGGAACGGTCTTCCCCCACATCTCCGCTCCAATTGCTTTCTTCACCGAAGTTCTACTGACCACCACTTTGTTAATTGTGATCCTAGTCTTAAACCATTCTAAAACAAATATGTATGCCATTCAGTCACCAATTGCCGTCGGCTTTACCATCTTTGTTTTGGTAATTGTTGGTGGTAAGTTAACCGGCGCTTCAATGAATCCCGTCCGATCATTGTTCCCCGCTATTTTTGCTGGTGGATTAGCATTAAAATCACTATGGCTTTATCTAACAGCACCACTTGTCGGTTCGATTCTGGCAGCCTTAATAAACCAATACATTATTTCAGACCGAAGCGAACGAATTTAGTATTATAAATAAAAAAGCTCCCAAACCGGAGCTTTTAAATCAAACCTTACCCACAGGGGCTCGTCTTTAACGACGGGTCCCTTTTGTTGTCAATACCATCAACGTAAAGAGTCCTTACCATTTTTCGGGACTCCAACTTCTCCCATCAATTTCATTTTCAGCCTGCTCATTTCTTTTGGCCTGTTCTTTAACTAACTGTTTACATCCATATAACAGTGAACGATTAATAAATGACGTCTGGGTCTTAATTAATTCATTAATCTTATTAGTCGTCCATTCTTCGTTATCATCCATATTAGTCTTCCTCCTGATTCCGAATTAGGTTAATTTGTTCCTTTAAGTCATTTAAATTATCTTGACTGGTTTCCACTTCTTTAATAATTAAATCCAAATCCTGCTTATGTGATTTCATACTTCCAGTTGCCAATTTCTTTAGTTGAAAAGCCATCCACGTCTCACGTTCGTTAAAGTTAAAGGGATACTTAGCTGTCAAATACATCTGATAGTCAACAAGCAACTTTTTTTTCTCATCATCCGACATGTACCCGAATTGCGAAATCACAAGTGGTTTCATAAACTTCATACCCGCTTGTCTAGCAAGGGCTTCGTATGGTGTCATAATTTGAGAAATACTAAAGGATTGACTAGCACCCACCGCAAACGATGATTTAGGGTAGCCCACACTCGTCACGATTCCGAGTTTCTTGCCCTTTAAACGGCCATCTTCATTAGCGTACGTGTAGGCCCGACTTAAGACCTCATCCTCCCAAACTTTAAGCGATGAGGGGGCACTATACCAATAAAGTGGAAACTGAAAAATGATCCGATCAGCCTTATTTAAGAGGTCACGCTCAGCTTGCACATCAATTGGATTACTTCCATATATTTCATCTAAACAGTGCCATGTAACATCGGCTAAATCAGCTTGACTGGTTCTTAGAAATTCCTGGGTAATTGAGTCCTGAAATTTGGGGTGCGAAACGATTATTAATGTTTTCATGCCTTCATCTTCTTTTAATTGATTAATATAAGTCTATCATATTGACATCAGTAGAATTTATGTTATATTTAAATAGATGTGTGAATGGTTTCGAGTTTCTAAGGTTTCTTGTTTTGTATTATTATGAAATGACTTCCTTTTAAGATTCAAACTAAGCAACACTGAAAAATTTATTGCGCTATGCGCTAGGAGGTTTCATATTATGAAACAAGGTACTGTTAAATGGTTTAACGCTGACAAGGGTTATGGTTTTATTACTACTGATGATGGTGATGTATTCGTACATTACTCAGCTATCAACAAGGATGGCTTCAAGACCCTTGACGAAGGCGAAAAGGTTACTTTGGACGTTGAAGAAGGAGACCGTGGTCCCCAAGCTGCTAACGTTACTCCAATGGACTAATTTTAGCCAAACAAAAAGAGTTCTGCAATCGCAGAGCTCTTTTTTTATACATATTTTTAAATTAAAAAATTAGTTAACCTTAAAGTTCATGTACTTCGATGCAAAGATGACCAATTCTTCAACGGGCTCTTCCATCCCGTCTTCTGTCCACGTTAGTAAAACTTCAGTTAAACCACCTGAAATCAACGCAATTAGCATTTTCGATGAATTGGCGCGCAACTCTAATATATCGTCGTCAACCAAATTCGTAATGTATTTTTTTAAGATTTTAAGTAACAAATAAGACAGATCATTATCAACGATTACATCCATCATCCGCTTATTCTCTTTAATAATCGTAAAGAAAGTCGTTGCCAGGCCGTTAAAATTAGAGACCTTTTGCGCTAATAAACGATTAATAAAGGTTGAAAAGGTCTCCTGAAATTGACCAACGATGACGTCTTCCTTGGTATGGAAGTTACGATAAAACGTCATCCGGGAAACCCCAACATGTTTGGAAATGTCTTTCACCGTAATTTCTTGATAAGACTTAGTTTGGAGCATCTCAAACGTTCCTTCAATTATTCTCTTTTTGGCTGTTTCTTTTTTTGCCATATTTTCACCATTCGACCATAAACATGAGAGATTAACTTGGCAAATAAATAAGCGTGAAGAATGTTCTCCTCACACTTATTTATTTTTTAACGAGTCAAGTTGCGTTTGCAATTCATGATACTGATTTGATAATTCCATGTATTCAGTACTCATTTTATTATATTTATTTTCATACTGAGTAGCTCGATCGAGAGCATTTTTTAATTCGTCTTGAAACTGGACCACCTGTGACTTCAAATCACTAGTGCTCTTATCTGAAATGTCAGTACCACTTGTCAAAGCTTGAATTTTACTTTTAAGCTCTTTATTACGAGCCAATAAATCTTTGACCTGTTGTTTCAAATCTGAATCAACCATTATACTCACTTCCTAGACAATTGCATTTTAGTTGAAACCGCAGCACCTTGCAATTAAATTACTAAAATTTACTAAGTTAACGGTTTCAAGATGGGTGCAATCATTGCTCTGGCTGATTTACTCAATTGAAGTTTCTTATTGTGCATTAGCTGATGAACTCGAAAAAGGTTATTTTCACGCTGTTGCCAGTCTTTGACTGGTAGAGCGCCTTGCTTGTTTAATACTTTAATATTCATAAGCAATCCCTCCAAATACAAAATCAACTTAAATGATTAGTTCAAGTTAACAAGAATTATAATACATATTTCAAAATTAGTCATCTCTTGTAATTTATTGCTCGTATCAATACGTTTGTGCCGCCCAGCCCTTACAATCCTGTATGCAATAAGTTATAATACAAATATCAAATTAAGAAGGAAGTCTATTCAATGAGTAATTCTACCCAATCAGGCAATACTGCCGCACCACAAATGACTTGGTACGGTAAAACATTTAATATATTACTTAAAGTTTTAATGTCGTTTGTTGGTATCACCATGTTATCACTTGGTGCCACGTTACTTCGATCAAGCAAGATTTTAGGTCTTGATCCTTTTACTGCCGTTAATATTGGTATGTCAAACCATCTGCACATGTCACTTGGTTTGTACCAGTTACTGGCTAACCTGGTAATCTTCGTGTTTGTCTTGTTCCTTGACCGTCACATGATCGGAATTGGAACCATCATGAACATGGTGTTAGTTGGATTTGAGATTCAAATTTTCACTCAATTTTACCAACAAATCTTTCCGTCGGGGATTAACTTCTTCGTAATCGTTGCTAATGCCTTCTTGGGACTAATCCTATTTACGGCTGGTAGTTCAATCTACATGGCTCCTAATCTTGGTGTTGCCCCCTATGATGCCATTGCTCCAATTGTATCATCACGACTACACATCAAGTACAAGACGGCTCGTGTGATCCAAGATATCCTCTTCTTGATTGCCGCTGTCCTTGCTGGTGGCCCCGTTGGATTTGCATCAATCATCGTCGCCTTCTTTGCCGGTCCACTAATTTCCTACTGGAACAAACACATTAGTGACCCCATTGTTAACGGAATTGACGACTTCAGTGAACAGCCAACGGTTAAACACGCCGCTAGTACGATTTCTAAGGCGACGTTATCTGGGTACCATTATCTAACCCATGCTTATAACGCCACTTTAAACGTTCAGATGAACTTATCAGGGTACACTAATCAACAGTTAGGGACTCGTCTTCACGACGCCCAAACGAACATGGAAGACTCACAGAAGGCTTACAATGCTTACCGGACCCAGTACAGAATGTTGATGGCAGAAATGATGAAACGAAGCAAAAACGGTAACGTTAATCCACAATCAACTGGTAGTACTGCTGATAGTGCTCCTCAAAATTCAAAAAATTCTGATGCCAACAATAATAATCTCAATGATTCCAAAAAGTAATTAAATACCCAAAAGGTCCAGCAATAACGGAGACGTTAGTTGCTGGACCTTTTTTATTTACAATCTTGATCATTGTTCGCGCTTATAATTAGTCATTTTTAATGGCTCAACCCATTTATCAAAGTTATCACCAGTAACGTACCCAGAATCAATAGCCGCTTGCCTAAGATTCGTCTTTCCCTTTAAAGCGGCATTGGCAATCTCAGCTGCTCGATGATAGCCAATGTGTGGCGACAATGCCGTCACCGTCATCAAAGAATTATGGACCAACTCCTCCATGCGATCTTGGTTGACTTCAATCCCTTTGACCATCAAGTCCGTAAAATGGCTTAAGATGCCTGTCAGTGACTGAACGGAATCAAGAAAACAGGATATGATAATTGGCTTATAGACGTTCATTTCAAAATTTCCTTGAGTGTTAGCAACTTCGATGGTCGTATCATTTCCCATGATGCGCGCTACTACCATATCCATGGCTTCACCCTGAGTCGGGTTCACCTTGCCAGGCATAATCGATGACCCAGGTTCATTAGCGGGAATTTTAATCTCACCGTAACCAGCTCTAGGACCACTCGCTAGAAATTTAATGTCATTGGCAATTTTCATCAGATCAGTTGCAAGCGTCCGCACAGCCCCATGCGTCATGGTAATGGCCGAATGGGAAGCTAATCCATAAAATTTATTTTCAACTTCAAACGGCTCATGATACTTATTACCCAGGGTTTGAACCATTTCCTTATCAAAGTCTTCCGTCGTATTAAGGCCGGTTCCGACAGCGGTTCCACCAATTGGTAGACCCAGGAGTGACTTCGAATTGTCCCTCACAAAATCAAGGTCGTGTTGAATGGTGCTAGCCCATCCCGACACTTCCTGTCCAAATGTCATTGGAGTGGCGTCCTGTAAATGAGTGCGCCCAATCTTAACCACATCCCAATACTTTTTCTGTAAGTGATGCATAACATCAATTAAGTGCCCCAACTCTGGTAACAGCTGATTGATGGCAACCAGACTTGCAATGTTCATTGCCGTTGGAAACGTATCATTTGAACTCTGGGAATGATTAACATCATCATTTGGTAAAACATTAATCTTTGGATTAATCTGATTAGCAACGTGGGCAATCACCTCGTTCACGTTCATGTTAGTCTGAGTTCCCGATCCAGTTTGGTAAATGTGTAACGGGAAGTTTTGCATTAATTGATTATCGGAAAGACTCAATAGTTTTTGGGCACCCTGCTCAATCAACTCACCCTTTTTTCGATCGATGGTGTCTTGTTTGATGCTCACCTCGGCGGCACTGGCTTTAATGTTTATGAGAGCGCGAATTACCAATACTGGTAACTTGGGACCGACAGGAAAATTATGCCGGCTCCGCTCGGTTTGAGCACCCCACAAAGCATCCTTTGGCACCTTGACGTCTCCAAGCGTGTCACTTTCAATTCGATAATCAGACATTTTGTCATCCCCTAATTAAATATTGGGTACGACTTATCTGCTTAAGACCTGACTTTTTTCTAGTAAACGACTGATGAAATAAGTCAGCACTCCACTGAATAAGAAGACCGATACAAGCCGGGTTAGAAACAGTAGGAGTAAAAATCCAAAATGATAATTTGCGTATCCACTTTTGATCATATCCCAAGCAAACGTAATTACCGTGGTGGTAATCGTCGTACTTATGATTCCTAACCAATCATAATGCTTATATCCCAATACGGCAAATCCTAACTCAGACGATAGTCCTTGAATTAAGCCGGATAACAAATCAGCAATTCCCCACTGACTGCCAAGGATCATCTCGACGAAGGCTCCCAGTAACTCACCAAGGGTAGCGGAAAATGGGATGCGAATGATAAACGCTGCTAACGGTCCAGCAAGCGTCCATAATCCAAAGGTGGCTTCGTTTGCCAACGGCTGCAATCCAAAGGGTGTAAGTGCCGCAGCTAAGATATTATAGAGAAATGAAGTTCCCCAAAAAATCACTCCACAAAAAGCACCAATCAATGTAACTAAAATAATGTCCTTTAAATGCCATTCTCTCAAAATTTTCATGTGATCTCCTCCAATAAAAAAAAGTTCCTGGATCTACCCCGGGAACTTCAACACATGATTAAAAATGACACTTGTAGTGTAGTCGGATCCCTTCGCAGGTCTTAACCTGATCAGGTTCAATGGGTATTATCTCAGCCTTTCGGCACCCCAGAATTATATAATTCAATTTAATAATATACTGACTGAATGGTAAAAGCAATCAAAATGGAGATGCATTAATGCAACTCCATTTAACCTATTCTAATCCGACCCGTTTGAAAATATCATCAACGTGTCTAAGGTGATAATGATAATCAAACGCATCGTTAATTTCTTGGTTAGACAATCGTTCATTAATCTGATCGTTAGCTTTAACTAACTTTTCAAATGACTCACGGTTTTCCCATGACTGAGCCGTTAGTGGTTGAACTAAGTCGTAAGCCGCTTCCCGGCTCATCCCTTTATCAATTAGTTTTAGCATTACTCGTTGACTGTAAATTAGGCCATAAGTTAAATTCATATTTTCCTTCATCCGCTTTGGGAACACGTCTAGATTTGAAAGAATGTTGTTGAAACGATGGAGCATGTAATCTAAGAGCGTGGTACTCTCTGGTAGAATAATTCGCTCAGCCGAAGAATGGGAAATATCACGTTCATGCCACAAAGAAACGTTCTCGTAGGCAGTGGTGATTAGTCCACGCATGGTTCTGGCCAATCCACAAATGTTTTCTGATCCAATTGGGTTCCGTTTATGTGGCATTGCCGAAGAACCCTTTTGACCAGGATTAAAATGCTCTTCTACTTCATGAATCTCAGAACGTTGCAAACCACGGATCTCCGTTGCAAAATTTTCAAGACTAGTGGCAATCAACGCCAAAGTGGCGATATATTCGGCATGCAAATCACGAGGTAAGACTTGACTAGTGATTTCTTGGGCACGTAGTCCTAATTTATTACACACGTAAGCCTCTACCTGAGGATCGATGTTAGCAAATGTCCCAACGGCTCCAGAAATTTTCCCGGCTTCCACTCCGGCAGCTGCTTCGTTAAATCGTTTTAGGTTTCGTTTCATTTCTGAATACCAACGTGCCATCTTTAAGCCAAAGGTCATTGGTTCCGCCTGAACCCCATGGGTTCTTCCAATTTCAACCGTATCCTTATATTTTAAGGCTTTCTGCTTAATGGTATCCATTAAAGTTAAAATATCCTGACGAAGAATCTCGTCAGCCTGCTTTAGTCTAAGTCCCTGAGCGGTATCGACAACATCAGTACTAGTAACGCCGTAATGGATCCACTTTTTTTCGGGGCCAAGCGACTCCGAAACATCGCGGGTAAAAGCCACCACATCATGGTGAGTTTCCGATTCAATCTGTGCAATGCGGTCCACGTCAAAGGTCGCGTTTCTTTTAATGGCAATAATGTCAGCATCTGGAATCTTACCTAACTTATTCCATGCTTCATCAATCGCAATCTCAACTTCAAGCCATGTCTGATACTGATTCTGCTTACTCCAAATTCGCTTCATTGGTGCTCTTGTATAACGCTCAATCATTTCATTCACCTCATTATAATTACAGGATAATCTTACATAATGTTTTCTTTTCAGTCAAATCAACGCCACTACTACTTTATTATAATTCTAATATTCAATAAAACACGAACATTATTTTTAACAATATTTTGAACGTTCTTGATTTTTCCATATGTGATTGGTAAACTGTTCTTGGTCAAAAAATTCATTTACGAGGTGCTATTTATGTCTGTAACAGTTGTTGTTGGTAGTCAATGGGGCGATGAGGGCAAAGGAAAGATTGTCGATACCCTAAGTGCTGACGCAGATATCATTGCTAGATATCAGGGCGGTGACAATGCTGGTCACACCATTGTGTATCACAATCAAAATTTTCACGTTCAACTTGTTCCGTCCGGAATTTTCTATTCTGACAAGTTGGCAGTAATTGGAAACGGCGTTGTTTTGAACCCCAAGTCACTATTTAAAGAAGTCGACTATCTAAACGAACATGGTGTTTCTACCGACAACCTCCGTGTATCATCTCGTGCTCAAGTCATCATGCCATACCATCCTCTTTTTGATAAGCTTCAAGAGGAACACAAACATCATAAGATCGGGACGACCCAAAAGGGAATTGGCCCTGCTTACATGGACAAGGTTGCTAGGGTTGGAATTCGGGTGGCTGATTTAATTGATCCGGCAACTTTCAAGAAGCGTTTGAAAGACGTCTTGGCTGAAAAGAACGAAATTTTGGTTAAACTATACAACCATGAGCCCCTTAATTTTGAAGAAATCTATAATGAATACGTCCAGTTAGGGAAACGATTAAAACCATACGTAACCGAAACCTCCGTTCTTTTAAACGATGAAATCGATCATAACCAAAACGTCCTGTTTGAAGGTGCTCAGGGAATTATGTTAGACGTTGACCATGGGACATATCCCTACGTCACTTCTTCGAACCCCGTTGCCGGAGGCGCTGCCGTTGGTGCTGGGATTGGACCCAGCAAGATTGATCGGGTCATTGGAACTTGTAAAGCCTATACTTCACGTGTCGGTGAGGGACCATTTCCAACGGAACTACTAGACGAGACCGGTAACTACATCAGAGAAACCGCCCATGAGTACGGGGTTGTGACCAAGCGTCCCAGACGAATCGGTTGGTTTGACAGCGTTGCCTTAAGACACGCTCGTCGTGTTTCTGGTCTAACCCACCTAGCCTTAAACTGTCTGGATGTTTTAGACGGATTAAAAGAAATTAAGATTTGTACCGCATATGAACTAGACGGTAAGAAAATCACTTATTACCCCGCTAACTTGGATATCTTGGACAAGTGCAAACCGGTCTACGAAACGCTCCAAGGATGGAACGAGGATATCACTAATTGTGATACCTACGACAAGCTTCCTAAAAACGCCCAAAAGTTTCTTGACCGGGTTTCAGAACTTGTAGGTATCCCGTTAATCACTTTCTCAACTGGTCCCAAGCGAGAACAGACCCATCAAATGTAAAAAATAAGACCCTGGATAAAATCCAGGGTCTTTTTATGTCAACTCTTATACATAACGTAATTCTTTGGACGTGTGAGTAAATGGTTCATTTCCATCCTTGGTTAAGTGGATGCAATCTTCAATTCGAACCCCAGCTACGCCAGGAATGTAGATACCAGGTTCAATTGAAAAGCACATGCCTTCCTTTAAAATCATCTTATTGCCCTCCATGATTGAAGGGAATTCATGCTCACCCATCCCCATGCCGTGGCCTAAACGGTGGATGAAGTATTTACCATAACCAGCCTTGTCAATGATATCTCTTGCAACCGCATCCAGGTCTTCGGCCCGAATACCTGGTTTAGCGGCAGATTGGGCAGCTAACTGAGCTTCCAAACAAACATCATAAATCTCTTTTTGTTTGGCCGGAATTTTATCACCAACAGCGACCGTCCGGGAAGCATCAGAGATGTAGCCATTATGAACCGTTCCTAAATCAAATAATAACAGGTTATCGTTCTTAATCTTGTTCATATCAGTAGCACCATGTGGTTCCGCCGCGTGAGGTCCAGTCTGAACCAGAGTATCAAAACTCATGTTCATAACCCCTCTGACTTTTTCTTGGTACTCAATCTCAGCAGCCACTTCTGCTTCCGTTTTACCGGCTTTAGCGGTCTCAAAACCAACTTGAAAAGCAAAGTCGGCTTCTTTTCCAGCAGCGTCTAACTGTTCAATCTCATACGGCGTCTTAATTACCCGCAGTTCACTAACTTCTGGAGCCACGTTAGTGCTAAAGTCAGCCTTCGGAAATTCGGCTTGAAGTTGTTGATAGCGACTAATGACCAAGTTGTCGTCTTCAATCCCAAATCGCTTGGGATCAGGATTTACATCACGAATGTGCTTTGCGATCAGTTTAAAGGGATCTTCATGGTCTAAGTAACCATAAACGGGATACTTCCAACCTGACTCCTTTATGGCCTCCACTTCGAGTTCTGGTGCAAACAGAAATGGTTCCGCATCAGGAAAAATAAAAAGTGCCAACACCCGTTCAACGGGATCACTACCAAAACCAGTAAAGTACTTAATATCCTCAAAATTACTGATGTAAGCAACATCAAGCTTCTTTTGGTTAACGTAGTCTCTCATTTCATTTAATTTAACCATAATAAGACCTCCTGAATTTGTTGCTAATTTTAGCATACAATTAAATTTAATCAACACAAAAAGAAAAACCTAACATTAATCGTCAGCTTTCATCTTCCTAATATGTCTGGTCACATTCGGATCCAGGTTTAACGTTTGCTGGTCTCGTGTCTTTAACAAAAGGTGCCCACGTTCGTCGATTCCCGCTAATTTCCCAGTGATTTCATTATCATGATTGATCAGGGAAACTTGTTCGTTAAACCACAACAGCCGCTTAGTATATTGATTAATAATCCGATCATCGTCCCACTCGCGATAGACCTTATACAAATGGTCATAAACCGAAGCAATTAACTGGTTCCTTTTAAGTGGTGGTACCACGTTTAAACTCCCCACCATTTGGTCACCATTACGTGAAAACGGCATGATCCCAATATCGAGGCCAATGCCCATGATAAAGTTCTCGGGCTCGTTATCTTCGTTACTCTGAATTTCAGTTAAAATCCCACAGACCTTACTGTCATCGTGATACACGTCATTCACCCATTTTAATTGAGTATCGATGTTGTAGACCAGTTTAATAGCGTCCGTAACGGCAATGCCAATTCCAAGCGTTAAGATACCTGGATTATCAAGATACCTTGGTTGGGCCTGAAACACCACCGTAAAATAAACGCCGTTGTTTGCAGGAGAATAAAAATGATGGCCATTTTGGCCTTTCCCCTTCGTCTGTTCGTTAGCAATGATCATGCCAGGACGATGCCAAACCTCCACTTGAGCCTCTTCGTTAGTCGACGGCAATTGGTCATAAACCTCGATTTGATCAATGGGATTACTAATTAAGCTATGAATTACGCGTGCATTTAAAATATCGTTCATGATTTATTCACTCACCTGGGTAGCAAGTGTCCCAATGTACTTCCATCCCACGTCCAAAAAGTTAATCTGGTACAAATCATCGTTTCTTCTAGCACTTTCCATGTGAGGTAATGAAACCTCAACGGACTTGGGTTTTCCGATCAATCCGACTCCTTGAAGTTTTAAGACCGCTTCCTTGATGGTCCATAATCTTAAGGCTTGTTCACCTTGCCGTTCGCCCTTTAAATTCTTTAAGTAATCAAGTTCCGCTGGGGTGAAAGCCTTGGTAATCCTGGTGTAGTCATAAGGACGAATCTGTTCTAAGTCAACTCCAATTGGTTGATCAGAAATTACCACCAAAACCGCGTCATGAGAGTGAGCAATGTTAAAATGATAGCCATTTGGCACAAAATAGGGTTTCCCGTAATGTCCAAAATCAATGTCAACGTTTTTAATGGCGTCTTGTACTGGCATTCCCACCAATTTAGCTAACAAAACCCTTCCCACAAGCGTCTGTTGCTTTTTGGGCTTATCGGTGATTCCTAGGTCTTGGTAGTATGGTTGAAATGCTTTTGTGGTGATCGAATCACTTAAAAATTTAATCATGCTAATTCCTCATTTTCATTTTATTAGACCTGATTGGGT
This sequence comes from Fructilactobacillus sp. X2R5C3, assembly GCF_059901325.1. Classification (NCBI taxonomy): domain Bacteria; kingdom Bacillati; phylum Bacillota; class Bacilli; order Lactobacillales; family Lactobacillaceae; genus Fructilactobacillus; species Fructilactobacillus sp. X2R5C3. The sequence continues at coordinate 387,849 of NZ_JBWXUY010000001.1, read as the reverse complement.
CCGAGAGATAAAAAATAAGAGTCTCACTATTTCAACAGATACAATAGTAACACTCTCATACGTCTTGGTCATTGACTAAAAATTACGGTACCTAGCAAACCGCTTCTTAAGCATCTCATCCTTTGGCATCGCATTTAGTTCTTTAATTTTTTTAACCAAATCACCACGAAACCGTTCAAAACCATCGGCGGTATTTACTTCAGGAATAATCCGATCAATGATTCCTTCTTTTAGTAAGTCATCTGGAGTCAACTTCATGACTGAAGCAGCTTCTTTCATCCGACTAGCATCTTTCCACAAAATGGTGGCATATCCTTCTGGGGAAAGAACCGAATAGATACTATCCTCAAAAGCCCAGACGCAGTCACCAACAGCTAATGCCAGGGCACCACCACTGCCACCTTCACCAACAATCACACTTACGTAAGGAACTTTCAGTTGCATTCCCTGTAAGATTAATTGCGCAATCGTATAGCCAATCCCGTGGTACTCGGCTTCTACACCAGGATAAGCTCCAGGAGTATTAATCAAGGTAACAATTGGACGATTGAATTTTTCGGCCTGCTTCATCAATCGCAGCGCTTTGCGGTATCCGTCAGGCTCAGCCGAACCAAAGTGCCTTTCGATGTTGGAATTTAGATCCGAGCCCTTTCTAATCCCAATCAACGTCATCGGAATTTCATCAAGGGTTCCAATCCCAGCGTATACGGCGGGATCATCACCATATGCACGATCACCATGCAATTCCATGAAATCTTCCGTAATTCCGTTGATGAGATCATCAACCCCAATCTTACTGGCAGCTCTAGCGTTTACAACTTTATCCCATGCAGTTGGTTTACTCATTATTATCACCTACCCGATGCCACTTTAGGATTTTATTAAGTGTCTCCTTTAGATCACGTCGTCTCACGACTCCATCCAAAAACCCATTTTTAAGTAATGTCTCTGACCTTTGAAAGTCTTTTGGTGGACGCTGTTGAATCGTTTTTTCAATCACACGACGTCCCGCAAAACCAATCAAAGCGTGGGGCTCTGACAAAATAATGTCGCCCTGCATTGCAAAACTGGCAGTTACACCACCAGTAGTGGGATCACAGGGAACACTGACGTACAGTAAGCCCGCTTTACTGTGTTGCGCAACCGCTTCAGACACTTTGGCCATCTGCATCAGGGAATGAATCCCCTCTTGCATCCGGGCTCCTCCAGAAGCAGTAAACACAATCACAGGAAGCTTCTTTTTCGTTGCCGTTTCAAACAGTCGTGCCAGAATCTCACCCGTTGCCGTCCCAAGGCTTGCCATTACAAAGCGCCAGTCCATCGCAGCCATCGCTACCTGATTTCCATCAATGGTACCAATCCCAGACAAAACACTTTCATTTAGACCAGTCACCGCGCGTGCCTTCTTCAATTTAGCTACGTACTTTTCGTCGTTAAACTTTTTGGAAGCCTTTAAATCAGTATTAATGGGTGTGAAGTCGTCACACATTAACTCAATTCGCTCTTTAGCACCAATCCGAAAGGCATAGTAACAATTAGGGCACTCTTTATACCTGCCAAGATCTTTCTTGTAAAAACTCTTCTGACAAATCGGACACTTAACCCAGATGTGATCGGGGATTTGGTCCATCCGCTGACTTAACTCTTTTTGACTAATACTTTCAAACCGTTTGCTTGTCATACTGCTTCATCCATTCTTTTAAGAACGTACTCTCAATGTAATTATTGTTAAAATCACCAGTCAAAAAATGCTGATCAGAAATCAAACCAATCAAGAAATCGCGATTGGTGGTGGCCCCCTTCACAACAAATTCGTTCAAAATTTGCTTCATTTCGGACACGGCTTCCCGTTTTGTCGGTTTATGCACGATAACTTTAGCAATCATCGAATCATAGTAAGGTGAAATCATGTCGCCAGCTTCCACCCCAGAATCAATTCGAATGGAATCAGATTCATGGGTAAATTTCACCTGCTGAAGTTTACCAGGTGATGGAGCAAAATTATTGCTAGGATCCTCGGCATCGATCCGACATTCAAGTGAGTAACCCTTGACCGCACAATCTTGCTGATTAAATGGCAGATTTTGACCCTCCGCCACTAAAATCTGAGCCTTAATAATCTCTACTCCAGTAACCTCTTCGGTAACGGTATATTCAACTTGAAGCCTCGTATTCATTTCCATAAAATAAAAATGTTTTTCTTTATCCATCAAAAATTCGAAGGTTCCGGTATTAGTGTAGCCAATTCCCCTAGCGGCTTTAGCCACGGTCTGTCCAAGTTCTTGGCGTTTTTCAGGCGTAATTTTTAAACACGGACTTTCTTCGATTATTTTTTGATGATTTCGTTGCATTGAGCAATCTCGCTCCGGAAAATAGACCACGTGGCCGTGTTCATCAGCAATGACCTGCATTTCAATGTGTTTGGCATCATTTAAATCTTTTTCCATGTAAAGCCGGTCATCCCCAAATGAAAGTTTAGCTTCACGCTTAGTATCACTAAAGGCTTTTTTTAATTCAGATTCACTAGTAACTTTTCGAATTCCCTTACCGCCACCACCGGCAGCAGCCTTTAACATCACGGGATAACCAGTTTTTTGGGCCACTTCTTTAGCCTGGTCGTAAGTATCAACAAACCCATCGCTACCAGGGATAGTTGGAACGCCATTCTTTTTCATTGCTTCTTTGGCATTACCCTTATTCCCCATCAGATTAATTACTGAAGCGGTGGGACCAATAAATTTAATTCCGCACTGTTCACATAATTCAGCAAAATCAGCATTTTCAGACAAAAAGCCATACCCAGGATGGAGCGCATCACATCCGCAAAGAACCGCGGAATCAATAATTGCTGCCATGTTTAGGTATGACTCATCTGGAAACGGTCCACCAATACATACGGATTCGTCAGCTAATTTTACGAATAAACTATCAGCATCAGCGGTTGAATAAACCGCCACCGCCTTGATATTCATTTCGTGAAGTGCACGGATGATCTGAACTGCGATTTCACCGCGGTTTGCAACCAGCACTTTTTTAAACATTAAATCACCTTTTTAAAATAATATGAATTGAGCTTTCTAGTCTTCCTTAATTTCAAAAATTGGTTCATTGTATTCCACCATCGAACCACTTTCAGGCATTCGTTTAACGATGGTCCCACTCACTGGACTTTTAACCTCATTAACCAACTTCATGGCTTCAATTACACAAACGGTCTCACCTTTTTTAACGTGATCACCATCTTGCTTAAAGTCGGCCTTTTCTGGGCTTGGAGCGTAATAAAGAATTCCAACCATTGGAGCTTTCAATTGATAATTATCGGAGTCGTCAGTTGCATCAATTGACGCAGATTCAAGTTGAGCCGGCTTTCTGGATTCATTAACTGACTCACTTGCATGCAAGCTGTCGTGATCAGGAATTTTGGATAAGTAAACGGCCCCTTCATTCTGATTAATCTTAATTTCTTGTAAACTCGATTGCTCAAATTTATCAATTAATTTTTCAATATCTTGTTCATTCACTAATCTTCATTCCACTTCTTCATTGCAATTACCGCATTGTGACCACCAAAGCCAAAGGCATTACTAATTGCAGTATTAACGGGTGCCTTTTTGTTATCTTCATTAACCAAATCAACGTGAATCTCAGGATCCTTATGCTTCATCCCCACGTTAACTGGCATCTGATCATTTTGAAGGGCAGCAACTAAAGCAACCGCTTCAAGTCCACCAGCAGCTCCCAATGAGTGTCCTACCATTCCTTTAATGGAACTAACCTTGACGTGATCGTTATCTTTAAACAACTTTTCAATCGCACCAGCTTCAGCCACGTCATTAGCGTGCGTACTGGTACCGTGCGCATTAACATAATCAAGTTCACTAGTTTTAATGTGACCTTCGTCAATGGCTTCCTTCATTGCTCTAATGGCACCTTTCCCAGAGGGGTTCGGAGCAGTCATGTGGTACGCATCACTAGTAGCACCGTATCCAACCACTTCGGCCAAAATATTAGCACCACGCGCTTTAGCATGGTCATAATCCTCAAGTATAAGAGTACCAGCCCCTTCTCCCATGACAAAGCCATTGCGGTCTTTATCAAATGGCATTGAGGCATCTTCTACTTTTTCAGCGGTTGAAAGAGCGGTCAATTTAGCAAATCCAGCAATTCCAATCTCGGTGATGGCAGCTTCAGTTCCACCAGCAATCATCATCTTGGCTTTCCCTTGTTTAATTAGTTCAAAGGCGTTTCCAATGGCATTATTAGCTGAAGCACAAGCCGTCACAATGGTCTGAGACGTGTTTTCCGCATCAAAGTACATGGAAACATTTCCAGCTGCCATGTTAGCAATGGCTTTCGGAACAAAAAGTGGTGAAACTCGCTTTGGTCCCTTTTCGTGCATCTTGATGATGTCACTCTCAATGGTAGTAAGACCACCAATTCCATTTCCGTACATGACACCAAGGTCCTCAGGTTCGTAATCACCCTGTTTCAGGCCAGCTTGATCCATGGCCTCTTTAGCACTGTACAAAGCGTACTGTGAAAAAAGATCAATTCGTTTGTAGGCACGTTTATCTAAACGCTTGCTTGGATCAAAGTCTTTAACTTCAGCAGCTACCGTTACACCCGTGTTACTAGCATCAAATTTGGTAATTGGTGCAATGCCCACTTTAGAGTTAAACAAATTGTTGGAAAAGGTTTCGGCATCATTTCCGATGGGGGTGACAGCTCCCATCCCTGTTACAACTACTCGATTACTCAAATGATTTCCTCCTGTTCAAATAAATAATTTTACTGATTATTTATCGTTCTCCGCAATCTTCTTTTGAATGTAGTCAACTAATTGTTGGACGGTGTTGATGTCTTCATCACTTTCAATTTCGATGTCATATTCATTTTCAAGTCCGTCAACCACTTCAAAAAAGTCAAGACTATCAATATCAACGTCTTCCTTAAGATTAGTGTCCATCTTGATGTCTGATGCTGGTACATCAGTTTGTTTTGCGATTAAGTCCTTGATTTTGTTAAAAATTTCGTTTTGATCTGCCATAATTTATCACTCCATAATATTTTTTGTATTTAGTATCTAATTACTACGGTTCCAATGGTTAATCCCCCACCAAAACCGGTTAAAACAAGGTTGTCACCACGGTTAATCTGATGCTCCTCTACTATTTCACTTAATAGCAGTGGTTCGCTTGCCGCAGCGGTATTGCCATACTTATTGATATTAACGGGAAACTTTTCCATCGATAAACCTAATTTGTTAGCAATACTTTTAATAATTCGTTCATTTGCTTGATGAACGATAAAGTACTTCACATCACTTAAGCCAATGTTTGCCTTTGAAAGCGCCAGTTTGATGGACTTGGGAACTCTTTGAGTAGCAAAACGATATACTTCATGACCATCCATCTTGAAATACGGCTGGTGTGTATCATCAGCGAAGTGCCCAGCCGTTAGCGAATTACCAAGTTCTCCAACTGTTTCTAAGTCACTAGCAAGTACTTTTGACTCACTTCCATCGTTGGTAGCTAGAATTCCCGCAGCACCATCCCCAAACAGGACCGCCGTCGAACGGTCTGACCAATCAATGTACTTGCTTAGCTTCTCACCGCCAATTAAAATTCCCTTTGCATGTGGCTTATTTGCAAGCAACGCATTCAAGACGTAAATTCCGTAAGCAAATCCGGAACAAGCGGCGTTTAGATCAAAGGCAATTGCATTGTCGGCATAAAGATTTCCTTGAACCGCTGCTGCAGTTGAGGGAGTTTGAAAGTCTGATGACATGGTGGCTACGATGATGAAATCAACGTCACTTGCAGAAATATTGGCCTTATTAATGAGCTTAGTTGCAACATCAGTACACATGGAAGTATTAGTCTCTGACTTAGAAATGTGACGGGCGTGAATACCGGTCCGTCGTTTGATCCACTCATCAGAGGTATCCATGATTTTAGTTAAATCATGATTAGTAACAACATTATTGGGCGTTGACCTTGCCGTTTCTAAGATTGAAAAACTACCCATTTGCGACTCCTATTACCTATTTTATTGTTCTCTTTCCTTGTTACTTACGATAAAGGTCAACTGAGCGTCACAAGCCTTTTTATCGCCAACGTATGCCACACACGAAACTGATCCGGCACTTCCTCTAACCTTATCAATCTTAACCTCAAAGCGTAGAACATCACCGGGCTCCACCATCTTTCTGAACTTCGCGTTGCGAATGCTACCCATATAAACCGTTTTGTTCTTAAACTGGGGCGACTTCAAAATCAAAATTGAAGCCACCTGAGCCATTGATTCAATAATCAAAACACCGGGCATAACCGGATTACCAGGAAAATGTCCTTGGAAATAATTTTCGTTAATTGTAACATTCTTGGTAGCCGTAATTGACTTACCTGGGTCCATCGCATCGACCCGATCAATAAATAAAATCGGATAACGATTAGGAATCAGATCCATAATTTCTTTTGCGTTCATTAAACTCAAATTATTCACCTCTATTAATCTAATTTGATTCAAGCATGGTATTTCGAGTAATTACCATGTGTTCATATTCAACAAGTTTTCGTTATTTAGCAATCAAAAACCATTCTAGTTAGAATGATTCTGACATAAAAGCCTATCATATCAGCATTTTAAAGCAAGTATGTATCTGGTTACACTTGTTTTAATGTGTAATCATGTTTCAAATCACGCTCTTAAGCAAAAAAAATATCCCATAGCCATTTTTAGGCCATGGGATATTTAGATTTATTTAATTGGTTTTAGGCAAGTAAGTGGACGCCTTTGTCAACGTAGATAATGTCACCAGTAACTCCGGTTGATAAATCGCTAACTAAGAAAGCAGCAACGTTACCAATCTGATCAGTTGTTACATTCTCACCATCAACGGTGAATGATTGTGACATTTTAAGAAGATCACGATGACCCTTAATCCCAGTAACAGCCAAAGTTTTAACGGCTCCAGCAGAAATTGCGTTTACTCGAATCTGGTCTTTACCAAGTTCAGAAGCAAGGTAACGCATAGCTGATTCAAGGGATGCCTTAGCAATTCCCATCATGTTGTAATCAGGAATGGCACGAGTTGAACCCATATAAGTTAACGTTAAAATGCTACCAGGTTTGTTCATAATCTTGCTGGCATAACGAGTAACTGAGATAAATGAGTACGCACTAATGTCTTCGGCTAAGTTGTAACCATCTTTTTTGGTGTTAATCACACCATTTTGAAGGGTTTCTTTGTCAGCAAAAGCAATGGCATGAATAACCCCATCGATGTTTCCAAAACGGTCATGAATTTCGGAAAAAGCCTTTTGGACGTTAGCATCTTCGGCCACGTCACATTCAACCAGTGGGAACTCTTCATCACCAATGGTCTTCTCAATACTCTTCTTTAAACGATCATTTTGGTATGTCAAAATAACTTGAGCTCCAAGTGACTTAATTGCTTGTGCACATCCCCAAGCAATACTTTTTCTATTCGCCACACCCATCACAACAACTTTTTTTCCTTTTAATAAATCAGCCATCTTCAAAATCCTCCTAGAACCAAATATCTAATTTACATCATTATATCAAAAAATTAATTCATTCATTAAAAATTTCGGTAACGGGAAAGTCGCTTAGCAACCAAATCATCCTTAGATAATGCATTTAATTCCCTAATTTTTTTAACCAGATCACCTCTGAAACGTTCGAAACCATCAACCGTATCAGCTTCGGGAATAATCCGATCGATGATTCCCTCGGACAACAAATCATCCGGCGTTAATTTCATCACTGAAGCAGCTTCTTTCATCCGACTGGGGTCTTTCCACAAAATCGTGGCGTAACCTTCGGGTGAGAGCACCGAATAAATACTATCCTCAAAGGCCCAGACACAATCACCGACAGCCAGTGCTAAAGCACCACCACTGCCACCTTCGCCAACGATCACACTAATATAAGGAACGGTTAGTTGCATTCCTTGTAAGATTAATTGAGCAATCGTATAACCAATTCCATGATACTCAGCATCAACGCCAGGATAGGCTCCCGGTGTATTGATCAAGGTGACAATCGGTCGGTTAAACTTTTCGGCTTGTTTCATCAGACGGAGCGCCTTCCGATACCCGTCTGGTTCAGCTGAACCAAAGTGCCGTTCAATGTTAGAGTTCAGGTCTGATCCCTTTCTAATCCCCACAAACGTAGTGGCAATGTTGTCCATGGTGCCAATCCCACCATAAACAGCCGGATCATCACCATAGGCCCGGTCACCATGAAGTTCCATAAAATCATCGGTAATGCCGTTGATTAAATCATCAACCCCAATTTTTTTGGCAGCTCTAGCGGCCAGCACCTTATCCCATGCCGTTTTTTTAGCCATTAAGATCACCTACCTGATGCCATTTTAGTAACTTCCCTAACGTTTCTTTCAATTCAGAACGTTTAATGACATCGTCCAAGAAGCCATTTTTAAGCAACGTTTCAGCCCGCTGAAAGTCCTTTGGCGGACGCTGTTGGATCGTTTTTTCAATCACCCGACGACCAGCAAAACCAATCAAAGCATGGGGTTCTGACAACAAAATATCACCCTGCATGGCAAAGCTGGCGGTCACACCACCAGTGGTAGGATCGCCAAGCACACTGATGTAAAGCAACCCAGCCTTACTGTGTTCAGCCACAGCCTCAGAGACCTTGGCCATCTGCATTAAGGAATGAATTCCCTCCTGCATTCGCGCACCCCCAGAAGCAGTGAAGACAATCACCGGCAGGCCCTTTTTAGTAGCCGTTTCAAATAAACGAGCCAAGATCTCTCCAGTAGCTGTCCCTAGACTGGCCATAATAAAACGCCAGTCCATCGCTGCAACCGCAACTTTGACACCGTTGATCGTTCCGATTCCCGATAGGACACTTTCGTTTATCCCAGTAATCTCTCTGGCCTTCTTTAGTTTTGCCACGTACTTATCGTCTTTAAATTTTTTGGAAGCCTTTAAATCAGTATTAATGGGTGCAAAGTCGTCGCACATCATTTGGATGCGTTCTTTGGCTCCAATCCGAAAAGCATAGCCACAATTTGGGCATTCTTTGTACTTACCAAGTTTCTTTTTGTAAAAAGTAGTCCCACAATAAGGACATTTCACCCAAATATCATCAGGAATCTGATCCATTCTTTTGGTCAGCTCATCAGAATTCAAATTCTCAAAATCACTTTTTGCCATGTTTCTTCATCCATTCTTTTAAGAACGTACTTTCAATGTAATTATTGTTAAAATCCCCAGCCAAGAAATGCTTGTCATTTAGTAAAGCAATCAAGAAATCTCGGTTGGTTTTGACCCCTTCAATGTGAAACTCATTAAGAACCCGACGCATCTTATGGACAGCCTGTTTCTTAGTGGACAAGTGAACAATGATTTTGGCAATCATTGAATCGTAGTAGGGCGAAATGACGTCGTTTTGTCCAATGCCAGAGTCCACTCGAACTCCCTTTGTACCATAAGTCTGGTGCAAACTCGTAATCTTACCCGGCGATGGGGCAAAATTATTGCTGGGATCTTCTGCATCAATTCGACACTCCAAAGCGTAGCCTTTTACGTCACAATCAGCCTGCGTGAAGGGTAATTTTTCACCTTCTGCAACTAAGATCTGAGCTTTAATGATTTCCACATCGGCAACTTCTTCGGTAATGGTGTACTCAACCTGCAATCTGGTGTTCATTTCCATAAAGTAGAAGTTGTGATCCTGATCCATTAAGAACTCGTATGTACCTGTATTTGTATACTGGATTCCCTTGGTGGCGTTAACGACGATCTGACCAAGTTCTTGGCGCTTTGCGGAAGTGATTTCAGAACATGGACTTTCTTCAATGATCTTCTGGTGATTACGTTGAAGTGAACAATCACGTTCGGGGAAATAAACAACGTTACCATGCTCATCGGCAATGACTTGCATCTCAATGTGCTTGGCGTCGTTTAGATCTTTTTCCATGTATAATCGGTCATCGCCAAAGGAAAGTTTAGCCTCCCGTTTCGTATCCTGAAAAGCCTTAGCTAGTTCATCGTCATCAGCAACTTTTCGGATGCCCTTACCACCACCGCCGGCAGCAGCCTTCAGCATTACTGGATAACCAATTTGATGAGCGACTTCTTTGGCTTGTTCCACGGAGTCAATAAAACCATCACTGCCAGGAATCGTTGGCACACCACTTTTTTTCATGGCTTCCTTGGCGTTTCCCTTGTTACCCATCAAATTTATGACCTTAGCACTTGGACCGATAAACTTAATGCCACACTGATTGCAAAGTTCCGCAAAATCAGCGTTTTCAGACAAAAAGCCATATCCCGGGTGCAAAGCATCGCAACCAGTAAGTACCGCTGCATCAACAATTGCTGCCATATTGAGATATGACTCGTCTGGAAATGGTCCACCGATACAGACTGACTCATCGGCCAATTTTACGAATAAACTATCAGCGTCAGCAGTTGAATACACTGCCACTGCCTTAATATTCATATCATGAAGCGCACGGATAATCTGGACTGCAATCTCGCCCCGATTAGCCACCAGTACCTTTTTAAACATTAAATCACCTTTCACTCACTATGATTCAACCGCAAACATCAACGTTGCATTAGCGATTTCTTGTCCGTCCCTAGTGACAACACCTTTTCCAATTCCAATATTATGTTTAACCTTTAATAAATCAACCTTTAAATGTAAAACATCGCCCGGTCGAAAATCATCTTTAAACTCAGCTTGTTTGATTCCACCAAAAAAGGCGTTTTTACCCTTGTATTCTGGCATTGATAAGAGAGCAACCACTCCAGTCTGAGCCATTGACTCAAGCACCAACGGACGTGGCAGTGTCGGATGATTACCTTGATTTGCAAAGTACCATTCGTTTCCTGCCAACATCTTAGTGGCCTCGGCTCCCGCTCCCGGGGTAATGGTGTCAATCTTATCGATCATCTGAATTGGTGGACGTTGAGGGATATAATCATTAACATTCAATGCCATAACTAATCCTCCTTAATCTCATAAACTGGTTCGTTATACTCAACCATGGAGCCATTATCCACTAGGCGTTTCACGATGGTTCCGCTCACCGGACTTTTAACTTCATTGACCATCTTCATGGCCTCAATGATACAAACCGTTTCACCCTTTTGAACGCGATCACCATCTTTTTTGAAGTCGGGCTTTTCAGGACTAGGAGCAAAATACAATATTCCCACCATCGGTGCCTTTAGTTGATAATTACCACTAGTAGGTGCATTCAACTGAAGCTTTTCCTGATTTTCATCCGATTTATCATCACTCGTTTTTTCAACGTGGGTGACTGGTTTAGAATGACTGTCAATCTTTGAGAAATAAAGTTGTTGACCGTTTTCGTCAATTTTTAATTCTTGTAAGTTGGACTTATCAAATTTAGTTATTAATTTTTCAATGTCTTTTTCATTCATTATTGATTCCACTTCTTTATCGCAATGACCGCGTTATGACCACCAAATCCAAATGAATTACTAATGGCGGTATTGACCGGTCTTTTAGCATTCTCTTTATCCACTAGCTTGATATGACTTTCTGGATCCTGGGTACTGACACCAACGTTCACTGGCATTTGACTGTGCTTCATGGCTCCAAGAATTGCCACGGCCTCAATGGCCCCGGCAGCTCCAAGGGCATGACCAGTCATCCCTTTGGTTGAACTAACCAAGACGTGGTCATTATCTTTAAACAACTTGCTAATGGCCTTTGACTCAGAAACATCATTAGATTGAGTTGCTGTGCCATGGGCATTAATGTAATCAAGATCGGAAGTCTTGATGTGAGCTTCATCCAATGCTTGTTGCATGGCCCCAATCGCCCCTTCCCCATCTGGATCCGGAGCAGTAAGGTTGTAAGCGTCACTCGTTTGGCCGTAGCCAACGATTTCACCCAAAATATGTGCATCACGCGCTTTGGCGTGATCGTAATCTTCAAGCACTAAGGTTCCAGCACCAGCGCCCATTACAAAACCGTCCCGATCTTTATCAAATGGCATGGAAGCGTGAGCTGGATCTTCACTTGAAGAAAGAGCTGTTAGGGCCGCGAAGGCTGAAATTCCAACCGGAGTAATTGCTGCCTCTGATCCACCAGCGATCATCATTTTAGCCTTGCCAGCTTTAAGGTATTCATAAGCATCGCCAATCGCGTTGGTTCCAGTTGCACAAGCTGTAACCACGGCTTTACTGGTGTTTTTAGCGCCAAAGTAGATCGAAATATTGCCAGCAGCCATATTAATAATGGTTTCTGGGATAAATAACGGGGAAAGACGTCTGGGACCCTTTTTGTACATTTTTAGAACCTGCGTCTCGATGGTACTAATACCACCAATCCCAGATCCGTAGATGACGCCAAGATCCTTTCCATCATATTCTCCTCGTTTCAACCCAGCTTGGTCCATTGCTTCTACGGCACTGTAAAGTGCGTATTGCGCAAATGGATCTACTCGATGATAGTCTCGTTTAGCTAAGCGTTTGCTTGGATCAAAGTCCTTTACGCCGGCTGCCACGTGAGCTTTAATCTCAGAGGTGTCAAAACTAGTGATTTTTTCGATTCCAACCTTTGAAGCCAACAAATTATCAATAAAAGTCTCAGCATCGTTCCCGATTGGGGTTACTGCACCCATGCCCGTAACAACAACTCTATTACCCAATTGAATCCTCCCTTAAATAAACGGAACTACATTGTGAGTCCGCCATCAACAGTGATTACCTGTCCGGTAATGTATTGATTATTAATCAAAAACTCGATTGTTTCGGCTACTTCTTCAGCACTTCCAAAACGATGAAGGGGAATGGTATCTTCCCACCTCGAAATAATTTTGTCACTCAATTTGGCCGTCATGTCGGTCTTGATCATACCAGGAGCAACGGCGTTACAACGAACCCCTCTAAGTGATCCCTCTTGTGCCGTCGTCTTTGTTAAACCAACAATCCCTGATTTGCTTGCCGAATAATTAGCCTGTCCCATATTTCCGTGAAGTCCCGAAATACTGGAAGTGTTGATGATAACACCAGCTCGTTTCTTTTGCATTGTCTTTAAGGCATACTTAGTCATATTAAACGTTCCAACGAGGTTGGTGTCTAACACAGCTTTAAAATCCTCTTCGCTCATCCGCGTTAAGAGTTTGTCCCTGGTAATCCCAGCATTATTAACCAATACATCGAGATGATCATGTTCATCTAAGATCTGGTTCACCATTGACTCAGCGTCTTCTTCTTTTGAAACGTCGCCAATCAAGATCTCAATCTCAGTGTCAAACTGTGACTTTAAATCTTTTACTTCGTCATCACTTAATTCTCGATGAGAATTCACAATCACAAAATTATGTGGATCTTTTGCTAATCGTTTGGCAGTTGCCAGACCAATTCCCTTAGTAGCACCGGTAATTAAAACCGTGCTTTTGTCATTTTTCGTTGTCATGAATTAGTCCTCCAAACCAAGTTTTGCTTGTAAATCATTTAATTTCTTTAAACTGTCAACGCTATAAGAATCGACATCTTTAAGTGTCTTTTTGGCAAATTTAGTCAGTGTGTTCCCTGGCCCGATTTCAATCAGCGTATCTACTCCGTAGTTTTTGACCATGAATTCTAGATCCGCTTTAAAGTGGGTTGGATTGACCAACTGTCGGGTTAACGTATCGGAGAGGTTATCCTTGTTAAACAGGTCAACGTCAGTATTACTAATAACTGGAACCTCCGGGGTTTTAAAGGCAACATTCTCCATTCGTTTTGAAAGCAAATCACTAGCTAGTTGCATCAGCGGAGTATGTGAAGAAACGGCAACTTTTAAGGGAACGACTCGCTTTGCTCCCCGGTTCTTAAGTTCTGCACTAGCTGTTTTGACCCCAGACTCAGTCCCACCAATCACAGTTTGTTCGCTGGTATTGAAATTAGCTGGGTATGCTCCATCAACTTCGTTAGTTACGTCAACCACCACTTGGGGCTCAACCTTTAACACAGCAGCCATTGAACCGGGATTTTGCTTTCCGGCTTCATCCATGTAGTGGCTTCGGTCACGCACTAATTTTAATCCTGATTGAAAAGATAGTGCTTTAGCAGATACTAAAGCACTATACTCGCCTAAACTAAGACCCATCATTGCCTGCGCTTTAGGAAGCTTGCCAGCTAAAATCTGGTAAATCCCATAACTCAAAGTCAAAATGGCAATCTGAGTATTTTCAGGATCGTCAAAAACCTTCGGATCGGATAGATCAAGATTTAAAGTATGCGACGCGGTATCGACCACGTTTTTATAGGTATCGTTATTTTGATACAAGTCAGATCCCATGTTAGCAAACTGTTGTCCCTGGCCACTGAATAAATAACCGATTTTCAAAATTTAAAACACTCCTAAAATAAAAAACACTTTATTATTTATCGTTCTTTTCGTCAATTTGCTTTGCAACATAATCAACTAGGTCAGAAACCGTCTCCATGCCCTCATCACTATCAATTTCGATGTCATAGGCATCTTCTAGGGCATCCACAATTTCAAAGATATCTAATGAATCTAAATCCAAGTTATCTTTGAAGTTGGCGTCCATTTTAATGTCATCGGGGTTGATATCGGTTTGGTCGGTAACAACCGCCTTAATCTTGTCAAAAATCTGATTCTTATCTGCTTTTTCAGCCATAAATAATCACTCCATTTAATAAAATTTGTTTGTCCTCAATAATTAATTATAACAGTTCCAGTAGTTAATCCGCCACCAAAACCGACAAGGGCAACTTTGTTTCCTCTTTGAATTTTACCGCTTGTAAGCAAATCTGCCAATAGCAGTGGTTCACTAGCTGCCGCTGTATTCCCATATTCATCAATATCAATTGGGAACCGACTTTTCGGCAAATCAAGCCTTCTAACAACGCTAGTAATAATTCTGGCATTAGCTTGATGCATGACAAAAACATCAATATCATCTAAAGCTAAATGAGCATCTGTTAGTGCTATTTTAATTGAACTGGGAACCCTCTTTAACGCAAAGTTAAACACTTTATGACCATCCATCTTAAAGAACCGATTTTCCTGATTGGTACTTTTCCCAAATGGTGTAACGCAGGGAAAGTGTCCAGCTGTTAAAGCTGACCCCAAATCACCATAAGTTTGAAGGGACTCTCCTAAGATCTTCGAATCAGAACTAGGATCATTTTTAACCAAGATTCCAGCGGCTCCATCACCAAAAAGCACGGCAGTTGATCGATCTGACCAGTCCAAAAACTTACTTAATACTTCCGCACCAATCAAAATCCCACAACTACCGTTCTTTTTTGCTAACAACGAATTAAGAATTGACGTTCCAAACGCAAAACCCGTACATGCGGCATCAATATCAAACGCCACCGCATTGGTAGCGTTAATCGCACCCTGAACGCTAGCAGCCGTCGATGGAGTCTGATAATCAGATGACATGGTGGCCACAATTACATAATCCAAGTCTTTAGGATCAGTCCCAGAACTTTTCAAAAGCTTTTTAGCCACTTCCACACTCATTGACGTTGTAGATTCATTAACCGCAATGTGCCGACTTGAAATGCCCGTTCGTCTCTTGATCCATTCATCAGAGGTGTCCATAATCTTAGCCAGGTCGTCATTAGTGACGACCTCTTCAGGAACACTTTTGGCGCTTGAAATAATTTTAAAAGCACTCACTACTTATCACCTACTTAATCGACCCGGTCAGCTAACGAGAATTCAAGCGTGGCCGAACAAGCTTTATCGCCATTAACTTCACTATCAGCCACCATCGTGTAGGTTCCATCGTTAACTTCTTTTAAATCAACGTGAACTTTCAAAGTGTCGCCGGGTCGAACCATGTGTCTAAACTTCACATTTTTAGTTTTGTTAAGTTTAGTAACCTTACTTTTAGGATCAACATCAAGCGATTTCAAAATGAGGATTGACGCCACCTGCGATAAGGTCTCAACAATTAAAACTCCTGGCATTAGTGGAAATCCGGGAAAATGACCCTGAAAATAATTTTCATTAGCGGTGACGTTCTTTACGGCATCAATTGACTCGCCCGGAGTTAGCTGATCCACTCGGTCCACAAATAAAGTTGGGTTACGGTTTGGAAGAATTTCCATTATTTTATCAATGCTTAACTGTTCCATATTTTCATCTCACAAAATTTAGTTTTACGTTACAAATGTGACGTTTGGTAACATCTTAACGTTTATTCAAACTGAGTGCCTCGCTACTTACTAACAGGATTTTATCCTTTGAATTATACCCAATCGCCCATCGATTTCCGTATCGATCTCCGGGAATTCCTGGGAATTTATCGGCCTCATCATTATCCATATCCTGTAGATAATCATAGGATTCTGGGATGGGAGCCGAGTAACGATCGATTCCAACACCATCAACATAATACATCCGCCAGTGATTAGTGTCATTTATGAAATGATGCTCTTGATCATAGGAACCGGGCATAACCTCAACGCTGTACTCAAGGTAATCTGGGTTGACCAGAACAGTATGCCCATTATCCATGATTGCGGAATAATAGGTGCCATAGTCCACCAAATCTGGATAACGATGACGTTCAATCTTTTGCCGTGGCGCCAGCTCAATATCTGTCCCATCAATCACTCTCTGTTTATTAGGATGTCGTTTTTCATCGATTTCAGTTTGAAATTTTTTCAAGAATTCATTGGCCGAACCGTGCAATTTGGAAATACCATCCGAAATCCGATTTTTTCTAACCATGATACTGTCCCTCCTTAATTTTTTTACACTTGATTTTACCACATTGAAGACTAAATTCTAACGTTTGGGCACCAAGGTATCGTATACTTGCTTATAGTATAAGAGATCAAATAATCAATGAAGGTAGGTAAGAAAAATGGAATTGAAGCTTGAACGAATCTATACCAAGCCCGTCGATAAGGATGGATACCGAATCCTAGTTGATCGTCTCTGGCCTCGTGGAATCTCGAAGGTTAACGCCGATCTAGATATTTGGTTCAAATCAATCGCTCCAAGTACCGAACTAAGAAAATGGTTCGGACACGACCCCGCCAAGTTTGAGGAATTCAAACAAAAGTATTTGGATGAACTAAAAAATAATCCACAAATGCCCGGATTTATATCATTAATTTCCACCCATTTAAAATCTGGTAATGTAATTTTATTGTACGGAGCAAAGGATACAAAGCATAATCAAGCGATCATTATCTATCACTATTTGCTTGCCCAACCTGAGATTAAAGCAGAACTCAATCAGTAATGGAGGAATTTAACATGAAAACAGTAGAAATTGGTAAATCAGACGTAACGACCGTCCCACTAGGTTTAGGCACTAATGCCGTTGGTGGTCACAACTTATTTCCAAACTTAAGTGACCAAACCGGAATCGAAATCGTTAAAACAGCTTTAGACTCTGGCATTACCCTGCTAGATACTGCCTTTGCGTATGGCATGGGCGAATCAGAAAAACTAATCGGTGAAGCCATCAAGGGATACGATCGTTCTAAGATTCAGATCGCTACTAAGGGTTGTCAAAAGGTTCAAAGCGATGGAAGCGTTGTTATTGATGACTCTCCGGAATACTTAAAACAATGCGTCGAAGATAGTTTGAAACGACTTCAAACCGACTACGTTGATATCTTCTACATCCATTTTCCAGATGATCACACCCCATTAAACGAATCAGTGGCTGCTTTAAACGAAATGAAAAAAGCCGGTAAGATTCGTGCCATCGGAGTTTCAAACATGTCAATGAAACAATTAAAGCAGGCCAACCTTGACGGACTGGTTGATATTGATGAAGAAGAATACAACTTGATTGATCGCTCAGCCGAAAGAGAAAGATTCCCATATCTAAAGGAACACGATATTTCATTTGTTCCATTCTTCCCACTTGCATCTGGACTCTTGACCGGCAAGTACAGCAAAGAAACTAAGTTCCCAAAGGATGATATCAGACATGACAATCCCGACTTTAAAGGCAAAGAGTTCAAAAAGATTGTTGAAAAAGTTGACCAACTAAAGCCAATTGCCGACAAGCATGACGCTACCGTTGCTCAAATCGTCATTGCTTGGTACATCAAGAATCCTGACATCACGGTTGTTATTCCGGGTGCCAAAAAGCCAGAGCAAGTCAAAAGCAATGCTAAAGCGTTAGACATTGAACTTAGCCACGCCGAGTATGATCAAATTAACACCCTATTTAAATAGAAATTAAGAAATGAAAAGCGTTCATCAAATGATGAACGCTTTTTTGACACTTATTTATTTTTAATTTCACGGTAGAAAATGATTTGAGCCGCTGAATTCCAGAAACTAATGAAAATCATTGGAACATATACAATTACAGAAACCACCGCGGCTAAAATAGAATTACCCTTCACAACGGTTGTAACGGCTGTCATCAAAATGGTTAATACGAAATACATACAGAAAAATAACAGCTGCAGATAAAAAAAGTTCCACTTGTAACCCTTCGTTGTTTGCCAAGCATCGGTAAATGCTTGAGTAATCCCAACTTCTTTTCCGGTCTCAATTTCATCTTGATACGAATACATCCAAAGACCCCATCCAACCGACAAGATGACGCCGGGAACAATCAATAGGAGGGTTGCAAAGGCCTCTGCAAGTGTCATTAATAGTCCTACCAGAATGATGACAGGCCAATTATACTTACGATTAAAAGCCACAAAAGCATTCTTAAACTTAAAACTATCATTTTGAATACTCTTGGCGTATCCCATGGCCAGAGAGGCAGAAAATAAGATCCCCACCAGACCAACGATTAATTCAAAGATTGAGAAAAGGGCTCTTTGCATGCCTTGAAGCTTGAACAACATCATTGGATCCGAAAAAGCTCCCACGACCCCAGCTGGGATGCCCATTAAAAACATCATCCACCAGTTCTTCTTAACGATTCCCCACGACTTTGTCATTGCATTTGCAATCATATGTATTCCTCCATTTTTCGTTACTAGAATTATTACACGCCGAGTTCTTTTTGACAACGTAAAAAAAGAGAAGCAACTTGCTTCTCTTTTTGTAACTAATGATTAACTATTTAATTTCTTCGTAGAATTTAATGTTAGCCATTGAGAACCACACCATGTAAAAGATTGAAATTGCGATGGCGAGCACCGTCAAAATGACTTCAAGCACAATTGCAAAGACGGTCCATGTCAACATTGAGGCAAAGATCCACCAGAGAAGTGCACCTACCAGGACAATTACCGCGTAGGTTACGATGGCAATGATTAGGTTCAAAACTTTCAAACCAATCAGCCCCCAACGATTGCCAGTCATGAGTTTCCATGAAGCTGAAAAGCCATCCATCAAGTGAACCTTTTTACCATCTCGTTGAGCATCAAAGTAGGTTAAGTAAATGAACGCTAACCCAGTGGCAACAAAGATCCAAGCAATTCCAACTAATGCTAGAATCACAATTCCAACAATGATCAAAGCGACCACTTGAGCGGTGGTGGTGTTAAAACCAAAGACTCGAGGAACAAATGAAGCACTAATAACGCCAGCGGAGGCAACAAATAATGCACCAAAAATGAAACTAATCAAATCCATAAAAGCGGCATACAGTGCTGCCACTAACCATGTATTTCCTTGTTTAAATGCCACAAAGGCATCTTCAAATTTAAACGTATTGGTCTCGTCACCAGTCAGGTACCCCATCGCTGCTGACTCAAATAATACAATCCCAATAATTCCAACGATGATCGAGATTAACCAGATACTAAAACTGGCACCCAAACTATAACTTAAACTCAAAGCCTCAGAATTTTGCAGGCTGCTAACCAATCCACCCAGAACAGCGGATATTAAGATCGCAGGAACAACCATTGCTAACAAAATCCAAAAATGCTTTTTGGTTACGTTAAGGGCACTTTTAATTGCTTTAATAATCATAATAATTCTCCCTTTGTTAATTTATTTACAATTTCATTATAACGAAATCTTAATAAAAAGGCTATCAGTCACAATCACAACCAATAAAAAAAAGAAGCACAC
Organism: Fructilactobacillus sp. X2R5C3; assembly: GCF_059901325.1. NCBI lineage: Bacteria > Bacillati > Bacillota > Bacilli > Lactobacillales > Lactobacillaceae > Fructilactobacillus > Fructilactobacillus sp. X2R5C3. Next base: position 367,830 of record NZ_JBWXUY010000001.1, on the reverse strand, counting down.
GCTTCTCTTTTGACTAAATTAGTCATCCCATTGGTCAACAGTGTCAACTGGAGCATCAGGATTCCCATTCCAACGGAAGTCACCGTACCAAATTGAACGCTTATCAACGTTAAGGCTATTAATTAGGCGAATGTCATCATCGTCAAGTTCAAAGTCAAAGATGTCAGCATTGGCTTTAATGTATTTTTCGTGAGCTGACTTTGGAATTGAGATAATGCCTCGTTGCATGTCCCAACGAATGATGATTTGTGCGGTTGATTTACCGTACTTTTCAGCAACCTTCTTAACAAGTGGATTGTTTAAAGCGGCTCCACCACCAAGTGGTGACCATGCTTCAAGTTTAATGTCATTTAAGTCACAGTATTCTTTAATGTCAGCTTCTTGTTCTAAGGGATGAAATTCCATTTGGTTGACAGCTGGCTTTACGGAAGCATGCTTCATCAAATCTCTTAGACGACGAATATTGAAGTTTGAAACTCCAATGGCACGTGCTTTACCTTCATGGTAAATCTTTTCAAGAGCGCGCCAAGTTTCCTTGTACTTGCCATTAACTGGCCAGTGAATTAGTAACAAGTCAACGTATGGGGTTTGAAGACGCTTTAGTTGGCCTTCAAAAGCTTCAAGAGTTGAATCGTATCCTTGATCACCATTAAATACTTTAGTCGTTAGAAAAACATCTTCACGTTTTAATCCGTTGTCAGTCAGACCCTTTTTCAGACCTTCACCAACACCGGCTTCATTTCCATATTGTTTAGCGGTATCGATTGCTCGATAACCATCATTTAGTGCCCATTCAACGGATTGAGCGGCGGTTTTATTATCACTCTTCCAAACACCCATTCCTAATTGGGGCATTTCAACGCCATTATTTAAACGTACTTTTGATTCTAAATCTCTACTCATACTTAACACCTCCATGAACTAATTGTAGGATATCACGTTATTTATTTCATGAATTTTGTTTGTTATTTTTAGCGAGCGTCACGGTAAAATCAAGCGTTCCCTTGTTCACGACGTCTAAGATGTACTGAAATAACATCATAATCCAAGAAAAGGCCAACGTGAACGAAGTAATCTCAAAGGCTGTTAGTGAGAAGTAGTGCACAACTTGAAAGAGGATACTGGCCAGCACTAGTAGTAGTCCAATCAAATACGACGTTTTCAGGAAGTTTTTAGAAATTCCAGGCCAAAGCCAACGAATTCCAGCAATCAGAATAATAATAATCCAAACTAACGACCAGCCAAACTGAGTGTGCCAAAAATGCATCCACGGAATCTGAATGTCATTGGGAATAATCCCGATAGCGGCCACGTTAAACGCCATTAACGTCAAAAGGGTTCGTAAAATCCAAGTTTGAATGGTTGGTCTTTGAACTGATTTTAACGAAACAAACAAGAAATCAATCACGGCCCACATCAATAAAGCGGAAAAGATAATGGTCAAGTTAAACTGCCAACTGTCGGTTGCTCGACTCGTCCCCAAAAAGCTCAGATTATGGCGCCACCAGTAGCGATGACTGTTTGACGACATGGAGATCAGAACACCAGAAACAATGATTAGGTTCAAAAGATCGACTAATAAAGTTGGCGTTAGAGCCACTGCCACACTAATCATGACGTAGTTCACGATTCCCTCTAAAATGGCAATGATGATGGTCGCCGTATACACATCGAAAGTGGCGCCTTTAAAAGCAATTCCCAGAATCCAAAATACCCCAAGCAGTCCAACCAATAAACTGGCAGTAAAGGATAGAACAATCGTTGGAAAGTTTCGCCAGTAAATATTGCGATAAATGGTATTTTGTGGATTCTTGCGACTTTTAATGAGAAAAATCGTAAACAGTAAAGCACCAAAAAACAGTCCCAATATAATGGTGCCACTGGCAATCGAATATTTACCACTGATGGGGACGATCTGAAAGTGCCGATACTTAAAAAAGATCAGTGCGATTAACGCGGACATCATCGCCGGAATCAGCGACCACCAGATCGAAACGTTCCACGAATTCGGCGTGCCATCGTTAACTTTCTCTACCGTCATGCCCTGTCTTCGCAGTGTCAAGTTCAATTTGGCTCCCGGCTTAATATGGAGACGTTCAACGACCTGATTTGGGATTGCAATTTTATACTTTGGTTCCGTCATTATGATTCCTCGTTCGTTATGAATTTGAAAATAGTTTTATTCTTCTATTATAACGGACCCAGGACTAATTATTAAAAAAAGAAGCAGAATTCTATGAATTCTACTTCTTAAGTTAGTTGATAATTTTAATTTATTTGTCATCACCAGTGAAATCGAAAACAACACGGCCAACAATCTTACCAGCCTTCATGTCATCAATTACGTTGTTGATATTTTCTAACTTGTCAGTTCTAACGATTGGTTTAACCTTACCTTCAGCACCGAACTGGAAGGTTTCTCTAAGATCTTGTCTAGTTCCAACTAGTGAACCAGCAACTTTAATACCGTCAAGAACGGTCTTGTCGATGTTAAGTGCCATATCACCCTTTGGTAGAGCAACCGCAACTAAGGTTCCGTCAGGACGTAAAGCGTTAACTGATTGAGTGAAAGCATCCTTGTTAACGGCAGTAACGATTGAATCGTAAACCCCACCAACTTTATCTTGAACTTGTTCGGCAACGTTACCGTCATGTCTGTTAATCAAAACATCGGCACCATTTTCTTTAGCAGCTTCTAACTTCTTAGGATCTCCATCCACAACTACAACTGGAGCACCAAAGACGTTTTTGGCAAGTTGAACACCCAGGTTACCTAATCCACCGGCACCAACGATTTCAACCCACTTGCCGGGTCTCGTGTCACCAATCTTTAAAGCTTTGTAAGTGGTAACACCGGCACAGGTTAGTGAAGTTGCTTCAACGGGGTCCAAGCCTTCAGGAACCTTAACGGCGTACTTAGCATCAACGATACATTCTTCTGCCATGGCACCGTTAACGGTGAAACCAGAGTTTTTAACGTTACGACATAAGGTCTCATTACCAGTAACACAGTACTCACAAGTACCGTCAGCTGAGTAGAACCAAGCGATTGAAACTCGGTCACCAACTTTTAAGTCGGTAACGTCGTCAGCAACTTGAGTTACACGTCCGACTCCTTCATGACCAATGATCCGGCCCGGAACTTCACCGAAGTCACCCGATGCAACGTGGAGGTCGGTATGACAGAGTCCACAATACTCAACTTTAACTAAAGCTTCACCCTCGTGAATTGGACGAAGTTTGACATCTTTAACATCAACGTATCCATCTGAATTATCTCTAACAACTGCTGCTTTTACCATATTAATTCTCCTATTCCCATGATTTATAGTCGTCTATCTATCAACAATTCCTATCATATAGTTAAAATTTTCACGTGTCAACAGGGAATTGTAAGCGATAACAGATTGTAATATATCCTTAAAAAACGAAGAATTAAAAAAGTGATTTATTTCCATGCCCAGGGGTCTTGATGCCATTTATTAAGTCGCTCGTACTGATCATTTTCGATTTGACCGTTGTTAAGCATTTGCTTAATTAGTTCAGGATAAGTTAACAGCGGAACAAATCTTAAATCAGCCTTGTCAAAATTATCGTCGGCATCACTAAAACCATAGGAGAAGATGGAAACCACCCCATCAACTTGATGGCCGTCATTTTGAACTGCCTGAGCCGCTTTAATCACACTGCCGCCAGTTGAAATTAAATCATCAATGAGCACAATGTGATCATCTGGGCCTACTTTTCCTTCAATCTGTTTACTGGTTCCATGATCCTTTGGTTTGGATCTAACGTAGATCATCGGTAACTTCATTGCTTCAGCTACCCAGGCTGCATGCGGGATCCCAGCCGTTGCCACTCCGCCAATGACCGTGACGTTCGGAAAATTAGTCTGAATTAACTGATCAAGGGCCTGATAAATCTTTTTTCTTAGTTCTGGATACGAAATCGTTAAACGCAGATCGGTGTAAATTGGCGACTTAATCCCACTGGCAAACGTAAAGGGGCGTCTTGGATTCAGTTGAACGATTTGGTCGTTAACCAGGTCTTTTAAAATCTCAGTTGTACTATTCATAACTAATCTGTCCTCTTTCTTAAATTCCATTCATCATTGTATTTTTGATAAGCCCGATAGGGATGTTCATTCTGCGTAATGGGACGTCCCACCACAATGGCAGACGCACCATCACGTCTTGCTTGTTCTGGTGTTGCCACCCGTTTTTGATCTTCACTGGCGTCGTCTTTACTTCTGATTCCCGGCACAACGTAATCAAAATCAACCCCAACCTGCTTCACTAAATCGGGCAACTCCTTAGCGGAGGTAATAACTCCCTCACAACCAGAACTTTTAGCTAACTTAGCTAGAGAAACCACCTGCTCATTCATGCTCAAAGAACAATTTTGTTCGTTAGCGAGTCCTTTTTGCGAAATAGAAGTTAGTTCGGTCACCCCTAATAACTCGGGAACCTGATTATGAGACTTATTACTGCCATCCACTAAGCCGCGCTTAGCAGCCCTCATCATTTCACTTCCGCCAAGTGTGTGCACGGTCACGTAGTCAACCCCAAGTTGAGCAAGCTGAAACATGCCCGCGTATACAGTATTAGGAATGTCCATTAACTTCAGGTCTAAAAAGATTGAACACCCTTTATTTTTGATTTCTTTGACCGTCTCAGGACCGTATCGATAGAAAAGTTCCATGCCAATCTTGACCGTCAACTGACTTGGGTACGCAAATTGATCCAAAAACGTATTTACGTCCATCTGCGTCGGAAAATCCAGCGCAATCATCATTGTCTTCTTCATTTTCTTACCTCGCAAAAAAGGACCAATCACAGACGGGTGTCAGAGAATGGTCCTTTACAATTAAATTTATATTAGTTAATAAACATAATCCTGGTTTCTCTGAACCAACTTAATTAATTATTACTCTAAATATAGGGAATATCGGTGGGGCCGTCAAGGTAAAAGTTCATCTTGTCAAAACAATTTTACTATGTAATAATCACTAACAGCGTCAAATAAACAAGACCAGCGAGTCTTAATTTGGAGGAAATTATGGATAAAATAAGCAATAATACTGAGCACAGCCATGCATCAATGAGCAAGAACCAGAAACTAGTCTTACTATCGTCTAGTTCTGGCTTTGGCCTTGAAAACATGGATGTGCTTTTTCTGTCTTTTACAATGAGTTCGATCATCGCATCCTTACACATCTCAGCCGGAGCGGCCGGGTTAATTGGAACCATCACCAACTGGGGAATGTTGCTTGGTGGCGTGATCTTTGGATTTCTTGGTGACCGTTTTGGTCGAGTCAAAACGTTTACCTACACCATCTTCATCTTTGCGTTTGCGACCGCTTTGATGGGATTTGCCAACAACATCTACCTCATCTACTTTCTAAGACTGTTGACCGGGATTGGAGCTGGTGGTGAATACGGACTCGGGATTACTTTACTAGCTGAAGCATTTCCAAAGAATAAGTTAGGAAAAATGTCATCAATTGCATCTGTCGGTGGGCAAGTTGGTGCTCTACTTGCAGCCATCCTGGCCGCCTTTGTTATTCCACACCTTGGCTGGCATGCGTTGTACTTGTTCGGGCTCATTCCGATTGTCCTAATCTTCTTCGTTAGACGCCACCTACATGAGTCGGATGAGTTTCTTGAATCAAAGCAGGAACAGACCATTTCAACTGGCGAAGCCATTAAAAAATACATGTTTTCAGACTTTAAGACCGCCTATCAAAGTGTCGGTTTGATGATTATGACGACCGTTCAGATCGCTGGATACTTCGGTTTAATGAACTGGCTTCCAACCATCGTTCAAAAGCAAAGTGGCTTAAACGTCGCGGGATCCTCACTGTGGATGATTTCCACCATTATTGGGATGAGCGTTGGCATGATGGTATTTGGCACGATTCTTGATCACATCGGACCCCGGCTCTCATTTGGGATCTTCCTGATTGCCTCATCAATCATGGTTTATTTATTGGCCCTAGCGCACACCACGATTGCTCTACTAGTGATTGGTGCGGTCGTTGGTTTCTTCTCAAACGGGATGTACGGCGGCTATGGTGCGGTTGTGAGTCAACTCTATCCTACTGAAGTGAGAAGTAGCGCCAACAATATCATCGTGGGAGTTGGGCGAGCTGTTGGTGGAATGTCATCGGTCATTATCGGAATTCTAATGGACAGATATAATCTAATGATAGTAATGATTTTCCTATCCGTATTATATTTAATCAGTTTTTTAACAATGATAAGTATCCCTGGCATTAAAAAGTTAAGTAAAAACACTAAATTAAGTGCAAATAACTAACATTTTTAACCCAAAAGAACTAAAATAGACATGAATAAATGAAAAAGGGGATATATAACATGGCTGATGATTTTGAAACACCACGCGTATTAGACGAAAAGATGTCAGAAGTATTTGATTGGAGCGACGACTCTACTCCAGTACGTGATGCATTATGGGATCACTACATGGAAGATAACAGTCATGATACCATGAAGACTGAATCTGATATGGAAAAGTACTTAAACATGAGCGATGACGACGTTAAAGCTGATGCTGAAAAGTTACTTAAGAAATAGTTTTTGATTCTTAGAACTCATCATTATTGATGGGTTCTTTTTTTATACAAAAAGAGATGACTGAATTGTCATCTCTTTTATTTAGAATTAATTGTTAACGATTCGTTGATAAACATGAGTTGTTAACAGATAAATTACTATATAGAAAATAATTAAAACTAGTGTCGCACAGACACTGACGCTTAGCATAACTTTTGAATCATATACCCCGATCATTTTTAGTACACTTGATAGAGCTGGATATGCAAAGCCTAAGTTTATAACTGTTCCAACAATTGGCAACATAAAGACCATGAGCATTTGACTGTGAATTGCATGTTTACTTTCCTTAGTACTTAACCCAACTTTTTTCATTGTTTTAAAGCTATCTTTATCAGAAACTCCTTCAGAAATTTGCTTGTAATAGATAATTAGTGCAGTCATAATTACCATAATAAAAGCAATTAGAATTCCAACAAATAACAGACTACCAAAAACAGATTGAATTAAATCTTTCATCATTGGCTTAGAAGTATACTCATATTCTGGGATTTTTAATTGTTTCTGGATTTGTCTAGAAGTGGCCACCTTAGCTTTATCATTTCCATAAATATTAAAAGCAGTTACATTTTGAAAGGGAACATCTTTCTCTTCTTTCACCAATGGATTGATTTTCAAGACACTCTCTTTGTTTGGAGCAATAACATACGTCCTACGCTGCCCTAAGTTAGGTGAATCTGATGTGACAGAGAAATGATTAATTCTTTTAACATGATACTCACCACCATTTGTCTTAATCTCTTTTGGAACGATCTTAGACCTAGGTGAGAAAAATAATACCTGGTTCGGTTTCAATTTAACGTTTTGATGCTGCCAATCATTGTAATCTTTCAACGATACGGTTGATAATTCAGTTTTACCAGTTAAACTTGGGACAAATTTACCTTCCTCAGTAAAGTTTCCTGATTGTGGTTGAGTTTGTTTTAATTGTTTAAAATCAGTGATATTAGTGTGGTTCCGTCTAGCAATATTACTAATACTTTCCTTATTAGTCTGAGTAAACTTAGTACTACTCGTAACCATAACATCATATGGACTAAAATTTTTGACTAATGCTTGGGTGTTAATAAATAAAGTTACAGTAGCCACAATTACTACCAAAGTTGCTGTACATAATAAGCAAATGGAAGCTAGCCCTGCACCATTCTGTTTCATTCGATACAACATTCCCGAAATAGAAATAAAGTGATTGGGTTGGTAATAAAATCGTTTGTTTTTTTGCAGCATTTTTAAAATTAAAATGCTGCCGGTAATAAAAACTAAGTACGTTCCTATTACAACTAAAACTACCGCAATTATAAATACATATAACACGCTGTTATTGGGCTTAGTCGTTGCTGAGATGAAATAACCACTTGCTAAACAAATTAATCCCATCACTCCCCAGAGGTAATGAGACTTCGGCTCATTAGGAGTCTTGCTTGCCGCCCTAAGCAACATAATTGGATTAGTCTTGATAATGCGACATACATCAAATAAAAATATTAAGAGAAAAATACCAGCAAATATCAGTAACACCAATCCGATAGCAATAATCGAAATAGTACTCTTAATTTGGTTGTCATTTAGTAATCGTTTAAGAATTAAAAACGCTAATTTTACAAAAGTGATCCCAAATATTATCCCAATTACGCTACTAACTAAGTATAAAATGATATTTTCAATCAAAAGAATCAGATCTAAATTTGCTTTAGTCAGTCCCAAAATATTATACAGACCAAGCTCTTGATCCCGCTGTCGCATCAAAAAACTATTCGCATAGAAAATAAAAATCACAGAAATAAGTAATACAAATACTAGTCCGAGTATCATCAGAGCCTCAATCAACTTCCAATATTCACTGTTATGAAGACTACTATTATTTAATAAACTAAATAAAATGTAGTTAATTCCAATTAATAGTGACGTTGAAAGGATAAATAGGGCATATCGCGAAAGATTATGTCTCAGACTATGGAAGGATAATTTAGCTTCAATCATTATCAGAGCCTCCCCTAATAATGGAATTAACACTGTTGGAAATTTCATCAAGGTACTGGTTCTGGCTCATGTCTCCTTTTCTCAAATCATGATAAATGATCCCATCTTTGATAAAAAGAGTTCGTTTTGAATAACTTGCCGATAAGGCACTGTGAGTCACCATCACAATCGTTTGCCCGGCAACATTTACTGAATTAAGTAGTTTCATTAACCTAGCCGAATTATGAGAATCAAGTGCTCCCGTTGGTTCATCTGCTAAAACTAATTCTGGACGAGTCACTAACGCTCTAGCAGATGCAATTCTTTGTTTCTGACCACCAGAAATTTCGTATGGATATTTTTCCAAAATACTACTAATTCCTAATTCATCAGCAATTTTATTTAATTGCTTGGTCATAAATACCATACTGGTCTTAGCTAAAACTAAGGGGAGTAATATATTGTCTTTATTATTAAATGTATCTAATAAATCAAAATCTTGGAAAATAAAACCTAGATGATCACGTCGAAATCTGGCTGCTTGTTCCTCAGATAGCTCATCAATGTTTGTCACATTCAAATTGATTACACCACTTGTTGGCTTATCGAGGGTTGCCATGATGTTTAAAAGTGTGGTCTTTCCAGCACCAGATTCGCCCATGATGGCAACAAAGTCACCTTTGTTCACATTAAAAGAAATATCCTTTAGCGCAATTTTCTTTTCTAATCCTTCTCGATACACTTTCTTAACGTGTTCTAATCTTAATAAAGTCATCTAAAATTCCCCTTGTTTAAGTTATGAATCCATTATAAAAGGTTACTTAAAAAATCGATCTTACGGTTTTGAAAGTAACCTTACAGTTTGTTATTTTTCAATTGTTAAGTCAGAAAAAGTTAATTTAACGGTAGTGACGCGTTCATTAGAAGTCACCATAATTTTAATATTCAATTCATCACAGATTGTTTTAGTTAAATATAAACCCATCCCTGTCGAAGACTGCCGTGTTCTCCCGTTAGTTCCCGTAAAACCAGGTTCAAAAATTCGTGACAACTCACTTTGACGGATTGGAACTCCACTATCTTGAACACTAAGGGTAGTTCCCTTCCAATTCACATGAATTACAGTTTTTTTCGAAGCATACTTTAATCCATTATAAATTACCTGCTTTAACACAAAAGAAAGCCATTTCTTATCAGTTAAAACTTTAATGTTATCAACTTCAATTTTTGGAGTGATTTGTTTTTCGATGAAAAAGATCGAATACTCTTTTACAACCTGCTGAATCATTAAATTTAAATCATACGACTCAAACTTTAAGTCATGATTAAAACTATTTAATCGTTCATAAGTTAATAGGTTATCGAGTTCATTTTGCATTAACGACACTTGTTTGACGATGTCGTCACTATCAATCTTAGCGGATTGTTCTGCCAAAATACTAAGCCTGGCAATTGGAAGCTTCATTTCGTGACTCCACATCATCAGATAATCCTGATTATTCTTCTCACGCTGTCTAATTTTCTTTTCTAACCTAGTGACATTATCAATTTGTTTATTAAAATTCATCTGTGTCAACCTAAGTAGTGGATCAGATTTGGAGAACTCGTTAATTTTTCTACTAGAAAAATCCTTTTGGGTCTTAGAAATTTTGTGATTCATCTTAACGATTTGATACAAAATAATAAAAACGACGGGTATCCACGTAAACCTGATCAAATCTTTACAAACTTCCATTGGAAACTTGTAAAGCAAACATAACGCTAACATGAAACTAAGCGTGATCAAGTAAACTAATACAATTGGAGTTTGTTGTAAGAATAATTGAATCCAATATTTAATCTTATTCATCAGAAATTAACCTATATCCGCGTTTTCGTTCGGTTACAATTCGATCATTCAGACCAACCTTATTTAGTTTGCCTCTTAAACGACTAATATTTACTCCAAGAACGTCCAAATCAATGAACGACCCACCTTCCCACAATAAACGCATTAATTTCTTTTTCGAGACTAGACTATTGACATTTAATATAAGGATGCGTAAAACGTAGGCTTCAGTTGGGGTTAACTTAACCGCATCATTACCGTCACTGAATTCATTTGTTAGAAAGTTCAGTTTAAAGTTTTCGTATTCTAAATAGTTTTCGTTGGGTTGGTTATTCTTAGTACGACGCAACATCGCACTAATTTTAGAACTCAATACGTTAGTGGAAAACGGTTTAGTAATGTAATCATCAGCACCAGCGGAAATGGCACGAACTGCGTTTGGGTCCATTTCTGCAGACGAAAGAAAAATAATGGGGACATTTGATTTTTTGCGGATCTTTTCAGTCCAATAAAATCCATCATAAATTGGCAAGGTAATATCCATTAGAACTAAATCAGCCTTTACCGCATTGAATTCATCTAGTATGTATTCCCAATCTTTTGCCACCGTTACTATGTATTTCCATTTCTTAAGTTCACTAACAACTGCTTTCGCAATTGTCTGATCATCTTCAACTAAAAATATTCGTGTCATTTCTACCCTCCTACTATATTTTCTTAATCTTATCTTAGTTTACACTATCAATAATTAGTTTTCATCCACAAAAAAGAAGCCAGCATGACTGACTTCTCTAAAAAGTTTAGATTATTAACGATCGGCAACCAACTTATACCCCCGCATTGGCACCGTCTTAATCTTTTCTTTTAATCCAACTTGGTCTAACTTGCGTCGAAGTAAACTAATGTCATCTTCAATGGCATCCTCGTCAATAAAACTTCCATTCGCCCACAGAAACGTCATCAATTCCTTTTTGGATACTAACTTATTCTTATGTTCAATGAAAAGGACCATTAGTGAGGTCTCCGTGGGAGTTAGCTTAATCGATTGTGTATTACTACTTAGTTCTCCCACTGCCGGATTTAAAGTGAACCCATCAAAACTAAATCCATTACTTTTATCTACCAAATTCTCATCTCCGATTTTATTTATTAAAATTGTCACAAAAAAAGGAAGCTACCGAGTAGCCTCCTTTTAGAGCTTATTAATCGTTGTCGTCCAAATCGTCGACAACCTTTTTATAATCTTTCATAAATTTATCGTAAGCAGCAGAATCGAACTTGTCGAACTTACCAACTTCATGAAGGGTGCGTTTAATTTCATGAATGGCACGGTGTTCTTCTAACCAACGATGAACTTTGTGGCCCTCTTGTGATTCAGTGCCTTCCTTGTCCAAAGTTTTTTGGAGTTCGTTCATAATTTCTGAAATCTTATCTAATGCTTTTGTTTCTTTACTTTCGTCTGACATAACAATCTCTCCCCTTTATTTAAGTATGACATCATTATATCTTGAAACATCAGGGGTTCAAACCAATATGCTCAAGGGTTTAAGAAAGTTATAAGAGTTCTTCTTGATTCTTGTGTCGCTGGACGTACTGCAGGATGTAAACGGCCAAAATAACCAGAACGGCACCAAGAACTTCAATCCAACTGATGTGGGTGTGTAAAAAGATCACACTCAAGATAAAGGTTGCTACGGGTTGAATGGCGTCTAGTAAACTGATAACTTCTGAAGAAGTAAAGCGGGAAGCGTAGATCAGTGATGAGAATGTGAGTAGGGTCCCAAAGAGGATGATCCCACAAACCCCAAGGACTCCACCCATTCCTAAGTGGGGCACGTTGGTCCAAACGGGATGATTAATGTTAAAGGCTAAACTGGCAATCAGAGTTCCCCAGCCAAGAACCACGATTGGTGAGTTGTCGTGAGCCAGTGGCCTTGGAAGCACAACGTACAAAGCAGCAGTGATTCCAGAAATGATCCCCCAGAAAAACGAGTCAAAGGGAATGGATAATTGAGAAAGGTCCCCCTTAGTAATTGAAAGGAAAACTCCAGCTAGCGCCAAAATAAAGACCACGATGTCCATCTTCATAGGCTTTTTGTGCATGAACAGAAAACCACCCAGTAGGATGAATAACGGTGACAGATACTGCAAAATCGTGGTGGCAGCGGCGTTTCCAGTCTGGATACTAACGTAGAAACTTCCCATGTTGGCAGCCAAACCGAACAAACCGTATAAAACTAGCCACATGATTGATTTCCATGAACGGAAAACACTAAAAATGCCTTTTCCGTAAATAATGGCACTGACTAGTAATAATACAATGGCAGCCCCGGTAGTTCGTGCTGACAAGAACCACGCAGCTGGAATCCCAACGTTTTGTGAAACGTACTGCGTAATAACGCCAGCAACACCCCATGAAGTTGAAGCAAACGCCGCTAAACTAATTCCTTTAACGGTGTTGCTCATCTTACCCGTTTTACTTTTCATATTCTCTCCTCACAGTCTACTCTTGATCTAAATGTGACTTTGCCTCATCAATCAACTTCAAATCAACGTAATCATTTAAAAAACGTTCCATCGGTGTGTACAAATGTCGTTTTTTAAAAGATACACTAAAATCCGCCACAATGGCAACCCTTAATTTATTTTCCGTCAAAAAAACCTGACCAATGCGCTGAAAATGTCCCTTAGTATGTTTCCCGATCCGCCAAGTACGAAGTTTAAAATTACCCTGCTCATCCCTCTTAATTACGTAATTACCAGAGTCATCCAGTTTAACTGGAACCCCGGTAAAACGAATTACTTTATATTTATCTGCCATGATCTCGGCTAAAGCTTCTGTTGTTTAATATTGCGACGCTTGGAATCCTGCAAGATGTAGATGGCAAGAATTACCAAGGCGGATCCGACAATTTCCATTAAACTAATCTTGGTGTGCAAGAAGATAACACTCAAAATGAAAGTCACTACTGGCTGAACGGCGTCAACTAAACTAACGTCTTCAGAGGAAGCAAAGTGTAAACTGTGAAGCAAACATGCAAATGGGATTACGGTTCCAATGATAACAATGGCACCAATTCCAATGATCGCACCCATCGTTAAGTGAGGTACACCAACCCAAACTGGTTGATGAATGTTAAAAACTAATCCGGCAATCAAGGTTCCCCATCCAAGGACGACAATTGGTGAATTTTCTTCCATTAATGGCCGAGGGATGACAACGTAGCATGCGGCCGTAATTCCTGAAACAATTCCCCAAAGTAACGCTGGCAGCGGAATGGCTAACTGATTAATGTCACCCTTGGTAATTGCCAAAAACACCCCGACAAGTGCCAACAGGAACACGATTAAATCAATCTTATAGGGACGTTTATGAAAGAACAAAAAGCCCCCTAAAAGGATGAACAGTGGTGATAAATACTGCAAGATGGTTGCTGATGCTGCGTTTCCGTCCTGAACACTAAGGTAAAACGACATCAGGTTGGCACCTAAGCCAATGATTCCATATGCCACAATACAAATAATCGATTTCCAGTCCTTAAAAACATGGAAGATTTTTTTCCCATACATAATCGAACCAATTGCTAAAAGTAGAATCCCGGAAAAAATAGTTCTGACGGACAAGAACCATGAAGCTGGAATAGCGGCATTTTGTGAGACAAACTGCAAAACAACCCCAGAAATACCCCAAAAAGTGGATGCAAGGGTTGCCCAAGCAATGCCTTTTAATACTTTACTTTTTCCAATGCTAGTCTTTTCTTCACTCATATTTTCACCCTAACTCGGCATAAACCGATTTATTTTTTTACATATCAATTTAATAGTTTAATTTTAGGCGTAAAGAACAGGGCGGTCAATAGTCCATGTCATTTTATCTAACATAAAAAAGCGAAACCAGTTTTACCTGGTTTCGCTTTTAAATTAAAAACTAATCTTCGTTTTTATCTCGTTTAAATCTCATTGGTTGATACGTTAACCGAATGGCAGCTGGTAACAGGATTGGCAAGATGATTACTAAGATAATCAAACCAATGATTACCCCGATGGCAACCTGAATCAGTGTCAAAATTCCTGATGGAATCAGTGCGGCAAACGTACCACCTAAAATCACAGCAGCAGATAATACCACTACTCCAATATAGTTGGCCGAATTAACGATTCGTTTCGCAGGCGTTCCGTCTTTGGTTTCTCGGTACCTCATCATCAAGAAGATACTGTAATCAACCCCCAGCGCAATCAACATGATAAAGGTGAAGAACGGCGTGTTCCAGGTCAACATGCTCTGTCCGAGGAAAATATCCGAGAAGATCCGTGTCAACGTCAATGAAGTGAAGTACGTCAAAATTAATGTTCCTTCAATATAAAGTGGTTGTAGAATTGAACGGGTTACAAACATCAGTGCAATCAGGATTCCGACTAACATGATGACAGCCGTTCTGAAGAAGTCTTGTGAGGCAATATCATGGGTGTCAGACATGGTTGCTGTCTCTCCCCCAATTGCAACGGTTGCATCATTTAAACTAGTTCCCTTCAGTGACTGTTTAACTTGATTTTGAACGTCCTTAACCAAGTTCATCGACTTAGCGTTTGATGGGTTATCTTTTAAGACAAAGGTGATGCTTGTAATCTTATCATTAGAAGAAACGTAGTTGTTTAAGGCTTGCTTGAAAGTATCACTTTGAAGCACCTGATTAGGAATGTAGAACGTGTTCGCAGCCGCAGCTGAGTTCTGTAAACCGGTCAAGTATTCATTTGACTGTTGCATGCCTTTATTAATCTTACTTAGGCCATCATTTGCTTGCGACAATTGGGCTTGAACACCCTGGAGTTCTTGCCCCATCGCCTGAGCATTTGCACCAATGTTTTGAGTATCTGAGGCAATCCCGGCCAATTCATTTTGAAGACCTGACATAGAAGCGGCCTGTTGCATTTGTACCTTGGAACTAACACTTTGAAGGCCACTAGCAACAATTTGTAACTGCTGGGGACTCATTGGTGACCCCATAGCGGTGGCTTGTTGTTGCATCTGGGCGATGACTTGCTGACCCGAAGTTTGACCAGGAGCGGTACTTGCTCCACTAGCGCCTTGAATGGTCTTTAAATGATCTCCAATTGATTGTGCCGAAGCCCCAATTGCCTTTAGTTGATCGGCATTAAATGAACCACTGTTAGCCCCACTCTGAAGTTGGGTTAGACCAGCATTAGCCTGTTGCATCTTACTGTTCAAAGTCCCCAGCTGATCGTTTAAGTAGAGTTGGTTAATTGGTTCGCCACTTGGCTGGGTGACCGAAGCAACCGTCTTAATTTCCTTATTTTTCTCCAATTGACGAGTAATCCGATCAATTTCCATCATTGACTTCTCGTTATTGACCTTGTGTTTGGATTGAATATAAATCGTTGACGGTTCAGCAGTTCCCTTTGAGAAATGCTTGGATACCGTATTTAATCCTTGTTTTGAAGGCAATGAATTACTTAATTCAACCGAATTATCGTAGTTCAAGCTGCTCTTTCCTGCAAAGAAAATCAACGGCAAAGTCAAAACTAAAACCAAGGCAATCGCCATCACCGGATGTGCAACTGAATGACTGGACAAGAAGTACCAGATTCGACTACCCCGTTTCTTTGGTGACAGATTTTTAGCGGGCCAATACATGGTCTTACCAAGGAGTGCCATAAAGAACGGATTTAATGAGAGAAGTACCAGTAATAGTACCACCACTCCGATGGCAACTGCCACTCCAGATTGGTAAATTGAGAACTTGGCTAGTCCAAGGGCAAAGAAACCGATTAGGACAGAACCACCACTGTAGAGAATGGTCTTACCGGCTCGTCTTCTGGCATCGACCGTCGCCTCAACTTTGTCCATTCCTTGTCCCAGATTATCCTTAAACCGGTCGTACAGCAGGATATTGTAGTCAGTCCCGATTCCAAACAGCACTACCACCATGAAGACCTGGGTAAAGTTTGAGAGTGGAAAGCCCATATACTTCGCCAAATTCATGACGACACTCAAAGAGACAATGAAAGAAACTCCCACGGTCAAAAGTGAAATCAACGGAACGATTGGAGATTTAAAGACAATGATCAACACAATCAAAATAAAGACTGCCGCAATGATTTCGGTTTGCTTGATGCCGTCGATCATTGACTGCCGCATGTCGTCATCTAAGACATCAGATCCTGTCACGTACGACTTCAAGTTCGCCGTTTTCGCACCCTTTTTGAGTTTGTTGTTCATCGTTTCAACCGAGTCCTTTTTAGAAACATTCAGTTGAACTAATTCAGTCGTACCGTCCTTTGAAATCAGTTGTTTCTTGGCGGCGGCATTCTCGTTTGCTGAGGTAACACCCTTAATTCCATAGTAATCGGCATCATTTTTTAGCTTCGAAACGGTTCGATCAATGTTAGCCTGTTTACTAGCATTAATGCGTTTATTGCCGTTGTTATATACCAGTACAACTTGTCTGGTATCGCTAATGTGATGGCCCCAATGCTTTTGAATATTTTCAGCAACCTGACTCTGCATGTTAGCTGGAATCTTAGTCTGTCCATGTTGTGCAGTTACCTGTGAAATGCTGGGCAAAAAGAAAATGGCAGCTAAAACAGCAAGAACCCAAAATATCGCAAAAAATATGTATTTTTTGACGAACCTATTCATCAAACTCCTCCTCAATGTTTAATATTTTACTTAAAACATTAATTCATTCATAACGCTTCCAATTATACAAAATTGATCACAAACACGCAATCCGCCAAAAGCAGTTCAATCAAAAAAGCACCAACCAATTAGTCAGTGCTGAAGTGATGCTTTTCTGGGTCTGATTGCCAGGATAAAAACGGTACTCAAGACCAAAATGCCACCAATGATTTCATAGATATTGAAACTGGTATGTAAGAAAACCACGGTTCCAATCGTTGCCGACAAAGGTTCAAAAGTATCGAGTAGTCCGGCAGTCGTAGCGGACACGTACCTTAAACTCGATGTGAAGCATAAAAATGACAACATTGTGCCAAAAAGCACAATGAAGGCCACTCCCAAAATGCCACCAAGAGAAAGCTTGGGAACATCCACCCAAAAGGGATGAACGCAGGTGAAGATCACTCCACCAACGATCATTGCCCATCCAATGATGACAAACGTGCTGAACTTTTCCTGGAGTTTGACCGGCAGCATGGTCTGAAGCGCGCCAGCAAAAGCCAGGCAAAGGCCAAGCGTAAACGCTTTAGGACTCATTGCAAGATGGGTCAAATCTCCCTTTGTTACCAGTAACCACGTTCCAAGTAGGGCTACCACGACAGCGACACCCTGCTGAATCGTTGGTGCTTTTTTGTACACAATCACCGTCAAAATCATAATGATGACCGTTCCAAGGCTCTGCATGATAGTTGAAGTTGCCGCATTACTGGCTCTCGTTGTCAGTAAGTATAGGTACTGAACGGCCGATAAACCAAAAATCGCATAACAGAGCAGGATGACCCAGCTATATCCGGTGTGCCAAATCTTTAAAATCCTATTTCTTTGAACAAACTTTGTAAATAAAAGAATTAAGATGCCGGCAACCGACATCTTAACTCCCATTAGCCATTCCGTTGAAAAATTCTTATCTTGAAACAAGAACTGCGAAACAGGTCCTTGAATTCCCCACATGATGGCTCCAGCAATTGCTAGGATGACACCAATGTAAGTTTTACTTTTCTTCAATATTTGTGCCCCATTTACTTGTCTTCGTAACCATTTGGATGCTTAGTCTTCCAGGTCCAAGCGGTTTTAATGATTTCTTCAACGTTATCAAACTGTGGTTTCCAACCAAGAACTTCTCTCGCCTTGTCAGAGTTAGCAATCAAGGTATCAGGATCGCCACCACGTCTTGCGTCAATTTCAACCGGAATCTTCTTACCAGTAACCTTTCGAGCGGCATCAACGATCTGTTTATTAGAAAAACCAGTTGATGAGCCGAGGTTAAAGATGTTACTTGGATTACCCCTTTCCAGATACTTCATGGCTAAAATATGAGCGTCCGCTAAATCAAGGACGTGCACGTAATCACGAACGTTGGTCCCGTCTGGAGTGTCATAGTCATCCCCAAAAATCTTCATGGTATCCTGCTGACCTGCGGCCACCTTTAAGACGATGGGAATTAAATGGGTTTCTGGATGATGATCCTCCCCAATGGAACCGTCTTCCTTTGCACCAGCGGCGTTGAAGTATCTAAGAGCAACAAACTTAATGCCGTAAGCTTCATCAACCCACTTCATAATGTGCTCCATGATTAACTTGCTTTCACCATAAGGGTTGATGGGGTCTTTTCGATCCTTTTCATAGATTGGAATTCGCTCTGGATTACCATAGGTAGCAGCGGTGGAAGAAAAAACCAAGTACTTAATTCCGGCTTTCTTCATTGACTCCAACAGCTTAATCATCCCAATCACGTTGTTATCAAAATACTTCAAAGGATCCTTCATTGATTCGGGAACCAGTGAGAAAGCATCCATGTGGATTACAGCATCGATATTTTCCTTAGCGAAAACGTCATCCAAAAAGTCAGAATCACGAGTATCCCCCTCATAAAACTTGGCCTTTGGATTAACGGCCTTGCGGTGTCCCGTTGACAAATTATCAACCACTACAACATCGTAACCTTTATTAATTAATTGATCGACCATGTGTGAGCCAATGTATCCAGCTCCTCCAGCAACTAATACAGCCATCTTAATTACCTCCTATTTATCTAATAAATCATCATATTGAGTATTTTTTTCGAAAAATTTAACGGCAAAGGAACAAACTGGTTTGATTAAATCATGGTTTTCTTTGGCGTAATCAATCATTACCATAATTAACTTCCCAGCTAGACCCTGGCCACGATAACTTGGGTTCACAAATGTTTCGTTAATGGAGACTACTCCATTATCTTCAGTAAAAGTAACTTCAGCAATTAAATCACCATGGACATCGTTAGCATAGAAACGGCCTGGTTCATAATCAAATTTCATTTGTCTCACCACCTTAGCGTAAGTATATCACAGTCTTGACATCAATATAAAGGCGCTTACATTGACGGAGTGTCGGACTTTAATTATAATCCATATTAGAAGTTACAATTCAAACTATTCGACGTGGAAAAATTATTTCCAGGAGGAAAATTATGAGTGCAACAGATACTAAACAGGAATATGATAACTGGGTTTCTCAAGAAGATATGCCGGCAGAATTAAAAATCGATTTGGCCAAAATGAGAAATGATTCGGAACAAATTGAAGACGCTTTTGGGTCATCACTTTCATTTGGAACGGCCGGAATGCGTGGAACGCTCGGTGCTGGAACGAACCGGATGAACGTTTATACCGTTAGACAAGCCACTGAGGGTCTCGCCCAACTGATGGACACCCTTGATCCTGAGGTAAAAAAGCGTGGGGTTGTTATTAGTTTTGATCCCCGATACAACTCGCAACTTTTTGCTCATGAAGCGGCTCGGGTACTTGGTGCTCACGGCATCAAGACGTTTGTTTTTGATGACATTCGCCCAACTCCGGAACTTTCATTTGCTGTGCGTCACTTACACACTTACGCCGGAATCATGATTACCGCTAGTCACAATCCAAAACAATACAATGGTTACAAAATTTACGGTGAAGATGGTGGCCAAATGCCACCCAAAGAATCCGATCTAATAACTACTTACATCCGCAAGGTCAACGACCTCTTTAAAATTCCAGTTTCAGAGGAAAAGGACCTTAGAAAGGATGGGCTCATGAGTATCGTTGGTGAAAACGTCGACGTTCCTTATCTAGAAGCAGTTCAAACGGTCAACGTGAACCATGACCTGATTAATAAGGTAGGAAAAGACCTGAAGTTTGTCTACACCCCCCTTCATGGAACTGGTAAAATTGTTGCTAGACGGGCACTCTCAGACGCTGGGTTCAAGAACTATGACGCGGTTGTTGAACAAACCATCGCCGACCCTGAATTTCCTACTACACCATTTCCTAATCCAGAATTCCCGCAAACCTTCGATCTTGCCATTAAATTGGGTAAAAAAGAAGATGCGGACGTTCTGATTGCGACCGACCCTGACGCTGACCGTTTGGGAGCCGCCGTTAGACAACCCGATGGTGAGTACAAACTCATGACTGGAAACCAAATTGCCAGTGTTCTTTTAAATTATATTCTTCAAGCCAAAAAAGACGCTGGTACCCTTCCAAAGAATGGAGTAGTGGTCAAATCAATCGTTTCAACTGAACTCGCCACCGATATTGCCAAGAATTACGGGATCGAGATGAAGAACGTCCTAACCGGGTTCAAGTTTATTGCGGAACAAATCAAAAACTTTGAACAAAATCACGATCATACCTTCCTCTTTGGATTTGAAGAAAGCTACGGTTATCTTATCAAACCGTTTGTAAGGGATAAGGACGCCATTCAGTCGACCCTACTGCTTGCTGAAGTTGCTGCTTACTACCGGGAAAAGGGGATGACCCTGTACGACGGTCTTCAGGATATCTACAAGAAGTACGGTTACTTTAGAGAAAAGACCATCTCCAAGGAATTCGATGGTCTAGAGGGTAAATCCAAGATGGCCGCAATCATGAAAGACTTTAGAGACCATCCCATGACAACATTCAATGGCGCCAAGGTGATTAAGCTTGAAGACTTCCAGACTTCCACCACGACGATGGCTGACGGTTCAACCCAAAAGATTGAGTTACCACAATCGAACGTTTTAAAGTATTGGCTTGATGATGGGACTTGGCTTGCAATTCGTCCGTCTGGAACTGAACCCAAGATCAAGTTTTACATCGGTGTTAAAGCTGATACAGCAAAGGCAGCTGATCAAAAACTTAAAAGCTACACTCAAGCCGTTGACGATGAACTATTAAATAAATAATTTTAAGCAAACAAAAAACTGGACTCGTTTGAGTCCAGTTTTTTGATACTTTCATTTAGTTACTGGTTCATCAGCATTAACAAGTGCGACCGTGTACACTTTTTCAACCTTAAATTCCTTAATGGCCTTCTCACTACGCCAGAACATCTGGATCGCAGCATGACCAGTTGTCCCCTGGCGCATATCACGCCGCATTCCCGTAACATAATCAGAAACATACGTAATCATCTTAATCAACTGCGCAATTAAGGAGGCCAACTTTGATTTTTTGGGTGCGTCCATTCTTTTTAACAATTTAATCGAATAAGCACATTTTTCAAGCAAGTTATCGTCATTGACTAGGTCACCAATCGCAAACGCAAATGAATTCTCAACGGTGTAACCATCACCACGATAATGAACTAACCCGGAGTTATCTTTAAAACTATTAACAACCGTTTCAAGGTATTTTCCTTCGTTATCAATGAATTGAACGTTATCCGCTAGTTTCGAATCCGAAAGGCTCGGGGTCTCCTTATCCGTCAAATTACTAAACCAACTTTTTAAGCTCAAATTGCCAACCCCTTTCTGATGTTTGGTTTGTGAATTATTACTTTCATTATATCATTAGCTGTAAGCGCTTACCAATAGTAACTTTCTCTCGGTAAAATCGTTGGTTTGTCAATTCCTGCTTACATAACCAATTAACAATGATGTATCATTATTATCATAATGATAAATTAAGGAGTGAATCACATGAAAATTGGAGTATTAGGTGCCGGCCATATGGGCAGCGCCATCATTAAAGGACTTGTCAACAAATATAACGCGAGTGACATTTTAGTAAAGGGACATCACGTAACCGACGAGCTCAAAAACTTCTCAAAAGACCTTGGCTTCACAATTGTCATCGATGATTTTCCAAGTGACTTAAACGTCCTATTTGTAACAACTCCCGCACCAATCACAGTGGCAGTGCTGAAGAACACCAAATTGCCAGACCAAACTGTGATCGTTTCAGCGGCCCAGGGGGTTAGTGAACAAGCCATTAATGACGTGCACCAAAACAACTCAGTGGTTTGTATCGTACCTAACATCCCGGTTGCCGTGAACGCCGGTTGCATCGCCGTTGGTAAATCTAAGAATGCTAATGAAGCAGACGTTAAGTCGGCTTTAGACGTTGTCACTAACCTAGGAACGCTCATTAAGACCAGTAACCAAAACCTTGGCATCGTGGGAACGGTTGCTGGATGTGGCCCAGCTTTTGTCGACGTCTTCATGGACGCCTTAGCTGACGCCGCCGTTCAAAATGGCCTTGACCGTGAGACCGCCTTTAAGGTCGCTGCAAGTATGGTTCAAGGCAGTGGCAAATTAGCACTCGATACTGGCATTTCACCGGCAACTTTGAAAGACCAAGTTACCTCACCTGGTGGTTCTACCATTCGTGGGGTGGTTGCTTTAGACGCCACCGGCTTTAGAAATGCCGTCAACAAGGCGGTTAACGACGCCAACAAATAAAATACGGTAATGGAGGAAATTATTTGGATTCAAAAGTAAGCTTAAAAACCAAAATCGCGATCCTCGCCACCGCGTTATTATCATTTTGTGGAATTCTATTAGAAACTTCAATGAACGTTACGTTTCCAGAACTCTCACAAATTTTTCACATTTCGTTAAACTTAGTTCAGTGGATTTCAACTGGATACCTACTAGTCGTTACCATTACCATGGCAACGACGGCATACCTCCTAAAAAAATTCCCACTAAAAAACATTTTCGTCTTTGCGGTCACCGCGTTTATCCTTGGTGATATTTTGTGTGCGGTCGCACCCAACTTCTGGCTCCTATTAGTCGGACGACTAATTCAAGCAGCTGCCACCGGAATCTCACTTCCGATGATGTATCAAATCATTTTTGCTGAAGTACCCCGACCAAAAATCGGTTTTTACACTGGAATTGCTTCAATGGTTATCTCACTAGCTCCCGCACTAGGACCAACTTACGGGGGAACGCTATCATCACTACTTTCATGGCGTTACATCTTCATCGTGGCTTTCCCAATCGTCCTAGTTACCCTGTTTATTGGTCTTAAGAGCATTGATCTTAAAGCTCCGGGAATCTCCAAACGATTTGATTTCGTTAGCTTTGCCCTCTTGATCGTGACCCTATTTTCATTTGTTTGGGGTGCTAATCAGTTTGGCGTCAAGGGTGCAACGTTTATGAGTGGCCTCATTCCCATCGTCATTGGATTAATCACCCTGGTCTTATTTATCTACCTCAATGGTCATGGTGATTCACAGCTAATGTCGCTTCACCCACTCAAGATCCCCACGGTTTCACTGAACGCCGTGAACTACTTCTTGTTGATGTTCATTAATATTGGGGCGTCATTCGTAATTCCAATTTACGCTGAGACGGTTCTTCATACCAGTGCCATGGTTGCCGGACTGATCCTGCTTCCAGGTTCAATCATTGGTGGACTCATTTCGCCATTTGCGGGAGGCGCTTATGACCGGTTCGGAGCTTTTAAACCAATCATGATTGGGATGGTTCTTCTGTCAATCGCCACGTTCTTGTTTAGTTCCATGACCGCGGCCTTCACGGTGGTCGTGTTGACGCTGTTATTCGCACTTTTACGAATTGGATTTAACTGCGCGTTCTCCTGTACCATTACCAACGCTCAAGAAACCGCTCCACAATCTGATTCAGCCGACGTGAACTCGCTCTTTAACATGCTCCAACAATACGCTGGTTCAATCGGTACTAGTGTCCTGGCAACGATTTACGCCTTTAACCAGAACCAGGCTCACAGTGCTGCCCAATATGTCTCAAAGACGGTCATGGGTGGTCACATGGACTTCTTACTCCTGTTCGTACTGGCCGTTTTCGGCTTAATCCTTGCACTAGTTAACTGGACCATTCAAAGAAAGCACCTCGCAAAAAATGCATAACAATCAAGCAATTAAGAAACTTGCTCCCAACCTTCACCATTTAACTACGGAACAGGAACAATTAATTCATCAAATTGAACAATTTATTAAGCAAAGAATCGATCAAAAACAACCGTCCATTTTCACGATCTTTGGGGATGCTGGAACGGGTAAAAGTGTTATTTTAAGCCAACTCTTTTTCAACCTCCAACAAGCCGCAACGAAAAGTGGCAAACTTCATGGTACAAAAAACTACTTCTTAGTTAACCACCCGGAAATTTTAAAGGTTTACAAACAAATTGCTGGGTCCGAGGATAACGTTTTAAAAAAGAACTTTATGCGTCCCACCTCATTTATTAACCAAATGCACAAGCGAAACGAACGTGCTGACGTTGTGATTGTTGATGAAGCCCACTTGCTACTGTCCTCACCCGATCACTACAATAATTTCTACCAGGAAAACCAGTTAGAGGAAATCATTAAGTCAAGCAAGGTCGTCATTGCCATCTTTGACATGAATCAGGTACTACGGACCAAGTGTTACTGGGACAAGCAACGTTTAAACAAACTACTTGAACCCTACTATCACGAAAGCTATCAACTGACTCATCAGTTTCGCATGACCGCTAAGCCAGACTTGGTTCACTGGATCAATGAATTTACGAGAGGCAAGTTGCTGCCAATCCCCAAGGACGCCGATACTGGTTACGACTTTCAAATCTTTGATGACGCTGAAAAAATGCGCCAAGCGATTGTGAAGAAAAACCATGAGGTGGGCTTATCCCGAATTGTTTCGACCACCGGCTATCCATCAACTTTAGATGGCGGAAAACATTACATCAAAGAACTTGGTGGTTTCAAAATGCCGTGGGATCAGTACAATTACACCAGTACTCCGTGGGCGGAAATTC
Source organism: Fructilactobacillus sp. X2R5C3 (assembly GCF_059901325.1). NCBI lineage: Bacteria > Bacillati > Bacillota > Bacilli > Lactobacillales > Lactobacillaceae > Fructilactobacillus > Fructilactobacillus sp. X2R5C3. The sequence goes on along the minus strand of NZ_JBWXUY010000001.1, from coordinate 342,702 downwards.
CTCAAACCATCAATGAGGTTGGTTCTATCTACACTTGTCAGGGATTTGATTTGAACTATGTTGGCATTATTCTAGGTCCGCCAATCTATCTTGACCCTAAGGATCATCGCGTAAAGGTTGACTTAAAAAAGCAAACCGATGTTGAAAGCAAAAAACACCGAAAAGACATCACGGATCCAAAAAAATTTGCACAAATAAGGCGGCAAATCATCCTGAACTCCGTGAATGTGTTGATGAAGCGCGGTGTCTTTGGGACTTTCATCTTTGCTCACGACCCGAAGCTTAGAGAAGCATTGATGAAATCATTTCAAAAGATCAACCACTAAGTAAGTTCCATTTTAAAGATAATTAAGCCAAAGGGCCCCATAATGTTCGTATTTTGGGGTCTTTTTGGTTGTCCTGATAAAAAAATTTACTTTTGTGTAACAAAATGTGCCATCAGTGCTAGTAATTTCCTTTCAATGCGTATAATCTAGTCATAACCCCAAAATACATTTTTTGGAGCTTATGATAAGGAGGACAATTTAATGGGATCAATCATTCAATTCAAAGACGTAGAAAAGTACTACGGCAAATTTCACGCGTTAACCAACATTAACCTTGATATTCACGAAGGTGAAAACGTTGTGTTAATCGGACCATCTGGATCGGGTAAATCAACTTTACTTAGAACCATTAATGGACTAGAGACCATTCAACAGGGACAACTCATTGTTGACGGAAAAGATCTGTCAAGCAACAAAACCAACCTTAATAAACTTAGAACTGACGTTGGGATGGTCTTTCAGCATTTCAACCTTTACAACAACAAAACCATCACCGAAAACATCACGTTGGCTCCACGAATCGTCTTAAAACGTCCTCAAGCTGAAAACGAAAAGGTAGCAAAAAAACTACTTGAACGAGTTAATCTACCAGAACAGGGAGCCAAATACCCAGCTCAATTATCCGGTGGTCAACAACAACGAATTGCCATTGCCCGCTCCCTAGCAATGAATCCTAAGGTGTTGCTGTTTGACGAACCAACCTCTGCCCTTGATCCCGAGATGGTCGGAAGTGTGTTAGACATCATGCAGGACATCGCCAACACATCTGACATGACGACCCTCGTTGTTACTCATGAAATGGGCTTTGCCAGATCCGTTGCTGATCGCGTTATTTTCATGGCTGACGGGAAAATCCTGGAAAATTCTAAAACCGATGAATTTTTCGATCACCCTAAGACCGAACGAGCTCGCAAGTTCTTATCACAAGTTGAACATAAATAAAAAGTGAGGTAGATTCCATGAGTAAATTTAAGTTAAAACGAGTGGGTTTGATTGCCTCCGTCATCCTAATTGTCATAATCATTGGCGGCATTTTTACCGGACTTGAGGCTAAGAAACATCAATCGGTCGCAACCAATGACTACGCCAGGATCAAGGACAGCCACGTCATGCACTGGGGAGTTAAGGGTGATACCAGATTATTTGGCTTAATCAGTCCCAAGACCGGTCAAAGTGAAGGATTTGATGTCGACATGGCGCGCGCCGTCACCGCCCAAATGGCCAAGGACGCCGGAACGAAAATCAAGCCCGAATTCACTTCGGTCACCACTAACTCTAAAATCCAATTACTAAAAAACAATCAGGTTGAAGCAGTAGCCGCAACGATGACCATCACACCCGAGAGAGCCAAAGTGATTGACTTTACCAAACCGTATTTTCCAGCCGGTCAATCAATTCTGGTTAAAAAAGATTCCCCAATTAAGGACATTTCTCAGTTAAACAATCCTAAATACACTGTTATCACGACGATTGGAACCACTGCGATTCAAACCATGAAACAGTTTGCTCCCAAGGCAAAGGTCATCTCGATGCCAGATAACTCCCAGGCCTTAAGTGCTCTTGAATCTGGTCAGGGAGTGGCAGTGACTACCGATAACGCCATTCTATATGGTCTAGCTGATCAAAATCGTTCCACCAAGGTTGTTGGAAAACCATTCACTAATCAACCCTACGGACTAGCAATGAACAAGCACCAACCTGAACTGAAGGCCGCCATGGATAAAGCTTTAGAACAAGTCATTTCCGACGGAACTTACAACAAGTTGATTAAGAAATGGTTCTCAAACGTGCCTGGATTAGATTGGAGGAGTCTTGAAAAATGATAAATATCTTTCTTGAAAATTGGAAAACTCTTCTAGACGGCTTCTGGATTACCATCCTATCCTCAATCATTGGATTAGTTGGATCACTAGTCTTGGGGACCATCTTTGCCCTTCTAGAAATGGCTCCAAATAAATTACTTAAATTCATCGGAAGTGCGTTTGTCGAATTCTTTAGAAACATCCCACTTCTGGTCATCACCTTATTCTTCTACGTGGTGGTCGCAGCTGATTTTCACATTTCTGGATTTTGGTCTGGGACCATTGGATTAATCCTCTATACGTCTGCGTTTATCGCTGAGTGTATTAGAGGTGGCGTTGATTCAGTTGATCCGGGCCAGATGGAAGGTGCCAGAGCGAACGGATTAACGTACACTCAGGCTATGATTCAAGTGGTCTTACCCCAGGGATTCAAACTGGCGATCCCATCACTTGGAAACCAGTTCATTAACCTGGTTAAAAACTCATCAATTCTGTCATTTGTGGCCGGATTCGATTTAATGTACCAGGCCAACGTTATCTCTGGTGAAAATCTTGACCCATTTAACACCTACATCATCGTTGGAATTTTGTACCTGATCATCACCGTCTCTGTTTCCAAATGCATGAGCGTGATTGAGCGCAAAGTGAACGGAGGTGTCACACAATGAGTGGAGCATTTAGTTTAATTAACATGCACTATTTACTGGGTGGTCTAGTGGTTACCATTCTGGTATCAGTGATTTCAATTATTATTAGTTTTATCCTAGGAACTCTAATCGGAATTATCCTATTTGAAAAAGTTCCCTACTTTACCAAAACGGTTCGTTTCATTTCCAACACCATCAGGAATCTTCCCTTACTGCTTCTTATCTTCTTCACCTTCTTCGCTTTACCAAAGTTAGGGGTCGAGTTGAATTCCTTTGCGGCCACGGTCGTTGCCATGTCGGTCTTTGAAGCCAGTATGGTTGGCGAGATTATCCGTGGTGGCTTACTCTCAGTTGGAGTTGACCAAGCTGAAGGTGCCCTTTCTACCGGAATGAATAAGGCCCAAACGTTATGGCACATCCTGTTGCCACAGGCCCTAAAGAAGTCCATTCCACCACTGATTTCCCAATTCATTTCACTAGTTAAGGATACTTCGTTAGCAACCGCCATTGTCCTTCCAGAACTAACCTTTAGGTCTCAGGTCATCTACGGTCAGAACCCTAATTACATGATCCCGATGTTTGTCACGATTGCCATTATGTACTTCATTATTAACTACGGACTCTCCTTACTTGCAAAATGGTTCGACAAAAGAATGGTTTAGCCTGCACAAATTGCTTCCCTTTCCCTTGATTTTGAGCTACATTGGATGAGGGCATATGGGAGGTTAATGCATGTTGACAAACAAAATTAAAATCACAGCAACAATGACGAGTAAGAATCAAATTACGATTCCAAAGACCGTCCGTGACATTCTCAATCTTAAGCAAAACGACCAACTGGAATTTACAATTCAAAAAGATGGTTCGGTAACAATGGCACCTAAAGAATCCTTTGAAGGGTTTTGGAAAATCGTTGAAGATCAGGAAAAGAAATACGGTAACGTCAGCAGTTCGGAACAAGATTGGGGCCCTGATCAGGGGTCGGAGGTTATCGATTAATGAATTATAAACAAGGTGAGATTTACTTCGTTAATCTTGAACCGGCACTTGGCACCGAAACCAAGAAAAAACGTCCGTGTCTGGTGGTTAGTAACAATCACTATAATCATCTAATGAACACGGTGATTGTAATTCCAATCAGTTCTTCCGCTAAGTACTTAGAAGAAAAGAAGTACGTGAAATCACCACTATACTTTCAGGTTAATAAAAAAAATGTTCATGGGACTGCCATGCTTCAGCACGTTAGAACCGTGGACATGGAAGTTCGAAGTGAAACCAAGTTGGTCGCGAAGTTAGACGATCGGGACATGCGGAAAATTACTAATAACATTAAACAGTTCTTTTAAAGGGTACGAAAAAGAGGTCACACGAAGGTGTGACCTCTTTTTTATATGGATCCTTTCTAGTCAACTGACTAGAAGCTTAATTGCATGATAACGACTCCACAAAAGTCACATACAATTAGATAACTCTAATGCAACTTCATTTTTATTATAGCAATCAATTCGTCAATTTAGAATAAACCATGTTTTTTATTTATTCTAAATGATATAAAAAGCAGCGGACAACCTGTCTACTGCTTTCTTGTATTAATAAGTCATATGCAGATGGCATAGGTTGCAAAAATAAATATGTGGCTCAATTTTATTTTCGGATAAATAATTGTTCCAACAACATTTGGCCTACATCATTTAATGAAATGATTGTTTCTCATGAATTTAATCGATAATCTTAAATAAAGACATTTAAGTAATTAATTAAGGAGAGCAACAATCATGAAAACCAAAGAACTTGTTTATGACGCACTATTTGCCGCAATCGTCGTTGTGTTAGGCCTCTTTCCACCGCTGACACTGCCGTTTATCCCAGTTCCAATTACGCTACAAAGTATGGGCATCATGCTTCAGGGAAGTTTTCTAGGTAAGAAAAACGGCTTTCTAAGTGCCCTACTGGTAGTCATCCTGGTCTTAATTGGACTGCCAGTCCTTTCAGGTGGACGTGGCGGCTTAGGGATTTTAGCGGGTCCGACCGGTGGTTACTTCATCATTTGGCCCATTGCCGCCTTTCTTATTGGCTTCCTAGTTGAAAAATTGTGGAAGAAAATTAATTTCTGGAAGTATCTTGTTGCTAATGTCATCGGTGGTGTGATTCTGATTGATGTTTTTGGGGCCCTGTACCTTTCAATGATTGCCCACATGTCAGTAACGGCCTCACTAGTTTCAAACTTAGCCTTCATCCCTGGTGATATCATCAAAGCCGTGATCGTTAGTTTAATCTGTGCTTCCACCAAGAAAATTAGTCTAGTGTCACAACTCAAACATGAATAATTTTATCTTTGGCACATACGCAAACAATCATTCCTTCATGCAACAATTAGATCCGCGAACCAAGCTCATTTTCATTACGCTCATCACGATCACTTTCATGTGGTCAACCACGACCATTCAAATTGGAATCGGTGCTTTAGGACTAATTGGACTGTATCACTTGGCACACATCAAAGTAAGCATGGCCCTTAGTTCCATCAAGCCCATTTTGTTCATTTTAGTGTTTATTTTAATTTATCATGGAATTTTTCCAACCAATCACGACTTGGATATTAATCAGATTAACGTTGGTGGTTGGCTTTATGGAAGCCAAATTTGCGTTAAAATCATTCTCCTACTTCTAGTGGCCGCCCTTTTATCGTTTACGACCAGTCCATCCGATTTATCGCAGGCAATCTCGCGACTACTGAGACCATTAACTTATCTGCATCTACCTGTATCTGAGTTTTCGTTAATGATTACCCTCACCTTGCAGTTTATTCCCATCATTTTAGGTGAACTAAACGATCTGAAAATTGCCCAAACCAGCCGTGGGGTTGACTTTACTTCATCAAAATTGACCAAGAAAATCAAGCTCCACGTTCAACTCATTATTCCACTGTTGTACGCGGTCACAAACCACGCTAATAAGCTAGCCAATACTTTAGATGCCCGTGGCTACACGCCTAAATCCCAATCAACTAGATATCACGAAACCCAGTTTAGTATGCGAGATACTATCTTTGACGGCTGTGTCATCATCTACTTAGCTTTAATTCTTACTTTAAGGTCATTTTAAAACTATCTTGAATCATCTTTTGGACCTGTTTTGAATCAACTTCACCAAGCACAACCGTAATCCAGTGCTCCTTGTTCATGTGATAAGCCGGTAGATAGCCCTTAGACTGTTTCAAAAGTCCGGCAACATCTGGATCAACTTTCACGTCTAAGACATCGATCCCATCAGTCCCGTTTAATCCTAACTTATTTTGAGGCACGTTCATGACCAAGCTAAACCACTTCTGGTCATCTTTGTGACGAAAAGCCAAGTACTTCGGATATTCTTTAAAAGGTCGATCTGGTTCAACATCAAACTTCTTTTTAATGTATTCAACTACATCATCACGATTATTCATTTTAATTCCCTAATCCATTCTTGACCTGATATTCATGACTAAATTCAGAAACAGCTTTCATAGCGTTCATCACATCTATTGGAGTTACCGATACTGGCAAATTAGCCATGGTATCCTTTGGATCACATGCTTGAGTGGCTGCCTTCATTAACTCTTCATCACTAGCTTCCCCTAACTTCAGATCCGCTAGCGTCGTTGGTAGGCCAAATTCAAGATCAAATTTCAAATACTTCTCAAATTGACGGTGATCAGAACCAGTCAGAACCAACTCACATAGGGTTCCAAAGGCGACCTTCTGGTCCGTGAGATAACTGGTCAATCTCACCACTTAAAGCCGTAAAACCATTATAAATGGCGTGAGCAGCTGCTAATCCACCACTTTCAAAACCAATTCCACTAAGAAGCGTGTTGGCTTCAACGACTTTATCAAGTTCGGAAGTAGCCGATCCAACCACGTTTGAAGCCACTGCTAAACTGCCATACTTAAACAACGTTTGTTCACACATTTGTCCAATCGCTTCGCCAGCAAGGGTGGATTTTCCACCCAGCATGTTCTTCCCGTTCGACTTTCGGGTGTCTGTCGCCTCAATGTTAGTCGCCATGGCATCAGCCATTCCTGAAATCAGAAACTTGACTGGCGCCTGACTAATCACCTTGGTATCAAGAATCACCATGTCGGGATTCTTCTTATAAAAACGATAGTGGTCAAATTGACCACTATCAGTGTAGATTACCGATAACCGCGAACATGGCGCATCCGTCGAGGCAATCGTTGGGGCAATCACTACGGTCGTGTTTAAGTTGTCAGCAATCGCTTTGGCACTATCGGACACCTTGCCACCGCCCAGACCAATGACAATGTCATCATCGTTATTTTGACCAATCTTAGTGACCCGATCAATCTCACTTTCAGATGATTCCCCGGCAAAATCAACGACGGTTACTTCAAAGTCATGTTGTTTCAAGTAATCAGCAAAGTCATTTCCAACCATTCTTAGTGCCGTCCCACTTGATAGAAGTAGCACCTTTTTCCCAAACTTACCAATTCGGTCCGCACTGTTCATTAATACATCTGAACCTTGGACATAATTACTAGGACTTGCATATAATTCAACCATTTTTTACTCCTCCTTTAAACTGTCATAATTATATTATTCACAAATTAAGAAGTAAACCATTTGAAAAAGGCATAAAAAAAAGCCGAGACGCTTGTCCCGACTTTTTAGACTTGTTCATCTAAACTATTAAAATACTCAACCTTGATATCTTTATCAGTAATAATCAGCTTAGTGATACTACCGTTCTTAGCTGGTTCACCAATATCAAGCGCTGGATTATACCGATCAACGATGGAGCGAATGGTCATCCCATGAGAAACGATCAGGATCTTGTCACCATCCTTGGTGTTTTTTCGGATTCGATCAATTCCACGGTCAACTCGCTTCCAAAACGTCTTGTTGTCCTCCGCATTATTGTACAAATCGGCTCTGGCAATCAAATCACGAGCCTTTTCAAGACCAAAATTTTTGAGCACCCCGGCCTCAGAAGTCGTCTTGACCTGCTCACCAACAAACTGCCACATCTGCTCCAAGTTTTCACCCTCAAAGTAGCCGTGGAACTGTTCCCGTAATTCGGGGAACTGATAACTAATGATGTTGATGTTATTGTTGTTGGCTTGCAAAATATGGTGGGCGGTTTGAATGGCTCGACCAGAATCACTACTAAAGGCCGCATCAAAATTGATGTCCTTCAATCGTTCACCAGCGTTATCGGCGTCCTCAAGTCCCTTTTTGGTCAAGGGTGAATCAATCCAACCTTGTACCTTGTTATAAAGATTCATATAGGTTTGTCCGTGTCGTACTAAGTATGCAGTTACTTTCATAATTTATTACCTCACTCGTTTCCTTAACTCTAACCCAATTATAACAAAAAACATTCCCAAAGTATTTTGGGAATGCTAATTTCTATTTATTTCGTTTTCGGTAGAATAGCCACTCGCAGAATGCCCCCAAAATTCCAATTAGGGTCAAAAGCAATCCCAGGATTAATCCTGGAGTGCGGTAATGGAAGTGAAGGGTGTGTTTACCGGGCTTTAATTTTATCCCAGTAAGGCCGTCAGCAACCATCAAAGTCTTGACTTTCTTACCATTCTCAGTCACGTGCCATCCCTTGTCATAAGGAATACTCAATAAGAGCACGTTGCGCTTTGAACTCGTCTTAACGTGACCAGTGAAATCGGCTCCTGAAAGTTTCAGGTTCTCAGGATGATCCACTCTCAGCTTGTATGGCTGAGTTTCGTCAACAAATTGATTGAAAGCCACACCGTCTAAGCCAGAGAAGCTCTTTAATAGACTCTTCTCCTTCAGACTATTAGAAGAAATAATCTTAACCGTAAATTTCTGTCCTTTATCAAAATGACCTAACTTAACGTTTTCAGTCCCGATCATCCGGTATCTTTCAGGAATCTTCTTGCCATTCACAAAGATTTTATCCTTGTAGAGGTTGGCCTGACTCAGATACATGTATTGGTTACCGGAAATAACCGGATTAACCGTCAAATTATACTTGTATCCGTCCACCGTATCCATTTGTCTAGTATCGTATGGATCAACCGTCTGATAACGGTACTTACCAGAATTATTAACGGTAACCTGAGCCTTATGCATGAACTTCTTCTTGGTTCCAGACTCGTCTTGAACGAAACGATTCAAGTTCTTAAAAACATGACCCTTGTTTAGTTTGGTCTTAACAATCCGATCAGAAACCGCATAGCCCAGTCCACTATAGCGTTCATTCTTTTTATTGATCGTCTGACCATTTTTCAAAATGGTTAACCGATTAGTAACTCCAAGTAGTTGGTCGGTAATCGGCGAACTACCAATCACGCTAACCCGGCGCACGTTTCTTGACGATAATCCCAGATTAGAAAGGACTGCTTGAGTATGCATGTTTAAAGTTGAACTATAGCCACTTACCCCACGGTAATTAAAGATAATCCCATCATTATACTGGTTGTAATCCTGATCAAAGATTCCACTGTACAGTTGATTATTCACGTCATTACGATGGAATGTCGTTTGATTCTTCTTATTATCAACTTTTTGGTCAATAATCCCTTTAGATTGGTTATAAGCATTTTCAAATTTCTTCTGGTTTCCAAACATTGCAGGAGCATTCCTAAACGCATCAATCCGTCGTCCCTGAAGTGAGAGATAGAGGTTAACCCCCATCTCAACACACAGGACTGCGAAAAGCAGGTACCAAATCTTTTTGCCGTAGCGATTCGTTGCCATTAACAACAACGTGGTTATTAAGACAAAGATTAAGGCATAAATTAAGTGGGAATTCCCAGCAATAAGTTGAATGCCATACTGATGCATGTGGTTAAATAAGGCAACCAAATCGCCACAACCATAACCAATTACTAACAGGAAGGAAACGATTAAACCAGCGTTTTTAACAACTCGATTGTCCTTAAACGCTCCGTTAATGTAAGCTTCATAGGCAAACATGATGGTCACAAAACCGAACATGAAGGCTTCTCGATACGGGAATCCAGCTGGATTTTGAAACATGTGCCAAATAGTGTTGAAAGTGGTAATCCACATCCCGACGAAAATTGCCCCAACTAGCCAGAAGGAAGCGTGTTTCTGTCGTTTCGTAATCTTCTTCGATAACCAGAACACCAAGAGGCCCATGATGAAGATCGTGCCCACAAAGATACTGGGATCATGGGACAAACGACCCATAAAGTTATTGGCTCCCACCCCAAGATTAACAAAAACAGCAGGACTAAACCTTGGATAAGGCAGAAAGTCCCAGATCTTGAATAATCCCTTACTGGTTGAAAGCATCCCCACAATTGATGGAATCAACATGAAACACGACAACAGGGCGGCAATGATCGAACTAACGACGTACTTACACGTCATGGAACCATGAACCTTTAAGTAATGCCAAAACCCAGTTTTAGCTGGACGGTTCAAAAAGACGAGGTAGACAAAATAGATCAAAGAGTAAATACACAGCATATAGCCCATGTAGTAATTCATGATAATGATGGCCGTCAAAGCGACGACGTATCCGCCCCATTTCCCCTTATAAAACAGTCGTTCAATTCCAAGGGTTAAAAGCGGTAGAATCATTAAGGCCTCAAGCCACATGAAATCATAAAAGTAGAGGGCAACGTAACCACTCAAACTGTATGCTACGGCAGCCATGATTTGCATCATGTCCTGTCTGTGATACTTTACCTTCAAAAAGAAGGCCATTGACCAACCAATTAGTCCGATCTTAATCAAAATGATGATTGAGATCAGAATTGGCATGTGAACCACACTGAACCATGAAACCAATAAGTTCAGAGGACTCATTAAATAGTAAGTGTAGATCGGAACGGTATTATCACCAATCGAGACCAAAAACGAGTATGCACTAAAGGTATGATGGAGCATTTGATCACGAAGTAACTTAAAAAATGGCATGTACTGCGTGAGCAAATCACTGATAAGTAGATTATGGTTACCAAATGGTGTTATTCCGTAAATTGCGAAGACGATGGAAGCCACTACGACCGGAATGATAAAAGCGGCCGCGTAGTATTTCCAAACATGCATTTTCTTTTTCATAGCTAAAAAATCCCTCGATATTAATATTTGTAAAATTATGTAACCACAGTTCATTGTATTATATTTTTGTGACGTAACCTAACAAATGTGACAATTCTTTAGGAATAATTTGTTAGTTCAATCATTTAACGCTAGCGTCTTTGACAAAACCAGCTAGCCTTCATAACTAGGATACGTCAATTACCCCAATTAACTTCTCCTTAGGTTAAATATCTCCCTAAATTACGTCATTTAACATTTCAATGGTGGTTTATTTCTTAAATTTTGGTAAAATGAATTTAAGCTTAGGCTAATAAATAAAAAGGAGTGTTCATATGTTTAGTAAAACAAAGGGCTTTGACCCGTTTTCACTGGTTATCGGAATCCTGAGTGTGATCTTATCACTCTTCATTTTGAAGAATCCATTGAACTCATTTAAGGCATTAGTTTTCGTCATTGCCATCCTGTCAATCGTTGAAGGGATCTTCAAGATTGCTGAAATTTCTCAACTAGACAAATCATTAGGGATGTCACCAGTTTGGCTTGTCATTAACGGTGTGCTTGATATCATCATTGGTATCTTGATCTTCTTAGACCCTGCCGTTGGTGGAATCTACATCTGGTTGATGTTATCAATCTGGTTCATCATCGATTCATTGTTTGAACTATGGTACAGTCGATTTGCCGAAAGAAACCACAAGGGTTACTTCTGGTTTGAAGTCATTCTTGGTATTATTGGCTTGATCTTAGGAATTGTTCTATTATTCCAACCAGCCATGGCAATGTCAGTTGCATTATTCTTAGTGGCATTTTACTTCATGTTCTTTGGAATTTTGTTAATTGTTCGTTCATTCTAATCAAAAATAAAAGATCGCGGATTCGCGATCTTTTTTTGTACCATTAATTATTTGCGATCCTTATTTGGTTCTTCAGGACGGTCACTACGTTCGATGTGTTTATGAATTTCTTTCCCATCGGTTGAACGGTTTTCATGGCCACGATCTTTTTTGTTATCGTCTTTTTCTAACTTATGCAATAAGTTCTTTTCTTGTTTTTCACTAGGTCTTCTGTCACTCATACTAAACCCTCCTCTTCTGTTTATACGTTCCCATTATATCATTATCATCGTGGCTTTCATAAAGAATCATTTCCAAAAATAGTTTAATTGCCTTTTGAAAAGATTAATGCTAGTTTCTAGATAACGAAAATGAAGGAGAAAATACTATGAAATATGGAGTTACTGCCGGAACGGGTCGTTTCGGTGAACGTGCTATCTTGGGCTTGATTCGACTGGTCCCTGTCGAAGACATCGTCGTAATCGCTAGAAACACGGAAAAAGCCAAAAAGATGTATCCTGCGGGAGTTGAAATCAGAAAGGGTGACTACAATGACACTGAAAGTCTGAATCAGGCCTTTAGTGGAATTGACAAGCTCCTGTTTGTCTCATCGCAACCTGATCCAGAACATCCCCGCTACGTCCAACACGAAAACGTGGTCAACGCCGCCGTCAAAGCTAAGGTCAAGTTTATCGCTTATACGAGCTTCCCCCACGCTGACATCGCCAAGGTGCCACTAGCAGAGGACCACGCCAAGACCGAAAAATTAATTGAGGCAACTGGCATCAACCATTCCTTTCTTAGAAACAACTGGTACCTAGAAAACGACCTCGACCTCATCAAACGTTCCGCTAAGGGAGCGGCTTTTATCTTCTCCGCTGGTGACGGCAAAGTTGGCTGGGCCGAAGAGAAATACTACGCGTTTGCGGCGGCCAAGGTCATGGCAAGCGACGAAAAGACCAAGGATGTCTATGAGTTCTATGGAAACGAACACACATACGCTGACTTAGCAGCCTCAGTCATTGCCAACACCAACAGGGACTTTAAGGTTAACTTGTTAAACGATGACAACTACCGCCAAGCTTTAGCAAAACGTGGCTATGACAAGGGTTCAATTAATTTCATGGTCGGCGTTCAAGGCATGATCAGGGCCGGGGTCTTAGATGAAAACATCGACGAACAGGCCGTCAAATTTGGCATGACTCATCAAGAAATCTTGGCAAACAATACTGACAACGATCCGGACCTGCCGCAGGTCATTGGTAGACCATTACCAACCCTTGATGAACAGGTTAAAGATTTATTATCCACTAAACCATCATATGAAATCTAAGCAAAAGAAGTTCTTTGATTAAAATTTTAATCAGAGAGCTTTTTTAAACCCATTGATTGCATGATTTCCCCAAGTGTATTAACTTAAACTTAATTAAAGACTAAACTTTCTAGTAGAATCGAAGTGAGTAACCATGCGGCAAGAATCACTCTTTAACAATCAAGACCAAAACGTCCCCTTGGCCAGTCGAGTTCGTCCCAAGACTTTAGACCAATTTGTGGGACAGCAAAACCTCCTTGGAGCAGGAAAAATTTTAAGAGAACTAATTGAAAACGACCAGGTTTCTTCCATGATTTTCTGGGGACCACCTGGGGTTGGTAAAACCACTTTGGCCGAAATTATCGCCAGAAAAACGCAATCAAACTTTTATAGTTTCAGTGCGGCCGACAGCAGCATCAGCAAAATTAAAAAAATCATGCGTCAGGCTGAGCAAGATCAAGCAATTGGGCAAAAAACGATTGTCTTCGTCGACGAAATTCATCGTTTCAACAAAGCCCAACAGGACGCCTTTTTACCCTACGTCGAACAGGGTAGCATCATCTTGATTGGAGCCACCACCGAGAATCCGTCGTTTGAAGTCAATTCGGCGTTACTATCACGCTGTAAGGTCTTCGTCCTGCACGCTTTAAAACCGTCTGACGTGGTTAGGCTCTTAAGCAACGCCTTAAAGAATCCTAATGGCTTTGGCAAACAGAACATCAAAATCGGCCAGGATGAAATTAACGAGATTGCTAATTTTGCTAACGGTGACGCCCGTAAAGCATTAAACATCCTGGAAATGGCCGTCCTCAACGGTGACAAAAAAGACGGTGTCACTAAAATAACGTTAGATGGTCTGAAACAACTGATTGGTGACAAGTTTGTGCTGTACGACAAAAATGGCGAAGAACACTACAACATTATCTCAGCTTTGCATAAATCGATGCGTAATAGTGACGTTGACGCGGCCATTTACTGGCTTTCTCGTATGCTAGACGGTGGGGAAGACCCGCTTTACATTGCGAGACGATTGGTGCGGTTTGCCAGTGAAGACGTTGGCTTAGCTGACACGAATGCTTTAAACGTTGCCATTAACGTGTTTCAGGCCTGTCAGTTTCTGGGGATGCCAGAGTGTGACGTCCACCTCGTAGAGGCCGTTACGTACCTCTCACTCGCACCAAAATCAAACGCCCTCTATAAGGCACGACTAGCGGCCAAGAAAGACGTCAAGGAAACCGCTGATGATCCCGTTCCCCTGCAAATCAGAAACGCTCCCACTAAGTTAATGAAAAACTTGGGCTACGGGAAAGGATATGAACTCGCGCATAACTATCAAGACAAACTAACGACGATGAAAACGATGCCACCATCAGTTGAAGGCCACGTCTACTACAAACCCACGAGTGAAGGTCATGAGATCCGGTTTAAAGAACGCCTTAAACAAATCAAGAAGTGGCATGAACAACACGATAATAAAAATTAAGCCAAAAAATTGCCAGCCCGATAATTTTAATCAGGGTTGGCAATTTTAATTTACTGTAATTTAAAAAAGAATCGACGCTACTAATAATTAAATAACGCCCCAAACACTACGAGTACCAACATAATTAGACCGAGAATCCAGAAATTAGCCGCAAACAAACCAATCGTAGCGACTAATAGAAACATCAACAAAAGACAACCACAAGCGGCACTGCTGATAAACTCAAACAGTAGCCAGACCAGAAACAAAAAAATAAAGATTGATATTGCAACAGTCATTTTTCGCCTTTCTAAGATACGATTAATTCATACACTTTATATTTAAACACAAAAAATGAACCTCTCAAAGTTCCTTTAGAGATTCATAACATTACATATTTTAAAAGTAAACAACGAATAATTCTAACGTACTGTAAGAATCCTCATTACAATAATTACAATTTGCTATCAAGTAATTGTTGAAACTGGTCCATGGTATCATCAAACTTCGGCAATTTACCTGTATCTTGGGAATTTTCAACAATTTTAATAACCAAATCGTTAAATGGGGTCTTGATTCCATACTTCTTGCCCGTCTCGGCAATGACCCCATTGATGTCATCAACCTCAGTCTTTCTGCCTTTCTCCAAATCTTGCAGCATACTCGCCTTTAGATTCTTACTGTTATTCATCGCGGACTTCAGGTAGGCCAACTGTGCTGGTTCATCATTTGGCTGTTCGATAGTAAGTGAACTGAGATCATGATTTCCCATTTTGGCAAATTTAACACCGTCAGCATGACCAACCTTTAATCCTTCACTGACGATGTTTAGGGCACTCTTTAAGCCCACCTCATTGTCAGCAACCTGGCCAAACGTAGCATCACTTGCAGCTGACAACCCACTAAACGATGAGTTAACCAAAAGTTTAGACCATTTGGTTCCAAGCAAGTTATCGGAAATGGCGGTGCCACCAACGTGACTCAACACGTCTTTGACCATCTTAATGCGGTCGGTGTCCTTCCCGTCAAGTTCACCAATTTGAAACGCCGCATTTTCAAAAGCTGGGAGTGCTGTGGTCAATTCCGACTCCGTGTGGTTAAGTTGGGTACCACCAAATTCAACGGAACCAGCAACGATGTTTGCGGGGTCAATGACCTTTGAAATCGCAATTTCTGGGACCCCGTTTTGAAGCGAAACCAAAGTTCCATTTGGTTTCAACACTTCTTTAACCTTGGAAAGAACTTCATCATTATGAGTCTGCTTGGTTAAAAGTAAGACGAGATCATACTCGTCCGATTTTAATTCATCAGGAGTTTTGGCGGTGACAGGAACGGTAAAATTAGCCGTACCGGTGACCGTAGCACCCTGATCATTTAAATTCTTAACGTGCTGGGGATTGTCGGCAATCAAATCCACGTTGTCTTTTCCGTATGCTTTGGTAAGATATGCACCAATAATGGTCCCAAGTGAACCAGCGCCATAGACTGCAATTTTCATTATTACCATACTTCTTTCTTTTTTTGGAATACATGGGAAGTATGTAGCTGTAGAGCGGGAATGTCAAAAATGTGGGCTTATAAAAAGTGCTAAACCACTTAAATAGTTAGCACTCACATTATATTAGTTTTGTTTTTCAACCAACTCACTATACTTCTTATAAAAGTCCGTCGTATCCGTATACGCCAAACGATACAACTCATAGTACTTATTATACTCTTCATGTCTTTCAGGATTGGGCTCAATCTTTTCATTAATTTTGACCCACTTTTGGACTGCTTGAGGTTGAATTTGATTCAATCCAATTCCAGCTAAAATAGCACTTCCGAGATCGGCTTCACCACCAGAATCAGTCGTTTTGACGGTCTTACCCGTCACGTCTGCAATGATTTGGACCATTTTTTTAGAACTGCTAACGCCACCAACTAGAGTAAACGAGTCGCCAATGTGATCACCAAACTGTTCAATACTCTGACGAACGGAGTAGGCAATGGCCTCCTGAAATGCTTTAAATAACTCGTAACGTTTCGTCGTCATTGAAATCCCAAAGATGGTTCCCCGAACGTTGGAATCCCAGACCGGACTGCGTTCACCCATAAAGTACGGTAAAACAATCAGGCCATTACTACCAGCGGGAACGTGCTCACTCTCTTCGTCCAACATTTTCGTACTGTTATTATTATCAACTTCCTGAGCGAATTCACGGGTGAACCATGCAATTACTGCACCAGCCGTGTTAGCGCCGGCAAAGTTATAGTAGTATTCTTTCGGTTTGTAAGCGTACGGCCAAATAATCAGATTGTCATCTTTAAGTGGCTTGTCGGTCACAAGTGCCGCATTCATTGACGTTCCTAGCGCAATCGTCATACGACCCGTGCCAATAACGCCAGTTCCGACCGTCGCTGGCCCAACGTCAACTCCAGTATTAAAGATTGGTGTTCCAGCTTCAATGCCCAGTTCTTGCGCCCACTTGTCAGTGACTTGACCGGCGACATCCGTACTAGCAATCATCTTCTGTGGCAATTTATTTAAATCAATGCCTAATTTAGCTGCCAATTCAGGCGACCACTCATCATCATTAATGTTGAAAATCCCCGCTAAGTTACCAGCCGCAGAATAATTAATGCTGATGTTCCCCGTAAACTTGTAAATGACGTACGATTCAGGTGGCAAAAATTGATAAGTGTCGCGGTACAACTCCGGCTCGTTTTGTTTCAACCACATAATTTTAGTGTAACCGTAGTATGGATCGGCCAAGTTGCCAGTGATATCCATCAGTTCAGACTTACTAACAAGTGTCAGTGCTTCTTCAGTTTCTTTTGTAGCCCGGCGATCCATCCAAATCAAAGCGGGACCGAGTGGTTGACCGCTTTTGTCAATCGGAACCCCAGAACCACCGTAGAGACCGTCGATGCCAATACCAATGATGTGGGTACTATCGACTTTTTGGGCCAATTTTTTAATCAAGGACGTCACCGCCTGGAGCCAGTCGTCAGCATTCTCTTGCGCCCATTCTGGATGTGGAGTTTCTAACTGATATGAAGCTTTGTCTTGAGCGATAATTTCACCAGTGGTCGTCATCAAGATGGCTTTGGTGCTTGAGGTGCCGATGTCAATTCCTAAAATGTATTGGGTCATGGGAAGTCTCCTTTGCGAAATAAAGTGAGCTGTTTTGATGACTTAAGTTTAGCTTATTGGGGGTAATTTGTTAATGAGTGAACATAAAAACAATGTATCTCAAAAATAAATATTACAATTCCATCTCAGTTGCTAGCTTGTGATTATCATGATGTTCAATTACTAGCCTTTCAAAAGCACTTCTATCCCTAGCCATCTGAAACAATGCATCTTGTTGGGTACTTTGCACAATGTGATTATTTTCAATCTGGTTCAGTGTTCCATATCCCATTCCCAATGTTTTAGCAAAGTCCCTACTAGACAATCCATAACTCTTCCTGAGCTTTCTAACATCTGTTGGCACCATAAACCCCTTTAATTTACGGTAAGCATCAAATATCTTATGAATATTCTCGTCTGGATCATTAAAATCCAGCCATTTTTCACCTGATTCATCAACGAGAAAATGTTCGTTAACATTAACATCTACACCCTTAAAATTGACAGTTTTATTTTCGTAGACATCTCGGTATTGACCAGTTTGGTTTGTTTCTGGATTATATAATAATTTCATCATTATTTTCTCCCTTCTACTTATAACGATAATGTATTGGATATTCAGCAATATGAATTGAAATCCAATATACTGAATTCTTCTTCAATTGAAATTTTAAATACAAATCATAATTTAATATAGTTAACCCGAATACCCAAATGTCTCCAGAAATTGGTGGAATGTGGTTATCACTTTCTGGACCACAAACATAATCCTTCCAAGAAAGATTGTCATAAATAAAATTCATGATTCCTACTGAATCCATCTCTAATTTAATTTGAGTTTCCAGGTTTTTAGAGCGTCTGCTTACCTGCCAAGTTGATCGATTCTTTTTGATCTCCCTTAAAACCCTTTTAACTTTACGCTTAGATACATTATTCATGGTGCTTATCACCATATCTCCCTTGGCTAATATCATTATACCATTTGTTTCTAATCAGAAACATAATAATAAATTAACCATAATAAAAAACCATTCAGTTAAACTAATTAACTAAATGGTTTACATCGTGCATATACGCATTAATTACTTATCTTCACAGACTTTTCATAAAAAATACTTTTCTGTTACATTCTACAACTCATACGAATACTTCACATCATCCGCCTGGGCATCCGACTTAATCAGCAATGTCTCAAACAAATCAGTTAAGCCGACAATTTCGTAAGTGTGAAACGTAATGGTGTTTTCTTTTTTATCAATCTCAGTATCAAACGCATTCTCGGTAATGCGCCAGTTCTCGTTGGTCCAATCTTCCTGGTTAAAGGCCTGAAAGGCAATGTAGTTATTAATCAACATCTCACCCTGTTTGGACAACCAAGCAAGTACGTTCAGGTCAATGCCTTGAAAGCCTTCCATTAAGTCCGGTTGCAAAATCCTCTCTGGATCATATGGTTGAAAGACCTCTAAGTCAATATTGTCCTTAATCAAATACTTTTTAGCCCCAATATAGCCACGTTGAAGTGAAGCAATGGTGGCCTCTTTCATCTTGTCATCCATGGGTTGTTCAAATTGACCGTAGACCTCCATGAAAGTTGAAAGGAACTTCTGCTGGTCACGTTGGACGTGGTCGTAGAATTCATCCCCATTGTGATTCATATCAGCCGCTAGTGCTTCCACCGTCGACGGAATATCATCCCGATTAAAGTCAACGTTGACCATGTACACCCCAATTGCAGCGTTCGACAAATAATTATCGACAATTACGTCCCTAATTTGTTGCGGAATCGGTCTGACCTTGTTGAAATCAAACTGATTACTGTTATCGTTGACTCCTGTTGTTACCAATCGTTTAAACACTCGTCCGTTGTCTGCCTTAATAATATGTTTCATTTTAAATACTCCATTCATTAATTGATTGTGATTATGACTATACAACATCACTCATTTTTACAAAAGTCATTTCACAGCAATTTATCGAAAATAAAAGAGACTTCACGACTGAAATCTCGATTTCATTATTTACTTTTTAGGATGCTCAAGATTTACCAAGAAATCACGGGTCATTTCGTTTGTCCGGTATGGATAACGTCCGTTTCGATCCGTTACCCGGTGAAGTGGCAACACGATCCAGATGGGACTTCTTGAAATGGCATCCTCCACTTTATCCTGACTAACACCAGAACGGTTTGCCAAATCCGAAACCGTAACTAATTCACCAAACGGGATCTGTGCAATTTCGTTCCAAACCAACCGGTCTTCATCAGAACCGTACCCCATAAAATCAGTTGGCAAATCAAGACTGGTTGACTTACCTCGCAAATAGTTTTTAATTGTTTTACGATACTGCAAGCTGTGCTCACTATTTTTGGCGTACTCAAAATGATCATTCGTATAAAAATCAAGTAGTTGAGACACTCCTTGACCTGGACTGCTTACGAAATTCAATCCATGATCGTCAATCGTGAAGAAGACTTTATCCCCGTTAACATGAACGGAATCCCAATACAATCTTTGCATTTTTTTACCTCATCCCACTCTTTCCATATCATCATTTTATCATAAAATGTGATGGTAACCTAACTCCAGGGAAACAATTATCGCCGTCTGCGTGGTATCCTAGGGGGTAGAATACGAAAAAGGAGAACGCTTATGACTAAAGAAATGAATGCCGTTGGTTACACAAAATATCTACCAATTGATGACCCCAAGAGTTTATTTGATTTCACCACCGAAGTGCCCAAACCGGAACCACACGACCTGTTAGTAAAAGTGGCTGCCGTTTCGGTTAACCCAGTGGACGTTTTCACCCGTGAAGCTCAAAAAGAGCCACTAAAAGAACCGAAAATTATCGGATGGGATGCCGTTGGAACCGTTGAAGCGGTTGGTTCTAAGACCAATCGTTTCAGTGTCGGTGACCGCGTCTTCTACGCCGGTTCACACGTTCGTCCTGGTAGTGACAGTGAGTATCAAGTGGTTGATGAACGCATCGTTGGCATTGCCCCGAAGAAGTTAGACAATGCTCATGCTGCCGCTATGCCACTCACTAGCTTAACGGCGTGGGAAGCCATGTTTGAACAGATGAACATTGACTTTTACGACCGTGACGAACAGAACCACAATAAATCAATCTTAATTATCAATGGTGCTGGTGGAGTTGGTTCAATTGCGACCCAATTGGCCCACCGCGCTAACCTCAAAGTCATTGCCACTGCCGGAAAAGATGAGACGAAACAGTGGGAGCTCGATCACGGCGCCGACATCGTCGTTGACTACCACGACGACATCGTTTCAAAGATTCACGACCAAGGTTTTAATTACGTTGACTACATCTTAGATTTACGTAACATTGACGCGTACTGGGACGAAATCTGTGAGTTAATTGCCCCATCTGGCACAATTGTATCAATCACCGGCTCTGGCAAGTCACTCGACATGAGTAAATTAAAGGAAAAACGTGCTCGCTTCGCCTGGGAATACATGTTCACCAAGTCTGAATTCCATACTCCTGACATGATTACCCAACACGAAATCTTAGACAAGATTAGTATCATGCTTGATGAGGGTAATCTGGTAAGCACGATGACCAAACAGTTTGGCCCCATCAATGCCGAAAACTTACGAAAAGCTACTAAGTTAGTCGAAAGTAAACAAATGATTGGTAAGGTTGTGGTGGCCAATGATGAAAATGAAAAATAATAGTTCCACAAAAGAAACCGAAGAACTAAAAAAGAATGGTCAACTCAAAGAGGCACTTGAAGGACAAAAAGACCATAATCCTAATCACTATTCTGATATTAGTAAAGGAATTAACTGGAATAATCTTTAACATTAAAAAGGATTGAACCTTTCTCAACGGCTCAATCCTTTTTGTATATCTATTATTTTTTCAACCAATTATAGATTCCCTTAATAATCACGCACCCGACCGTCACAACCCATGCCAACAGTGATAGAGCAACCACTGCCATGAAATGTGCCGGTTGCTGGTATCCAACCGTCAACTGATTCTGGCCAGCTTTTTCTTTGACCCTTGCTCCCCCAATATCGGAAACGCGATATTGATTACGATTAAGTTTGGTACCATTTAGTTTAACCGTTGAATTATGGTACAAGATTACCGGAACGGTGCGGTAGCCATTCTTTATCTGACTGGCATCAGCGCTCCACTTAACGATTAAATCACCATTACGGTCCACTTGTTTTTTAAAGCCATGATTATTCATGACATCAGCATGGTACTGCGATCCCACTGCATTAAAATTGGGATTACCAGAATCATTTGGCAAGTAGTCCCCATTTGATTCAGAAACGTCATGCAAGGGCTTGTCAAGGTTACCACTTATAAAGTCTAAGCGAATCTGTTTCACGCTCAAATCCTTCTTAAACGGACTTTTAGCTGGTGGCATGTACGCTCGTGGCGTCTCCACGTTTGGAAGGGCCCGAATCATATTACGTTTAATCGGGGAACTCTTCGAGTTATGCCAAACATCCACCCCATACTGAACGTTTGAGTATGCAAACCAGAGGGCAACAACCGCCATGACGGATACCACGATTCCCATAAAAATCTTCATGTAGTTATAGCGAATATCACCGTGCGATGCGCTGATTTTTTCATACCAGTCACGACTAATCTGACTGATTGACATGAAGAAACCCACCATCAACAAAATTGCCGCATACGGAAAGAAACGGTATGGGAACTGGATGAAGTTCTGCATGTAGGTCCACTTCTCACCCATCGCGTTCCAAGGTAGAATTGCCAATGATACTAGGAGAAACAAGCCACCCACAATCGTGACCACGATGTTAGTCAGATTCTTCTTTTTGGCAATAATCATGTATCCCAACTGAAAGACACAAATCAGTATTAGCACGATTCCAACTTCATTGGGTAAATTATTATAAAAATTAAAATTAGCCGAATACGTACTCATGTCCTTCATCATAAACGGTGGCATGAGTTCGTTTTTCCCGAAAATGTTCAAGAAGCCAATGAAGTAGTTTCCAGCCAAAATCAACGTTAAGAGCACGTTCAACGCAATCTTCCCTAGATACTTCCACTTAGCTCGGGAACGCCAAAGGCCAACAACCGCAAACGGGACTAACATAATGACCGTAAACAAGGCACTCAGGATGTGCATCTCAAGTAAAATCGCAACGACTAACGCTAATGTCACGTGGATTTTCTTCGGTGAACCATCCAGCAAATCAAGAGCCACCATCACCGCAAACGGCAGGACGGCTGCACCCCAAGCTAGGAATTGGGCATCAGTCTGCCAACCGGTAATGAAGTTCTGTGACAAATAAATAATGGCGCCAGCCGTGGCAAAAAAACGATTGACCTTGACCCGGCGAAGCAAGCCATACGAACCCAGTCCGGCAATGACATACAGAACAAAACTCGTTACCAGCTGGAAGCTAAACCAACTCTTAGTCGCTAGCAAAACTGCGCCCAAGATAAATGCCATGTAAGGTCCATAGACCGCGTTAACGATTCTTCCGGTCTGATTGAAGCCGTAGTTAGTCATGAAATAATTGAAGTTGCCAGTTTGAAGCTGTTTTTCAACGTCATAAATGCGATTAAAATGAAAGAGCGAGTCATTTCCTAGTAGGATACTGTGTGAAAAGTACTGAATTGCAACCAAGAAAAGGGCCGCTAACAAAATTAAAAGAACCGCTAGAGTCGTTTTAGCATATTTATTTTTCTTCATGATTTCCTCTTATAAGTAATTGTGATTAACTTCTTAATTATCATCGATTATACACTAATTAATTGCCACAAAAAAAGACGGTTACCTATCGTACCGCCATTATCTCGTTATTTTTGATCAGAATTCTGTTGATCGGATTCCTTTTGGAGTTTCTTCTTCTGGTGAATGTAAACTAGCGCCATTACACAAACAATAAACGTCGTAAAGACCACTAGTAACGCCAATAAAATCGTCCAGATTGAGGTTGGTTTAGTTAAAAAGTAAACCACGATAAAGATCACAACCAGTGGCGTTAGCCCCCAGTTCGCAAAGTTATGCAGATTCTTAATCTTTTTGTTTAGTGCTTCCTCTTTACTTTTTGACTCCATTAAAAAGACTCCTTTAATTTTCCCATTTTGGTATCAAAATCGTGATGATCAGTCGTCCACGTGTTAAAAATTGCTGAATTTTGAGCCGCTTTAAATAAATTATCCTGTTGTTTCGTTTGAACTATTTTATCATTTTCAATCCGATTAAGCATGCTTGAACTTATCCCAAGAATTTTAGCAAATTTTCGAACCGTACAACCATATCGTCTACGAACTTTTTTCACTTCGACTGGTGACATAAACCCCTTTATTTCACGATATTTATTAAAAGCGATACGCAAATTTTCTTCAGGATCATTAAAATCAACCCAAAGTTCACCCTCTGAATCTTTTAAATAATGCATTCTTAAAGTAATCGACTCATCTTTAACTTTGAGTGTTTCGATAGGAAAAACATCTTGATAAACGTCATACTTATCTAATTCTTCATTAAAGAGCTTACGTGTCATATAATTCACCTCATTTAAAATGATAATTTATTTTATGTTCAGCAATATGAATTGAAATCCAGCAAATTATCCCAGTATCCTTTATCTGATATTTAAGATATAATTCTTTACCACTAATTTTTAATCCAAATTTCCAAATTTGTCCGGGAAATGGAGGAATATGATTATCTATTTCAGGACCGGATACATAATCCTCAACTGATAAATTATTAAAGATAAAGTCAAAAACGACTTCTGAAGACATTCCTAACTTTATTAAAGTAATCATGTTTTTTCTACGCTTGCTAATTTTCCACTTTCTTCTTTTATATTTCTTACCGCCAGACGAACATCATGTTTATTAATAAATGTCAAAAATCAAACCACCTATAGTAGTTCAATTTAATTATAGCATATGTGTTTCTCTCAAAAAACATAACCATAAATTAAAAGACTACGCATTTTTATGAAATACATAAATAAAAAAGAAGTTTACATTAATGCAAACTTCAACAACCATCATAATTATCATTTATAAAATCTGGAATAACATCTTTAATATTTTCTTGACTAACACGCTGTTCTCCATTATTAATAGCTTTTAATGCGTTCTTATACGCATGATTACTAGTTTTAGGAGCATGCTTATATATTTTACGAGTTTTTCTAGTTAGATTATCTCTAATTATTTTTAGGTCATCAATTTTTTTATCATTTATATCTATCATTAATGATGAATATTCTTCTCTCACAGACCACAATTTATTAGCTATAATTTGATTATCCTTTATCTTTCTTGGTAATTCACAATAGTTAGATAATAGAGTCAGTGCTAAACAAATTGCAGAAATTATAGCAGATACTACGTCCCATAAACCATTATTGAACATTCCTCCTAAAGCTATTAATATTCCAGCAGTCAAAATAGAAGAAAAAATAATATTTCCATATACAATAATATTATTTCTGCATTGTAAAATGCTAACCATTTTCAAATGTGTAGTGTACGTATACACAAGATTAGTGTATTGACGTTCAATCTCTTTCAATAATTTATCCCGTTTACATTTGTTCTTTTGTTTTTTCATCATATAATTCCTTTAATACACTTTGTAAATCAACCTTATTTTTATCCTCAATTTTAAATATATCATCGCTACCAGGAATAGTTATTGAATTTCCTAAGTTATTTACCTTACTCAACAAGTCTTTTTCAAATGAACCGCGAGGTGGAATTGGATTACCTGTGTTAACATATTTCCAATTATTTATATTATTATATAAAAATGAATCGATTAAAATTCCTGGAACCTTATAAGTAGAATGTCTATATCTAATATCCCTTAACAACTTAGCAGTATCAAATAATAATCCATTACAATCTTCATTTCTTCTTTTTAAATTAATTTGCTCACTTTTAGGATTTGTTGATTTCCAATGTCCACCCATATTACTGTCTGGATAAATATATTCTTTCCCATTAAAAAAAGCTGGCAATAATTCAAAATCAATCCCATCAGAAAAATTAATTTTCACAATTTGTCCATCTGCATGTATCTCACTATTTGAGTATGATTTCTTTAAAGGATTTTTAAGAGTTTGTAACAAAATTGATTGATCATTATTATCTGTTTCTCTTTTTCTATCCGGTGGCAATTCTATTAGTATATCAATATCACTATTATTCGTTGCTGTACCTCTACCATATGAACCTACATACAAAGTATGATTACTATCATAATATGTATTCCAGAAATTAGAATTAGTTATTTCTTTAATACGTTTATAACGCGTGGCTATTTTATGTCTTTTTTCTTCTGGAATTTTTAAATTATCGATATTCATTTTAATATTTACTCCTTCTTTAACTAATATAAGTTTCTTAACAGGAATAATTGTATCACTCTAGTCATAATTAATTGTATTTTAGAATAATATCAATTTTCTAAATTTTTAATTAATACCTAATCATTATGTTACTAATACAATAATTATATACATTAAGAATAAAAATAATTATAAACAAAAAGTTAATTTCTTGCTAAATATAAAACACAAACCGTCCGAATTGAGTATAATTGTTACATAACTAATACAGAACTGGAGTGAGAGTAGTGAAGCTTTATTCATATTCATTTATTTCCCACAATTTCAATTTTACCAACTACATCTTTATTGGTTTAATCATTGTGATTGCGTTGGTCATCATTGGAACTGGGATCTTCTATTATCGAAATAGAAGTAATTTAAGATTTCGAAGCCTATTCATCCTAGTTACGATGTTAGGAGCACTGATTATCGCGATGCAGACGGGCCGAGTCTTTCAGCAAAAAAACGCTGATAGTCAAACTACTCAGACCGTCCAAATCATGAAAAACATCAGTAAACAGAAAAAAGTTCCGCTAAACCAGATGTATGCTAGTAGCAATAATCTGGTTGATGGAATGACGATTCAAGCGGGAAAAGACGCCTACGTGGTTCACTTCAATACTGACATGACCAACTACACGGTCACCCCAACTAAACTAGTATCTAAACCCAAGCATATCAACAAGGGTGGCTTCACGTGGAGTAGTAGTGACTCTCAATATTGGACCATCTTCTTGAAGTTCCTGATTGGATTCATCATGATTGTCTTACAGATTAACCTTTCTGGCAAAGGTAACCTGGCTCCGTCAAACGCCGTCGATCAACTCCAAAACTATATTCTTGGTGGAATTATTGGTGGTGTTATCTACAACCAAGACATCACTCCAATTCAATTTGTCATTATTCTGTTAATCTGGTCCGTCATCGTCTTTGCAAGTAAGTTCTTAACCGGAACGAGTAATACGCTGAATAGGCTCATCAACGGAAGTCCGCAGATACTGATTCTAAATGGTGTCGTAAACGTCAACCGTGCATTGCGGAACGGTCTAACTGCTAATCAGCTTGCTTTTAAACTCAGAACTCATGGAGTTAACGACTTCAAGGACGTTAAGAACGCCACCCTTGAAGAAAACGGTCAATTAACCGTAACGTTAAATGATGAGCCTACCATGAACTACCCGATTATTACCGATGGTCAACTAAACGAAAACGTTGCTCAACGTCGTAACTTAAGTGACGATCAAGTTGAACAAATGTGTGAGAAACAGGGATGCACCATTCAGGATGTCTACTTAGGTCAGTTTGGATCTAAAGGTGATTTAGATCTCGTGTTGTATCCAAAAAAGAGAAAAAGTTTGAAGAAAACGAAATAGATAGTAAATAAATAAGCCCAATCCATGAAGCACCTCATAATTGTTAGACATAATCTAATAATTATGAGGTGCTTCACTTCTAAAACGAGAGTGTTTAAATCGAACTAAACTGTTTAGGAATATGTTAAATGGTTTAATACCAAATGAACTTCGGATAAGAAAAACGGACTCACGCCGATTGAATATCGGCATGAATCCTTAAAAGTCTAAATTTATATAAAGTATCTAGCTTTTATATATCACTTTATTTTAAACACTTATATTTGATTTTAAAGTATAATAGTAGTTAAAATAAAATAATCTTAAGAGAACGTTGGTGTGAAATAATTTGGTACAAAAGCAAACATGCAACTTGTATTTAGATGAAAGCAAATTTACAGATAAGAATAAAAAAGAATATTGTGTTGCAGGAGTAATTATTAAAGATAATGAAGAACTTATTGAAGTAAGGCGATCTCTTGGTAATATAAAAAAAGATATTTGGGAACAAAAATATGGACCACAAAAATCCAAATCATTTATTTTACATGAGGCAGAAATAAGAAGTCATAGTACAAAAACTATTAAAAGAAAGCCAGAATATGCATCTTTTAAACATAGAAAAAATGTTAGAATTGCTATTAAGGGTGTTGGAAACATAATAGATCAAAATAATCTAACAGTAATAGGATGCTTAGAGAACCAGACCACCATTAATAAAAAATATCATTCAATAAGAAACCCTTACACATCTTATTATTTAGCTTTAAAAGTAATTATAGAAAATTTCTGTTGTTATCTTAAAAATATGAACTATAATGGAACAATCATATTTGAAAGTAGAAG
This sequence comes from Fructilactobacillus sp. X2R5C3, assembly GCF_059901325.1. Lineage (NCBI taxonomy): Bacteria > Bacillati > Bacillota > Bacilli > Lactobacillales > Lactobacillaceae > Fructilactobacillus > Fructilactobacillus sp. X2R5C3. Next base: position 314,577 of record NZ_JBWXUY010000001.1, on the reverse strand, counting down.
TACTAAAGAAAACAATGAATTAGACCATAGAGTAAGAAAGATGTTTTATAAAATCATCTCCCATGGAACCAATATATACTCTTCAGAAGAAGTTCAACAATGCCTGACAGAAGTGCGTTTTATTCCTAAAAAAATGAATGAAGCTGGTCTTCAAATTGCTGATTTCGTTCCAAGACCATTTCTATTACACCAAATTAGTATCGAGCAAAGTAAGCCTTCCATATATCAAATTTTAAGAAAACATCGATATAACAATGGTATGAACGGTTTTGAAAGAAAATTTGGACTAACAATTATAGATTAATTATCTTGACAATTATGATTTTTATTTATATCATATGTATATCAGGTGTGTAAGATAGATTAAATTCTACTGGCATATGTTTAGATTTGCCTAGCACACATGTAAATGAAGGTAAAGAGAACCGCGGTAATGGATATTAAAATAATTTAGTATCCCATGATTAATTTCATGTTTTTATCGCCAAAAAGGGTTGAGAGAATATTCTCTCAACCCTTTTTTAATGAACCAATTCTTTATTAAATATGAAATTACTTTTTCTTTGGAATTATTAGCCCTTTTGAAAATTTAGATGTTTTAATTTTCACCATTATTTTAAAGAGTTTTGCCAAACTTTCATTAGTAATAATTCAAATATTTTTTGAATCTTAATTATTTCTTCATCTAAATTTTCACACAACTTCTTTCCTTCTACATTTTTACAAAAATATTTTTTATATAAATAAATTACTAATAGTGTATAGTTAAATAATTTCTACAATAAAGGAAATTTATGCATTAATTTTATTTATTCTATGGCAAAATATCCTTAACAAATGGAACTTTCTTAATCACATAAACCACTAATCCACAAACTACATAAGTAAACAATGGCATAACCAAAATATCAATCCAACTATTGAAAGCCGTATGTGTAATGTGCATAAACAGTTTTAAGAAAAATGGATGTAAAATGTAAATACCTAGACTAACTGAAGCCATATTAGCTAACAATCTCTGAACTTTAGGTTTTACAAATATCGTATGCGATTCAACAAAATCTTTAATCCAAAGATATAAACCAATAACATACAAAAATAGCAAAGGACTACCATATTCTTTAAGATTATTAAGCCACTCAGGCAATCCTTTAAAAGTAAACAACGCAATGATAATAGAGATAATTAACGCAGCAAAGGCTATCCATTTGGTGATCTTTAGCCACTTTTCATCGAAGTATCCTACCATAATCAAATAACCCATAATAAAGAATCCAACATAACTAGTAGAAGTAATTGGTAAAATATAAGGCGATAGGTCAATATGGAATAAATTATTGTTCACGTATAAAATTAAGGAATTAATTAAGAAATCCAATACTACAATATAAAACAAAACATTCTTATGGCTTTTGGCAAGAACTGACAATATTGGAGTGACTAAATAAAGAGCAATGACACAATAAAAGAACCAAAAGGTTCCATTAATATTTCCTGAAAGAAAACTGGCAAAAAAATCACCAATACTAGGGTTGTGATGGACAAAGTTAACATCTGGAAGGGGATTTTTTACAACAATATCTACAAGGTAGTAAATAATACTCCAGACAACCAAGGGTACTACTACCCTAAAAAATCTTTTCTTAAAAAATATCCTTGTATCATACTTTTCTCGATACCCAATTAAAGTTGTTCCTGAATTCATTAAAAACAGAAATACTGCAGGTGCAACGATTGCTCTAACAACTGAATCAAAAACTCCTAAAGCACTATTAGTTGAATCCCACGATGAATGAATAAACAAAACAAATATAATAGCAATGATGTTGATTACATCAATATAAGTTAATCTTTTTTTCATATTTTCTCCTAAATTATGTAATATTGAACACAAATACAATGATATCAAACTTTTAATCAATAAAAAATACAACTTAACCAAATAAAAAACGTGAGAAGAATATTTTCACGTTTTTTAAGATCATTTATTTAATTTTTTGTGCTTAATTAAAATATTTCTAATAAACATCCACAAAAGAAGCATCCACGTAATTAAACTAATCCAGATCGAAACTATTTGTAAGATTGTTTTTTTATAAACAATTTCAAGATTATTGTATCCCTTATGCAATTTAACTTGCATTACTTTCTCATGATTAACTTTAATTGGAATTTCATTTCCATTGTTATAAGCATGGAATCCATGGTAATAAACGTTAGGTATTTTTACCCAACCAGTATTGTTTACACTTACCAAATTATATCTAATCTTATTATATGAAGTCCTTCTACCAACTTGTTTAATTTTAGAACCATTACCATTCATAGCTGGTACAGAATGTCTTAATAGTGAAGGAATTACATCTTCAGAGGCGGTAGGAAAATAATCGTATATATTATGAAAATCAGAAGTAAATTTTTCAAAATCTTTCTTAGAAACAATGACAGAACCACCATTATTTAACGCATTAGGATTTGCTTTAATCAATTCACCTGAAGATAATGATAATCCTAAACATAGAAATAAAAATAAAATAAAAAATATGTTTTTACTTCGCAATTGAATGATTACATGCCTACTCATCAATGCATCATTAATGCATTTTCCGCCAACAATAGAAATCAAGAAAACAGCAATAATATAAAAACGGTTGGGAAATTGAATCATTCTTAATACGGGCTGAAATATATGCCATGGGAATAGATTAGAAGACATTAAAATGAATACAATACTTTCTATAAATAAATATTTATAAAAAATATCCATTTTCTTAAAACAAAAAATTGTAAAGATAAATGTTGCAACAATAATTAATCCTAAACCAAGTTGTACCGTATTTAATTCACCAAAAAGAACCGTTCCAAATCCTGATGATTTGGCAAGCAGATCAATGTTTCCAGATTCTATAAGTAATGGACTATCCTCTTGATGATTTACCCATAATGGTAAAAGAAATATAGCACTGCTAAAAATAGCAATAAAAGTTGCTAAAATTAGATATAAAATTCTTTTAATCCTAACTTTGAAATTATCAAAATTTAACAAAATTAATCCTAAACTCAAAAATAAGAAAACACCAATTGTTATTACTGATACGACATGCGTTAAAACTACAAACGTCATTCCAATAGAAAGAATCCACCACTTTTTAGTGTCTTTACATAGAATTTGATATAATCCATAAAAACAAATTGGCAAAAAAATAAAAATTATACCTTCAGAAATATCTTGTCTAAGAAACATATCAAAAATTCTATATTGAGAAAATACATATATTAGAGAGCTGATGACTCCAATAAATTTACTCCCGCCAATATTAGTTGAAACTAAATACATAGAAACAAAAGTAACTAAAGTAATAAAAAACAAAAAAATCAAGTATGCATTATATGCACTAAATCCAATCATTCTAAAAAGCAACTCTGGCAGTAACATAAAAGATGGATAAAACAAATTCAAAGGATAACCAATTGATCCACCAGTTTTAGTTAAAATATCTGGAAGTAAATGGGTTAAATTTCCATCTTTAATATATCCAAATGTTTCATTTAATGGGGAAAGATGAAATGGCAAATCCCACGAAACAATCGGAGTATTGTAGTACGGCACCACAATCAAAATACTTAATACTACAAATAACAACATTACAAACAGATTGGAGTGTTTATGGACAATTCCTTTATATTTTTCGATCGAAAACACCTCTAAATAATATAAAATTCACATTTTCTAATTATTCATTGAAATTTTTACGTTTTATTTTAATGTTTAAAAATTTTCTATAAATAATCCAGCCAATTAAAGTGACCCAGCCGAAAAAACTGATCCACAAAGTAATAATTTGTGCCGAAGTTTTTTGGTATACAACGTCAATATCACTTGTTCCCTTTTTGATCGATATTTCCATTACCCTATCTTTTTTATGAATTTCAATTGGAACTTCCTTATTATTAACATATACATGAAACCCTGGGTAATATATGTTAGGTAAAAGCAAATGAGAAATATTTCTTGTTGAATTTATACTATAATGAATCGCATTATAGGAAGTTCCCCATTTATACTGTTTTAATTCTTCTTGTTTTGGATTCATTAACTTTATTGAATGAGTTTTTAAAGTAGGAAGAATAGGTAATGCTTCTTTAGGCAAATAATCAAAAGCTATAGAATACATATAATTTTTTTCAAAATCAGACCTCAACATAGTTCCTTCATTAAGTCCCTCATTATTGTTTGATTGAAAAGGTAAAGCTTCTTTCATATGCATATTAAACGAAGTTGACATTGAGATTCCAAGAAAGATCAACAAAAATATTGAGATAAAAGATTTTTTTAAACTCCAATTTTCGGCAAAAACAAGAAATTCTTTTGCTCCAATAAATGATAATAAAAATGAAGGGATAATTAAAAATCTAAATGTAAATTGAAATAATGAACAAATTGAATTACCCAATACTTGCCAAGGGAAAAGATCCGTACAAACAAATAAAAAAAATCCGGCTTCCAATACTAAAAATTTAAAGTTTTTCGATAATCTTTTCCACAAAAGTAAACTGACAATAAAAACAACAAATAAAATTATTCCCATCCCCTGAGCGGTCTCTGTACCATCAGGGGGCAAAAAGGTGAAAATCAATTTATCAATTGGAATAGCGCTTTTTGCCATTGAAATATTAGAAATTGGACTTTTAATAACCAAATTTCCTGTTACATGATAATTAATTATAAACGGAACTATGAAAAATAATGTGAGAAGTAGTGCTAGCATTCCACTACATATAAATACAATTAATCGATTCTTGATTTGTGCTGTATCATTTATGAACATTATTAGTAAAGAAACGACAACAAAAATAGTTATAATAACAGCAATAGAAAGATTAGATAATAAAATCAATGCCATCCCAATTGATAATATCCACCACTTTTTATAGTTCCCGATGGTAATTTGATATATTCCATAAAAAACGATAGGTAAAAATATAAACACTAACGTTTCTGCAATATCTTGTCGTACAAACATATCAAAAAACTTATACTGACAAAAACCATATAAAATGGATGCTACTAATGCTCCTGATTTACTTTTTAGTATTCCTCTAACGCTTAAATACATTGAAACAAATACTAAAAAGTTCACTATAATTAAAAACACTAAATAACAAAAATACATATTATTAATAACAAGGTGTAAAAATGCTAATGGTAGGATAGTTATGATTGGGTAAAAAAGATTTTGCGGATAGCCAAATTGATAGAACGTATGTGTCATAACATCGGGAATCATTTGGAAAAAATGACCCATTTTCAAATTAAAATAACTTTCATATACTCGTGATAAATGAAAGGGAAAATCCCATGGATCAGGCACAACAGCATTTCCATGAAAATATGGAGCAACAATAATGGTACTTAAAAAAATAAATAATAAATAAATAAAAAAATTAGGATATTTTTGTATAATCTTCTTACATTTTGCGATAATAGCACCTCTTAATAGAGAATATTAATACATATATAATCATATCAGAACTTATAAAAAATAAGAAATTTAATTTTGTACACAAAAAGAGCGTGAAGACAAAATCTTCGCGCTCTTTTACGTATTATTCTATTTAAGCATTCTAAATCGCTTACTATCATCCATGAAATCTTTTTCGCTAGCTGGAGTGTTGATTGAACCGAAGTTCATCTCAGCACGTAACTGCCAGTGATCAGGAATATCAAAGGTTGAAGCCACCTGAGAATTAATCAATGGATCATAGTGTTGAATGTTAACGCCAAGTCCATTTTCTTCTAGACCAGTCCAAACGGCAAATTGAGCGTTTCCCTGTCCCTCTTCAGACCAGTTGTACATCTCATATTGATAGGTCTTAAATTGACCTTGCAATTCTTTGACCTTGTCCATATCAGTGAAGAACAAGATTGATGCGTAGGCATCCCTAAAAGTTGAAATTTTTGCCTTGGTACGAAGAAATCCATCGGCTGGTACCTTTTCTCTCAGCGCATCTTCAACGATATCCCACAACTTATCATGATTCTCGTTGAAAAGTATCACAGCTCGAACCGTCTGTCCATTGAAAGCACTTGGTGTGTATTTAATTAATTCCTTGATATAAGTATATAGATCGTCCTGTGAGAAAGGCACATCCTTACCCAAGTCATAGATGGTCCGACGATTCTTCTCAAGATCTAAGAATTGTTTCTTTAATTCCATGTTCCAAAACTTCTTTCGTTAAATTTGATTCTTGGTCTTTCCCGTTGTCATTGCTTCGTGGAAATTATCATAGCTAACCTTGATCATGTCGACCGTGGCTGGTTTAGTCAGATAACCCATGTGCGGAGTAATAATAACATTTGGATAACGCTTCATTAATTCTAACACGTCTTTATTAGGAAGGTCATCTAATGAGTTGAACTCGTTACCGTCAATCTGATTCTCGTCAATAATTACATCAGCGGCATATCCACCGATGTTACTTCCAGACAATGCAATCGTAACGGCCTTGGTATCAACCAGTTCACCACGGGCAGTGTTAACTAAAATAGCGTTCCGTTTCATTTTAGCTAATTCCGGAGCTCCAATCATTTCATCATTTTCACCCGGTACATAAGGAACATGAAGTGAAACAATGTCCGACTTCTTTAACAACTCATCTTCATCAACGAATGTTACATCTGGGTTATCATTTGGATGACGCTGATAGCCAAGCACGTTGGCACCAAGATTGTGGTACAACTTGGCTTCTGCACTTCCCATGTGACCGACTCCGATAATTCCGACGGTTGCATCATGAATTTCATTACTGAAATACGTTGGCAGAACGCGAAAGTCAGCATTATTCGTATTTACCGTTGCTTGGGCAACGTGTCTGAATAGGTCCATTCCCATCGTCAGTGCTAGTTCGGCAACGGAATATGGTGAATAACTAGGAACGTTAGCAACCATAATCCCGTCCGCCTCAGCAGCATCTAGATCAATGTTGTTGTAACCAACAAAACGGGTAAACAGATACTTAATTCCCATATCCTTGACCTTATCCAAGACATCTTTATCAGCAACACAGGAACCGTCAATCAGGATGGCATCCGTGCCCATTGCCTCGTCAACCGTATCAATCTTCAATGGTCTTTCAACCAAATTTAAATCAAAGTCATATGAATTTAAATCCACAAAGTATTCTTTTTCAAATGGCCTTACATCATAAGCAGTAATCTTTGCCATTATATCTCTCCTTAGTTTAATGGATGAAGTGGTTTTCCAGTCTCAATCACTTTTTGAAAGTTATCAAAACTGATCCGAACCATGTCCTTATTGGCTTCCTCGGTGAACGAACCCATGTGTGGCGTGACGATCACATTGGGATAGTTCTTAATTAGCTTCTTGTCTTCAGCATTAGGAACATCATCCAAACTGTTGAATTCTTTGCCCATAATCTGACCTTCATCTAGTAGGACATCGGTTCCATAACCACCAATTTCAAAATTCTCGACGGCATCAGCAACCGCGTTGTTTTCAACCACGCCGCCCCGAGCTGTATTGACCAGGATGGCATCGTTCTTCATCTGATTGAGTTCGGTCTTGCCAATTAACTTCTCCGTACCAGAAGTGAGTGGAACGTGAATGGAAACAATATCCGATTTTGTAAGTAACTCATCCATGTCAACAAACTTAACGGAATGATTATCAGGATCAGCATGCCGTTGATAAGCCAAAACGTTTGCCCCAACCGCATCATACATCTGGGCTTCAGCCGTTCCAATCCTGCCGGCACCGATGATTCCAACCGTTGAATCGTGAATCTCACGACTAAAGTACAATGGTAAGATACGAAAATCAGCCTCATGAGTGTTCGCAGTGGCTTGAGCCACGTGTCTAAAGAGGGTCATTCCAAGGGTAAATGCCAATTCTGCCACCGCATGTGGTGAATAGTCGGGCACGTTAGCAACTTTAATGCCCTTTTCGGTTGCCCGCTTAATGTCAATGTTATTAACTCCAACCGAACGAGTAAACAAGTACTCGACGCCATAATCGGCTAAGTGGTCAACGATTGTCCCGTCAGCATCACACATCCCGTCGATCAAAACCCCGTTTGATCCCTGAGCCTGGCTTACATTGGCCATCGTTAACTTTTCATTAACAAACTTTAAGTCAAATTCTGTTTGATTATAATCTTCAAAGTATTGCTTCTGCATCGCATCAGCATGGTAAATTGTTATTTTAAACATTAAATTATCTCCTTATCTTAACAACCCAATTATGAATTAAATCGTGGTTAAAATGCAATTCTTTTCTCTTATTAAATGCTAAAATGTTCATAATCAATCAGAGGAGAATAGTATGGCAAACAAATTTAATAATTTTCACAAAACTCAAGTTAAACGAATCGTAGTAATGGCAGTTGTCATGATCATCTTGGTCATCGCTGGTATTTACGCAATTTTAACGAAATAATTAAGCAAAAGAAAAAGACGACTGATTAGTCGTCTTTTTTCAGATTAATAATTTCCAGCTACTTTAATACTTTTAGCTTTAAACATATGAGCATAACATGTGTTTTGCCAATCGTTTGGATTATCAGAGAGAATATCCCATAAACCATAATCCGAGTATGGAACACTATTTATTTTCGGCACAGTAATGTTTCCATTATTTTTCTTATTTTTTAGTTTAGTTTTAATCATATTTTGTTGTTGCAATAGCTCCATATCCGTTTTATATGAGAGTATGAATCCAGTACTTAAAGTTAATAATACATATCCACACAAACAAACTACAAAAGAATTTATCACTACTTTTATTAAATCATTATTAGACGAAAATGGTATTAACTGAACAATGGCAATGATCAATAGCATCGTTCCAAAAAAGTAGCATCTTGATTGATCAACAGACTCAGGAGATAGTAATAGTGCATAAAATGTAATAAGTGCTGAAATAAACAAAATACAACCACTTAAAATTACATAACGATTTTTAACTAAATAAATATTAATAAATAGAACAATAATAAAGATAATAAGCAAAGGAAGAATATGTTGAAGAACATATTGATTAATTGTAGGAAGATTAGTGGCAATCTTTTGAATAAATGATTTATTTAAAAAGCTTTGATCTCTGGACCTTCCTCGAACCATGTTACCTGGAGCAATGAGCAACATGACATAACCAAAAACATAAGCAATCAATGAGATAACTTTCGTAACATTTAACCCTTTATATTTTTGGGTTGAAATTAACGTTAATCCAATAAGCAGAACAATTATTCCAATTCCAAGATTTTCATTACACCAACCTGCGACTATACCCAAAACAATTAACAAAATACTATAAGAAATATTTCTTAATTTACTTGTATTGTTTTTATATTGAATCCACAAAATAACAAACAGTAAATTTATTATTCCAGTCCATAAATAATTCCCCGAAATTGCTCTGTATAGGAAATTAAGTGAGAAATTTGGGAAAAAAGCAAAAATCATTGCGACTATTAAGATGTACTTTAAATTTTTGTGCTTTGTATTGCCCGAAAACTTAAATGTTAGAACCAACATAAGTAATGGGAGAAGGATAAAAATTAAAGCATTAACTAGTCCATAAATTGATGGCGATAAATTCACAAGAATTCTATAAAATGTTTGACCTACAAACCTTCCATTCCACACAAACCAATCATTTATTCCACTATGTAAAATTTCACTAGGACTCATCCTAACTGCCAAAGCATCATCTGAAAATAATGGAGTGATCATTCCCCAAAATGACACTAAGATAAACAAACAAATTGAAACAATTAATATAAAATACTTTTTACAAAAAGACAATATCTTATCCATAGACAATTCACCTCATAATATAGATATTCTAATTTTATCATAAGAAAAAATATCAAAATACAGAAAAAAGGACTATGCACGTAGCATAGTCCTTTCATTCTCGTTTTAATAAATCTTATTGAGCCGTGTATCCACCATCGACCACTAACTCACTACCAGTCGTGAATTCAGATTCATCAGAAGCCAAGTAAACTGCTGCATATGCGATGTCTTCTGGTTTACCTAGGTGTCCCATTGGAGTTTTAGAACGTTGAGACATTGCTTTCGCAAAGTCTGGTTTAACCATTGGAGTTTGAATATATCCAGGATGAACAGAGTTAATCCGAATACCATAATCTTTCAACGCACAATCAAGTGCCGCTGATTTGGACATCATACGAACTGCACCTTTAGAAGCATTGTAAGCGCCTAGGTTAGGATCACCAACTAATCCTTCAATCGACGACATGTTCACAATTGAAGCACCAACACCTTTATTCTTCATTTGTTTGATGCCTTCACGTATCCCGTAAAAGACTCCGTCTAGATCGATGCTTAGAACTTTATGCCACTCTTCGGTTGTAGTATCTTCAATAGACTTACCAAGGGCAATTCCAGCGTTATTAATTAGGGTCGTTACCTGTCCGAAATCTTTTTCGGTTTCTTCAAAGACTTCTGGCCAACGGTCTGGATCAGAAACATCCTGTTTCATGAATTTTACAGTTCCAGGATACTTTTTATCAATCGATTCAACTGCTTCGCGTCCACGATCTTCATTACGTCCAGTAATCGTTACTTTAGCTCCTTCTTTAGCGAACATTTCAGCAATAGCATAGCCAATTCCTAGTGTTCCACCAGTAATGATTGCAACTTTGTTCTTTAATCTGTCTGTCATATTTATCCCTCCATTACTTAGTCATTTACTGACTTAACTGTATCATGAACCCTTATAAACGCACACAAAAAGGCTCATGACTTTCATCATGAGCCTTCCGCGCTAAAACTAATTTAGTACCAGTTATTACTTTCCCAATGCTTCTTAGCATTTTGCCATGAACCATAACGATCATGAACGTAGTTGTCAGCAGTACGTTCTTGATTCTCCTTCGAGTAATCCCCGTGAAGGTAAGTCTTAGTCAATTGATACTTGCCATACACTTGTGGATTAGTTGGATTCTCAGCATGATACTCACCACGTGATTCATGATAAGCAATCCAATTCTTAGCTGTCATCTCTGACGGACTTAATTTCGACACTGAACTTTCTGATTTTATAACTTTGACAGGCTTATTGGCGTGTGGTGCTTTTCGAAATTTGACTAGCTTATTAACGGTGGTGTAGCGCGATGAATCAGCATTAACATTAGCGCGTGAACTATTTGCGACTGCTATGCCCGTGGTAAAAATAGCTGTAACGCTAACTGCTGTAAGAATAATATGTTTCCACTCCATTTTGTTCCTCCTCTCAACAGTCAATACGTTAAGGGGTAGAAATTTCAATAATATTAGTAAAATATTACACGGATGTTAAAAAACATTGCAGAAATCGGGATTTAGTATTATTAATTTTCGCAAGTCATTTTACTATCTTGTATTCATAAATGAAGTGTCATTGAGCTTCCCCAAATCGAGAATGGGCTCCCTTACGTCCTTTCCTTCAGTGCTTTCTGGGGAGATTTTCAAAATGTGACTTTTCAAGATTATCTTGGCAAATTCACATGGAGTAATTAATTTTTCGTTTGTTAAATGATACATCCCATATGGTAAATCACTTTGGATTACAAACAACATAAACTCCGCCAATCTTCTAGTATCGGTTACCTGCATTGGTTGGTTACTAATCTTAATCTCACCACTTTTTAATAATTCATCAACAAATTTACTTCCATTTTCATCATATAGATTGGCCGTTCGAATCGTATAATATTTCGTACTAATTTCTTCGATGGCACGTTCTGCCATGCGTTTCTGCTTACCATACTCACTTATTGGATTGGGAATGTCCGTTATCACATGTGATTTAGAATTATCATTTCCGTCAAACACCCGATTCGTACTGATATGGACTAGCGTTGCATTCACATCTCTAGCGGCTAACGCCACATACTCGGTGCCAAGAAAGTTCACGTTCCTGTTGATGGTTTTACCCGGCTCCCTTTCGACGTTAACAATGTCGGTGTATCCAACGCAATCAAAAACAACTTCTGGTTGATGGATCTGAAAATAATCCGTTACTTGTTTCTGATTAGTTACATCAACTTCTTTTGAAGAAGGTGCCTCAAATTCAATTTGTTTCTTGTTTAATAGGTCTGACAGTGCACTACCTAGCTGACCGGTTGAGCCTAGTACCAATACTTTCCTCATAAAATCACTCCCATAAAAATAACGACGTGATGATCATTAGCTAATAATATTAACTAATAGATTAACACGTCGTTTCTTAATTATCTTTCTTTTATCTTTTTAATAGTAATATTAATAATATTAGGTCTTAAAATCAGTAACATAATGCTATAAATGATTATACCAAGTAAAACTTCAATAATTAAGTGGCTCCACGAGATATGAAGATATAGATTAAGACCGAATACGATAGCAAACATTAAAACTCCTGCAGTTAGATACTTCCAAAAGTCTCTGAATAAGTTTTTAAAACTAATTTCATCCTTAATTGCATATAATTGTACAGCAGTGACACTTGCTTCTGACAGAACTGTTGCAATAGTAGTTCCAATTGCTCCCCATAATAAAATTAAAGGAACGTTGGCAACAATGTTAATAACAGCTCCAATAATAACTGAATAATTGTAGGCCTTGTTTTGGTTGGTAGGAACCAGGTACTGAACTCCAATTGCATTACTCCAGGCAATCATAACCACTACAATAGATTCAATCATCATAAGTGGAATGACTTCTAAGAATCTTTTAGATAAGAATAATGGAACAAATGTTGGTGCAACAGCCGCAATTCCAAATGCAATTGGAATGGATAGCGCCGTAACAAACTCAAAGCTTTGATAAAGATAACCTTTAACCTTCTCATGTTTTCCATGCATAAAGGCATTTGCCACATGGGGAAGCATGACTGTTCCCGTTGCAGTGACAACGGCTAACGATAATTTAACAATCTTATCAGATTGATCAAAGTAACCAGCCGCAGTAACAGAAGTCATTGCTCCCAGCATCGTTTTATTAACCACTAAGTAAATTTGAGTGGCAATCTCAGGAATAAAAAGAACCATTGACGGCCAAAAATGCCTAAACCAGTGGAAATTTTGCCAATCTACTTTCCCTAAATATCCCTTTAAGCTTGGAAATAAAGTCAAATTCCCAATCAACAATGACATCGACAAAATAAATATGTATAGCCATAAGTCATTGTAGGATTTAACAAAAGAAAAAATACTAATAAGAGTTATTATCTTTACAACAAAGTTTCTTAGAACCGTAACTCTAAAATTCTCCACACCCTGGAAAAACCAAGAAATATCAAAAGCTGCCGCAAGCAATGAGAAAGATTGCGCAATATAATAACTATGATAACGATGAACGAGAGCTAAAAAAATAAAAAAGGCGATGTAAGCAATACCAATTGTTACTATTCGCATAAAGAATATTTCATAAAAAGTATTGGTTAGTTTTTGCTTATTGTTTCGCACATACGCAATCTGCCGATTACCGTAAAGTGCGACCCCAACACTTCCAAAAATAATGAAGTATTGGATATTAGCATTAGTATATGAATTAATTCCCACACCCTGTGGGCCTAAAATACGTGCCAAATAAGGTGTGGTTAACAAAGGAACTATTAATATAAATAGTTGATAGGAGGCATTATATAAATAGTTCTTAATTACTTTACCCAAATCTATTCACCAAATTCGTTTTTAACTAATCTCAAAGCTGACATGATGGTCTGATCCATGTTGTAGTAACGATACTGACCTAAACGGCCACCAAAGACAACGTTTGGCGCATCTTTTTCAGCTAATTCTACGTAATTCTTGTACAAAGAACGATTCTTTTTATCATCGATTGGATAGTATGGTTCATCCCCACGATGCCAGGTCTTGGGATATTCGTGAGTGATGACGGTCTTGTGCTTGTTACCCTTACCAAACTCAAAGTGTTTGTGTTCAATAACTCTAGTATAAGGGGTATCAGCATCAGTATAGTTGACTACCGCGTTTCCTTGGTAGTTATCAACGTCTTTCACTTCAGTATCAAACTTCAAGCTACGGTACTCCAGAGCTCCTAATTGATATTCAAAGAATTGGTCAATCATTCCGGTAAAGATGATACGCTTACCAGACTTCAGATACTCATCCTTCTTATCAAAAAAATCAGTGTTAGTTTTAACATCGATTAAGTCGCTAGCAAGCATCTTTTCGATAATTTGAGTGTATCCACCAATTGGAATTCCCTGGTATGGATCACTAAAGTAGTTGTTATCATAAATAAACCGAACTGGAATTCTTCTAATGATAAAGGCTGGTAGATCAGTGGCTTTTCTGCCCCACTGCTTCTCGGTATAGCCTTTTACCAATTTTTCGTACAAGTCAGGACCAACTAGTGAGATAGCCTGTTCTTCCAAGTTAGTGGGCTTATCCGGAATATTAGCATTCCGCTTTTGTTCTTCAATCTTAGCCTTAGCTTCTGCCGGCGTTCTAACTCCCCACAGTTTATTAAAAGTATTCATGTTAAACGGCATGTTATAGATTTCACCGTGGTAGTTGGCAATGGGACTGTTAACGTAGTTGTTAAAATCCGCAAATTGATGCACGTAGTCCCAGATGTCCTTCATCTTGGTATGAAAAATGTGAGCTCCATATTCGTGAACTTGGATGCCCTCTACTTCTTTGGTATAGATATTGCCACCAACGTGATTACGCTTCTCAATCACCTCAACGTGATTGCCGCGTTTAGCAGCTTCGTATGCAAAGGTTGATCCAAATAATCCAGAACCAACAACTAAATAGTCCATTAACCTTCATCCTTTCTAACAACAAGTTCCTTACAGAAAAAGAACATCAACATAAATATCAATAAAGGTGTTTCATTAACAATAGTAAACGTTAGTAACAACAATAATAATAGCATAACGAATATATCTTTTTTATTCCAATTTATTATGCAGCTAACTAAGGGTATAAAGTAAATGCAAAGGAGATAAATACCTCCATATGCAAGTATTTCCATAGTGCCAGAAGAAAATCCAATATTTCCGCCTTTAACTAATCTGGATGGCATCATAAATTCTTTTATAGAATGATAATTACCAATTCCATTCCCAAAAATTGGACTTTTTAAAAATGCTCTAAATCCAGCAACAAAATCATCAGTACGCACACTCACTGAACCTGCAAAGGTCATAAACTTATTTACTAATATTATGGAAACTACAATAACAAAAATCAAAATGACAGTACAAATAACAACATATTTCAGACGAGAAGACATTGACGAAATTAAGCTTTTATGTTTAGACCATTTATAACCTAAATAAGCTATCAAAGATATTAAAACTCCGGTTGTTGATACTGTTGTTAAAATTGTAATAAATAAAACAAAAGCTTTAGGCTTAAAAAATTTCGTATGTTTTAAATAAAATAAATTTAAAATATACGAAACTGTTAATACAAAAGAAAACATTGGAGATTCAGTAAATAACCCAGTATTTCTTACAATATTTAGACCAAATGCCCGAACTGTACCCTGAGTTATAAATTGAAGACCGAAGTATCCATATACATCATGTACACCGTTCCAATTTATTTTAAAGGAAAAGTTTGGCATTATACCCATCTCTGCTGCAATCCAAAAAATCAAAGACAAGACAGCTAGAACAACCGACACATCAACAATTGTATTGATCACAAAGCTTTCTCGATTTAACTTCCAAATGAAATAACATATTAAAAACATTACAATAGGAACTAAATAAAGAGATACTAATATATGAATAGTAGAATAATATCCAGGTGTCCTACTAAAAAATATAAAAATAGTCATTAAAACAATGTAAATCATTGATACTTTCAATGGTAATGAATATTGTGTGAGTTTCCACTTATCATTTATTGACACAAAAATAAAATAACCAGTCAAAATTATTATCCCTGATATAGGAACTATTAATTTTAAAATTCCAGAATGTGGATATCCTGATGAAAAATATATTGTATTACAGCTAAAAATAATAACCGCAATGAATAAGATATCCAATACCCCTAAAAGTTTACTACTGCTCTTCATAGATCTCTTTCCTTTTTAATAAATAAAAATAAAAATCCTTCTCAAATCATTATTTTATTTAACATTCTCAATTAATGGATTAAAGAATAAACCTGCAAAAAATCCTTTAATAAGAATCCAAACTTTTTTAAATTTATGATCTGTTTTTGTGAATAAAATTTCGATAGATACACAAACACGATCAATAAAATACTTAATTACCTTCTTGAATCCAGCCTTCTTACACATAAAGCATCGATTCCGTGTCTCATAATAGTATCTCCCAATTCTTTTATAATCATCTGTAATTATATTAGCACCATTATTAGTTTTGGTATGATGAACAACCTGACTATCCATTACGAAATAAGAGGGGTATTTTTGAGAAACTCTCTGTGAAAACTCTGCATCATCTCCCCAAATGAAGAACTCTTTAATTGGAAGACCACAATTTTCAAGTGCCCTGTTACTTACAAGCATAGAAACAAATGATGCTGCTTTTAGTTCAACAATGTCATCTTCAACTTTGCCATTCCAAACTCCATTTACAGTTGGAACATTCATTAACGCTGGCGATCCATCAGTCCAGACCACATCACTTGCCAAAAATCCAATATCATCGCTCAATAAATCAGTAGTGTTCATTAACTTCCCTAAAGACGAAGACTCAGGATAAGTATCATCATCCATTATCCAATAATAATCGTATGGACCAGATTTATGGGCATACTTTAAACCAGCATTAAACCCACCGGCACCACCAACGTTTTTATTTAAATTTTTTACATGAAGATTTGATTTGGTTTGTTCTAACTGCTTTAAATAATTGCTAGTACCATCATTACTATCATTATTAATAACATAAACATCAGTTACCGGATAATCCTGTTCATAAATCTTCTCCAATGAACCCCTTAGCAAGTCGAGTCTGTTATAAGTAACAAGTACTAAAGCTACCTTCTTATCCATACAATTCTCCTATTTAATAATTTCATTTACATCATTTACAAATCTATTAGCATATTCATTATCATACAAAAAATTAATAGAATCCTTTATCTCTTGCCCACTAAAGTGAACATTATCATCAATAAAACTTTTCAAATATCTTTGAAGTTTTTCATAATCCCCAATATCATATAAATATCCATTCTTGCCTTGTTTAATCATATCATTAGGTCCTGTAGGACAATCTGTTGATATACATGGGATTCCAAAACTTAATGCTTCAGCAAGAACCATAGGAAATCCTTCGTAGTTAGAATTTAGTAATAATACATTGGCTCGATTGATTTTACTCCATGGATCACTTGACCAACCCTTAAAAATAACTTTATTTTTTAAAGATTTACTACTATCAACAAACTTCTCTAGCTTTTCCATATCATTACCACTGCCATATACATCTAGTTCCCAATTGCCAGACGTTTTACTTAAAAGATTGATAAGTGGAAATAAATTCTTTTGATTTTTAGCTTCTAATCTCCCAATATATATGAACTTACATACTTTAGAGTCAGGGACAATGGTCTTTTTTTCTTTTTTAACTGGATTGTAAATTATCTGTATACTTGTTGGATTAACTCCAGCATGGATCATTTCATCTCTTATTCCAGATGAAATAACAAGATGATCATCTGCCATTTTAATCATCCATACCCGTTCTTTTAAACCGTTTTGAATTAAAGCAGTATGAATCCACGAAATAACTTTATACTTTTTTCTAAAAATAATTTTAACGTATTTTGCAAATAAAATTTGAACCGGATTAGTAATTATAAGTGCATCGCCATCATATGTAATAAGAAAATGCAAATATCTCATCAGACACAAAAACTTTGAGGACATATTTGTATAATTAGTCTTCAATCCTTTCAATTTATTTTCAAGATCATGAAATTCGAATCGATTATAGCCAAATAATGAAAGATCTAAGCTCTTAGTGATTAAATTATCATGCATAACATGGTCAATAACCGTTTCTACTCCACCTCTCCCAGATAAAGCGACGACGATTGTTACTTTATTTTTCAAATCAACACACCTCTAGTTAGAAAAGCCTTGTAAAGCTTTAATAAATCTATTTTCATAGTTTTGGGGGTAAGCAAAATCAACTGATTTCTTAATAGTTTCAGGATTAAAAGTTACATTATTGTCAATGATACTATTCAAATCTTGAATCATTGTTCCGTAATCACCTACAGGATATAGAAAACCATTTTTACCATTTATAATCATATCATTTGGTCCTGTTTTACAGTCAGACGAAACACAAGGTATGCCGAAACTCAACGCTTCAGCAATAACCATCGGAAATCCTTCAAAATTAGAATTAAGTAATAGTGCATTGGCATACTTAATTTTTGTCCAGGGATCATTAGTCCAACCTTTAAATGAAATTCTACGTCTTAAATTTGCGTCATTGTTAACATAATCTTCTAATTGGTCTTTTTGTGGACCATCACCGTATATATCAAAAGTCCAATTTCCAGATAATTTATTCATATGTTTAACTAACGGAAGAAGGTTTTTTTGGCTTTCGGTTTCTAAACGACCAACGTATATAAATTTACAAACATTTGGATTAGGAAAAATAGTCCTATTTTTTTCAGACACAGGATTATATATAATCTGAATATTTTTAGGATCTACACCATTTTTAATCAATTCATTTTTAATTCCAGATGAAATCACTAAATGATAATCTGCCATAGCAACTCGCTTGACATTACTTTGAACAGATTTATTTCCTAACGAAAAATGCATCCAAGAAATTATTTTAAAATGCTTATTTAATATTTTTCTAATATAATAAGCAATCATTATCATGGTCTGATTGGTAATTATTAAAGCATCACCACTGAAGTTAATTAAAAAAGATATATATCTAATCGTACATAAGAATTTATTATTTAACTTAGTTTTGCTGATCTTATTAAATCCAGCAGAATCAATAAACTTTTTATATCGAACATTATCAAAAAGAAAAAGGTTTAAATTAAAAGAATCATTTATTTTTTTATCATTGCCGATAAATGACAAAACAGTTTCGGTACCACCATGCCCACTTAAAAAAGAGGCTGCAATAGTAATGTTCTTTTTCATTTTAAATCTCACTTTCTTAATTTTTTACTTCATTAACGGCTTTCCCATCAATCTTGGTTCTTTTTTTATCCCCGTTTAAAAACCAAGTATACTCTACATCAAAGTGGCCGATATCAAGAACCTGTTTGTTTAAAGTTTTAGTCAGGTCATACGAAAGAATGGTCGCCGTTGGTCCCAGTGCAACTAGGACTAAGTCTGGATTTTCTTTTATGATGAGGCCCTTCGATCGCGTGAGGATATCATCATATTGTTCAAAGGCATTGTGACTTGGGCATTCTAGCCTCAAGACCTCACTGGCACTTTCTAACAAATCGTTTCCCCTGCCAAAGTGGGTTTGGTCACCCTCAATTACTAATATCTTTTTATCTGAGACATACTTTTTAAACTCATTAAAAACGTACTTAGCAATGTTCTTATCTTTTAAATCCATATACGGACGTGTCACACTGGTATTATAGTAAATCTTATTTTGGTTTAAATCCTTAAGCCACTCAGAACCATACTTCCCCATTTCACGTTCCCAGTACATGTCAGCGTTCATGATACTTGGATCTCTAAATGCTTGGGGAAGCCCAATCCCATGACCATTAAGATTTGAGTGCAGCACTTCCAAAAGTCGTTTGCTTAATTCTTTTGAATCGCGTTCAAACGATTTCTGCCCCGTCATGTTAATCCATTTAAACTCGCCATCACCAAATCGGCTAAGAGAAATATGATTCCTAGTAATCGCATCGATGGTTTGTTCAATGGACCTAACTTTCAAAGCTTGAAATTGTTTCTTATATTTAATTTGATAGATTGGGATGTAAAGAGCGTCGTTAAACGCCTTATACATAAAAGATTTTAAGTTCAAATCTATTTCTCACTTTCGTTTTGAATACAACTTAATGTAAGTCTTGGGCATCATGAAAGCCAAAATAATTGCAACAACATACTTCTTGCTCAATTCCTTTAAAGCGGACGAACTAATTAAAGACCGCAAGATCAAACGCTGCGATTGAGCGTCCCAATTCGGATTATTTAAGATGTTGCGGTGAACGTAAAACAAGTCAATCCGCGCCTTGAAGCTTCTGAGGTATTTCGCTAATTCTGGGTGGTTTACGATTAATTTATTGACCTTATCAATGTACTCATTACACTTCTTAAGTAAGTCTGGATCATATGTATTCGTAGTTGATCCCTCGTGCTTGTTCAATAAATACATCGGTTGATTGATGTAGCCAATCTGTTCCCAATTAATCGACAACAGGTACTGCAGCACAAATAAACTGTCTTCAAAAAAGTTCTTGTTGCTCATTTTAATCTGATGTTCATCAATAATGGCTTTAACAAAAATCTTATTCCAAAGGCCGACGTCCATTTCTTGGTTCTTAGTCAGGTAATCCCCAAGCAGCTGAGCATCACTAGTAGCATCCTCCATTACAGAATGATCCTCAACCTCGACCCGACCATTAGGAAATTTCTTCTCGATTCCCGCAATTACTAGTTGCCTATCTTGAATCTTCTCACCCATCGTTTGAATGTATCCAGGTAAATATTCATCATCATCATCAGAAAACATGATGTATTTGCCGATCGCATGCTTAAGCCCCTTGTTTCTGGCCTCAGCTTGATACTGACGGTCAGTATAAAAAAGATGGATGCTCTTGTGATGGAGCATCCGTGACTTGATAATATTTACAGTGTCGTCGGAGGATCCATCATCAATAACTAAAAGCTCAAAGCTAAAATCGGTTTTCTGATTGAAAATCGAATCAATGGCGTTCCCAATTGATTTTTCCGAATTAAAACTGGGCATGATAATACTAATGTCATAGTCAGTCATTAATGACTCCTCTTTCTAATAGTGTGTTTCGTCTTTTCCGACGTTACTGGAGAACTTTCGTTTTACAAAGCCCCACGCCTTTTTAACTAAATGACGATCACCGATTTGAATCCAGTTGCATTCGGTATATTTAACGTGATTTTTATTAATCCAAACGTCCATCAAAACTTCGGATAAATAACCGAAGACCCGCGCTTCTTGAACCGAATAATTGGAAATGTCAATTCGTTTTTCGACGTTAAAAAGAATGTTAAAGAGCCATTTACAATAGTCGTCAAAGTAATTTGTTTTCATGATGAACATGTTAAACATGTGGGCTGAACGACTGTGCATGACCTGGTCAAAACTGGCTAAGTAATCGGGATTGATTTCTGAAATGACCTGACGAGTCTCCTCTAACGGCTCTTTGTAGTGAGAGTGCACATAATGCGAATAAATGGTTTCAACGACGTAATAACGTTTTCGTGGCAACACGACTGGAGCCTTTTCTAGCATCTTTTCGGCCTGCTCCTTAGTTAGCACCTTATCAAGCGAACGATCAAGGTGTTTGCTAAAAAGACGACGATAATGAACCAGCCCAATGGCATCGACATCATGTAAGTTCTTCCATGCCCAGTAAACAGCAGTTAGTTCATTGTAATTGGGATTTTTGGCCGAGATGTTGTCACCTTGATTATCCAGTTGAAAACCCTTTTGGCCCTTGTAATTTTTGTCAGCACCAACCAATATTGGTCGGTACAAATCTTGATCTTTTGGCATCGGTGCATCTTTATGGGACGCCACCAAAATTGCAATTTTCATCCTTCAACCTCTTTAATAAGCAGCGTTTGGAACCACCATAATCTGAACCGTCTTGCATATGATCTTCAGATCAAACCAGAAACCACTGTTCATAATGTAGACGATGTCCAAATAAACCATGTCATCAAAACCGACGTTATTTCTCCCCGTCACCTGCCACAAACCAGTACAGCCAGGTTTGACTAACAGTCTCTGGCGATCATAGTCCGTGTATTCGGCCACTTCTTTTGGAAGCGGTGGGCGTGGTCCAACCAGTGACATTTCACCAATCAAGACGTTCACTAACTGAGGCAGTTCGTCCAAACTATACTTTCGAATGAAACGCCCGACCTTGGTAACTCGGGGGTCATCCTTCATCTTAAACATAGCCCCATCAACTTCATTAAATTTTTTAAGTTCAGCTAATTTTTTGTCAGCGTTAGGGATCATCGACCGAAACTTATACATGTTGAAGACGTCCCCATTACAACCAACTCGTTTTTGCGTGTAAAAAACTTTGCCGTGCGAACCATCACACTTGATTAGAATGCTAAGTACTAAGAATAAAGGACTTAGTAAGATAAGCCCAATTAGACTGGCAGTGATGTCAAATATTCTTTTACACGTAAAGTAGACTGGGCGATTCTGGACTTTTTTGGGATCAAGCCAGATCGTCTTTCTCTTTAGGTTCTCTTCCATTCATCATGACTCCCTCATACTTAGTTCTAATTACCCTTTACGCTAAAATGTCCTCCTCATAAACTTAGGAGAACATTTCGTTGCTATTTAAATCTAGTGATAAGCTGCGGTTCCAGTCTTAGCGGCAGGCAAACCTAGATTCTTCCGAATGAAGTTGGTAGTCTGTTGCAATTGACTTTCCGTTGGCACCTGCATTGCTGAGTTCTCAATCATCTGGTTTTCACCCTGAAGATGATTATCAACAAAGTCACCGTGTTCTCGGTAACTAGTAGCAAGTTTCGTCAAATCACTTGAGTCCAAATCAGTCTGACTGGACTTGGCAATTGAACTAATGAAGTCATTATTCATGAGATGTGATACCGAACCACCCTTAGCTGCAATGGCTTGGAGAACCTGACGTTGCCGCATTGTTCTTCCATAGTCACCAGCTGGGTCAGAATATCTCATTCTTGAATAAGAAAGTGCTTCTTTTCCGTCCATCTTAGTTGGTTGACCCTTCTTGAAGTTATAGCCTTCATAACTAAAGGACAACGTTGGTGTGATAGTCACTCCACCTACTTGGTCAACGATTTCCTTTAAGCCACCCATGTTAATTAAGACATAGAAATCAATTGGAACGTTTAACAGTTTTTCAACGGTCTGAATGGCAGTCCCAGCACTTCCGTAAGTGTAAGCGGCATTAATCTTAGATGGTGAATACTGTGGATACCCGGGAATATTAACGGCAGTATCACGTGGGATACTTGTGAGCGTCATTTTCTTGGTCTCTGGATTAAGAGTGGCAACCATTAAAGTATCGGTTCGACCTTTATAATCACGATCAAGAGCACCCGTATCAGTCCCAAGTAATAGGATTGAAATTGGTTTTTTATGATTTAACAGCGCGTCAGTATCTCGTTGTTTCTTGATTCCTGCACTCTTATAAGCTTTGTTAATTTCATTTGATGCAGATTTATACTTGTAAGCACCATATCCTAAAAACGCTAAAACAATCGCTACAATCACGATCACAACTAGAATAATGATGTTACGAGTCTTATGAGATTTCTTCTCCATGTGACGGCTTCTCATATTATTTCTCCTTAGAATAAAATCGATTTTGAATTAATCATAGTGTAATAATATCATAAGCTGCTAACGATGAAAACTTTATAAGGCAATAAGTTACCTTTTGTTACCATTATTTAAACTACACTATGTTAAAATTTGGGCGAAAAAAGGAAAAAGACTGAGGTGAACTAAGTTGGCGACATACTTTAATAAAATGACACGCAACGGCTACAAACAGATTCAAGATGAAATCAAAAAGCTGCAAAAAAATCGTCCGGAAAAAATCCAAGCCTTACACGACGCCGCTGCTCTGGGTGACCGTTCTGAAAACGCGGAGTACAGTACGTCTAAAAGAGAACTCCATCGATTAGAAAGTCGCTTGCGTTATTTTAGAAAACAAGAACAATATGCTGAGATTGTTAGAAAACCTGATAATGACCGAATCGGCATTGGTAGCGAGGTTAAAGTGCAATTTTTAGAAGACGGTGATTTAGATTCCTTCCTTATTGTGGGGAAACAAGAAGCTGAATTCTCTAAATTAGATGAAAACAAAATTTTTTACGATTCTCCACTTGGAAAATCATTACTAGGTCATCATCTTAATGAAACAATTTCAGTAAAAGCCCCTGAAGTAAACTATAAATTAAAAATCTTGCAAATCAGCACCAGTCAAGGGAAATAGTTTGACCAACGTTGACCAAACCCGGTAGATATGAGCTAATTACTATGCATTCAATTCAAAACTGGTATAATTAGAATTGGAACTTGAGATATGTTCCTATTGTTTATCTTATGTAGTTATAAACTCACCAAGTGGTGAAAATAGGAAAGAGGGAAATTGCACATGGCAGACAATTTTGGAAATGATCCATTCGGAAACGGAATGGACGATTTATTTAATAGTCTAATGAATGGAGGAATGGGTCAAAACCCTAATGCTCGTTACGTTGTTAACGGTCACGAACTTACTCCTGAAGAAGTTGAAGCAATGAGAAAATCAGGTCAAATTCCTGGTCGTCGTGGTAGAAACGGCGGAGGCAACAATGCCAAGCAACAAAAGAAAGCTGAAAGTTACTTGGACAAAGTTGGTCGAAACCTAACTGATGAAGCTAAACAAGGTTTACTTGACCCAGTTATTGGACGTGACAAAGAAATCCAAGAAACCGCTGAAATTTTGAGTCGTCGTATCAAAAATAACCCAATTTTAGTTGGTGACGCTGGTGTTGGTAAGACTGCCATCGTTGAAGGTTTAGCTCAAAAGATCGTTAAGGGTGATGTCCCTGGCGCAATCAAAGACAAGCAAATCATTTCAATCGATTTATCTTCTCTTGAAGCCGGTACTCAATACCGTGGTTCATACGAAGAAAATATTCAAAAATTAATCAAAGAAGTTGAAGAACGTAAAAACGTTATCCTATTCTTTGATGAAATTCATCAAATCGTCGGTGCCGGTGCTTCTGGTGACGAATCTGGAAGCAAAGGGTTAGCTGACATGATCAAGCCCGCTTTGAGCCGTGGTGAAATCTCAGTTATTGGTGCCACCACTCAAGACGAATACAGAAACACCATTATGAAAGACTCTGCACTTGCACGTCGTTTCAATGACGTTACTGTTGACGCTCCAAGTAAAGCTACTACCCTTGAAATCTTGAAGGGCATCAAGAAAGCTTACGAAGACCATCATCAAGTTACCTTACCTGACGATGTTTTAAAAGCTGCCGTTGACTACTCAGTTCAATACATCCCTCAACGTTCATTACCTGATAAGGCCATTGACTTGATCGATATGACCGCTGCTCACTTGGCCGCAAAGCACCCTGTTACTGACAAGGTTACCCTTGAAAGTGAATTAAAGGATGCTAAGAAGGAAAAAGAAGACGCAGCTAAAGCTGAAAAGTACGAAGATGCAGCTAAAGCAAAGACTAAGATCGAAGATATCGAAAAGAAGCTTAAGAGTGACGACACTAACACTGACCGTCCTGTTGCAAAGGTATCAGACATTGCTGACTCAGTTGAAAGATTAACTGGTATTCCAGTTTCACAAATGAGTGCTAACGACCTTGAAAGATTGAAGGGTATGGATACTCGTCTTAAGGGCCGTGTCATTGGTCAAGACCAAGCTGTTGACCTAGTTGTTAACGCTATCCGTAGAAACCGTGCCGGTTTTGACGAGGGTAACCGTCCAATTGGTTCATTCTTATTCGTTGGACCTACTGGTGTTGGTAAAACTGAATTAGTTAAGCAATTGGCTAAAGACATGTTCAACGATGAAAACTCAATCATCAGACTTGATATGTCAGAATACCAAGATGTAACTGCTGTATCCAAGATGATTGGTACTTCAGCTGGTTACGTTGGTTACGGTGACAATGGTAATACCCTTACTGAACAAGTAAGAAGAAACCCATACTCAATCGTATTGCTTGATGAAATTGAAAAGGCTAACCCACAAGTAATTACCCTATTACTTCAAGTTATGGACGATGGTCGTTTGACTGATGGTCAAGGTAACGTGGTCGACTTTAAGAACACCGTTATCATTGCTACTTCAAACGCCGGATTCGGAAACGATTCAATGAGCAAGAACAACAAGAAGGACATGTCAATTATGGACCGTTTGGCTCCATACTTCAGACCTGAATTCTTGAACCGATTCAATGCCATTGTTGAGTTCTCACACTTGACTAAGGAAGACTTGAGCAAGATTGTTGACCTAATGATTGGTAACTTAAACGATACCTTAGCTCAAAAAGACATGGAACTTTACGTAACTCCAGATGCTAAGAAATGGTTGATGGACCAAGGTTACGATGAAGCCATGGGTGCTCGTCCATTACGTCGAGTAATCGAACAACAATTAAGAGATAAGATTGCGATGTACTACTTGGATCACCAAGATGTTAAACATCTTAAGGCTGATCTCAGAAAAGACACCATCGAAATCACTAAGAATACTGACAAGACTAAACTTGCTAGTGGTGACTAATTAAGTTAATTATATTTTTAAAAACATCTACCAATTATGGTAGATGTTTTTTTGTGCCCAAAATCTTTTTCTTAAGATTTGCTGAAACCCGTATACAGTGCGGTCTTTGCGTGCTAGACTTGCTGTTATACAAACTAATAATTAGGGATCCAATAATATGAATAATAAAACTACAAAACGTCGGTTTATTACCGGCTTCACCGGCTTACGGGCACTTGCCGTTATCTGTGTCATCTTATATCACCTGTCACCTAGCGTATTTAGTGGAGGATACCTAGGGGTTCCGGTGTTTTTGACGTTGTCAGGATATTTGGTTACCGATCATCTGATTACCGAATATCATGAAACGAACCATTTCCGCTACGGCTACTTTTGGTCAAAACGATTAAAGCGGCTGTATCCCAC
Organism: Fructilactobacillus sp. X2R5C3; assembly: GCF_059901325.1. Classification (NCBI taxonomy): domain Bacteria; kingdom Bacillati; phylum Bacillota; class Bacilli; order Lactobacillales; family Lactobacillaceae; genus Fructilactobacillus; species Fructilactobacillus sp. X2R5C3. The sequence goes on along the minus strand of NZ_JBWXUY010000001.1, from coordinate 287,676 downwards.
CCTCATTACGATGTTATTTGCGACCGCTGCATACATAACATTGTTTCAACGTAATCTACTAGCGAATCTATGGCAGAGCGTCGTATCTAACTTAGCTTACGTATATAACTGGTGGGAAATTATGAATGGTCAATCGTACTTCCAGAACTTTGCTGGAAGTGCTTCTCCATTTACTCATCTTTGGACCCTCGCAATTGAAGGACAATTCTACCTAATTTGGCCACTAATTGCCTACTTCTTACTTAAAAAATTCCACGGAAACAAACACCCAATTTTTTACACTGCCATTTTATTATCAGTTCTTTCAGTCCTTTTAATGGCCGTTCTGTATCATCCCGGTAGTGATCCTAGTCGAGTTTACTACGGGACTGACACCCGAATGTTCTCAATTCTTTTTGGCGCCGCCCTGGCCGTTTTCTGGCCGAGTACCCAGAAACGCGATCATGACAACCAAAAGTCATTTCTACTGGACGTCTTTGGTCTAATCGGAATGGTAGGAATGGGCTGGATCATCGTTACCACTGGTTCACAGTCACCATTTTTGTATCGTGGTGGCATGGCACTGTTCTCGATCTTTACCATAATGGCCATGATGGCGGTTGTTCATCCTAATAGTCACTGGAACCGCATCCTAACCAATAAGTTATTTGACTGGATTGGTTCTAGAAGTTATGAAATCTATGTTTACCAGTTCCCTGTTTTTGTCTTCTTTGCCGACAAATTTAAAGATGTAGCTGATCATCAATGGTTATACGCTCTTATCGAAATTGCGATTATCATTGTTATCTCAGAATTATCGTACCGCTTCATTGAGGTTCCGCTCGCTAAATACGATTACCATCGGGTCCCTGAGTTTTTCAAGACTCTCCTCAACGTTTACAAGATGAGTCTTGACCAGATTAAAGATTGGCTGACATCGTGCTTTAAACATCACATGGTCCTAAAGATCCTAGCAATTATTGTATTAACCATTGGCACGGTTGGTATCTTCCAATCAACCACGGTTAATCCGAAGGCCGCCAATCACACGCAACTGGCCAACCGAATTCAAAAAAACTCTAAGGCACAAGATAAGCACAACGAAAAACTAGCCAAAGAAATCAAATCCGGTAAAAAATCAAAGAACACGAAAGTCAATAAGAAGCTGGAAAAAGACGGACTAACCAAGCAACAACTCCAAGAAGCTCAGAACCTTTCCGGAAGTGCAATTGGTGATTCAGTCATGCTGTCTGGACGCGATAATCTGCAAAAGATCTTTCCAAAACTATACATTGACGCTGCTACCTCGCGTCACCCTCAAGATGGCGTTGCCATCATGAAGAGTATGCAACAACAAGGTTTGTTGGGTAAAAACGTCATTATCGGCCTTGGAACTAACGGTGCCATTAGTGATGAGACAATGAAACAGTATATGGAAATTGCGGGAAAGAACCGGCACGTCTTCTGGATTAACACCTACGTTCCGACCCAGCCATGGCAGAACCAGGTTAATTCGTTTCTAAAGAAGGCTCAAAAGAAGTATAAGAACCTGTATGTGATCGACTGGTATGATTATGCTAAGTCACATCCACAGTACCTCTATCAAGACCAGACGCACCCTAACGTGCAAGGAACGCCAAAGTATGCTTCCTTCATCGCTCAAAACGTTTTGAAGCACGCCGAAAAATAATTAATAAGCCAACCCCTAAACGGTTGGCTTATTTTTTTCGAAAGAATAGACGTGGCTAAGATTTTCTTATAAGATATAGCTATAACATTTGGAGGAGTCTTTTATCATCGTAGAATTCATTAAAGAACATCGCATGGACATTTTAAAATACCTTGGCATTGTCATCGCCGTTCTCTTCTTTTACATCCTATTCATGGATTATTGGCCAGAGATTAAAATGATGTTCAATCCAGCTACCCGCGGCACGGCGATTCAAGAAATCCGTGACCACGGTCTAATTGATGCTGTCTTATTGATTTTCTTGTTGTACATCTTGACCATGATTCCAGGGGCACCAGTCGCAGTTGTCGGTGTCATCACCGGGATTTGTTTTGGGAAATGGCTTGGCATTATCATCAACGTGATTGGACTTTCAGCCGGGAACTTTGGGACGACTAAAATTGTTTCATCATTTAAAGGGATTGCTAGAAAATACGAGAACAATAAGTACGCCAAACACTTTAAACACTTAAAGCATCCCCTCCTCGGTCTGATTATCGGATATTCGATCCCCTTTATCCCAACGTTTCTAGTCAGTTTTCAGGCCAATCAGGATAAGAAACGGTTTCCAGACAAGAAAGTGAAGATTGCGACGATTCTAGGAAGCATTCCCATCTCAATCATCTATTCGCTTGGTGGTGACACGATTTTGCAGGGGAGTTTCAAGAAACTGATGGTGTTAATCGGTATCATCGTCGTTTTTGCCCTCATTGTGTTCTTTTTAATTAAACGACTGGTAACCGATAAACTCTAATCGAGGTACCCGTTTCCAATTGTTTTTAAAAATGGTAATATAGTAGAGTATAGTAACAATTTATTAATGGAGGTTTTACCATGGCTAAGCATGACAAAAAAGATCAAATTAAAAACTTGCTTGACTTGGAATCCGATAACGGTCCAGTTTTAACAATCACTGTACCCTTGGATCCTAAGGAAGACAATACTCGTAGAGACAACACCCAAATCAACAGTTTGGTTGACACTGCTAAAAAAGCATTTCAAAAGCAATATAAACCAGAACTTTGGAACGCCTATGATTTTCAAATTAAGAACTACTTAAAGACTTTACAACCTAAGGCAACCATTGCTAAGGGGATCATCATGTACGTAACTAACGATTCCATCGAAGTTGCTCAATTGAACTACGCTCCACAAACAGCATTCTCATTCTCAGACAGACTCCAAATCTTACCAATCGTAAGACAATACCAATTTGTTCCTGACTTTGACATGTTGTTCTTACAACGTGACGACTTCAAAGTATTCCACGTTAACGACTTGAGCGTTGTTGATGACGATACCGATACTCCAGATCCATTTGACTCAGACAAGACTGAGACTGAGACCCAAGATGATCCTAGAAAGAACGGAGCTAAGTGGGACACTCACGAATACTACGAATTGGTTGACAAATATGTTCAAAAACATGTTTCAAACAAGGACCACAATCCATTAGTAGTTGTTGCAAACGCTGAAGACGAAGGCCGTTTCAACCGTGCTACTCACAACCCATACGTGGTTGAAGACAAACACGTTGAAATGGATGCCGCCGTTAAAAACGCTGGCGAAAACGTTCAAGAAGTTGCTCAAACCATCCATGATAACTTCGTTTCAGATGGTGAGAAATCAATGAAAGACGTCTATGACAAAGCCGACGGTGCTAAGAAGACCACTGATGACTACGATGAAATCTTGAAGGCTGCCATTGACGACCGAATTGCTAACCTAATCATCCAACAGGATGCTTACGTTCAAAGCAAGGATAACGGTGAGGACGTTGAAGTTAACGCCGAAGGTTCACGTCCATCTAATGAATTAAACTCATTAGCATTGACAGTTCTTGGCCTTGATGGTGATGTTACTGTATTGCCTGCTGACGATATGCCAACTGACAAGAAAGTTGCAGCTATTTTAAGATGGTAATTTTAAAAAAGAGCTTGGTAACCAAGCTCTTTTTTTATGCGCAAATTTAATATATTTTTAGCGTATGTATATTAAGGGAATTTAAATATGTCAATAGATAAACAGCTAAATAGGGAATTACCTCAAGCCTTAATAATCACAAACTATCAAAACAGTAAAACAGAACAGATTAATGAGTATAAAAAATTACTCAAAAAACACTTAATATAAAAGAAATAACAAAAATTAATCTCCATTTTTACAAATCAATAACCAATGAAAAAAACGCGCTTAAATTATCAGTTTTTAACGTCCATAATCATTTAACTGACAGATTAGTCTTAACTTTGCCACAATTTAATTTATGTGTACCTGAAATGAAAAATATCAATAAACAAGCCGAAATCCTAATTAAAGAAAAAACTATCTACGGTTTAAAGGATCAGGCAGGTTTAGAACGAATTTTGGGCCAAATTAACCAATATTTATTTAACAAAGACCTTCATCCTACCATTATTGATAAGGCAACTTATATTTGGTATTCCATAGCAAGCTACCAATTCTTTACGAATGGTAACAAAAGAACAGCCATGTTAGCTGCTCTCACCTTTCTTAGTAATAATTATTATACATTTGATATATATGATGACATGGCTCTCTATACGATTTCCGTTGCAATTGCTCAAAAAAGCATGTCACAAGCTGAATTAAAAGAGTATGTTACCTTTCATTGTTATTTAGACTTAGATTTAATGCAATCTACACTTGGCGTTTGACAAAACTAAATTTATAAAATAGCATGTATTGAAAGCATAGCTAGTGGTTTAAGAAAGGAGAAATTAACATGAATATAACCGATAAAGAGCTGAACCAATTATTCAATAAATTAATGGATCCCAAAAACCGTAAAAGAATTAATGAAGAAGCTAATAAGAAAGTAACAGATAACCCTAAGGTAATAAAAGCACTCAAGATGCTTTCTAAGATATAAAATTGTAATAGTTTTTAATAATAAAAAGAAGTCTCGAAAGAGGCTTCTTTTTTATGCTATCATTTTTAACTTACAAATTTAATTTACACTAATCCCATGAATTGCCAAACTGGAACACAAGCAAGCATTCCAATAATATTAATAACCATGTATCCAATTGAAGATTTGGCTAAAGAAGATCGAGATGCCATTCCATCTTGAACAGCAGCCGAACCAGTCAAAAATGGCGCATTCATATAACTAAGTAACCATACATTGACACTTGTTGTAACAATAATAACAATCAGAGCTGGGCTAAAACCCATCTGTGTAACAAATGGAAGCAATGCCAACGTAACAAGGGTCCCTGTTGAAATTAGAGAAACAACTATAAACTTGATCAGGTAAATCACGATTGGCAAAATAATGACAGCAATCCAAATATTACCAATGATCGGCCCAATAACTGGCTTTAAAATGTATCTTAACCAAGTAGTCAGTCCAACAGTTTGCATAACATTTCCTAAAGCCATAACTGTACCAATAAAAATAATAGTAGACCAGTCTAATCTTGTCTTAAAATCTTTGGGGGTTAATACTCCCATAGCAACTAATAAACTGACCCAGATTATAGCAGTAACCGCAGATGGAATACCTATAACTGGCTCAAAGATCCACATGATGATGGCAAGTAAGATAGAAATTGCAGTAATTTTTTCTGCTTTCGACATTGGTCCTAATTTTGTTAATCGAGAATTAATGAATTCTTTGGATATTGGAGTATCATTTTTTGGTTTAAATAGAAATGTCAATAAAAAATAACCTACTACCAATATAATAATGGTCCAAGGAATCATCATAACAAACCAATTTCCCCATGAAAGAACAGATTGATATTTTGTTGGCAAAAGCCCCTTAAAAGCATAATTTTGGGCAGTTGCGCTTAAAAAACTACCTTCAGTTACGAAAAATCCCCACATTGCTGCCAAAAAAAGACCAGAACTTGCAGCACTTTTAGGTTTATATCCTAAAGCATCACTAATCCCCTTAGCAATTGGCGTACTCATTGCTGCCTTTGGATGAGCACTCGGAATCATTGGAGCAACAATTGTCCCCGAAAGAAACAACGCCACCGTTTGACCCCTAAAGTTCGCTGGGAAATAAGACATAATCTTATAAGCGATTCGTGTTATTAAACCTGTCTTAGTTGCTGCGGCTCCTAATGCAAGTCCACCAATAATGATCCACATTGTGGTCGATGAGAATATAGCAAACGAGGTTTCAAACGGCACCGCTTTAAAAACTACCCAAGCAGATAACATTAGTAACCCAGTAGCAAAACTAGGAATAACATTAAAAATCCAAAAAATATTAGCCGTTACAAGAGTGGCCAAAACAACCATTGCAGCATGGGTTAATCCGTGTGGCACCGGAATAAAGAATGCAATAATAATTCCTAATACTAAACCGATAATACCTGCAACTAACTTTCCATATTTCATCACTCAACACCTCCCCTAATTAACTTTTAAAAACTTCTGGATTTACAGTAAACTCAGGCATTTTTCCATTTGCAAAATCAATAATTGCTTGTGCTGCCCCTTTCCCAAGTGCACGGTTAGCTTCTACTGTTGTCCCCGCCATATGAGAAGTCATGAATACATTCTTTGCATTATATAAAGGGTTATCAGGCTTTGGAGGCTCTGGCAAAAACGAATCCAAGGCTGCCCCAGCAATTTCTCCATTGTTTAACGCTCGGGCCAAATCCACTTCATTAATAATTCCACCTCGAGCTGAATTAATGATAAACGCTGATTTTTTCATTATTTTTAATTGTTTATACCCAATAGTATTGGCAGTTTCTTTAGTGTATGGCATATGAATAGAAACAAAATCAGCTTTTGGTAAAACATCTTCCAAACTTTTGTACATCGTTATTGGATCATCTTTAATGTGTGGATCATATCCAATAATATTCATTTCAAATGCTTCTGTGAATTTGGCTAACTGACGTCCAATTCTTCCAACACCAAGAATCGCCAATGTCTTTCCACGTAATTCGTTTCCATTAAGTCCCATTTCATTAGAAAAATTAGGCATGGATCCGTATCTACTTAATTTATCCTTATTATCGCGAACCGCTTTATCATCAGCTACTATCCTCCGAGTTAACATCAACATTGTTGCAATAGCGTACTCAGCAACCGCGAAAGCATTAGCACCATTTACTTTTGCCACCAAAACACCGTGTTTGGTAGCACTTGCCACGTCCACGTTATTAATTCCAGTTCCATTTCTTGAAATGATTTTTAATTTTTTGCCCGCTGCGATCATTTCACCTGACAAACGTGATGAACGCATTATAACAGCATAAGCATCTTTAATTTCTTCTTTCATCGTATCTAAATCAGTATCTGGTGAAATTACCACTCGAAAGCCATTGTCTCTAAGTAATTTGATACCCGCATCATCAATTTTTTCACTTATGAGTACTTTCTTCATAAAAGTAACCTCCTAATAAATAATCAGTTTAAAATAACAATTTGTTACTTTAAACTGATTATAAGTGACATAATTCACTATTATAAAGGTACCAACACGTCTCCAGGCGAACTAATAGTAGCTGTAGTAATAATTAGACCAAATTAAAATAGCAAAAAATATCACAACCAATTACGCTGAATCTTTTTTGCTGATTGATTTCAAATGTATGTATTCTGATTTTTTACAAAATTCTTTCATAATAAACATGAATCATAAGTAAGTGATTGGAACCAAAAGTATCTGTTAGCCAAATAAAAATATAACTATTATCAGCATAGGAATTATATTTTTAAGGAGGTTAATTATGAAAATCACTAGTATTGATATTATGCAAATCCCTAGTAAAGACCCAAGTTTTAGTGGAAATGGATCTGGTAGTCAAGAGGCTTGGAGTCCCTTGGTAATTCGCATCAACACCGATAAAGGCATTTCGGGATTTGGTGAAGCTGGGCTAGCATACGGAAAAGGATATCGTGGTGGATTTGGAATGCTACAAGACTTTAGTCACGTTATTCTTGGAGAAAATCCTCTAAACATTGAAAAGATTTGGAATAAACTCCTAACAACCACCTATTGGGGGATTGCTGGAGGAGTTATTGTTGATGCCGCAATTAGTGCTATTGATATTGCTCTGTGGGATATCAAAGGCAAATATTATCACACTCCTGTTTATCAATTGTTGGGTGGCAAAACGAATGATCACTTACGTTCTTATGCTAGCCAATTACAATACAACTGGGGTGAAAATATCAAAAAACTAAAACTTTATACTCCAGATGAATATGCTGAGGTTACAAAACGAGTTATGGCAGAAGGTTACGATGCCATGAAATTCGATCCAATTCTACTTAGTAATGATCCTAGTGGACGTGAAGATTTTAATACTCGCGGGACCATTTCTAGGCATGTATTGAATGTTGCTTATAACCGGGTTAAAGCAGTAAGAAAAGCTGGTGGAAATAATTTGGGCATAATAATTGATATGCATGCTAATTCTGATACCACCTCAGCAATAAAAATCGGTCAAGCCATCGAAGACCTAGATATCTTATATTATGAAGAGCCCGTTCAAACATTAAATCCTGACAACACAAAGGAAGTCTCAGAAAAAGTTAATATTCCAATTGCAACTGGAGAACGACTCTTTACTCGATTTGGATTTAAACCATTCTTTGAAAATCGGTCAATCAAAATTGCTCAGCCTGACATATGCCTTTGTGGTGGTATCACTGAAGCTAAAAAAATTTGTGATATGGCTTATACGTACGATGTTAATGCCCAAGTACACGTTTGTGGAAGTCCAATTGCAGTTGCGGCTGCCCTTCAAGTTGAGGCAGTTATTCCTAACTTTTTAATTCACGAAGTTTATCAACGCGCTAGAAACATTAAAGACCGTTCAACCTGTAAGTACGACGACTTTCAAGCAGTCGATGGTCGCATAAACATCCCCAATCGTCCAGGAATTGGTCAAGAATTAACTGATGAAACAATTGCTTCAAGCAAAATGATAACCGTTAAATAACGAGGAGGGTGAACCAACATGATCGATAAATTTATTTTAGGTGGATACACAAGTGATAATTACACTAAGAACAACCAGTCAAAGGGACTTTACGTAGCAACTTTGGATACTGATAAAGAAAAAATAACTGACATTTCACTACTTGCTAAAGTTGAAAATCCAGCCTTTTTTAACTTTTCCAACAAAGATCAAAAAATCGCTACCGTTTTAACAAAAAACGAAAATGAAGGTGGGGTCGCCATTATTGATGCTTTAACAGGTCAAATCACTTCTGAGAACTATTTACCAAAACAACATGGATCTTATGAAGCGTATGATGCTACAAAAAACTTATACTTTTGGAATGAACTGACATATACCGTTCCATCCTATATTTCAATTGATACTAATCACAAGATCTTATTTGCAGCAAACTACAATACCAATGCTATTCACACTTATAAAATGGATAATAATTATCAAATCCTATCTCGTAATACCTATCCAATCAAGGGAAACGGGCCCAAAGTCGAACAGGATCACGCCCATATTCACTATGCTCGACTACTACCAGACGGTCGATTAATCGTTTGTGGTTTGGGATGTGACAAGCTGTTCGTTTTTGACGTTGATACTAGAAACGCCAAGCTTAAACTAGTTTACGAATTGAAAATGCAACCAGGATTTGGTCCTAGACAAATCGCTATGTCTAGCAAAACCAACTATATTTATGTATTAGGAGAATTAGCTAGTAAAGTTGCTGTCGTCGAATACGATACCAAAACTGGTAAACTAGCTTTTATCGAAGACTATTCCAATATTCCAGAAGGGTACGCCGGCCATAATGGATCTGCTGCAATTCGCCTCTCTTCTGATGAAAATCATTTGTATATTTCCAACAGAGGCCACAATTCTTTGACAATGTATCGCGTTCTAGATAGCGGAAGACGTCTAGAAAAAAACCAACAAATTAAAACTGAGGGTGTTTTTCCACGAGATTTCGGAATAAGCAAAGATGGCAATTTTATTCTTTGTGCAAACCAAAATACTAATGATTTAATTTTATTTAAACGTGATATAGAAAGTGGATTTCTACACGTAGTTCAACACCATATTAAACATGATGCTTGTGTTCGAGTGGTAGAGGCCACGGATTTCCTAGCTTAAAAATCAAAACGTGAAGCTTTAAAAAGCTTCACGTTTTTTTATTTAATATATTTTAAAAAATCACGAACTACAGGATTTTCTTCTTTTTTGTTATAAAGTAGTACAGAAGCATAATAAGAGCTTTCCTTAGCACTTATTTTTAAGAAATTAATCATTGGATTTCGTACATTTTCAACTGATATCAATGGTTCTGGATAAAACCCAATTCCTTTATTAGTAGCGACCATCATATCACGTTGCTCAATTGAAGACACTCGTATAATATTGCCCCTGGGAAAAATCTTATTATATTTTGAGAAGAAAATATCTCTCAAATACGTTGATTGAACATTACTATAATAAAATACATATCTATTACTTAGATTACTCAAATCAATTGTTGCCTGGTTAGACAATGGATCCAATCGACTAATTCCAACAACCATATTGCCAACTATAAGTCGTTTTACCCCAATATTGTCTCCATAAGTCAAATTCGGATAATATTCAGGAGTGACAGCTAGGTGAATTTGACCGTCTTTAACCAGACTAAGCAACTGTTGCCCACTTTCTTCTCGAAGTTCGAGTTGGATATCATCTTTTTTCGCCAAAACATTAGAAAATTTTCTTTGCATAATAGTAGCTTGATTAGGTGACGAAAATCCCACAATGACTTTGCGATCATCATGCGTATTTTCTAACTGAATTTTATTATATGCATCCATGTAACTATTAAAAATATCAGTCGCTGTGACAATAAATTCACGCCCGATTGTCGTTAAACTAGTGTTATTCTTCTGTCGGGTAAAAAGTTTAACCTTCAACTCATTTTCAATTTGATCCATTTGTTTAGATACTGCACGTGGTGACAAGTAAAGTTTCTCAGCTGCCGCTCTAAAACTCCCGTACTTAGCAATCGTCAAAAAAGTATGCAATTTATTAATATCCATTAGCTAAACCTCCACTTTATCATTGTAGCTCATGTGACATTATTAACTAATATAATACATATGTACTTTTGGTTCCCATACTGACATTTTTGTGACTGTTTCATCATTATTATGACTATTACAATACAATTATGTGAATGATAAATAAATAACAAAGGAAGCATATTTAAAATGAAAACACCAATAATTGTAAAAATGGAGGTATATCCAGTAGCAGGTTATGACAGCATGCTATTGAATTTAAGCGGCGCTCATGGTCCTTACTTTACTCGTAACTTAGTTATTTTAACAACTAATAATGGACTTACTGGTGTAAGCGAAGTGCCAGGAGGTCATTCAATTACCAACACTTTAAATGACACAAAAGATATTGTTTTAGGTAGTTCTATTGGAAACTATAAACATGTGCTTCAAGAAATACAAAAAAAGTATGGTTACCGCGATGCAAGTGGTCGTGGAACACAAACTTTTGATTTACGCACGACGATTCATGTTATTACTGCTGTAGAAACTGCCTTTTTAGACATAATGGGTAAATACCTTCACGTTCCCGTTGCTGCATTATTAGGTGACGGCCAACAACGTGAAAATGTTGGTATTTTAGGTTATTTATTTTTTATTGGTGATTCTTCAAAGACAGATTTACCCTATATTAAAGACGATGATAATTCTGATGAATGGGGTAAATTACGTCGTAAACCTGCTATGGATGCTAAATCAATAGTTAAATTAGCAAGAGCTGCAAAGGATCGCTATGGTTTTAAAACCTTTAAATTAAAGGGTGGAGTTATGGACGGTGAAAAAGAAGTTGAAGTAATGAAGGCTCTCCATAAAGCATTCCCCACTGCAAAACTCGATCTAGATCCAAATGGCAGCTGGTCATTGAAAGAAGCTTTAAAGTATGCTGGTGAACTTAAAGGTGTTCTGCATTATATTGAAGATCCTTGTGGTGCTGAAGATGGATTTTCTGGACGTGAAATTCTTTCAGAATTCTTGAAAAAAACTCATATGCCAACCGCAACTAATATGGTGGATACGGACTGGCGTCAAATGTCTCATGCCATTGCATTAAACGCAGTTTCAATCCCACTAGCCGATCCTCATTTCTGGACAATGGAAGGTGCTGTTCGAGTTGCACAATTATGTGAAGCATTCGATTTAAATTGGGGCATTCATTCCAACAATCATTTCGATATCTCGTTAGCAATGGCCGTTAATACTGCAGCAGCTGCACCGGGAAATGTCTACGATATCGATACTCATTGGATTTGGCAAGATGGTCAAAACTTAACTAAGAATCCATATAAAATTGAAAATGGGAAAATCACTGTGCCACACACAAACGAAGGCCTTGGAATAGAACTTGATATGGATGCTGTTAAAGCCGCAAATAAACTTTACATTGACAAAGGACTTGGTGCACGTGACGATGCAAAGGCAATGCAATATCTGATCCCAGGTTGGAAGTTTGATCCAAAACGACCTGCCTTAGTTCGTTAATATAAACAATTCACGCAAAGCAACAAATTACTGTATTCAACAATTGTAGATATATTAAAATGCTTTCTAAAATATAACTAACCACACAAAAAGGGCCTTGAACTCCACAGTTCAAGGCCTTTATTTTTACTACTTTTCAAAGAAATCTTTTGCAATATCCTGATAAGCATTAATCGTATCAAGATAACTCGATAGTGTCGTATACTCGTTAATCTGGTGTGACGTGTTGTTCTTGTCAGGTCCTAGCAAGATGACTGCCATCTTCTCGTTTTCCTGAACGTAAACACTCGCATCAGTTGCACCGTTATTGACAATCAACTCGGGCTTGCGATTCTGATAATCCTTTTTGGTAACCTCATAAGCATCTTGGACGAACTGATTGTCCTTATCGGTTTCAATTGGATAAAAGTTGTGAACCAACTTAAATTCGAGGTGATATGGCGTCTCGTCGTTCACTTTATCAACGACTGTTTGAATCAATTCAATCACGTTGTCGTTATTAAATGCAGGGGTCGGACGGACGTTTCCAAGCAAACTAGCCGAACCAGGAATGATGTTAACCTGTTCCCCACCGTTAATGACGGTGATACTGTGCTGGACTTTGCCAAGCACTGGATCAACTGGTAAATCGTTGAAGAAATCCGGCTCATCCTGAATGTATTTAACCAAACCAGTAATGGCGTTCAATCCCAAGTCAGGAGTCGAACTGTGAGCTGGTTTTCCGGTACTCGTGATCTGATAGTTCAAACTTCCAGAGTGGGCATAGGTGACATCCCCATCGGAGGGTTCACCGACAATCATAGCGTCCACATCGTCAATATACTTTGGTTCAATCTTATAAGCACCAGGAGCACCGAATTCTTCTCCTGAAGTCGCAATCAAACGAATCTTCCCATCAGGAACTTCGCCCTTATCAGCTAACTCACAGAGCGCAATCACCTCGGCCGCTAGCCCACTCTTCATGTCAGCGGCACCACGACCGTAGATCTTGTCACCCACGATTTCACCATTAAACGGATCGTGTTTCCAATTTTCCGGATGAGCAACCGCCACCGTGTCTTGGTGTCCCTCTAAAGCCAGCACCTTGCCGGATTCACCAGTTCCAAGTTCAGCAATCAGGTTGGCACGACCGTCGCCAAACGGAAAAATCTTACTGTCAATACCGTGCTTTTTCAGCAGCTTCGACAAGTACTCTGAGATCTCAATTTCATTACCGTTCACGGACTTAATCTGAATTAAATCCTGTAGAATTTTGATTTTCTCTGCTTTTTCCATTCTTAAACACCCTTCTTTAAATTCTTATTTATTAACCTTGATCAGCGTGGTTAGCGAACTTGGCCCAGACATCACCAACAACTTGAATAATCAGAACCATGATGACAACTAGGATCGTTGCGACCAAGGTTGTGTCGTTTGCGAAACGGTTGTACCCGTATGAGATGGCCATGTTACCAAGACCACCAGCACCAATGGCACCAGCCATTGCGGTTAAACCAACTAAACTAATCAAAGTTACGGTTGATACTCGAATCAACTCTGAACGCGCTTCACTGAGGTACACGCCGAAAATTAAGTCCCAGTTCGTGGCCCCTAGTGATTCCGCTGATTCGATGATGCCATGATCGACACTCTCAAGGGCGACTTGGACCTGCCGCGCATAAAACGGAAAGACCCCAACTGATAGAGGTACTAAAGCGGCCGTCGTTCCGATTTGGGTTCCAACAATCTTTTGCGTCACTGGGGCAATGAAGGCCAGCAAGATGATAAATGGAACGGCCCGGAACAGTGAAACAACTTTGTCGATAATCCAGAACAGTGGATGACATGGCATAATCCCGTTATCCGCAAAAATCACTAAACAAACTCCAAAGATGATTCCTGCAATCCCACCAAAGATTGCGGACCAAAACGTCATGTAAATCGTCTGATTAACGGCTGTAATCCAGCCTTCTTCACCATTTAATCCCTGTGAAACCACGTTGGGAAAATGAGTTGCAAACCAAGCTCCCATTATTCTGCCTCCTTCAATTCAGTGACCTTGATGTCTTGACCATTAAGGTATTTAACCGCTGCCTCTTGGTCCTCTTGACTTCCAAGCAGGTCAACAATCAACGTTCCAACGACCTGCTCACCCAATTTTTCAATATTACTGTAGATGATACTTGCCGAAATATGGAACTTCTCGTACAGGCTAACGATGATTGGATCGCTAATGTCATCTGATAGATACGTCAACTGAACTAGATTTCGCTTGTTAACGTCAATGTTCATCGACTTCAAGATTTCAAGTGCGTTGAAACTGTTTCCAACAATCTTTCTGGTAGTTGGATTCTTCGAATCAACGAAGATATCAAGTAGATTACCAACATCAACCACTTTTCCTTGACTCATGATGGCAACTTCCTGACAAATGCGTTTGATGGCTTCCATTTCATGAGTGATCAGAATAATCGTTAAGCCATATTTCTCGTTCAATTCTTTCAGTAAATCCAAGATTTGATCGGTATTTTTAGGGTCAAGTGCGGAAGTAGCTTCGTCAGAGATCAAAATCTTGGGATCATTAGCAAGCGCTCTAGCAATCGCTACTCGTTGCTGTTGACCACCAGAGAGTTGGGATGGATAGGCTTTTAGGTAATCACCCAAACCAACAATGTCGAGCATCTTCTTGGCTTTGGCCTCACGTTCTTTTTCCTTTAAACCACTGTGTTTTAATCCGAACTCAACGTTGCGTTGGACATTTTGTTCTTCTAGCAGGTTAAAATGTTGAAAAATCATCCCAATTTGGCGCCGTTCGTCACGCAACTCTTTCGTATTAATTGAAGAAACTTGGTCGCCTTCTTTTTTATAGAAGGTTTTCCCAAACACATCGACTTCCCCGTCGGTTGGTTTTTGTAGCAGGTTGATGGTTCGAACTAACGTCGATTTACCGGCACCGGAGTAGCCAGCAATTCCGAAGATTTCACCTTTGGGAATTTTCAACGATACGTCTGAAACGGCGTGAATCACATTCTTTTTTTGTTTGAACGTAACTGAGACGTCCTTGAATTGCACAATATTATTACTCATTAGTTCCTCCTAAAATTTACGATTCCAAGCAGGAATTTCGGTGTTTCCATAATACTTTTTGACCAGTTGCTCGGTCTTCTTGGTCTGGAATGATTTTACAACGTCTTTGTAGTTCTTGTTGTTCTTTTGGTCCTTGTTAGCGGCAATCAAATTAATCCACTGTTTCGAATCATTGTTGAGCGGTTCGGTAAAGATCGTTTCCTTATCACCTAAGTGAGCGGGAACAGCGTAGGTGTTATTAATAACAGCACCGTCCACACTGTTTAGTACTCGTGGGGTTTGTGATGCGTCCACTTCTTTGAAATTCAAGTGCTTCGGATTACTCTGAATGGCATTCAATCCTAAAAAGCCCTTCTGGTTTTTCAAAGTGATAAGTCCCGCGTTCTTAAGGAGGTAAAGCGAACGACTCTCATTAGAAGTATCGTTTGGAACGGCAATCGTCCCACCATCCGGAATGTCCTTAACGTTCTTGTACTTCTTTGAATAAAGTCTGATAGGAGCGATGTAGGTGTTACCAACGGAAACAATGTCAGAATGATTTTGTTTATTCCAGTTATCTAAGAAGGCATAATGTTGAAATGAGTTCAAATCAATCTCGTGTTGAGTCAAAGCCTTGTTGGGCTGCGTGTAATCAGTGAAGTGGGTGAACTTAATGTTAACCCCATACTTCTTCTTGGCAGTCTCAGCGACTGACTTCCAAATCTCATCGTCTGATTTAGAGCCGCTCATTAGACCGACGTTAACGGTCTTTTTACTCTCAGCCGAGTGTCTGGCAAAACTAAACCAACCTAACCCAACGATCACAACCACAATGATAATTCCAATAATCCACTTAGTACTTCTCCTCATGATGTCCACTTCCTAATTTTTATTTGATTGCTTAATTCATTAAATTAAATAAAAAAAGCATCCGCCCTTTAATTAAAAAGGACGAATGCTTTCGTGTTACCACCTTAGTTTACAGTTACCCTTTCAAGTAACTGCCTCAAAGACTACTCTAGTCGACGTCTTAACTAGAAGAGCCTTGCGATGATATCGGTAGCAACCCCGTCGCTGGTTTGAAAATCTCGCCAACAAATGATTAAAAGTCCATATTCCCCGAATTCATCTCATCCCTTCACACCGACCAGAGACTCTCTTAGAAAATTCAACGGGTACTCAGCTTTTCCATCTCGTTTATTTAATTTGTTGTAAGTATACTAATCCGTCGACCAATATCTGTCAACAAAAATTTTAATTATTTTTTAAAACTAGCTAGTGAACCCATTGGGTCCCAAGGTTCTAGCATCTTAGGAGCTTGCTTTTGTTCCTCAAGTTGCTTGTCTGACATGTACTTCTTGTTGATAACGGTTTGGTAAACAAATTCGTTGAACCAGTCGTCACTCATGACAAAGTAACCTTTTTCACCGACTTTTTCACCCCAGCTGTTTTCAACCTTCCACTTGGTTGGTTGATCGTCAACGAGGTCAACGCCAGTAATCACCATGGCGTGCGTCATCATGCTTTCCTTGTAGTCAAGTCTTGCACCCTTACTCATCTTTAGGTCAGTGCTAAAAAGGGCGTCCTTATGGTACAAGTGCGTATCCATAATTCCCTTTTTTCTATCAGAGTCTTGGACAACGTCACAACCGAACCAAACGGCTTCACCGTTCTTTAGCTGTTTTATGGCTAAGTCTTTCAATTCATCGATTTTCAGGTTTAAATGCTTAACCTGTCTGCCACCAACGACGTTGCCTAACATTTCAATCGTGTAGGTCTGATCAAAGGGCTTGTCACCAGTTGGCGAGTTAATCAATGAAACGTAGTCTTCCAGGTTGATGTTGACGTATTTATCAAAGAACTCTTTCGGGGTCAGATCCTTGTCAATGTGGTACTTGTTGTCAGTATCACGGTATTCAAAATCAAAGCGCTTCGTTGGGCGACCCAGAGAATATGCCAAGATGCGGTAAACATCGTTTAGCATCTCACTCTTAGTTGATTCAAGCTTTTCTTCGGTCGCACCGTCCTTCACCATTTGACGCAAAACTTCGGCATCACGTCTTAGTTTCAGGTTTAAAGTCTGATTCAATTCGTCAGAACGATTACTATTGTAAGTTTCAACCATGGTTGAACTTGGAACAACTCCGTACTTTTCAATGATGGCGCACAACATGTCCCACTGGCCCCCATCTTGTTGTGGGGTTTCCATTAAGAAGTCGATCTTGCGTGAACCTAATGGTTGATCAGCGGTTTTAATCACGTTTTCTAAGAAATAGTTTGATTTTTCAAACTTATCCCAGAAGTTAACGTAGTTTTGTGATAATTCAAATTTTGGTGAAACCTTGTAGTTTTCGGCAATCTTAAAACGCATGGTGTTAAGTGCTGAAAACATCCAGCACCTTCCACTTTGCTTCTGATCAGCAACGTGTTGTTCGGGAACTTCGACTGAGAAAACTCGTTTCATTTTTTCATCAGCCTTGTAATCAGCAGCACTGTTGTTAATCCCATTATGAGAAACGGCCCGTTCTAAGACCAGACTGTCGTCTTTGTCTTCATAACTTTTTTCATACCATTCCAGGTCTTGCGGATTAATTGCTTTCTTATCCAAAATGATCACTCCTTAATATTTTTCTTGTCAGTATTGTATCACTTGTCCTCTCGTTTGAGATACTTTTAACTTGACCAATCCTAATCAAATCTCAATTTCAATCGTTAATCAAAAACTTGCATAACTAAACCCCATCACAAAGGGATTCTCATCCGCTAAAAGTTACATAATCAAAGATGTGTATCATTTTCATTATTTAGCTCCCATTACCCATGTCACAAGTTTTGTAACGTCAAGTAAAAACGTTGATAT
This sequence comes from Fructilactobacillus sp. X2R5C3, assembly GCF_059901325.1. Taxonomy (NCBI): domain Bacteria; kingdom Bacillati; phylum Bacillota; class Bacilli; order Lactobacillales; family Lactobacillaceae; genus Fructilactobacillus; species Fructilactobacillus sp. X2R5C3. Next base: position 269,550 of record NZ_JBWXUY010000001.1, on the reverse strand, counting down.
AACGTCACTTGCTTTAAAAATTTATTAAGATTCTTAAGAAAAATATAAAAAACGTATTTACTTTTGTGAAACACGCGCGTATATTCGACAAAAAGCAAAACAGCAAACATGGAGGTGTTTCATTTGAACCATAAGAAGATATTTTCAGTAGCATTCATTGGTGCCGCTTTAGCACTTATGCTTACTGGTTGTTCTTCTGGAAGTAGTAAATCGGGGAGTAAGGACATGGCAGTCAACTCCAGCGATATTATTTCTACGATGGACTCAAGTATGGTAACGGATAGTATTGGAGCGCAAAACCTAAACAACACGATGGAAGGTCTTTATCGCTACAATAACCGCAAGATTGAACCTGGCATTGCGACCAAAGTCGTTACCCCAACCAAGGGTGGAACTCAGTATAATTTCGATCTGAGAAACGCCAAATGGTCAAATGGAGACCCCGTGACCGCGTATGACTTTGTCTACGCATGGAGAAGAATCGTTGATCCAAAGACGGCTTCTCAATACTCCTACATTTTCGAAGGAGTTAAAAACGCTGACAAAATTACCAACGGGAAGGCTTCACCAACGACCTTAGGAGTTAAGGCCATTGGTCCCCATAAGTTACAAGTTAACCTATCGCAACCAATTCCCTACTTCAATTCTCTCTTAACTGGTGCGTCATACTTGCCACTTAATCAGAAGGTCGTTGAAAAAGCGGGAAGTCAGTATGGATTAAACAGTAAGGACATGGTATTCGATGGACCATTCAAGTTAGATAAATGGCAGGTTGGAAACACCGCCTGGACCGAGAGTAAGAACCACTCGTACTGGAACCAAAAGAACATTAGATTGAACGCCGTTAAATACTACGTTGTTAAAGATCCCAATACCGGACTTAACTTGTACTCTAGTCACGTAATTGACCAGTACAACGGCCTAACCGGCGATTCAGCTAACCAACTGAAAAACGAAAAAGACTTCTCAACGAAACCAACTTCAAGTACTTTCTACATTGAGATGAACGAGAAGAAGGATCCGTTCTTCAAGAACACCAAGATTAGACAGGCCATTGGGCATTCAATCAATCGGCAACTCCTCTCTAACCAAGTGTTAGGTAAGACTGCTACACCGGATTCAAGTGTCGTTCCAGCTAAGATGAGTTGGAACAAACAAACGGGAGTCGACTTTAAAGACGAAAGTCAAAGTAAACAGGATGCAAATTATAACGACTACAATCCTAAGTTAGCTAAAAAGCTTTGGACTGAGGGTCTAAAGGAGACCGGAAAGAAAAATCTCAACTTAACCTTATTAGGTGACGATACCGATTCTTCCTTAAAACAATCCGAATTCTTGCAGGCTGAACTCCAGAAATTGCCTGGACTAAAAGTGACCCTTTCAAACGTGCCATTTAAGAACCGACTTCAACGTTCTTCTAGTGGGGACTTCGACATGGTTGTCTCAGCTTGGAACGCCGACTTCCCAGATCCAGTGACCTTCTTGAACCTCTTCGAAACCGGTGGCGCTATGAACGATGGTCACTGGTCCAATAAAGAGTTTGACCAACAAATCAAACAAGCATCTGATAAAAACGCCGGCAACTATCAAGCCCGCTGGCAGAACCTCCTGAACGCTCAGACCATCTTGACTAAGCAAGAAGGAGTCGTTCCACTTTACCAGCAAAACACCGCTGCTCTTACCAGAAGCGACGTTCACAATTACAACCTGTCACCAAACGGGAATTTCAATCTCGCGGCTACCTACAAGAAATAAAGAGAGGTAAATTAAAATGACTAAATACATCATCCGTCGAATTTTCTACCTAGTCCTCACTTTATTCATTGTTGCTTCGGTTACCTTCTTCCTGATGAAATTTTTACCCGGTACGCCTTACTCAAACCAGGCAAAACTCCAGCCAAGTCAAATCGCAATAATGAACCAAAAGTACGGATTAAACAAATCACTTTGGGATCAGTACTTAATCTACATGGGAAATTTACTCCACGGAAATCTAGGTACTTCATTTCAATTTAACAACCAACCAGTTACTCAATTGATCGCCCATGACATTGGTCCTTCAATGCAGATTGGTACCCAAGCCATGGTCGTTGGTTCTGTTCTTGGCATCATCCTTGGTGCCGTTGCCGCCATCAAGAAAAATACCTGGGTTGATTCAAGTGCCACCTTCATCTCAATCCTTGGAATCTCAATCCCAAGTTTCGTTTTAGCCGTTCTGCTTCAGTACTACTTTGGCTACAAACTACAATGGTTCCCAGTTGCCCTCTGGCAGAACTTCAGTTCTAGTATCCTACCGACGTTAGCACTTGCGGCCTTTCCACTTGCAAACGTCGCCCGGTTCATGAGAACTGAAATGGTTGATGTCTTAGATAGTGACTACATTGAACTGGCTAAAGCCAAGGGTGATTCGGAAAGAAAGACGATTACGCATCATGCGCTTAGAAACTCACTGATTCCCGTTATCACCATCGTTGGTCCCATGGCCGTTTCAATCATGACCGGTTCACTGGTGGTTGAAAACATCTTCTCAATTCCTGGAATTGGTAATCAATTCGTTCAGTCCATTCTGACGAACGATTACCCTACCATCATGGGACTCACAATTTTCTACTCATTCTTATTAGTTGTCATTATCTTAGTTGTCGATATTCTCTATGGAATCATCGATCCACGAATCAGACTAGGAAACGGAGGTAAAGAATAATGGCCGAAAACTTACCACCACTTGAAGATCAGTTCCAGTTCGCAAGTGACGATCTTTCAAACTTGGACACTGAATCGGAATCAATTAACACCCCATCTTTAACGTACTTTCAAGACGTTAAACGAAGACTAGTTCGAAATAAAGTTGCCATGACTTCTTTGATTCTCTTAGTCATTATCGCCCTAGTCGCAATCTTCGCCCCGATTCTTTCACCACACGATCCAAACGCTCAAAACGTCCTGTACGCGAACTTACCACCAAAGTGGGGTTCACTTAACATCCCCGGTCTAAATGGGATTCACGAAGCCGGTGGCCACATGGTTAACGCATATCAAGCAGAACACGTTCCAAAGGGAACTTACTACATCATGGGGACCGACTACCTTGGTCGTGACCTCTTCTCAAGAATTCTGTACGGGACCCGGTTATCACTGTTTATCGCGGTTGTTGCGACAGCCGTTGACCTTCTTGTTGGTGTTCCATACGGTTTAATCTCCGGTTGGGTCGGCGGTGCCGTTGACACCTTCATGCAGAGAATCGTTGAAATCCTCTCATCAATTCCTAACCTAATCGTCGTTGTTTTATTACTACTAATCCTAAAACCCGGAATCACTTCAATCATCATCGCCATCGCCTTTACCGGATGGATCACCATGTCACGTTTAGTTCGTGCTCAGACCTTTAAATTAAAGGAATCAGAATACGTCCTAGCCGCCAGAACTCTTGGTGAATCACCATTCAAGATTGCGATGAAACACCTGATTCCAAACCTCAGTTCCACTATCATTATTCAAACCATGTTTACCATTCCATCGGCCATCTTCTTTGAAGCCTTCCTAAGTTTCATTGGAATCGGGATCCCAGCACCAAACGCATCCCTTGGTACACTTCTAAACGATGGTCAGAAGGCCTTTCATTTCTTGCCATATCAAATGTGGGTTCCAGCAATCGTACTGTCTGTCATTATGATTACGACCAACCTGCTTGGAGATGGATTAAGAGATGCGTTCGATCCAAAATCTAAGTAAAGGAGACAGATAAGATGGCTCAAAAAGTTTTAGACGTTAAAAACCTGTCAATTGATTTTGCTACCCTAAACGGAACCGTGAAGGCCATTCGTGACGTTAGCTTCCACCTTGACAAAGGAGAAACGCTCGCCCTTGTTGGTGAATCTGGTTCAGGGAAATCAATCACCGTGAGAACGATCATGCGTCTTCTAGCTGATAACGAAACCATCACCAACGGTACAATTGATTTTGAAGGCAAAGATATTTTAAAAGAATCCAAAAAACAAATGGACAAGATTCGTGGTGGCAAGATTGCCATGATTTCTCAGGATCCCATGACCTCACTGGACCCCACCATGAACATCGGTAATCAAGTGGCTGAACCACTACGAGTTCACGAGGGAATGTCCAAAGGAAAAGCCTTAAAGCGGGCGGCTGAGGTACTAGAAGAAGTCGGCATTCCCAACGCGAGAGAACGGATGCGCGACTATCCCCACCAATTTTCTGGTGGTCAAAGACAAAGAATCGTGATTGCGATGGCTATTATTGACCATCCTGATGTTCTAATCGCCGACGAACCGACTACCGCATTGGACGTTACGGTTCAAGCTCAAATCATTAAGCTACTAAGAGAGTTAAAGGACAGAATTGGAACGTCGATTATCTTTATCACTCATGACTTAGGGGTGGTTGCCAACATCGCCGATCGAGTAGCAGTCATGTACGCCGGTAAGATTGTCGAGTATGGAACCGTTGACGACATTTTCTACAATCCACAACATCCCTACACGTGGGGACTCCTTGATTCCATGCCGACCCTCTCAATGAAGAGTGACCGCTTAAACACGATTCCAGGGACCCCGCCAAACTTGATTAACCCACCAAAGGGTGACGCTTTCTATGCCCGTAACAAGTACGCTTTAAAGATCGACCATGAACAACAACCACCCTTCTTCAAGGTCAGTGACAGCCACTACGCCGCCACCTGGTTGTTAGATAAGCGAGCTCCAAAGGTTACCCCACCGGAATCAATTCAAAAGCGCCAGGCTGAATTTAAGAAACGAGGTGAAAACGACCATGACTAAAAAAGATCCCATTGTTTCAGTTAAACATTTAAAACAATACTTTAACGTCGGAAAGCCCGATGAAGTTAAGGCCGTTGACGACATCTCATTCAACATTTATCCTGGTGAAACGCTGGGACTGGTTGGTGAATCTGGTTCTGGTAAAAGTACGACCGGAAGAGACATCATTCGTTTATACGACCCAACTGATGGTGAAATTGACTTTGAGGGGCAAAACATCTCGAAGCTAAAACGAAAACAGATGAAAAACCTGCGTAGTCAGATGCAGATGATCTTTCAGGATCCGTATGCCTCACTGAACCCCCGAATGAAAGTGGAGGACATCATCGCCGAAGGCCTTGATATCAATCACCTGGTTAAAGATTCTGATGAACGAGATAACCGAGTTCGAGAGCTCCTTCACCTCGTTAACCTAAACGAAGAACATGCCAGTCGTTACCCCTACGAGTTCTCTGGTGGTCAACGACAACGAATTGGAATCGCTAGAGCCCTAGCAGTTAAACCGAAGTTCATCATCGCTGATGAACCAATTTCCGCCCTTGACGTTTCCGTTCAGGCTCAGGTCGTAAACCTAATGCAGGACATTCAAGAAAAAGAGGGTCTAACGTACCTATTCATCGCTCATGACCTTTCAATGGTGAAGTACATTAGTGACCGAATCGCCGTCATGTACGCTGGTAAAATTGTGGAAATGGCTGATACCGATGAGTTATACAACCATCCACTTCACAAGTACACCCAAAGCTTGTTGTCAGCGGTGCCAGTTCCTGACCCACACTCAGAGAAACAGCACAAGATTATCAAGTTCGACCATAGTCAACCATTTAAAGAAGACCAATACCTTCAGGAAGTCCGTCCTGGTCACTGGCTCTACTGTAGTGATGAGGAAGCCCAACAATACAAATAGCCGTTTCAAAAACGTTCGATTGAAAATAAATTCAGTCGAACGTTTTTTATTTCTCTCAATTCAGCCTTCAATTGCGGGAGTAACAAGGGAATGGTATTATTAATGTGAATAATGAATTCAATCACAAGATGGAGGCTTATTTCAATGAATAACACTAACGAAAAATTCTGCGTTAAATGCGGCAAGAAGATTCCCAAAGAAACGAAGTTTTGTCAATATTGTGGTGCCAAACAGCCAGAAATCAGTTCGACCCCGCATAATGAGTCACAACCAAGTCCAGCAAGTATGCAACCCCAGACTACTAGCAATCAGGGCAATCCCAAAACTATCAGTACCCTTCTACTAGTGTTCGGTTGGATTTCCGCCGTTTTGTCGACCCTCTTTGTCCCCATCGTGTTTGGAATTATTGGAATTGTGCTTGGAGCAATCGAACTCAAATACCACCAAAATGCTGGAATTATTTTGATAATTGCGTCAGTCGTTTTGATGATCATTGGAATTATTTTCGGGATGGTCATGGGTTCACAAGTATTTTGAAAGTAGGATGAAATCTAATGAATAATACAAAGTTTTGTGTCAACTGTGGTAAAAAGATCAAAAAAGACGCGAGCTTTTGTCCGTATTGTGGAGTTGAGCAGCCCAAGACTACCCAGCAACAAACCAAAACCGCTCCGACTGAGAATCATCCCCAAAACAATAAAAGTAACTTGAAGAAACTGCTAGGTGGGATTGGGACGATCGTGATCGCCGTTATTTTCGGTTTGAACTTCTACTTTAGGGCGCGCCATGTTTTCCCTAATCAGGATACGAATGCTAGTAGCGTGATTAAGTCGATTAATCATACAGCACGTCCTGATAATGATGCACCTAATGGAGCTTCATTAAGTGATGAGCTTAGTGAAGCACATGCCACGTTAATGTACAATACGAAAGACAAATCATATAAATTTTACATAAAGCATCCAAACGATAAAAAGAATGCAAATTATGGTAGCTTCTACTTGATCAAGGCCAAATTACCACACCAAAATCAGTCATTTTACATGTATAAAGTTCTAAACAATGACGATTCTAACGAAGATCCTAAAAAACTCCCCTTACAATTAGCTAGTAGTCTCACTGATACTTTCCACCTAACTAAAACCGCTATTAATATAAATTGGGGAGATAATATGAAATCGGGAAAACAGTTTGTTATGGGTCCACAACAATAATAGTTAGTAAAAAAACACTGCCCATTAAGCAGTGTTTTTTACTAACTATTTTAATTTCTTCAAGTAGCTAACATCTGGTCCGCCAAAGCGATTGCCCTCGTCCACAGAGCTAAACAGCATGAAAATGAAAACGATGATACTTCCAACAAATGGAATCAGTTGTAACCACCAGAAACCAGCTGAATAATTGATGTCATGAAATCTACGACACATGGAAGTGATGTTACCGATGTATAAAAAGATATATAAGATGATAAATACTATGGTAAATAATCCTGCAATCATATTCCCAGCGGAAGTATTTGTAGAACTAAAAATTGCAATAAGTCCCCAAGTAACAAAGACAATTAAAGCAACATCCAAGCTTGACCACCAATATGATGCCCTGCTCATTCTTCCAGAAATATGAAACATGTTCCCAAAGTAATCTTTAAACGATGTAATCATGTTAGGTGATGAATATTCAGATCGAATATTCGCTCCATTATCAGATTCTGGCCGATAAGTCTGCTGCTCATTATTAGTTTCTTGATAACCATAATTAGCCTGTTGATTATCAGTGCTTTGACTACTTTGGGCATCAGCCATTTCGGGTTGAGCTTGACCACAATAAGGACAGAATTTCACATCCGCCTTTAACAATTTACCACAATTGGGACAGTGCTTGGTGTCATCCATCATAAAACCTCCATATTATGTATTTAAATCGATGTTAATGTAACATCTACTTTTATTTTACACTATTTGCCATATCAAAATAGGCGAAAATGAACATTTTTGAACTATCTCCGTCAATTTGAGTCTGAATTGCCAGATTAAAGGCACCATCACAATTATTTTCTTTCACAATATCTCTAATTTTATTAAAAGCTTCCTGTTGAAAATCCCGCAAAATCTGGTCGTCATCTGGAATATAGTGGTCACTTAACGCCACTGACCCGTTTTGATTGAATTCATATCCATCAGGAATTGCACCAGCTGAAACAGGAATCACAATTTTAAGTTGACCATCGTCTTGTTTTTCATTTGAGCCAACTTCAACCGTAGTTGTCTCCTCTTCCTGATTCATTTCTTCCAACTCATCAATAGTAGGTTGTTTGTACCCACATTTCGTACAGGACTTCACGTCAACTGGAATTTCAGCTCCACAGTTAGGACAAAACCTTGTTTTTAATACCATTTTTCTTTCACCTTTTCGTATGTATTAAAAGAACTCCAGCTAAAGCTAGAGTTCCGATCTATTTAGTTAAATACCATTCCACCATCAATTAACAATGACTGACCAGTCATGTAGTTAGAGTCAGGACCAGCTAAGAATGAAACACAGCCAGCCACGTCTTCAGGTTTTGAAAGTCGTTTCAAGGCAATGTTCTTTGCAAACTGTTCCATTCCCCATTCAAATGGTTTCCCGGCTTCATCAGCCACATTTTGGGCAATGTCATTCATCATGGGAGTGACCACGATTCCAGGGCAATATGCATTAACGGTAATCCCGTCATCGGCAAGTTCCTTGGCGGTTGTTTCGGTAATTCCTCTGATAGCGAACTTAGTTGAACCATAAACGGTCAAGTTCTCATTACCGGTCATCCCCGCTTGAGATGAAGCATTAATGATCTTACCGCCATGACCAAGTTCTTTGAACTTCTTAGCGGCAGCCTGAATTCCCCAAATAGTACCACCCACGTTAATTTTTTCGGCTTGTTCCAAGACCTCTGGAGTAACGGCCTGAATTGGTGTGGTTGGCGCGATTCCAGCGTTGTTCACAATCACGTTGAAGTCACCAAAATGTTTAGCGGCCTTTTCAACGGCTGCAAAAACTTCGTCACGATTGGCAACGTCAGTTTTAATGGCAATGGCGTCCCCATTGTCACTTTGAATCCCCTTAGCAACCTCTTCCACCTTATCCAAATGACGACCAACCAGTGCCACGGAAAATCCATCTTTACTCAATCGTTTGGCAATGGCCTCTCCGATTCCTTGACCGGCTCCTGTAACTAGAGCTACTTTTTTATTCATAGTTCAATTTCCTCACTTATTCTTAATAATATAAATTCATTTTATCACAGCTAAATATCACATGACGACCAAAAATGAGAAGCCATCTCACGGCTTCCCATTTATCAATTATTCTTCATTTTGCAGTCTAGAATGATGAATCCCGTAGACAAAGTAGATCACAATTCCCAGTGCTAACCAACCAATTACCGCAATCTTGGTCACGTTCGGTAACATGATGATGAAGTAGATACTCATCAGTCCGGCTAGGATTGGCAAGTACGGGTAAAGAGGCATCTTGTAACCAGTATTTTTGATGTCCTTTCTTCGTCTCAATGGAATAATTCCAAATGAGATAAAGGCAAATGCAACCAAAGTTCCAGCGTTAATCAATGAAACTAGTTGAGTCAAAGGAACGACCCCGGCAAAGATGGCCTGAATGATGACAGCTAACCAAACCGCGTAGGTCGGAATCCCGGTCTTGTGATTAATCTTTCCCATTTTCTTAGAAATTAGTCCGTCACGTCCAAGTGAGTAAACCAGTCGGGAACTCCCGATGACCATGGTGACCATGGCGGTGAAAATCCCAAACAGTGCTCCAATCGTGATGGCCTTGTTCATGAAGTTCAGGTGCACCATGGAGAATGCCAAAGCGGCTGGATCGTCAACGTTTAGTAGTGAGTAGTGAACCATTCCGGTCAGAACCAAGGAGAACCCGACGTATAGGACGGCCGCAATCAGAACGGTTCCAAGGATTCCCTTGGCCATATTCTTATTAGGATTAATGGTTTCAGCCGAATTTGATGCCAACGCGTCAAAGCCCATGAAAGCAAAAAAGACGGTGGCAGCGGCGGTTGAGATTCCCCCTAAACCAAACGGTGGAGTGTGAAATTGTTTCGGGTAAAACGGAACGTAGTTGCTTGACTTGATGTAAAAAACACCCACAACGATAAACAAAACAATGATGCCAATCTTGACCAGCACGGCAACGTTCTCAATCTTCTTGGAAAAATTAGTTCCCATTAAAGCGAGTAATCCAACTAACAGGGTAATGACAACGGCACTGATGTTGACGATACCACCCTCCATTGGCCCACTTTGAAGAAACTTCGGAATGTTAATCCCAATGGCGGCTAAAATATTGTTATTAAAGTACGAAGCAAATCCAGTGGCCTCAGCGGAGACTGCCAAGAAGTACTCCAGGATTAGTCCCCAACCAAGAATCCACCCGATAATCTCGCCGTAAACGACGCTTCCAAAGGAGTATGCTGAACCAGCAACGGGCATCGCCGACGAAAACTCGGCATACGCCATACCCACGACCCCAGCTAAGATGGCAGCAAGCAAGAATGCCAGTGCAACCGCTGGTCCTGCATGTAAAGCCGCTTCGTGTCCTGGAAGAATAAAGATCCCAGTTCCGACAACGGCTCCGACGCCAAGACCGATTAGATCTTTAGCGGTCAGCGTTCGCTTTAAGCCAGCATCGGCTTTGACAAAACTAGCAACCGATTCTTTCTTGAACATATTATGCATATGCATCACTCCTTTTCATTTGTATTGCATTGAATTGTACCGTGAAAAAAAGATGATGACAATTACTTTTTAAAGATTTTCTTAAATAAAAAAGAACTGAGACCATTGCATCCCAGTTCTTAATTAATTCTTTTACTTTTTAACTGCCCACTGTGGTTGTTCACCATTTAGGACTTTTACAATTTCACTGGCAGCGTCATGCGCCATCCGGTTCATGCATTCCACCGTGTTAGAGGCAATGTGCGGCGTCAACAAGACGTTATCCAGCTTGTAGAGTGGACTGTCCATTGGTAGTGGTTCAGAATCAAACACATCCAGGGCAGCGGCCTTAATTTCGTGACTCTTTAAAGCGTCGATTAGATCATTCGTATTAATGAGTGCTCCACGAGCCAAATTAATGAGAACCGCCGAGTTGTCCATCATCTCAAATTCACGTTTACCAACGCTTTGTTTAGTAGAGGGTAGCACTGGCATGTGTAAAGTGACGATATCTGAATCAGTAAAGATGGCATCACGATTAACCGCCTTACCGTATTCAGAGTCTTCAGCATGGGGTGAATTGTAGATGACATTCATCCCCAGTCCACTCACCTTCTTAGCGACCATCTTGCCGATTCGGCCATAACCGAGAATTCCGAGGACCTTGCCTTCTAAATCAAAACCCATATGATCTTTCTTGTAGTTCCAGTTCCCCTTACGCATCTCGTGCGAATCATTGGTAACGTTCTTTGATACGTCAAAGATTTCGGCTAACGTCGTCTCCGCAACCGTTGAGGCATTGGCGAGCGGCGTAATTGTTACATATATGCCATGTTGTAACATAAAGGGAACATCGATGTTGTCATAACCCACACCGTTTCTAGCAATGATTTTTAAGTTCGGCATCTTTTCAATGGTGTCATTTGGAAACGGGGTCGTGCCAATCAGGATGCCATAAGCATCGGCGGCCATATCAAGCAACGTTGAAATCTTTTTGTCCGGTAATTCCACGACATCAAAGCCACTGTCTTTCAGTAACTGTTTTCCATCTGGAGCTAAACTTGCTTGTACTGCAACTTTTTTAGCCATCATAATCTCTCCCATCTACTTACGATTCACTAACGTGTTCTTTTTTATAAAAATCTTTTAACTCGCTTGGGGTGGGATAACCGTCGTTATCACCGGGCGTCTGAACCTGAAGCGCCCCAACGGCATTTCCTCGCATGACCGCACTCTTTAGATTTTTGCCCTCTAATAGTGCAGTAATTACCCCGAGCGCAAACCCATCACCGGCACCAACCGTGTCGACGACGTGATCGACCTTAAAACCGGAGACCGTGTACGAATCTCCATCTTTGGTCTTCACATACGCACCATCCGAGCCCAACTTAATGAGCACCGCGTTCGTGCGTTCACCATTTTGGAGGTAAAAGTCAGCGATTTTTTCTGGGTCATCACTTCCCATGAGGACCTTGCCTTCGTTTACACCTGGCATCACAATGTCAGCGTTTTTAGCCAATTCGTTAATCGTTTTAATCATTCGATCATGATCACCCCACAGTCCGGGACGCAGGTTTGGATCAAACGTTATCTTGATTTCATTATTAATCAATCGGTCCATTAATGCACGATATGAGCCTTCCGCTTCAGCTGACAAAGCCGGGAAGATCCCCGTTAGATGAGCCATTTTGACGTCGTCAAGATTAATCTCGTCAATGACTCCCCGTTTTAAATGCGAAGCAGCCGATCCCGTGCGATAGTTGAACGTCTGGGGATCACCATGCGTTACCATCTGTTTTAATTGATGACCCGTCCAATGATCGGGATCGTCTTTAACATAGTCAATGCCAACGCCGTGGTCGATAATCACGTCTTTGGCGTATTTACCCAGCGGATCGGTTCCTACTTGAGACACATACTCAGCGGAATGTCCCAGTCGTTTAGCACCAATGGCCACGTTTAGTTCTGCCCCTCCGAGGATTTTTAGATAGTGGGTTGAATCAGCTAAAGTAGCGTCAGGATCGGTTGAGGCGAACGTCACCACTGGTTCACCAATTGTCAGAAATTCACTCATAATTTTCACCTTTCTTTAATCATCTATCCGAAGAATAAGTACACTAATATTTCGTTTAAAATGGAGACAATCCACATGATCGGAACTCCCAGTTTCAACAGTTGCTGGGGACGAACCTTCATGTAGTCAAGACCCCAGACGTTCCATGACTGAGTGATGTCAGTTGAAACCGCCATCAGAGTTGGGACGTACATTAACGGTAACAAGAACATGTCGTTAAACATTCCGGTGGCGGAAAGTACGGCGGCCGTCGCAGCTCCCGCACCCCAGACTTGAAGTGGTCCTCTAAACAATGCTAAGGGAGCAAGAACCCCGATTCCAAGTGCTAGCAGTAAGTGACTATTTGGCAGGATGGCGCTGAAGATTCCCTTGAAACGACCAGCGTTTAACTGAGCCGCCCCGGCAAACATAACCAGTGCCATCAAGAACATAATTAAGCCCGAAATATCATTAATGGACTGTTTAATCGTGACATTAAGAAACGTTTTGAATTTTTTATAACCATTCATCTTACCAGTTACAAGCATGGCCAAGATACTAGAAAGGATCAAGGCCGGAATGGCATCCCAGCCGAGCGCCATGTTCAAAATAACGGGAACAACTGGGATAGCGTACGCAATGTACGGAATCTTGTCGACGTCTCCCGGGTCAGTTGCCCCGATTTTCTTCAGGTTGGCCTCGGCATTCTTTGGATTGAACGTGTGACGTTTCATCACTAGAAACAAGATGACTGCGATTAGTTGCACCGCCATGGCCGCCCACCCAAATTCAAGGTAATGCAGATTGTATTGAGCCTTGGGGAAGAACGCCTTAATCTGATTAAAGAGCACGACGTTGACGTACATGGCCGAACCAATCGACAAGGCAAACGTCGTTAGGGCCACGTCTCGTGGAATCCCCAATGACAAGAGGATTGGTAACAAAATGACACCGATGGCAATGACCGAACCCACTCCGTAGGAACTGACAAACAGCAGCTCCGTAACTAAGACAATCAGGATGGCTGCCAGTAAGGGATGCGATTTTCCAACCTTATTCGTTTTCTGCGAAATCGATGGCGCAATGCCACTGTCAACCAGCACTCGTCCGAACCATGAACCAAAGACGATGTAGATAATCGTCGAACCGTACTTCAAAGCGGGCGTTGAGAAGACCGCCGTCAAAGCGGTGTGATATGGGATCAGACCGATGACGGTCCAAAGAATTGCCATGACGAAGAACCCAATGGTTAGGTCCCCACCTTTAACAATGTAAAAGATAAAGCCAGCAAAGGTAATCAGTAACAGAATTGCAATAACGGTATTCATCAGCTACATCACCTCATCTCTCAGCAACTTGACCTGACGTTCAACGTGTTCGTCGTCTTCCATCGGGAATTCAAGCGCCAAATCCGCCGTTTTCGGTAACTCGTTCAGGATGTTTTTCCAATCAAACATGCCGTCGTTTAGATCGTCCGCGGTCTGTAAGTCATCTTCGTCAAACTGGTTGACGTTCTTTAGATGAATGTAATCGGTATACTGGTACAAAGAATCAGCCGCATAGTCCGCACTTTGATGGGTAAACGCCCAGTTTCCAAGGTCATACACGTACTTAATGGGCAGCCCATTCTTTTTCGCTTGGTTTAAAAAGTGTTTAACATTAGCCATTTTGCCACTCAATTTGGTTTGATCGTTTTCCACGTTCATTTGAATCTGATCGAGTGGTAGCCCGTCAAAGGCATGGGACAAATCACCGTCAAACGCCCGAAAGTTTCCCACGTTAAACTTGATTTTGGTAATTCCCATTCGTTGCCCCTCGTTGAAGTATTGCTTCAATTTTGGATTAACCGAACCATCCTTTAAAAACAGTTCGTCTGGAACACTGTAATTAACAAGGAGTCCCGTTCTCAATCTGGCATTATCAATCTCATCCAGTTCCGTTGAAAAATCCTTGATGTATTCTCGTCGAACCTCAATCCCGTCAACGTTCATTTGCTTCACGCGTGGAAATAACGCTGCCTGACTCGTACCGGCTTCGATGTCATTTACAAAGATCCATGTATTTAAAAACAATCGCATCAGTATTCACTCCTTTTTTAATTTGATACCGCTTTCATATTGATACTTATGGTAAACGTTTACATAAAAGTAGTCAATACTGTTTGGCAATCTTTTTTCTAAAAATATGTAATCGTTTTCCATGACGCCATAAAAAAAGACCAGCCGCACTGGCTAGTCTTATTCTTTTAAAATTGGGCTGGAATCTCAATTTTTTTCGCAATCGGTTGAGAATCACTCTCAATCCCCTCAATCAGGATCTGAGCTGCACTAACCCCAATCTGAAACGGATCCTGATTAATAACCTTGATTCCCGGATCAATATTATCTACCAGTGATGTGTCGGAAAATCCCGTCATGTGCACCCCATCGGACTTCCGGATGACTCCATCCCGAATCAACTTGGGCAAAAACTTCAAGAGCCACCGTTCCTTTAAAGCAAAAATCAGACCCCCATTTGTTTCTTTGATGTCATTTTTCAGTTTGGAGTATGCCTGACGAAATGAAGCCTCATCGTTTCCCGGTTGAATGATCGTGACGTGGTTCCCATAGACTGCTTTAATCCCGTTCAGTCGTTGTTCTCGGGTGGAAACGTTTTTTACATTATTTGTAATCACAAAGACGTGGCTTAATCCCTGGTCTTTAAAGTATCGCGCCGCTTTCTTACTGACCTCATAGTTATTTGTAACCACACTCGGCCACGGACTGCCCTTAATCTGCCGATCTAACATGACCACCGGTACATTTGTGGGAATTGAGCTTTGAAAGGCGTCCAGGTCGTTACTTAACGGCTGAATCAAGACGCCACCAAACATTTGTTGGTTAAGTGACGATAACGTGGCAAGTTCCCGCCGTTCATCACTATCGGAGTCCATTAAGACCGCGATGAAGTTGTTCTTTTTTAAAACCGAATTAACACCCTTAAAAATCTCCGTGGAAAAGTAATCATCAACATCCGCCGCAATGACCGCCACCAATCGACTTTGCTTGGTAATGAGCTGTCTGGCGGATTCGTTTGGCACGTAGTTCAACTTCTTGATCGCTTCGGTAACCCGCTTCGCAGTAGCATCGGACATGTGGTTGGTCTTTCCGTTTAAGTAGCGTGAGATGGTGGCAGTTGACACTCCTGCTTCTGACGCAACGTCTCTAATCGTAGCTACTGAACCCATTTGGACCCCTCCCATCGTTTTTTTCATTCTACCATTTATTAAACCATTGTTTCAGACCAATAAAAGAATTCATCAATTAATTGATGAATTCTTATTGAGTTACTTAAATTTAAGGTTCCAAGCCGCTTGTTGATTAATCCCGGACTCTTTCTTAATTAATTTAGCGGTCTTTTCGGTCTGATAGGCTTTCACTAATTCCTTGATTTTCTTGCTATGTTCGTCGCGCTTCTTTGCGGCAATGAAGTTGACCCACTTATGCGAATCCTTGGTAAATGGTGCCGTATAAATGGCCTTCTTCGGACTCAGGTTCGAACTTTCAGCGAAGTTCCCGTTCACAACGGAAGCTCCCGCTGAATTCAGTAATCGTGGCGTTTGCGAGGCGTCAACTTCCTTAATCTTCAGGTTCTTCGGATTACTAGTAATGTCCTTGACGGTGGTGAACGCCTTTTTCGGATTTAACTTAATCAACCCCGCACTCTGAAGGACGTGTAAAGCCCGGGACTCGTTGTTAGTGTCGTTTGGCACCGCAATGGAAGTTCCACTGGAAATTTCATTAACCGACTTAAACTGATTAGAGTAAATCCTCATCGGTTCAATCACGGTATCTCCAACCGGCACGATGTCCGTGTGGTGGACGTCATTCCAATTGTCCAAAAATGGGTAGTTTTGGTAGGCATTCACGTCGATGTCTCCGTTAGTCAGAGCGTTGTTAGGCTGTGAATAATCGGTAAACGTCTGAAACTGAACGTTTAGGCCGTACTTATCCTTGGCGTCTTTAGCCACTTCGTTCCAGATGGCCTGTTCCTGTTTGGATCCGGCCATGATGCCAACGGTAATGGTGTTCGCTTCAGCTTCTGATTGGTGGAAAAAGCTGAAGTATCCGGCGATTCCAATAAACAATATAATTCCAATCCAAATTAAGTATTTAACCCATCTTCTCATCTGCGTTCCTCCCATTTATTAACCAAACAAAAAAGCATCCATCCTGTAAAAAGGACGAATGCTTCCGCGGTACCACCTTAGTTCATAGCCGTCTCACAACGGACTACCTCAACGGTTACTTGTAAAAATAACCGGGCCATGATATCGGCGGCATCCCGTCACCAGCTCACGATTTACTGATGAAAACTCCAAGTCCATCTTCAACAGCGCTAACTCATCTCATCGCACCAACCTGAGACTCTCTTTGAGTTTCTTCTGTCTACTCAACTTTTCCGTTTAGTTAATTTATTGTTTTTAATGGTCGTTACTTTACATGCTTTAAAACTCAATGTCAATCATTTTTGAGAAAAAATAGAATAACTTTTAAAGTTATTCTATAATAATGATATTAACTCACAAGGGGGAATTACCATTTCAAAGTTCTTACATAAGCATTTTACGCTATTTTCAATGATTTTATTTTTAATTCTAAGTGTGGCAATCGTTAGTCCCTATTTCTTTGGCAATCCAGTCCTACCACGCGAGGACATGCGTTTTCACCTTGCCCGGGCGTACGAGAGTTACATCCAGGTTCAACACGGTGGCTTCTTACATATGATTCCAGGGATGATGACGAAAACTTTTGTCAAGGTTGGCTATCCACTAAACGGGTTCTATCCGATCTTTGCCGTCTTACCCGAGGCCGTGATTCATCTGGTCATTAAGAATCCGTACACATCCTACTTACTTTACCTAATCCTAATCCACTTTCTGGTATTTATCTCCATGTATCTAGCAACCTGGAAAATTACCAATCGGAAACTGACTGGGCTCGCATCCGCCATCATCTACGGTTTATCGACGTATCTAACGTTCGACCTCTTTGTTCGCTTTGATGTGGCTGAAGGAATGGCGTTTGTCTTTCTGCCAGTTGTTCTCTACGGAATTTATCAAGTATGTATCAAAAACTATCGTCAGTGGTGGGTCTTAAGTGTTGGATTAACATTTTTAGTCTTAACCCACCTCTTGTCGTTTTTAATTGCTGGTACCTTTGCCGCCATGACGATCATTATTATCATGTTAAACCATGATTCATTGAAACTTAAGGTGAAGCGGGTCATAGCGCTAATCGCCGCTGCCGTCGGAACCTTTTTTCTGTCAGCTTTCTTTTTACTGCCATTAATTCAGAATTACCACTACGACCAAGAAATTTCCATCATGAAGTGTCGCCTCCAAGACATGAGCATCCCGGTCACCAATCTGTTTTTTGGTCCCACTCCGAACGGACCGTGGCAGTATGGCGCTGGCATTGGCATTGTCGGACTAATGATCATCATTTTGCTGTTCGTCTTCTGGCATCGAATCGACTTGTTCTCTAGATCAATGACGGTCCTCTCACTGCTCTTTCTGCTTTTTAGTTCCAATCTCTTTCCGTGGGACCTTTTGCAAAAGTGGGTGGGAATGATCCAATTCCCATTCCGTTTTCTGATCATCACCACCGTTCTATTAGCGTTTTTAGGCGGAGAAATTATCACCAAGATTTTTGCCAAAAACAATTCTACGGGAGCTCTCCTGATTTTAGGCGTTTTAGGACTTAGTCTCTGTTCGTCACTTGCCACCAATTTGCAGCTCAAATCGTGGGAACCTCAGGCTTCTTCACCACAGGAATTTGAAAAGGTGGGAAAATCGGCTGTTTATTGGGACTACCTCCCTCATGCTTCCGATTCACTAGAACCGCTACTCAAAGAACACTCTATTTTAAAAATGAATCCAAATCAGAAGGGCTTAAAACAAAAGAAACGGACTACCTCGTACAATCAAATTGAGTACCAGTTAGACGCTGAAAGTGCCACCAGGGTTCGTTTGCCAAATGTTTACTTCCCTGGCTACGTAGTGACCGTTAACAATCAGGCCGTTCCAATTAAAGTAGACCAAAAGCGTGCCATCCACATTCCCGTCAAAAAGGGAGCAAACACCATCAAATTGACGTATCACCGCACCCGCGTTCACATCATTGGGATTTGGATCAGCGTTATTTCTTGGTTACTTTTACTGGGATACCTTGGGCTGGCATTTTACAAAAAACATTTTAAATAAACGAAAATGGGACTCACGTGACGTGAATCCCATTTTTTAATAAAAAAGAACCGAAGCAATTACTCCGGTTCTTCCCTGGCTTATTAATCTCTTATTCTATTTTTCAACCTGATTGTTGGTCGTAACTTGACCATCAATCATTTCACCGTCATCTTTTAACTGTAAGAAGTTATTCTTGAAATCAAGTTTTAGACCTGGTCCGAAGAAAGTCATATCATTCTTGCTGGTTAAAACGTCAGCACCTTGATTGTTTTCAAGTTTAACATCATAGTCTGATGGTGCTTTTGAAACACCAACAACTTGAAAGGCATCTCCAACGGTGCAAGCACCGCCGGCACCTTCAGAGAAGTTATTTGATCCGTCATTTGCGGCCAACAGGTATGCGTTAGCACCTGCTAATCTTTTCTTCATGTAGGCCATTGCGTCATCAGTAATTGTTAGTTTCATATTTATAACCTCCTATAAGTGATTCAGAAATGAACCTCTTCAAATCTTCACTATTTATGATAGCAGGAATTCACCATAACGCAAGTAAAATGTACACAACTTAATTTTAAAGGGTCAATCAGTTCTTTCCCCTTTATATTAGTCTCTTAATGGGTTATTATAGTGTCAGAAACAAGTCCAATCCGCTTAACAGGATTAGAAATGTAGAGGTGTATATTATATGGTTATGTATAAAGATCTTGAAGGCAAGACGGCCGTAATCACTGGAGGAGACTCAGGGATTGGTGCTGCCATTGCTGAACGTTTGGGTCAAGAACACATGAACGTGGTTATTAACTACCACAAAAACGAAGATGCAGCTAACCAAGTTGTTGAAATCGTTGAAAAAAACGGTGGCCACGCCGTTACTAAGCAAGGCGACATTGGCGATGATGCTGGTGCTGAATCATTAGTACAAGCCGCCGTTGATTCCTTTGGTGATTTGGACGTTTGGTTCAACAACGCTGGGATGGAAAAGAAGACCCCTACAAACGAAGTTACCCTTGAAGAATGGGAAGCAGTCGTTAACGTTGATTTGACTGGTACTTTCTTGGGTACTAAAGCTGCTTTAAACTACTTCTTAAAGCACAACAAGAAGGGTAGTATCGTTCAAACTTCATCAGTTCACCAACAAATTCCATGGCCGACATTTGCAAGTTACGCTGCAAGTAAGGGTGGCGTTAAATTATTCACCGAAACTGCCGCAATGGAATTTGCTCAACAAAACATTCGAATTAACTCGATTTGTCCTGGTGCCATTAACACCCCAATCAACGCCAAGAAGTTCGCTAATCCAAAGACTTACGAATCAACTGTTAACATGGTTCCAATGCACCGGATTGGTAAACCTTCCGAAGTTGCAGCTGCTGCCGTTTGGTTAGCTTCTGACCAAGCTAGCTACGTTACTGGAATCTCACTTTACGTTGATGGTGGAATGACCTTATACCCATCATTTCAAAATGGTAACGGTTAAAATTACCAACCAAAAAGACTACGAATTCAAATTCGTAGTCTTTTTTTGGTCTAAAATACCTTTAAAATTCTTTTGATTAACTCATTAATTCCGTGCCATCCAAACAGGACGCATGCAGCAACTAATCCAACTCCTTCAAAAAAGAGGACCAACCGTTCTCTTTGATCCAGGATAAAATATGCAGCAATCACCCCGATTACAAGTAAACACGCAACTGTTAGTCTAATTTTGGCTTTGATTGGTCCTCATCTCCTCAGCATTTCTGTCTCAATTCTACCAATCATTTCACTAAATTCAACTACTTAAAATACTGCTGAGAAAAGTTGACGACTTTTTGCGTATACGTATCTGGATCCTGACTCCGACCTTCAATATGGCCAGCACCCTTAATGATCCAGATTTGTTTTGGACCAGCATCGTTCTTGTAGTTCTCATAGGCATTTTTAACGGGGACAAACTTGTCAACGTCACCGTGAATGATAAACAACGGAATCTGGTTGTGCTTCAGGGTCTTCTTTGTATTCCCATCGTTCATGTTATACTTCGCAAACATTCTTACATAGAGATTAACCGTCGGAACCAGTGGGAAACTCGGAATGTTAAATAGCCGCTTCAATTGGCCACCCAACTCACCTTCCACACTGGCATAACCACTGTCTTCAATCGCAAACTTCACGTTACTTGGCATTTTTGGTAAAGAGTACATGACGGCCGACGCCCCCATGCTTGTCCCAAACAGACCTAATTCACCGTCGGGGTGGTTATAATTGAGCACTCGAGCCCACTTTTCTAGGTTAGTAGCGTCTTTGACACCGTAACCAATGTACTTACCCCCACTTCCACCAAATGACTGGTTATCGGGTGCAAGAACGTTATAACCGCCATCATGAAAGATTTTTATAAAGGATTCCATCTCTTCACTATTACTACCGTAACCGTGAACAACAATCATCGTTTTGTCGGTTGGTTTTTCCGATGGGACGTATCTAGCAACTAGATTGGTCCCATCACTCGCCTTTTCGTGTAGCACCTGTGCGTGATTATCACTAAACCACTCGGTATCGGGCGTCCCAGCATTTTCGTTGTACAAGCTGGCTAGTCCCGTCTTCCCAAAGGCAAAGTTAAACAGGAGATAGCCAACCGCCAAATCAAGGATGATTGCGAAAATGACAAAGAAGAAAGCCGTCACTCCAGTCCATTTCAGTATTCTTTTCATTGGCCTTGCTCCTTTCTAATTGACTTTCACTTTTAAAAATGATTTTAATAAGTCTATGTACTATCTTAGTGGAGGTCAGACACAATGACACAAAAAAGGTTTAGTTTAGTGAAAAATTAATGAAAATAAAATACACCTATGAAAACCATAGGTGTATTTGTGCTTGTATAAGGATAAAATTACTAATTATATAATATGTTTATTTATTAGAATTGTTATCTGAATCTTGCTGGTTTGAATTCTGCTTCTCAGAATCTGGGGTAACGTCCTTCCAATCACCCTTAGCTCCATCATCGTTAATCAAGTTCGTCTTAAGCGTACTAATGTTAGTAAATACCTGCCACATGATAATGGCCATTACAATGTGTGAAATCCATCCCACAATTGGAATGACTGCGATTATTGACAAGACAATCCCAACGATAAATCTTGGTTTGATGTTATTCATCTCAGCCTTAACTTTACCATCACTTAAAGAACTCACCATCTGCGAACTGATGATGAAACAAGTAATGTAGAGACCTAATAGCACCAGTAGTGGAACCCACAACATGCTAACAATGATGATCCCACCAAGAATTGGAAACAACAAAACCGTTTCAATAATTGAAATTACTAGGGTTAGAACATACAAGAAGTCTAACTTTTGAACAATATCTGATTTCTTCATAAATTCCTCCAATTAAATCTTTTCTATATTATTATTTTACCCTAAAATCGAATTCATTTGGGGAAATTAATCGTGATACAATTGGTGTAATTGCTTAATGGAGATGAACAACTTGCCGAAACGCACACACCACATTGATTTTTCAGACATTCGATACGTTCTCTTTGCGACCATTATTGGAACGCTGACGGGTGCCGTAATTGCGTCTTTTCGTTACCTAATCCAGGTCGCTTTAAAATGGTCGCTTACAATTTATCATGGACTTGACCACAATCTCAATCTTCTGTGGTTGGTAATTCCCACTTTCTTACTCATCTCAATCGTGACCGGTCTTATCATGAAGGGCGATCCTGACGTTAAAGGCTCCGGGATTCCACAGGTTGAAGCTCAACTTGCGGGCAACATTGAAACTAATTGGGTCTCTGTCTTATGGCGGAAATTTGTCACTGGTGTCCTAACCGTTGGAACCGGAATTTTCGTTGGACGAGAAGGACCCTCTGTTCAGTTAGGTGGTGCCATTGGTCAAGGAATTGCCCAGGGCTTTAAAGAAGGCGGTTCTGAGCGGCGATTGATGATTGCTACCGGAGCAGCCTCTGGACTGTCGGCCACTTTTAGTGCACCACTAGCGGGGACGTTCTTCGTCATGGAGGGTGTTTATCGCAATTTCTCCCCCGCCGTCTGGCTTTCGTCACTCACGGGGTCAATCTGTGCAAACTTTGTTTCATTAAAAGTTTTCGGCTTAAAACCAATTTTACCCATTTTTTACAGCCACATTTTTCAACTCCAGAACTACTGGCAGCTCATCATCTTGGGCATTATTCTAGGTGTTCTAGGCTACGTCTATAATTTAGGTCTACTGGACCTGCCAAAGTGGTTCGCTAAGATTAAAATTATTCCATGGTACTTCATGTGTGCGATTCCGATTTTACTGGTTATTCCCGTTGGAATGTTCTTTCCGACTACCATCGGAAGTGGTAGTCGGGTCATTATGACCGTTGCTACCCACAATGTGCCCTTAACCGCCATCTTTGTTTTCTTAATCGTCCGGTTTGTCTTCGGATTAATTACGTATGGTGCCGGAATTCCTGGTGGCTTCTTCATGCCAGTCTTAGCCGTTGGATCACTGATTGGTGCCGCTTACGGTGGCTTTATGTCACAGACTGGACTGCTTGGTGCCGGATACGTTAATAACTTGCTGATTTTCGGGATGGCCGGCTACTTTGCGGCTGTCAGTAAGGCGCCTTTTACCTCGATTATGCTAATAACCGAACTGGTCGGTAACACCAAGAACTTCATGGCGTTAGCGCTCGTGGTCCTCATTTCGTACGTCGTGGTCGACATGCTGGGTGGTCAACCAATCTATCAAGCCTTAGCGGAACGATTGACAGCCATTAAGACGTATTTCAACGCTGACAGCAAGACGGACAAGATTCAGGTCCCGGTCTACGAATTCAGTTCAATTGAAAACAAATTAGTCAAAAACATCCACTGGCCGAACCACTCCATTCTAATCACAATTAGTCGGGGTAATCTCCACATCATCCCTAATGGAAACACTAAGATTAAAGCCGGTGACACGCTGATCGTCCTCGCCCATCGTGATAACATCGGACCAGTTAAGAAGCAGCTGGTGAAAATGGCAATGGAGATTGATGAATAAAAAGACACGCATTACATATTTATTTATGTAATGCGTGTCTTTTATTACTTAGTTTTAACTTCTTCAGGTTCAATAGCTTTTAAATCAGTTGTA
The DNA here is from genome assembly GCF_059901325.1 of Fructilactobacillus sp. X2R5C3. Lineage (NCBI taxonomy): Bacteria > Bacillati > Bacillota > Bacilli > Lactobacillales > Lactobacillaceae > Fructilactobacillus > Fructilactobacillus sp. X2R5C3. The sequence continues at coordinate 245,731 of NZ_JBWXUY010000001.1, read as the reverse complement.
TCAATTTCTTTTAACACAAGACGTCCCTCAAGAATCATTTTATGAAGTATATTCCGTCCCTTTTGAGTTCCTGTTGATTCACCATAAGTGTTTATAAGTTTATATACTTCTTCAAAATAATTAGATTTAATTTCATCTTCTTTACGTTCATCATAAATTGAATAACAAAATACTAATTTAATTGAACTATTATAAATATCATAATGATCAAAAATTGTTTGAAAATATGAATAATCAGCAGGAGATAATGAATGCCCATAAAAATAAATATTTTCAGGATCATCTGGCAAAATCGGTTCTTTATTATTCGTAGATCTAGTCATGATCCGATATGTTTTACTGAATTTATAAAAATCGTCGTCATTTCTTATTAAGTTAGCATCAATTCCAATAATCGGTTGTGATGTATTTCCATGAATATTATTCACCGCCAAATTCCTAGAAAATGGATTCGTATAATTAAAATCTAAAATATTAAATTTTCTATTATCATCATTTAATTCAAAATCATTCAATAATTTCTGTGCGGAATTTTTATATGAATTATTTCCTTCATCTTCTTCTTGAATATATTTACCTAAATTATTTTCAAATTTTTTTAATTGGTCGAAAATAAAATCAATAAATTTTTCATGAGTATGTTCTTTAATAGAATAACTAAACAAACTTACTATAATAAATAATAAGTTTAAGGAATTATCTTCATAACTTTCTCTAAGTATTTCATTAATCTCGGTATCCTTGTTATCCCATTCTTCTTTTTTAGTATTACCAATAGAATAGCTACTTTGTTTCAATTTGTCTAAATGTTTCATTGACAATGTAACGAAATTGCCTACTTTTTTACCATCAATTGACCTTCCTGCAATTAATTCAAATAGATTTGTTTCGACATCTGCCCAATTATCCTTTAGGTCCTCATTAATTAAAAAATAAACATCAAAAAGTGAAGAACTACTATTCTTAGATATTTTCTTTCCAAGAGCCTTATAACTACCATCTTGACGTTGTCCCTTTCTATTTGAAGCCAAGTCACGAATAATTTCTATAAGTAAAATTTGATCATAATTATCATTATTGTACTGCTTAAATGCATCTGATTCCGCACTTTTTAACTCTTCAACATACTCCTTATTAGAATAATTAATATTTTTATTACCAGAGTCATTTGTCTCAATTAAATTATAATTTTTTGATTTATCAAAGTAATCACCAAAGCTAGTATTCAATCCACAAGCTAAATCAAAACCATTTCCAATTACTAATAAATCTTTTGAACCATTCTTTAAACTACTTTGAACTGTCATATTAAGCTCCTCCACTTATTAATGTGAATAGTTTAACTTTACTACGCTAAAATGTCTAGACAAATATCAAACACAAACTAATACATTGGCATTGAAAACGATTACATAACCTGCTAGTCTTAAATTAAGAGTTGTAACTACAAGGAACATTTATGAAAGTTGGTACACACATGGAAAAGAACGTTTTAGGAATCGACCTCGGCACGGGTTCGGTTAAGGTCACGGCTGTCAATAAGCTGGGTGACATTGTGGGACAAGAATCAACGGAGTATCCGAATCCGCATCCCAAACCAGGTTGGAGTGAACAAAATCCCAATGACTGGGTGAATGGTACGATTGCGGCCATCAGAAAACTAGTCAATGATGATAATGTTGATCCAGAGTCCATTAGTGGAGCTAGTTTCTCGGGCCAAATGCATGGACTAGTCTTGTTGGACAAAGATAATCAGGTCATCAGACCAGCCATCTTGTGGAACGACACCAGAACCACAAAACAACGCAAAGAGATTGAGGATAAACTAGGGAAGCGATTCGTTGAAATCACCGGTAATCAACCACTGGAGGGCTTTACCATCACCAAGCTCCTCTGGGTCAAAGAAAACGAACCGGAGAACTGGGCGAAAGTAAAAACCTTCCTATTACCAAAGGACTACCTGCGCTTTAAGATGACCGGTAACATTGCGATCGACTTCTCTGACGCCACCGGAACTACCCTCTTAGACATTCACGATAACAAGTGGAGCCTCGAAATCTGTAAGGCCTTGGGAATTCCCGAGAAAATCCTGCCGCCACTAATTCAGTCCATTGACTACGCGGGAAACGTCATCCACGACTTCGCCGATCAAGCCAACATGTCAACCATTACCAAGGTCTACGGTGGAGCCGCCGACAACTCAGCGGGAGCAGTTGGTGCAAGCATCATGTCGCCCAATAATGCGCTAGTCAGCGTCGGAACCTCTGGCGTGGTCTTACATCATGAAGTGGACCTCTCAACCGACTATGGTGGTCGTCTGCAAATGGAAGACCATTCCATTCCTGATACCTACTATTCAATGGGTGTCACGCTGGCTGCCGGTGATTCATTAACATGGTACAAGAACACTTTCGTCAAGGACGAAGACTTTACCGAGATGACTAATGAAGCCGGTAAATCTCCGATTGGAGCCAACGGTCTCTTATTCACTCCGTACATTGCTGGGGAACGAATGCCCCACGCTGATTCGCAAATTCGCGGGAGTTTCACTGGAATTGACCGCACCCAGGTCCGACGCGACTTCACTAGAGCCGTGATGGAAGGGATCACCTTCAGTCTCCAAGATATCCTTACCATTTACGCCGAAACGGGTGCGACCATTGATCACGTTACTTCCATTGGTGGCGGCGCTAAAAGTTCCGTCTGGACCCAAATGCAGGCGGACATCTTCGACAAACCCGTCATCACCCTCGCAAACGAACAGGGACCTGGCATTGGAGCAGCCATGATTGCGGCTGTCGGACTTGGTTGGTTCACCGGCTTTCCCGCCTGTGCCGATCAGTTCATCAAATTCGGTAAGACTTACGAACCAATTGCCGCTAACGCTGATAAATACGCTAAGATTTTTAAAATCTATCAACAAATTTATCCCCAAACGAAAAAAATTAGTCATGAATTACAGGATTTACGTTAATTCAAACCCAAAAATAAAAGGACGCAGCCTAGGCTGCGTCCTTTTTACTAGTGAAACGGGTTTTAATTAATCCGATCAGAACCGGAAGTAACGTAATCAAGATAATTGATAAAATCACGGCCGAAAAGTGTTCCTTAACGAACGGAATGTTGCCAAAGAAGTATCCGCCACCACAACATAGTGCGACCCATGCCACACATGCGGTAATGTCATACTTCACGAACTTTTGGTAACTGTAGTCACTGCTGGCAGCGACGAACGGAACAAACGTCCGCACAATCGGCATGAAACGACCAAACAGAATGGCCCATGAGCCATACTTATCAAAGAACTGATGGGCTTTCTCAAAATCCTTGGGCTTAATTAACCGACTCAAATACTTATTGTCAGTAATGGCTAGGCCAACTTTTCTTCCCAAGAAGAAATCTAGTGAGTCCCCCAAGGCGGACGCCAGAAAGAACAAAATCACAAAAATCCAAACGTTTAAATCATTGGTACTCGCTGCGGCCAAGGCAGCGGCCGCAAACAACAGTGAATCACCCGGCAGAAATGGCATGATCACGGCGCCGGTTTCGATGAAGATAACCGCAAACAGGATCAGATAGGTCCAATTGCCAAACATGTTGACGAGTGTGACTAGGTGGTGGTCAATGTGAAGCACAAAATCGACTAAAAAACTCATATAATTAATCCCCACTTAAATTTATTTATTTTCTAATTTTACCAAAATGCCGCTAGCAAGAATAGCCACGGAGCACCTATCGGCTTCTATTTAAACTAAAATTAATGAATATCAAAAAGACGACTGAACTATCTGAAAGTTCAATCGTCTTTTAATTTTTCCAAATTTAATTACAATTTCGGTTGAATCAGTAAGATGACCCCGATGACCGCTACTACCAAGATGGCAATCGCAAAGTAGCGTTCGTACTTACCAAAGATTGGTTGACCCGGTGCGTACTGTTTTCGAGCGTACATAAACAGTGGAATCCCTAAGGCATAAATCACGAAAGCAATCGTCAGGTACTCCAGTCCAGCTGCGTATCCCATGAAGATGGTTCCTAAAATTGCGAGCGCTGAAACCAAATAGGCACTCTTTCTAGAAACGGATAGCTTGTGCCCTTCAGGATTGAACGTTTTCTCATTGCGACTAATCTTGAACAGGTACATCATCGAAATCAGGTACGGTGGCACCGTCATCGTTCCCACGATCGTCAGCGTGAAATTAAAGGCCCGCCCCGCAAAATGGGTAAAGATAATGATTAATTGAATGACGATAACCGTCATGAACAGCGAGTGAATCGGAACGTTGTTCTTGCCCATCTTTCTAAAGAACTTCGGGAAGGTCCCGTCCATGGAGGCAGCTCGTGGCATCTCAGACAGAACTAAGACCCACGTCAACCAACTGGATAAGACGGCAACAATGACGCCAAAGGTAATGATTAATCGTCCCAGTGGTCCCAAAACAATCTGCATCAAGGCCCCAGTTGACGGACTTTGTAAGTTGGCCAATTGACCGTAACTGCGTAAGCCTAGTGGCAAAATCGAAACCAAGGCGTACAGTACCAAACAAATCAAGAAACCGTATTTAGTGGCCTGCCGCACGTCCTTTTGACTCTTAGCGTTACTTGACAGAACCACGGCTCCTTCAACCCCAGAAAAGACCCACATTGTGGTCATCATGGCATTTCGGACTTGGGAAAACAAACTCCCCATGGCCTTGTCATTAACCTTTGGTAACGTCTGAGACGCAAACATGTTAGTGGAAAAAGCGTGCCAGTTGAAGACCACAATCATCGTAATAATGAAGATGACCACAATCGTCAGCATGCAGATCGTCCCAAAGATATCGACGTGGCTGGTAACCCGGATTCCCTTTAAAATTAGGTAGGTCATCAGCCATAACACGATAGTGCCACCAATAATTGAGATCCAGTTATTGCCACCGGTAAACGTTCCAGGCCAGAAGGCATTTAACGTCGACATCAAGAGGACCGAATATGCGGCAACGGCGAACGACTGACAAATCCAGTACCCCCAACTTACAAAGAAAGCGGTAAAGTTGCCAAAGCCAGCGTGCGCATAGTGATACAACCCGGTGGTGTACTGCGGTCGAACCTCTGACAGGGTCATAAACGAACGCACAATAAACCAGATAATTAATCCCGATAGCACCCAAGCGATGATTTGGGCAATTGCTCCGGCATGGAGCGCCATGTTTTGCGGTAAATCATAGATTCCACCACCAACCATCGCTGATAGTACAAACGCGGTCAGACCAATAGTTCCGACCTTTTCTTTTTTACTACTCAAATCCTCACTTCTTTCATCTTAAATTAAAAGAAAAAGGCGATTTCATTCGCCCCATCTTCATAATTAATCCATTCTCATAATGTTTTTACTGTTTAATTTCTTGGCTTCTTTAATCTGACTCTTCATGCTTCGACTCTGAAAGTTGACTTCAACGGAATTCCCGTCGTTACGCAAGTCTTCAGCGGTTTTTAGGGCCTTATCAAGAATCTGATTCTTAACGTCAGCTTCCTTATCTTTCACGTCGGTCGCAATGAAGTAGTCAATCGAATCACTGTCATCGTTAGAGTTCACGATGGTTGCCAACCGTTCCTCACCAAAGGCAAAGCCAACGCCTCCGGTATTTTCAGGTCCCCCGAACTCTTCCACCATGTGATTGTATCGGCCACCGGCACAGATCGTGGTGTAATCGTCTCCGAAGCTCGGATCCTTGGCCATGATTTCAAACACCGTATCAGTGTAGTAATCAAGTCCGCGAACCAGCCGATCATCAACGGTGTATGGAATGTCTAAAGCATCAAGGGCCGACAAGACATCATTAAAGTACTGTTTCGATTCATCAGTCAGACTGTCTTCTAACTTCGGAGCGTCAGCAACTAATTGTTGATCCCCCTTGTCCTTACTGTCCAAAATCCGGAGCGGATTCTGTTTTAAGCGCCGTTTGGAGTCTTCACTTAATTGGTCCTCATACTTTGAGAAGTAGGCTACTAGGACGTCATGGTAACGTTTCCGGCTCTCTTCATCACCTAACGTGTTAATTTCAACCTTTAAATCGTTGATGTCGACGCCCTTGAAGATGTCTAGGGCTAACGCAATCGTTTCAGCGTCAATCTGGGGACTGGTAGCTCCGATTGATTCACACCCAATCTGATGGAACTCCCGATTATGAGTCGCACCAGGACGTTCGTATCTAAACATGGCCCCCATGTAGAAAACCTTAACGGGCTTGGGATGTTCTGGTCCAAACAGCTTGTTTTCAACGAAGGAACGGACTACTCCAGCGGTTCCCTCTGGTCGTAGTGAGATGTCTCGTCCACTTTTATCCTGGAAACTGTACATCTGCTTGGTGACGATATCCGAACTATCACCAGAAGTTCTGGTAAAGACGGGGGTTTTCTCAACTAGCGGAGTGCGCATCTCATGAAAGTCGTATCGAGCGAAAACGTCCCGCGCCGTATCTTCGATTCGTTGCCAAACACTGGTCTCATCAGGCAAAATGTCTGACATCCCTCGCACTTTCTTAAATTTGTCATCCATAATATTCCCATCTTTCTATTAATTGTTTAATTAAAATTCTGTCAAATAGATATACGTAGATTTTACCATTATTGAATTCGCCTGTCTTGTCCGTCTTTATAAATCAGTCAAGCGCCAACTACATATGATTAAAGTTAACCAAAGAAAAATTGTTCGAGTTGTCATTGATGTCGCAACGTTTTTTATGGTATTCTATTAACAATTTATATAAAACTGAACAATAGGAGGAGTACGATGAAGGATTGGAATTATAAATTCGGGAAACAAGGATTAACATTTGACGATGTTCTCTTAATTCCTGCAGCAAGTGACGTGTTACCAAACCAAGTTGACTTAAGAACAACCTTAGGTAAGAACTTAAAGTTAAACTTACCCGTTCTAAGCGCAAGTATGGACACTGTCACAGAGGCACCTTTAGCGATTGCGATGGCTCAAAACGGTGGACTCGGCGTAGTTCACAAAAACATGAGCGCTAAAAAGCAAGCAGCTGAAGTTAAAACGGTTAAAAATGCTGAAGTTACTGGTGCCAATGCTGCGGTTGATGACAATGGTCATCTATTAGTAGCGGGGGCCGTTGGGGTAACTAACGATACCTTCGATCGAACTCAATTATTATTTGATGCCGGGGCAGACGCCGTCATCATCGATACCGCCCACGGTCATTCCAAGGGTGTGTTAGAAAAAATCGCTGAAATCAGAAACAAGTTCCCAGACAAAACTTTGATCGCCGGAAACATTGCGACTGGTGCTGGTGCCAAAGCCCTCTTTGACGCTGGTGTTGACATTGCCAAAGTCGGAATTGGTCCCGGTTCCATCTGTACCACCCGGATCGTGGCCGGTGTGGGAGTTCCCCAAATCACCGCTGCCTTTGACGCCGCCCAAGTTGCCGCCGATTACGGCAAGCAAATCATCGTTGACGGTGGGATGCAGTACACCGGAGACATCGTTAAGGCGCTCGCAGCGGGCGGCAGTGCCGTCATGCTAGGAAGTATGCTGGCAGGTACAACGGAAGCTCCTGGAGACGTTTATACGGGTGCTGATGGCAAGAAGTACAAGGCTTACCGTGGCATGGGCTCACTGGCAGCCATGGAAAATGGCTCTTCTGACCGATACTTTCAAGGCAAGGTCAAAGAAGAAAAGAAACTCGTCCCAGAAGGAATTGAGGGTCAAACCCCATACAAGGGTGACGTCTCAACCGTTCTCTTTCAGATTGCGGGTGGCCTTCGTTCTGGAATGGGATACACCGGCTCTCACACCATTTCCGACTTAATTAATAACGCTCAATTTGTTAGAATTACTAATGCAGGACTACGCGAATCACATCCCCACGATGTGCAAATCACCAAATCCGCACCAAACTACTCAATCGATAAATAGGAGGAATTTGATGGCAACTGGTACAAAAAAACGTGATTATGATGAGATTTTAGTTCTCGACTTTGGGAGTCAATACAACCAACTAATCACCCGTCGCATTCGTGACATGGGCGTTTATTCAGAACTAAAACCACACACCATCACTGCCAAAGAAGTAAGAGAAATCGCACCAAAGGGCATCATTTTTTCTGGTGGCCCCAACAGTGTCAACGGCAAAGACGCCCTCAACGTCGACCCTGAGATTTTAAACATGGGCATTCCGATTTTAGGAATCTGTTACGGCATGCAACTATTGGCCCACGACCTAAAGGGTGGTCAGACCACCACCGCTGACGACAGTCAGTACGGTCCTGCCGAAATCAAGGTCACTAGTAATGATTCTGGTACTTTTAAGGGACTGGATACCGATCAAACCGTTTTAATGAGTCACGGGGACTTTGTGACCAAAGTGCCAGACGGTTTCAAAGTAACCGCCACTAGCGAACAGTGTGCCATTTCTGCCATGGAAGATCCTGATAAAGACATCTATGCCGTCCAATTCCATCCCGAAGTTAACCTCACCAAACAGGGGAACCAAATGCTGCACAACTTCGTCTTTGACATTGCCCACGCTAGGGACAACTGGTCAATGGACGACTTCATTGAAGATGCCATTACAAACATTAAGGAAGAAGTTGGCGACAAACGCGTCTTACTGGGTCTCTCTGGTGGAGTAGATTCCAGTGTGGTCGCCGTTCTCTTACATCGGGCAATTGGGGACCAACTCATCTCAGTCTTCGTTGACCACGGTCTGTTACGCAAGAATGAAGCCCAACAGGTCCTACACACTTTAGGCGATGAGTTTGGCTTAAACATTGACTTTGTAGATGCCAGTGATGAATTCTTATCCAAACTAAAGGGCGTAACTGACCCCGAAAAGAAACGTAAAATCATCGGCAAAGAGTTTGTCGACACCTTTTCAAAGGAAGCCCGGAAGTTCAAGGACGTTGATTTCTTGGCACAGGGTACTTTATACACTGATGTGATTGAATCCGGAACGGATACCGCCCAAACGATTAAGTCTCACCATAACGTTGGTGGACTACCTAAAGACCTCAAGTTCAAGTTAATTGAACCTTTAAACAAACTCTTCAAGGATGAGGTCAGAGAAATCGGTGAAAAACTGGGAATGCCAGACGAGATGGTTTGGCGGCAACCCTTCCCCGGTCCCGGTCTTGCCATTCGCATTATCGGTGACGTGACTCCCGAACGATTAAAGAAGGTTAGAGATTCTGACGCCATTCTGCGTGACGAGTTCAAAAAGGCAGGTCTGGACAAGAAGGTTTGGCAGTATTTCACTGCCCTGCCTGGCATTCGGACCGTTGGTGTCATGGGTGACGAACGAACCTACGATGAAGCCATCAACATCCGAGCCGTCAATTCGGTTGATGGGATGACCGCTGAATTTGCGGAAATTCCATGGGACGTCTTGAGTAAGGTCTCATCACGAATCGTCGACGAAGTGCCCGGGATTAACCGCGTACTCTACGATATTACCGGGAAGCCACCGGCAACCATTGAGTATCAATAAACATAAGTTTTGAAATAAAATGCTCTATAACCACTAGATTTTATCTACCAGTTATAGAGCATTTTTTATGTTTGCCATTTAAAACAATTAAAAGCTTTAAAATTAGTCTCATTGCAGGGATAATAAAGGTGCAAGCAAATACATGTGGCATTTGGAGGTTTGATAATGAAAGATTCGGCGAATAAAACAACTGGCAATAATTTTTTAGATACACCTGCGGCACAAAATGCGAAAAAAGATGCTGAGACTCATAACGTAACCACAATTGGATCGTTAAGTGATTTTGATGCTTGGATAGATAAATTGAACGAAAACTAAAGTACCATAATTAACGAATACATAACTACTATTAGGAGGATGGATATCATCGATAATTTAAGTGAATACCAGCAATTATTAAAAATATCCTATAACGATGCAGTTAAAAAACTGTCGGACAAGTATGGACAAGTAAAGGGTAATTATTTTGGGAAAATTTCATATAATAACTTTTTACATGATAAGGGTACCAGGAAAAGAATTAATAAAGGACACTACAAAAACACGGAAAAACCTGGATTATATTGTCATCATATTGACGAAGATAAATATAATAATTTATCTAAACCAGGATCAATCAAAACTCAATGTCCCCCTTTTTCTACCCAAACTCCAGGTAGACTTGTTTATTGTAATTTAATTGAACATACCATACTTCACACTTTAATATATATCGAAAACAATAATTACATTTATCCTGGCACTCATTACACTAATCCGGCGTTAACAAATATTTGTAAGGGTTTCCCTGATGCAACGCTAGGAAATGTATGTAAATGTTATCCAGATGCAATAAATAGTAAGTATAACCCTAGTGCAATGTTAAAAAACATAGATGTGTGGTACGTCCAGGAAAACCTAAAAGACGAGAATTTAAGAGATTTTTCTGATGAAGCATATTTGGATAAAGAAAATGCAAAGCAATTAATAAAAGACATTCAAAGAAGTGCTCTAAGAAACGACGTATCAATCACAATTAAATGAATTTCAAAAAATAATTTTTCCATATTTAATTGGAAATAGTTCTTTTAATAACTGTACTAGTTACCCCCCCCTATTTTGATGTATACTTATCCTTGGATTTTATATCAAAATACATAACAAGGATGGTTATTATGAATATCAAGAAAATCGTTCTTTCACTTCTAGTCGGTACTACCATGTTTGCCGGTGGACTGTTTGTAACCCATCCAAACGTGGTCCACGCTAACTCAAATGTAGCGGCAGGTACTGCGCAAGGTCAAGTTGTCGTCCAGTACGTCAATGCTTTAACTGGTCAACCAATTCGTGCCAGTAAAGTTATCTATGGTGCGCCTAACAGCATACTTGACCTATCAAACGACGTTCCCAACATTCCTGGCTACGTTGCTGGAAGTAACCGAGCTGATAACGGTGGTAACACCTATCCAGCTGCTGGTCAGTCAATGACGGTCACCATTGCTTACCAACCACTCAATAAGCCACAACAGAGTGGAAATTATCAGGGCGGAAACGCAACGTCTCCTTCAAATGGCACAACCACAAACGGACAGAATAACGGTTCAAGTGGCGGAAACGCAGCGATAAATAAAAACGGTAATTCTCAAGCAAATAATAACCAAGGACAAACCGCTAACGATAACAAACCCAATCAAGAAAATAAAACCAAGCAACAAAATAAAGAACAAACGACTAAAAATCGTAATAATCAAAATAAAACCAAAAAAGACCAACAAAAGCAGAAGAACAAGCATCATAATAACAAGAACCAAAAGGCTAAAAAGGACAAGCGGAACCAGCAATCCACCAAGAAAGATCACACCGGATGGATGATCGGTGGCATCATTGTTATCCTAGTTGTTGGAATTGGAGCTTTTGTCTGGTATCGCGTAAGAAAAGCACATCATTTTAGACACTAACAATTAAAAATTAAGATAACTAAAAAAGGAACCCCCAAATCTTTTGACTTGGGAGTCCCTTTTTGGATACCTAACGTTAGAGTGTCTTACATATAATGTGACTTATTAGTTTTCGACTTATTTCGTTAGATACCACTATTCAGTAGAACTACGTAATCGTGACTTAATTTGCTTCTGACTACCTTCGTTTCTTCTTTTGCATACCAGCACCATTGACTAACCCGTCAATTCGCTCAGTTTCTCGCAGATCCCACTTGTTACTGGGAGTGTTATTGGCCGTGAGACCTGCTTTAAAAAAATACATCCCACCACCCCGCGCAAAACGAAAAAACTCCAATAATCGCTAACAAACTAATCAGTGACAGCAATCATACTATTAAAACAATCAGGCCATAAATGCCCAATTGTCGGTGATTGATACACATCTTCCACAAGTATTAATTCCGAAATGGCCCACCCGAAAATTAACTCATTTGATATTAAAGAAACCGCCAGGATCTTTTTATCATTATGTGTTTAGTATTTATTTATGTTTATATCCCTCAATACTTGTGGCCTGACATGTATACATACGACAATCTAAGTTGTTGTTATTAGTTATTTTTGATTAATATGAAATACTTTTCTCACATTCAAAACTCCCGCAAACGAAACTTGATTTATCTTTAATTATAGAGATGAAACCACCTTCTCAATCTTTAATTCCACAAGTTATTTCATAAATAACGGCCTTTTATGACGTAAAAATCTGATTGACTAAGTGGTTAAGCGTTTGCGCAAATTGTTTAAATTAAGTTGGTCAATTACAGCTAAAGTCACTCAAACTCCTTGACCCCTTCTACAAGCGATACACGTTATTCAAACTGTAAACAATCCCACTAATCTTTAAGAATGGTCAAAAATAATGGTCGCGTTGCCCGTCATACCAACACTTCAATTGATTTCATGTTTATTTTTTAAAATAAACATGTTTCTCATTAATCCTCATACAGGCATGCCCGGTTAACCGTTTTCTCAATTTTATAACAACAATAACCTTAATTTCAATCTTAATTGAGATCGTTTTGCTTTTTATAATTTTATTAGATATGATAATTCCATGCAGTTAGCAGTTATGAAATAAAATTTGAGGAAATGAGAAATGAACAAAAAACGAGTCACCATTAGAGAAGTTGCCAAACACGCCAAAGTTTCAACGGCCACCGTGTCACGGTTCTTAAACAACCATCTTAACTCGATGTCCAAGAACACGGCGAATCGCATTAAACGATCAATAAAACACCTCGGGTACGTTCCTAACTCAATGGCACGTGGCTTAAGCCGCCAAAATGACAGTGGGAGCATCATTGCTGTAGGAGTGTCAGACATCGAGGATCCCTTTTCAATCAGGATGTTTGAAGGAATCCAGGACCAACTGTCCATTTACAAGTACATCCCCTTGCTGATTAATTCCGCCAGTAAGTACAAAAACGAACGCGACCTCTTTCTAGCCTTAGATACTAGCCTCATCAGGGGCGCCATCATTCATCCGGTCAACAGTCACATCAAGGACATTGCCGAACTTTTAAAACCGCGTTTCCCCGTTATTTTGACCGATAAATCCATTAACGATGGCTTTTTTTATAATATCGTCATCAACAACTTTGCGATTTCTCAGAAAGCCGCCGCCTACTTTAAAAATAACCTGGGGCTTTCCAAGTTAATCTTGGTTACTAACGCTGAGAGCGAGATGAAGGTCGTCAGAGAGCGCGTTGCCGGGATTAAATACGTCTACCCCGAACCTGATATTACAATTGTCAAGCCCGGTTATTCCAAAACGTCACTTCATCGTGCCTATCATGAAATCGTTCGCCAATTAAAAAAGCAACCCAACAGTTTGATTTTCTGCCTAACGGAAAAGTGGTTGTTAAGCTTTTTGCCCCGGTTGTTGCGTAACAACATTATTGACCGCGACAAGATTCCAAACATCACTGGATTTGTGAGTTCCAACATCGTCAACCTAATCCAGCCAAAAACGAAGTGTATCAGGACAGACGCGTACACCATGGGAAAATACGCCGCGCAACTCATGTACGACATCTTAAACAAAAAAGTGGACCCAAGTAAAAAACGCTACATGGTCCACGCCAAATTTGAATAATATCTGTAACCGACTAAGTCCATGCTTAGCCGGTTTTTGTCTAATAAATAAAAAGTGCCACTTCTGAGAAGCAGCATTTTTTGGAGTTTGAAGCTATGTGTGCTCCAGAAGTAGGAAGCATTGTGAAAGTATCTTTTTTGGAGCGACTAAAGAATAACATGGCAAAATGCCTTACCAAATGTTGTTTAAACCCCACTCAAAGTAATAATGAAAGATTTACTGCCAAAACGCCACCTATCACGTTTAGTTAATCGTTTACGAAACTTATCTTAGACCTAATTTGAGTTCAAAAAAACTTTAGGCCATCGTCAAACTCATCCGCGCCAACCACTTCGGCTATCCTAACTCTTGTTTAATGATTATTTCAAAATCATAATTAGTCTCTTTTTATTATTTTGGTGATATACTCCTCTCATCGACTAGTTAAGAAACATTTTTATCGGACTCCCTAACTAATATAGATACTTTTTAAACCTCGATAACTCACAAGCGTCAGGCATCCACAAACTACTATACTGTCAACTTGACTAGTCGAATCTTCCTAATTGCTCTGACTTTTTCAGCGAAGCCAGGGTTTTTCTTTTGGCAATCAATATTAATTATCTTTACACTTCTTATTTTGGAAGTTATCTAAATTATCTGCAGCAATTTCATATAATTTATGAGTAGTTAATAATTGTCGATCGCCAACGATATAAAACTCTTTTTTAGCCCTTGTAACTGCAACATTCAATATATTAGGTTTTGACACTGACCAATGTGCAGCTCCCTTAGAATTTTCATCAGTACCAACTACAAAGTATACAATTGGTGCCTCTTTTCCTTGAAATGTATGAACAGTACCAATCGAACTATTTATCCATTTACCTAAGCCTTTTGATTGGTCAGAAGATAATTTGTCCTTAAGTAATTTACGTAAATCATGTTTTAATCCATTTTTTACCGCTAAAAACGGCGTAATTACATAAATATCACTTAAACTTGCTCCATCTGATATTCTATTAATTATCTTATCTGCCAAGACCTTCCCTTGATGTGGAACATACTGATCATGAGAGGTTGTCCCTTTAACATCTATCCATTTACTAATTTCAGGTGTATTTTTAGGACACGGAGTTGCTTGAATCATTCCACATTCATAAGAAATCTGATTGGAAATATTAAACATTGGCGAAAGACATCTTCGATGGACCCAGAGGGGAATACCAATCCAACTTTTATCCTCCTTTGTGTGACCATAAGGATTAGCATTATCAGCCAAGACTTGGACTGACATTGTACTATTTAGATACTTTCTATCAATTTTATATAAATCACTAATCATATCCAAAAAGATGTCATCAGTTGTTACTACTGGCTCAATTTGAGCTGGATCTCCAATCGCAACAAACTTTTTAGCTCTCCAAATTGCCCCTGCAGCAGATAATGGAGTGGCTTGCCCAGATTCATCCATAAAAACATGGTCCAAAGAATTTTCTGGAAAATATTTAAACATACTTTTAAAACTTGCAAGAGTAGTACTCATCACGGGAAAAACTAATTGGCAAATATAAAAAGCATTACATAAAATTTCTTTACCATTAGCTTTATCTGAGTAAGTAACTTTATTTCTATTTTTAAAAATAAGCCATGAATTGCGAATTTGTCTTTTAGCTCCTAATATAAACGCTTTACGAACTCTCATCGCAGCAATAAAGCATTCTGATCTTTTATCTTGCAGTGTGTTAGTAACATTAGGCAATTGTTTCTGTAAAATTTTATTATCTAGTAATTTCCAATAATCATCATTAGGAATATAAAAGTCATTATCATTGAAGTTTTTTTGTTCTTTTTTATTATTTTCAATGATCTTATTATTGTATTGGTCTCCATTTTGTGATGCTTCTTTTAGCTCAGATAACTGTTCCTTTTGGTCATCGACTAAATGTTTAATGTGGTTGTACTTTTTCTGTATAATACGCTGTTTTTCTCTAGCGGCCTTACCTTCTTCACTTTCCCATTTAAATATCCCCAAAAAAGATTTTAACGGATAAGTATCAGCTAATGATTTTTGATCATCAAGTTTGCTCTTTAATTGCTTCTCTTTTTTTATATTATTATTTAACTCCGTATCTAATTCACTAACTTGTTCTTTTTTCTTTGAAATTGCCTTGGTTGAATAACTTTGAGCCGCATCAACAATTTTTCTAATTCGATCTTTTTCTTTTTTAACTTCTAACAAAGACTTATTAAATTCTAAAACAGCTTTTCCCCATTCAAGATTTGAACCATCACCATCATTTTTAAAAAATTCAGAATCTAAAACAGTTTCAATTGCTTTATTTAAATTCTCACTTTTACCCATTGGAACAGCAAAACTACCCCAAGTTGGACTCTTGCCGTCATTATTTAAAATACTATCTGAAATACTTGAAAAGTAATCAATATTTTCTAATTGTTTTAAATACTTATTTTTTTCGTTTTTATCAGTAGAAGTTCTAATTTCACTTTTATTTGGAAAGTCTTTAGAAATATTAGCCACTGCAGAATTATTATTACTAGTAACAATAATTCCATATCCTTTTAGTCTCGAATTCAACTGGAATGCATCAACTTCTTTACCATCAAATGTAAAGGAATTTTTGTTAGAATCATCCCGATTAACCTGGCTAAATGCCTGATATGGATGTACAAAAGAAGTCATCGCCTTAGCTTGTTTAACCACAATATCTGCAAAAACATCTTTAAGCAATGTCGTTTTGCCAGTACCGGGCGGTCCATTAATTGTAAGAAGATCATTTTTTTCATTTTCAATCAAATTTATTCCAACTTGTTGCATCAATGATTGCCAATACTCAACTTCACTAGGCCAGCGCCCATCAGGAATATTTCCTGGGCTAATAACTTCTTGAATATAATTCCATTGCTTATTAATTTCTTTTTTATTGTTAATACCATAAATAAATTTATGAAACATCGAATCATCAATAGGAGAATCCAAAATCATTTTTAAATCATCTAAGTAAAAACTATTGAGATCGGTTGGTTCTTCTTTGTAATTAATGATACCGTAAAATCTCTCATTGCCATGAAATGGCAATTTAAACTTTCTTCTCATTTCAATGTCAAGATATTGAAAAAAAGCTAATAAATCGGTATTAGAATCTTTATTTTTAAAATCGTCTTCAATAATCTTAGTAATTCCTTCTTTTATTTTAGAATAATTTTCCTCTACTGTTTTGATTTTATATTTATTTCCATGACTTAGTAATCCCGCATACAATAAAGCTGAATGAGGAATAAACACCTTCTGAAAATTAAAATCTTTATCTACATAAATAGCAACTGAAAACATTTCTCCAGTATCTTTATTAGGAATTTTATCTTCCGAGTCAAATTTCTTATGTACTAAATCTCTTAAATCCTGGCTTTTATAAATTCCTAGATATATTACTGAGCCTTTTACTTTTCGATCTTTGGACTTCACTAATTGGGACGATAAATGTAGCCAATTATTCTTAGCTTCCTTAGAAAGTCCCCCACTTTCAATCAATTGGCTTAATCTCCAAGCTCTTATTATTTTATTTTCATTCAGATCCGTAGTCATATTTGTTCAACTCCTATTAACTCAGCATTTTTGTTATCACGAGTATATACGATAAGATACAATAATGCCAAAATCTCAAATAAAAATATACAATTTTATTTACTATTTTTTCTCATGTGAAGAATATATTCTAATTGGAATAATTTGATAGATAAACTTAGGTTATTCTATTTAAGGGAGGGAAATAGATGATAAATTGGTTTGATTTATTCTTTATGATTGGTACTTTGTTGTTAACAGTACTTCTAATTTTACTAGTTATCTTAGTACTATACTTGTGTATCCGCCTAGGAATAAAACTAAATAGGTTCTTAAAAAGAGAAAAAGATAACCATGAAAAAAGGCATTAAATTATTAGTCATTAGTGTTATGCCATTAGCTTCTGAATCAAAACTAGCAAATTATTTATAAATATAATTTGCTAGTTTTTTTGTTTATTTAAAATACTCTTCAGCGAACGCCCTGGTCTTATTAACGTAAACCTGTCCCTCTTTGTTCAAAGAATCGGCGTGTGTCGC
Source organism: Fructilactobacillus sp. X2R5C3 (assembly GCF_059901325.1). Classification (NCBI taxonomy): domain Bacteria; kingdom Bacillati; phylum Bacillota; class Bacilli; order Lactobacillales; family Lactobacillaceae; genus Fructilactobacillus; species Fructilactobacillus sp. X2R5C3. The sequence continues at coordinate 228,062 of NZ_JBWXUY010000001.1, read as the reverse complement.
GTGGTTCACGATCCACAATTTCTTAGGACCGTGGTCGTTTTTATAATTGATATAGGCGTCTTTAACGGGGACAAACTTATCGGCATTGCCATGAATGATAAATAGCGGAATTTGATTGTGGGCTAACGTCTGCTTCGTGTCGGCATCGTAGAAGTCGTACTTAGCAAAAATATCACCGTAGATGCGGGCAATGGGTAAGATTGGGAAGGTCGGCAAATGAAACAACGTTCCCAGTTCATATTTCAACTCATCATAGATACTGTTATAACCACAGTCGGTAATCGCAAAGTCAACGTTGTGCGGGACCTTTGGCAAGGTAAAGAGAACGGCAGCCGCTCCCATACTGATCCCAAACATGCCAAGTCGTCCATTCGGTATTTTCTGGTTAATCATGTTCATCCAGGTCACAATGTCAGACCGATCTTTCCACCCATAACCAGCGTACTCACCCTGACTGTGCCCAAATGATTCGTCATCGGGTGCGAGAACATTATAACCATCATCATGAAACATTCTAATGTAGTTATTCATCTTGTGCCCAGTACTTCCGTAACCGTGGATTACGATCACGGTCTTATTCGTCGCTTGCTTAGCTGGTAAGTAGTAGGCCGTGAGTTTTAGGCCACCCTTGTTCGTTTGGTGCCAAATCTGGGGCTTTTGTTCTTTAATCCAAGTGGTGTTAACCTTTTCGCCGACCTGCGTGCTGTATCCACCCCGCTTAAACGCGAAGTTAAACAGGAAGTAGGTTCCCACAAAGATTAAAATAATCACGGTAATTACGATGACAATTGTAACTTTGTGCCAGCGCTTCAGCTTTCTTTTTTTCATAATTTCGCTCCTTTTTGCAACACTTGCCATTATACGGGTAGAGCGATTCAAATCATGATTAATTTTTAAGCGTTGCGTGGTACCGGTAACTAGCCAGCTTCAGCCGAGTTACAGATTAATTTGAATGTCATTATATTAATCACAAATCGTTTTAGTTTGCTTCAAGCTAACTTTCAACTAGAATGTAAGATATAACTAACTAATAATAAGTAGGGAGTAATTAAATTGAAAACAAGTCCAATAACTAAAATGCTTGGAATTAAGTATCCAATCATTCAGGCGTCACTCAACTGGCTAACTGACGCTAAGTTTGTCGCCGCGGTCTCAAATGCTGGTGGTCTGGGAACGTTCGGACCCAATGCCGGTAAGACCAGTCCCGATCAGGATGCCACGGAAACGCTGAAAAAACAGATTAAAGAAGCCAAACAGCTCACCGACAAACCCTTTGCTGTCAACATGATTGTCGGAAGTGAAGATGAGTTTGATTACCCAGATAAGACCTTTAGAGCTGCTTTTGACGCTGGGGTTAACATCTTCATCATTTCTGGTGTCATCAATCCAAAACTTTTTAAAGAAATCAAGGAATCCGGTAGTACCCTAATCTTTCGCGAACTCAATCCGTCCGTTAAGGGCGCTCAAAGAGCTGAAGAATTAGGCGTCGACATCCTGATTGCCACTGGTTACGATGAAGGTGGCATCATTCCAACGACCGGCCTTGGGACGTTTACCACCATTCCACGCATTGTGGATGCCGTCTCCATTCCAGTCGTTGGCGCTGGTGGTATCACGGACGTTCGTGGTGTGCGCGCTGCCTTTGCACTGGGTGCTCAGGGAGTCTACGTAGGAACCCGGTTCATTGTGACTGACGAAAACCGGACTTCAGACGCTGCCAAACAAAAAATCATCGACTCGACGGTTGATGACGTAGTACTAGTCTCTTCTAACCAACGTTCAATCAAGAATCCACTAGCTGATAAGTGGGCCAAGGAGTTTCAAAATGGCGTCAAAGACACCTACGAACAAACCCGCAAGGCCGGTGGCGTTCGTCCTGCCATGCTTGACGGCAAACTTGATGACGGTGTCATTTCAATTGACGTTGGTATCAACAACATTCACGACGTCAAGAGTGTTCAAGCAGTAGTGGATGAAATGATGCAGGATTTTCAAAAATAAATCTTAATAAAAAGCTTCAAGTGGCGTGTCTATCAGCCATTTGAAGCTTTTTTATTCTGCTTTGCTAATTCTTAATGTGATAAGATGTTTCCTATGTGATAAATTACATAAATTCTTACAAAGGAACGTTCAATTTGAAAATCATTAAGAAAATTCTCAACATCTTTAATACCCGCATCGGGTTCTTCTTGTTACTAGTGGCTCTGTTCTGGTTCAAGACCGTCTACGCTTACTACCACGTCTTTTACCTCATCCCAGCGAGTCGCATGCAGCACATCATTTTACTAATCAATCCGCTGGCCGCAACCATCATTACGCTGAGTCTGGCACTGTATTTAAAGCCCGCCAAGCTCTTTTATCCCTTTATCATCTTCATTGACTTCTTAAACACCGTCTTATTGTACATAAACATCGTCTACTTCCGGGGATTTCTGGGCTTTATGACTGCGGACACGATGACGACCGGTCATTCAAATTTAAATGGTGGTTTAATTACCAGTGCGACCGCCCTTATCAACAAATGGGACGCTCTCTACTGGCTTGATTTAATCGTGATTATCCTGTTACTAGCATTTCGCGTTATTAAAATCGACAAAAAGCCTTTGAAGCTTAAGTTTAGCTTACTAACCACCCTGGTTGGCGTTCTCTTTTTGTTTCTCAACCTTTTTCTTACTCACGTCGACAATCCCAACCTGTTCGCTCAGTCAAGTACGCAAAGCAAGCAGAATGACATCGTGAAATACATCGGAATTGACAACTACACCGTCTACGACTGGACCAAGTCCATTCAGACCAACATTGCGCGCTCAACCGCCAAGAAGTCCGATTTAAATGACATTTTAGGCTTTACGAGAAAACACTACGCTGCCCCTAATCCAGAAATGTACGGGAAAGCGCGCGGAAAAAACGTGATCGTCATTCACCTAGAAAGTTTTCAACAGTTCTTGATCGACAAAAAGGTTAACGGCAAGGAGGTAACGCCTTTTCTGAATAAAATTTACCATAGTCAGTCGACCAACTCGTTTGACAACTTCTATCACCAAGTGGGACAGGGACGAACGGCCGATGCCGAAAACATGCTTGAAACCAGCACGTACGGACTTCCCGAAGGCTCCTTGTTCTCTCAGTACGGAAACGACAATACCTTTCAGGCAGCTCCCGCTATTTTGAAACAGCAGCGAAACTACACGTCCGCCGTTTTCCACGGTAACGACGCCAATTTCTACAACCGTAACAACACCTACAAACGGCTTGGTTTTCAATATTTCTTTAGTTCCAAAGATTACAACATGAAGGGCGATCGGACCGAAGGCATGGGCTTAAAGGACAAGTATCTGTTTCAAGATTCCAACAAGTACTTAGAGAACCTTCAACAGCCCTTTTACGTCAAGTACTTGACGGTCACTAATCATTTGCCATACGTTCTGGACCAAAAAGACCAGAGGCAGATGCACTTTAAGACCGCCAACACTGACAACCCTGAGGTCAATAACTACTTTGTTACCGCCCACTACCTCGACCAGTCCGTCAAAGAATTTTACGACTACCTGCATCAGACGGGACTTGACAAGAACTCAATGATTATCATCTACGGTGACCACTATGGTTTGATGGACCAGGATGAACGCAGTCTGGCACCGCTTTTAGGCGTCAAACCAAACGATTGGAACGCTTTTGACCACAGCCAAATCCAAAAAGTTCCGTTTATGATTAACATGCCCGGAACCACTGGTGGTAAAATCCACCACACGTACGGCGGTGAGATCGACGTGTTACCAACGGTTCTCCATCTTCTCGGAATTAATTCCAAACCATACGTTCAGTTTGGAACCGACCTCTTCTCCAAGCAACACGACCAGGTGGTTGCCTTTAGAAACCGTGACTGGGTCTCACCACAGTTCACCTCCACGAACGGCACGGTTTATGATAATCAGACCAAACGTCAGCTTCATCCAAGTCAGAAGCAGCAAAACCAAATCAATCAGAACCAGCACCAGGTCAACCACGAACTGGAACTGTCGGATAAGCTGAATAAAGAAAATCTTCTTCGTTTCTATCATCTCAAGGGCTTTAAGCCGGTTAATCCAAAAGATTACCACTACAACCATGAATTGAACCGGGAAAAACAACTTGAGAAACAGTTGGGCCAAAAGTCAACGAGTTTAGCTTCCCTGGACAAATAAAAATAGCACTTAACTCACATGAGTTAGGTGCTATTTTAGTCTTTTATTTATTTAATACCTGTGAAATGGCCGTTGCCATCCGTTTAATTCCTTCATCGATCTCATCGTCATTCATGTTGGAAAAGTTTAAGCGGAAGGTCCCTGGTTTTACCTTACCCGCGTAAAAGGAGGACCCAGGAACAAACACCACGTTGTTTTTTAAACAAGTCTGATACAGTTCCTCCGTGTTCACTCCGGGAACTTCAACCCAGATGAACATCCCACCTTCAGGATGACTGTGGCGCACGTTCTTTGGGAAGTACTTATCAATGCGGTCCATCATCAGATTAGCCCGATGCTCGTAGGTATCGGTAATCTTCTTGATGTGGTCGTTAATATCCACGTCATCTAAGTACTGGGAAACGATGTACTGGGTTAAGTTATCCGTATGTAAATCGGCATTTTGTTTAAACAAGATGAACTTGTCCATAAAGTTTAATGGTGCATCGATCCACCCCAACCGGAGTCCTGGTGCTAAAATCTTGGAAAAAGAGCTCAGATAGATTACCCCACCGTCATGGTCAAAGTGCTTGAGTGGCGGTAAGTATTTGCCAGCGTAACGAATGGCACCGTATGGGTCGTCTTCCAGAATTGGAATCCCAGCCTCTTTACCAATCTGAACTAACTTCTTCCGCCGCTCTTCCGTCATGGTCCGTCCGGTTGGATTCTGAAAGTTAGGAATCGTGTAGATAAATTTGGCCTGCGGATACTTTTTGATTAACTGTTCTAAGGCATCTGTCTCCATCCCGTCCTCGTCCATGGGAATGCCAACGATTCTGGCACCATAGGACTTAAAAACGTCGATGGCTGAGAGGTAGGTTGGATCCTCGGTCAAAACCACGTCACCAGGATTAATCAACATCCTGGAAACAATGTCAATGGCCTGTTCCGACCCCGTCACGATGCCAACGTTAGCAACCGTCGTATTAACGTGGCGTTCTTTCATAATGGCCACAATCTGCTGTCTTAGTTTTTCGTAACCAAGCGACTGCGAGTACTGCAGAACCGTTTGCCCATACTGTTCAAAAACCTGGTTTGCGGCCTTTTGGATCTCTGAAACCGGAAACAACTCGGGAGCTGGCATTCCACCACCTAATGAAATCACCTTGGGATCAGAAGCCGCTTTAAAAAGATCTGAAGTTACCGTACTAACATGAGCTGGCACGCCGCTTGCGTATCTAAATTCCATTTTAATCGCCTCACCGTACTAAACATTTGGTAGTTATTATTTAAAAGTTCACTGTAATTAAAGCATTACACTATTAGTATAGTACATTCAGCTTAAATGCGTCGCTATCACGTATCTAAATGACCTAATGCGTGCGGTGTCTCAAACCTTAGATTCGTTGGGATTTTTCACCCAATCATTTTCGTCATGGCCTACGCCGTTAATGACAATTCCATTGGTAATGACCCGTTCCAGCCGAAATCCAGCACGTTCAGTAACGTGATTACTCCGCTTATTATCAACGGCTACTTTAATGTGGATCTGAGTCAACTGATAATCACGAAAACCTAAGCCAATCATGAAGTTAAGCGCCCGGTAAACGATTCCCTTCTCGGTAAATTGGTTACCCAGCCAATAGCCAATCTCCGTGCTTTTTTGGTCATGATCAAACGAATTAAAACTGATCATCCCGGCAATTTGATCCTGATAAATAATTAATAAGTTAACTGACTTTCCTACCCGATAATGGGTTAGAGTTTGGTGTAAAAATTGCTGCTCCTGGGCAACTGATTGCATTGCATCCGCCCATGGCAACCACTTTGAAAGGATTGCGCGTGACCCCTTTACTAACTGATAGACCAATTTTGCGTCTTCTGGCTGGTCAGGAAGGCGTAACTCAATCTCACTGTCAACACGTTCCGTCCTCATTTCATCACTTCCCTACTTTCCGGCTTTTGAAATTGAGCCGTTTAAATCGTCGTATTCATTCTGACTCAGTTGGCCGATCTGCATGGCAACTCGCAAGCGGTCCACTTCTTTTCCGTGGTCAACGTTTGTGAGGTAATTACTTTCACCACGAATCGTATGGTCGTATTTGGCAGCTGTCAGCTTTCGTTTTAAAATGGACTGCGTAAAATCGTAGACACGACCATATCTGATGTGATGATAATCAAATTGGCACTGATTAATCTGAAACTTCAAGGCACCATCTGGAACGCCGCTTACAAACGTCATCTTTTCAATCATGGCTTGAGAATAGTGGCTGTCTGAGAAAGTACCAGCCACGTTTCTAAAAATCATCAATTCGTTCCCGGTGGTGACCAGGACGGTCGTCTCGGAATCTTCCTGATTAACCAGTAAGCCTCTGACCCGTTTTCTTGCCAAATGGTCCGTTAAATATTGGTCAAACTCTGAGCCAATCACCGCTTTTAATCCATGAAACTGATTTAAACCAATCCGCATTTGCGTATCCTTTCTATCCATACTTTTCTGTCACGACTTTTCTGTCACGCCTTTAACCATAAGGAGATCGTCATGAAAATCGAAGAACAACTCTTTACTAATCTAAAACCCGACGTTTCTAAACTGATTCGTTTTGGCTTTAGGAAACAAAACAACGTCCTAACGTACACCACTCATCTCCCACAAATCAACTTTTCGGTCACCATTACCGTTAAGCAAAATGGCGAGGTCAGTGGCAAAGTAATCGACGATGATTATCGCGCCGAATACACTAACTTCCGGGTTGATAACCCAGAGGGCGGCTTCGCCAGCACCATCAGGCAAAAATACACTGCCATCTTAAAAAACATTGCGCAGCAATGTTTCGACTACGCCCCAGTTAAAACGGGAACGAAGTGGCTCATCCCCGCCAATCCGAAATACTTTGACTTAGAAAAAGACTTCGCCAAAAACGGCACCATCATGTGGAAACAAACCACTCACATTCACATCGGCGATTTAGTTTACATCTACGTGACGGCACCAGTTTCCGCCATCACGTATAAGTGCATGGCCATCGAGGTGAATCAGCCGCACTACTACCACGATAAAAACATCATCATGCACTACGTTATGTTACTTCATTTGCTTACCAGATTTAATCCCAATGAATTTAACGCGGCCGTCCTAAAGAAGCATGGGGTTAAAGCCGTCAGAGGCCCACGTCACGTTCCTCAATCTTTAAGTCGGATTCTCAAATAATTATCACATTAATACTGAATATTTTGGTCTGCGACAATTGACTGGTAATTCATCTTTTCAAGCCATTTTGGTAAACTCAGGTTCTCCATGATGTTCATGTCAACGTCTGGAGTCAAAATCGAACCGCCAGGAACCGCATCAACTGGAATCGAAAAGTAGGGTCCAACGGTAATCGCGTTGCCAATCTCACCCGGTTTCATCATGACGTGGGCAAAGCCAATCCACGAACTGGCAAACGAAGTGCCCGCATCTTGACCACACTGGGCAATCGAGCGCGCGATGGCCTCTCTTCTTCTGGCCAAGAATTCGCCGAGGTCGTCCTCGTTGGGCGTGTTCCAGGTTCCAGCATCCTCAATGAACATGGAGGAATTATGAACGGGATCCTTCGCAATTGAAATGGCAATGGCGGACCAAACGCCGTAACTTTCACCCGGTTTTAGCGGGCGGTCTTCGATTGGTCGTTCGGCAGTCACGCCCTTGTTAGCACAAATAATGAAACTCCCCGGAGCTGGATAGTGCCGACGATTGTCAGCCGTTCCAAAGAATTCTACCAGCGAATCCTGCAGTGGTTTCCCATCGTAAATTGGTAGTTTCGAACCATCCCACTGGGTCACCTTAAACAACGGTTGTGCCCGATCGACTTCTGGATTTCTCAGGAGATCATATCCCAGAATGTGACCCTGAACGCCCGTGAAGCTGGAGGCCGTCATCATGTTAATCTGGCCAATGTAGGCGTTCTTACACTCGGCTCGGTCGTAAGATACGATTCCATCCAAGACGCCATCGTCCGTCTTTTCGCGGGTCCCGGCGTCAACTTTTAGGCCAGTAACATAGCCAGTCCCGAGATTTCCTGGCTCCATGTAACCCCGTGAATATTTTTGATAAGGACTAATCGCAATGCGGTCAATCCCCTCTTGATTTAAAATTTTGTCAATTTTAGCCATTTTTTGCCTCCTATAAGCGGAAAATTTATTTTGCTTTTGAGACTACGTTCATAATCGCCTAACTCAAAATCACTTGCAAGGAACATCACTTATTAATGCCCAAATGACGGTACTAAAACGATTTTATCTCCCTTTCTTATCAATCAATAAATATTTTATTAAAATTTCCTCATAAAAAGAGTGACACAATGTCAGCATTAGCGTTAAAATAATGTTAAGATTTACACAATAATAGGTGTGTATTGAAAGGAGATCCTAATAATGAAAAAAGTCTTAATACTAGGCGGTGGATTCGCTGGATTAAGGGCTTGCAAGCTTTTAGCTAAGAGTAAGGCCAATCTAGACATTACCTTGGTTAATAAAAATGCTTATCATTATGACTCGACCGGCCTCTACAAGGTCGCATCAGGAGATGAAGCACCAGAACGACTCATGTTTAGAATTACCGACATGATCAATCCTAAGATTCATTTCATAGAGGATGAAGTTATTAAAGTAAATGGTAAAGATAACACGGTCCAAACGAAAAACAACGGTGATTTAAGTTACGACTACCTGTTCAATGCGCTTGGATTTGAACCCGAAACGTTTGGCACCCCGGGTGCAGACGAGTTTGGTCTTCAGATCAGTGACATTGATAACTCAGTCGCTGACTACAAGAAGATTCAAACCACCCTGGATGCCTACGATGAGTTTAAGGATGCTAAGCTCTTGAACATCGTGGTGGTCGGCGGTGGTTTTACTGGCATCGAACTTTTAGGGGATCTCGTGCACATGGTGCCAAAATGGGCCAAAAAGTATGGTTTCAAAAAAGAAGAGTTCAAAATTACCTGTATCGCTCCGGGCTTTTTGCCAATGTTTAACAAAAAACTCGGTGACTACGCGCAACACTTCCTTGAAAAGAAGGGCGTTAAGTTCATCATGGGTGACACGGTGTCAAAGATTACGGCTGATGGTGCTTACTATGGTAAAGATGATAAATTCATCCCATCTCACTTAGTCTTCTGGACCGCTGGAGTAAAGGGATCTGACGTTATTCCCGATTCACAGTATCCAAACGAGAAACGAAACCGGGTCGCCGTTAACACGAACATGAGCTTAGACGACTTTCCTAACCAGTACATCATTGGTGACGTCTCAGCTGTTAAAGATGACAAGTCCGGTCGGATGTTTCCAACGACTGGTCAAATTTCCATCTACGAAGCGGACGTTGCCGTCAATGATTTCTTAAACAAACTAAATGGTAAACCCGCCATTAAGTTCGACTACAAATCAATGGGAACCGTTTGTTCACTTGGCCCATACAGTGGAATTGCCGAAATTTACATGTTCGGCATGACCTTTAAGTTAAAGGGATGGATTGTCCCAATCTTTAAGAACATGATCTTCAAGAAGAACGGACTTGAACTCGGAAACATTCGGACCATGTTAGAAAGTTAAATTGATTTAAGGAGGAACTATTCACAATGCTTAATTTAGGTTTAAGTGTTTTGCCGCTAGCGCGGATTCAGTTCGCTGAAACCACGATTTTCCATTTCTTCTTCGTCCCAATGTCAATTGGATTGGCATTGATCGTTGCAATCATGGAAACCTTCTATGCGGTGACCAAAAAACCAGTCTATAAGACGATGACGAGATTTTGGAGTAAGATTTTCTTACTTAGTTTCGCGGTCGGAGTTGTAACTGGTTTGATTCAAGAATTCCAGTTCGGGATGAACTGGTCTGATTACTCAAGATTTATGGGTGACATCTTCGGAGCGCCGTTAGCCATCGAAGCTCTGTTAGCCTTCTTCTTGGAATCAACGTTTATCGGAGTTTGGATGTTCACCTGGGACAAATTAAAACCCGCTTGGCACGCCCTGATGATTTGGTTGGTCTTCTTTGGTTCAGCCATTTCAGCACTTTGGATTCTATCAGCCAACAGTTTCATGCAACATCCAGTTGGTTACCGGATTGACCCTAAGACCGGACACGCTTTAATGACTAGTTTTAGCGCCATCCTGACCAACCAACAACTCTGGTACGAATTTCCCCACGTTATCTTCGGAGCCTGTGTTACCGGTGGTTTCATCGTTGCTGGTGCATCGGCTTGGATGATCTTTAGAAAAAAGTGGCCCGACTTCTTCAGAAAATCAATGCGAATTGGTTTAGTCGTTGGTTTGATTGCTGTCTGCGGTAGCTTCCTTAGTGGAGACCAACAGATGCTTTACTTAAGCCATCAACAACCAATGAAATTCGCCGCTGCTGAAGGTGAATTTGAAAACGTTAAAAGTCCAGCTGCTTGGACGGCCGTTGAATTCGCTCATACTAACGAACACCGTGCTAGTTTCAAGATTGAGATTCCATACATGATGGACATCTTGACCTACCACAAGCTAAGTGGATCGGTTACTGGTATGAATGAAACTAATGCAAAATTACACAAGAAGTGGAATAGTCAGTTTGGCAAAGATATGAACTACTACCCACCAGTAAACACTTTGTTCTACTCATTTAGAATCATGGTATTTGGTGCAATGACACTAGCTTTCTTAGCCATTTGTGGTCTTTGGTTCTCAAGGAAAAAGAAGAATACGATTGGGAAGCAGTGGTGGTTGACGCTACTGCTGACGGTTGGAACATTTGGACCGTTCATTATTAACACCTGTGGTTGGCTGGTTACTGAAAGAGGTCGTGACCCATGGGTTGTCTACGGATTACTGCCAATTGCCAAGGCGGTTTCGCCAAGTACGACGGCGGCTTCCGTGCTCTTTACCATTATTATTTACTTCTTCTTATTTGCCACTTTGGGTGTCTTCATGTTTATTTACGCACGAAAATCACTTTACAAGGGGCCTGAAGGTGTCGGCGATCACGAGAGCTACGATACCGAAGATCCATTTTCAAAGGAGGCTTTTGAGAAATGAGTTTATTACAACTTTTATGGTATTTCTTAATCGGATTACTGTTTGCACTGTTCTTAATTCTCGATGGAGCTGATTTTGGGGCCGGAATGTCAACAAGACTGCTGGCTAGTAATTACGACGAAGCAGCTTTGGTACTTCGAACGATTGGACCCCACTGGAGTGGAAACGAAGTCTTCTTGGTTGCCGCTGGTGGTTCAATGTTTGCGGCGATGCCAATGTGGTACGCCTCGTTGTTCTCCGGATTCTATCTCCTGCTGTTCTTTATCCTGGTGGCTCTAATTTTTCGGGGAGTCTCGTTTGAATTCTCCGAAAACGCAGAGACCAAAAAGGGCCGAAACCGATGGATGTGGGCCAACTTCTTCGGAAGTGTCTTCATCCCCTTCCTGTTCGGAATGCTTTTTACCGACATGATTCAAAGTTTGCCAATGGATGGTCAGGGTAACATCTACGTCACCTTCTTCGACGTTGTTAACCCACTTTCAATCCTTGGTGGAATCACGGTAACTGCCTTATGTCTCTACCAAGGCCTTCACTACATTTCCTTGCACACGGCGGGCTTAATTCGATACCACGCCTCAGCAATGGCATCCAACCTGTACTGGTTGGCATACCCAGTGGAAATTCTAGTTGTGATTGCTTTATATTTCCAAACCAACTTTTTCGAGACACATTTGGTCTCAACTGTAGTAGTATTAGCATTAATCGTTGCTACAACTATTTGGGGTCAAATTGCTAGTGGCTCTGGTCATGAAGTACAAGCTTATCTTGCAAGTACCAGTACCCTCGCCTTACTAGTAATCCTGATCTTTATTGGTTTATTCCCTAATGTATTGGGTGCCAATGATCCAGTTCACACGATTTCAATCGCAAATGCTTCTTCATCACCATATACGTTAGTTGTAATGACCATCGTGGCATGTATCCTCCTACCGCTCATCGCGATCTACTTTACCTGGAGTTACGTCTCACAATGGCATCGCATTTCGCTTAAAGATATGGAAGATGCCAATTCTGGATATTAAAAATTAAGGATTGATAAAACATGTTTGATAAACAACTTCTATCAATTCCTGGGGTCAAAAAATTAATTGCCAAGCTAAGTATTCTAGCAGTCGTTCAATCGGTCGCTATCATTCTAGAAGCCCTTTTTCTCTCACAGGCAATGGTGCTTACTTGGGAACAAAAAAAGATAGCAGCGTTAACCATACCTGTGCTATCTTTTTTTGTTGCTTTCGCATTAAGATACCTGATCACAAGAATTGAAAATCAAATTACCGATAAATTTGCCAGTCAGGCTAGTAGTCAGTTAAAAGAACAACTCCTACAAAAAGAATTCGAACTAGGACCCGCCATGGTCTCAAACATCGGATCAGGTCACATGGTAACCCTAGCACTTGAAGGGATTGATAAGGTCGAAAACTACCTTAACCTCATCTTGCAGAAGACCATTAACCTGGCGGTCATTCCATGGATCATCCTTTTGTACTGTTTCTTCGTTAACTGGCTCTCAGCGGTCGTGATGCTACTGGTCTTTCCGGTAATCATCTTGTTCATGATTATTCTAGGACTCGCCGCTCAGGCTAAATCTGACCGACAGTATTCCGGCTTTAAAGAGATGTCCAATAACTTCATCGACAGCATGCGGGGACTTAAGACCCTCAAACTCTTTGGCCTCAGTAAATCTTACGGGGACAACATCTATCGGGTTAGTGAAAATTACCGAAAGAGCACGATGAGCGTGTTAAGAGTCGCCTTACTATCGACGTTTGCCCTCGACTTCTTTACGACCATGTCAATTGCCATCGTGGCCGTTTTATTAGGTGTGAAATTAATTAATGGAACGGTGACCTTGCTTCCAGCCCTAATCATCCTAATTCTCTGCCCGGACTACTTTTTACCGGTCAGAGATTACGGAAATGACTACCATGCCACTTTGGACGGCAAAAATGCCCTGATTGACATTAACAAGATTCTGGATTTACCAAGTCCAACCAGCAAAATTAAACTAACAAACTTTCACAACTGGACTAAGGACAGTACCTTAAAGGTCAGTGACTTAAACTTCAGTTACGACCAAAAGGAGGACAATATCGCTGATGCCAATTTCAATCTGAACGGATTCATTAACATCGGAATCGTGGGTCGGTCTGGTTCAGGGAAGTCCACGCTTTTAAACCTCCTTGGAGGCTGGCTGTCTCCAACCAACGAAAACGGTCATCTCCCATTCAACGTTGACGGTCAAGCAATTGACAGTCTCGCTCAATCGGAATGGCAGAAGCACATCAGTTACATCCCCCAGGATCCATACATCTTTGCCGGAAGCATTGCCCAAAACGTCGCCTTTTATAAACCCGATGCTAAGGCTTACGCCATTAACTCGGCCATCGAAAAAGCGGGACTATCCAAGTTTGTTGCCAGTCTCCCAGATAAGGCGAACACCAAGATTGGTGAAGGTGGGAGAGGCATTAGTGGTGGTCAGGCCCAACGGATTGCCCTGGCCCGAACCTTGCTTGATACCGATCGAACCATTCTCCTGTTAGATGAACCAACCGCCCATTTGGACATTGAAACCGAATATCAACTAAAACAAACCATGGTTCCGATCTTCAAAAACCACCTCGTCATCTTTGCGACCCACAGACTTCATTGGATGAACGAAATGGACTACATTCTAGTCATGGAAGACGGCAAAATCGTTGAACAAGGAACTCAAACTGAATTATCCAACCAAAACGGAGCCTACAAGCAATTGATTAGTGAGATTCGAGGTGGAAACAATGCGTAAACTACTTAAAAACGATACGTGGATTAAACCATACCTGACCAAGTACAAGGTCCTGTTATTCTGGGTCTTCTTTCTCGGCGTCTTGACCTTTGGGTGTGGGATTGGATTGATGTTCGTTGCCGGCTACTTAATTAGTCGTTCGGCCACTCATCCCTACAACATCCTGATCGTTTACGTCCCGGTCATCTTAACGCGGGCCTTCGGAATTGGCCGACCGGTCTTTAAGTACTTAGAGCGACTAAACAGTCATAACTGGGTCTTAAAGGTAACGTCTGCCCTTCGAAAACGGCTCTACACTACCCTGGAATCATCCGCCCTTTTTTTGAGTGAGAAATTTCAGACCGGTGATTTACTGGGTGTCCTAGCCGACGACATTGACCACCTTGAAAACCTGTACCTAAGAACCATATTTCCAACCCTTGTGGCCTACATCACGGGTATCATCATCATTGTGGCCTTAGGCATCATTAGTTGGCCCTACGCCATCTTCATGTTCGTTGCGTTTACCATCATCTTGTTCTTTGTTCCACTTGCCTCTGAGGCCATGCGGGGGGCTTCTAAGGAATACCAGAAGTCGCTTCTCCACCAGTCTTATGAAAATCTGACGGATTCAACCCTTGGAATCGCGGACTGGATGATTTCCGGTCGAGAAAAGGGCTTTCTTAATCATGTCAGAAAAAACGACCCGAAGATTGCCAAGTCTAACGATCAGACCCACTTATTTGAGTGGAATCGTGAATTTCTCATTAAAGTGGTCTTCGCAATCGTCATCATCGGGACCCTGCTTTGGTCTAACCTGTACTTCAAGGGGTCACAGGAACTCGTTAACTACGCGGCCGCCTTCGTCATGGGAATCTTCCCGCTGATGGATACCTTCGTACCGGTCTCTCAAGCCTTAGAAGAGTGGCCAATGTACAGTGATTCGGTGGTCCACTTGAATCAACTTTCAGACGAAGAGAGGAAACCGTACGTCTCAGACGAAAAGCTGCCCGCCCCAGCTGACTTTAACTCCATTAAACTCGATCACGTGACTTTTCACTACCAGGACGACGCAAATGACATCATCAAAGACGTCTCGTTTAAGATTGATAAACACCACAAGTTAGCAATCATCGGCCCCAGTGGGGTTGGAAAGACGACCCTATTGCAGCTTTTAACCGGAGCACTTACGCCAACGACTGGACACGTCTTAATCAACAACATCGATGCCTACAAGTTTGAATCTGACAGTTACAAGTGGTTCAGTGTGCTGGATCAGAGTCCGTTTCTATTTGACACGTCGGTCTTAAACAACGTCCGAATCGGAAACGAAACCGCTACTGACGAAGACGTCAAAAGGGCCATCAAGGCCGTAGGATTGTCTGATTACATTGAATCACTACCAGACGGCTATGAAACGAACGTCAAGGAAAACGGAATCAGATTCTCTGGCGGGCAACGGCAACGAATTGCGCTCGCCCGCATCCTCTTGCAGGACAATCCAATTGTCCTACTCGATGAACCCACGGTGGGACTGGACCCGATTACCGAAAATAACCTGATTAACACCATTAGTCGAGTTTTAAAAGACAAAACCATGATTTGGGTTACCCATCACCTTCAGGGCTTAGACGAAATGAATGAGGTCATCTTCCTTGAAAACGGCGTCATCAAGATGGAAGGAAACCCGCAAGCATTGTATAAAAATAACGCCCGTTATCGTAAACTGTACGCAATGGACGTTGGGAAATAATTATTCGGTTATTTAGAATACTGAAACAATTCCGAAATGATGGTTTTAAGGACGGCGGTACTCTCAGATTGTGGTAACTGCGCAATTAGGTCAAAAGCGTCGTCTAAGTACTGCGTATAAATCTGACGCGCCGCCTTCATTCCGCCACTGTCACTCACAATTTTAGCAATTTCTTTTAGATCAGCTTTTTTAAGCTGGTCTTTTTTTAAGATTTTTTTTAACTTTGGACCGTCAGCGGTCTTGAAAGTTTCAATGACGGGCAAGGTATACACGCCCTCACTGGCATCGTGCAGGGTGGGCTTTTCGGTTTCAACGTCTGGCTCAAAGTCTAGGAGGTCGTCTCGAATCTGAAACGCCATCCCAAAGTTCAAACCAATCTGCTCAGCAATCTGGACGGTGTTATTGTCAGCCATTGAAAGGATGGCACCCTCCCCCATTGCCACTTTGAAGAGTTCCGCCGTCTTTCCCTGAATTGAATCAAAGTAGTCCTGTTCACTTCGGTCTAAATCATACTTACTTTCGTCTTGGGCCAACTCGCCAAACAAGACGTCCTTCATGCTTTCAACGTTGTAACGCAAATTATCAAAACTCGGAGCGTAGTCCAAAAGCATTTCAAAGTATTTCGTGAACAGGTAATCACCCAAGTAGATCGCTTCGCGCTGGCCAAATTGAGCGTTTAACGTATCTTCCCCCCGTCTTAGGTCCGATTGGTCAATGACGTCATCGTGAACCAAAGAAGCCAAATGAATGACCTCAATTGAAGCGGCGGCCTGGAGGAGTTTCTCTCGCTCAACTGCTTCCGTGCCAAAGTTACCCGCGATTAACAGGAGCGCCGCCCTTAACATCTTGCCGTTTCCATTAATTAGTTCTTCGATTCCCCGTTTAAACTCGGCCTCAGGAACCTGAATCTCTTTACTTATGAGTGATTGAACTTGAACCAGTTCAGATTCAATTTCAGGAAATTTATTCCAAATGGTTGTTTTCATGTCTTTTCCTTTTTTATGGTAACCTTACGATATTTTCATGGTACTATAATAACAGCATTATCCTTAATAATAATAACATTAACAATGACTTTCGGAGGCAAAACAATGAAGTGGAAATACTTTTATCAACTAACCGAGATGTACACCACGCCAGTCGACGTCTTAATCCTACTGTTCTGTGCCAGCTTTTCGTACTACTTTTACGGTTCTTTTAACTGGTTGTATGCCATCTGGGCCTTCTTCATCGTGTTCTTGATGCACCTGTTTTTAAACCTACATAACAACCTGGAAGACTACGAACACGCAACCGACGTGACCGACTACAAGCACGCTACCAGTATCATTGGTAAGTACCACCTAAGTACCCGGATGATCTGGAAATGGGTCGTAATAATGGGGATAATTGTCGCCGTCCTTGGACTCACGCTCGCATACCTCACTGGTTGGCCGACGCTAATCATCGGCATCATCGGCTTTGGCCTCGGATTAGCCTACTCGGCGGGTCCGAGACCAGTGGACTCCACCCCATTTTGTGAACTTGCGACCGGCATGCTCATCATGTTTTTTGACCCGCTGGTTTACGTCTATCTAGGAAGCATTCATCGCTTTCACTTTTCCTGGGATAGTATCGTCGACGTCTTCTTGGTCACCATGTTCCTGTTTGTGCTTGCCTACATCACCCAACTCGCCAACAACACCTGTGACCTAAGAGAAGACATCGGAAATCACCGTTACACCCTGGTGTATTACATCGGACCATCAGACGCAATTAAATTATTTACAATTGTTTTCTGGTTGACAATCTTAATCATACCAATTTTATCCTTCTTTGGATACGTCCCAATCATTTCAAATTTAATTATTTTGACTTATCCGCTGGCCTGGAAGAAAGTTAAAGTTTTTCAAACCAACCAGAACAAGCAAGAAGTCTATCATCAAATCGTTGGTGGGGTGACAATGTTAATGGGGTTGTATATCATTACTTACATGATCGGAACCATCATCAAAATCTTTCTTTAATTCATTTACACTGGAGGTAAATCATGACCTGGAAGTATTTTTATCAACTAACTGAGATTTACACAACACCGCTGGACGTGACCTGGCTCATACTTGCGGCTAGTTTTTCTTATTATTACTATGGCTCGTTTAACTGGCTGTATGCCATCTGTGCCTTCGTGATTGTCATCGCCCTGCACCTCTTTTTAAACATGCAGAATAACCTCGAAGACTACGAACACGCCACCGACAAGACGGACTACAAGCACAGTACGAGCACCATTGGTAGTAATCATCTGAGTCTCACGATGATTCGGCACTGGTTGTACGGTTTTGCCGCTTTCATTATCATCGCCGGTTTGATCCTCAGTTACTTTACTGGCTGGCCCACGCTGGTAATTGGTGTGATTGGTTTTCTATTGGGATTGGCGTACTCGGCAGGACCAAAGCCTTTAGACGCCACCCCATTCTGTGAGTTAGCGGTCGCCACGTTAATTCCGTTCTTTGTCCCACTCATTTACATGTACATGGGAAGCATCCACCGATGGAACTTCACCCTTATGAGTGTGCTGGACGCCTTTTTGGTGACGCTATTACCGTTTATCCTCTTCTTCATCATTCAACTCGCAAACGACACGTGTGACCTCGAACAAGACATTGGTAATAACCGTCATACACTAGTCGACTACATCGGGAAAAAGAACGCCATTAGGGTGTTTGACTGGGTCTACTGGCTCTCAATCATCGTCATTCCAATTCTTTCTTTGGCAGTCGGCATTGTTCCCTACTTTGCCCTACTGACCATTCTAATTTATCCTTACGTTTGGACCAAAGTCAAAGTGTTTAACTTCAATCAAAACAAGGGAGAAATTTATAACGTCATCGTTAAAAACGTTTCACTGATCGTTATGTTATACATTTTGACGTACATGATTGGCACCATCATCATCTACCTATTTAAATAAACCAAAAGCACTTCTTTAAATAAACTAAAAGCACTTCAGAATTTTCTGAAGTGCTTTTTTAGGTTTAAAACTAGTGATGATTACTAACGTACCACGCTAGTTGATTCAGTAATTTATTTTGGTACTCATCATACAGACTTCTCAAGGGATGCAGATGATCCACCTTGACAATCCACGGCTTATCGAAGTTTGTGTAGTGCACAATGACGGGATGATCCAACGCCTCTACTTGAGAACGTTGCCCGTCCGTCGTCTCACTTTTGCGGTACTTGCCTTTAATAAGGTTACTTTGCACGTTGTACTTGGAGGGTAATGCCTGCCAATCACCGTTAAAAATGGCATTTAAGGCGTCCTGATCCTGAAACCGCAACATTTCCGGATGGTCATTTGAAAGGCTACGAGCTTTTTGAGAAATACCGTTTTTCCGCCACTTCTCGGTATCAATTAGTAACAAGCCGGCGTTAAAGTAGTGGCCAGCTTTCTCACTGACTCCCATCTCACGCAGGCGGTCCAAATAACCAGCATTTTCAACGGCGCCAATTACTTTCCCATTTAAATCAGCGTGATAAAGTTCATCAATGTTTCCCACACAAATCATATCAGCGTCAAGATAGAGAATCCTGGGACGGTCAATTTCTTCTGGAATATCAATGCGGTAGTAAGTATTGCGTTTGATGATGCTGTTCGGAGCATCCGTGTTGGCCTTCTGGTAACGGTCCTCGTGGGGTTTTAAAAATTTCACCGTTAGACAGTTTTGAAAAAGCTTCGGAAGCGTGGCAATTAAGTTCTGATTTTTGGGATTTAGATAATCGTTGACGACAAAAAACTCAAAGTCTGCATCGGGATTGTTTAAAAGGATGGAAGTGTAATTAATTGCCAGCGGCAGTGCCATGTTGTTGTCAGTGGTGGACGCAATCGTGAGCGGATGAGCCACTTCAGTTGGTTTTTCCACTAGGCCCAGTCTCCGTTACGAAAGACGGGAACGACCGTCCCATCAGCTTTAACACCGTCGATGTTCATGTCGTCAGAACCCATCATGAAATCAACGTGTTCTTGACTGCTATTTAAGCCAGCCTGGTCTTGTTCTTCCGGACTCATCTCGGTCCCACCAACAACGCTGAATGGATAAGCAGCGCCCAGGGCCATGTGATCACTGGCATTTTCGTCGTACAGGGTGTTATAAAAAATGATCCCCGATTGTGAAATTGGACTAGGATCCGGCACCAGTGAAACTTCGCCGAGCGAACGAACTCCCGGATCGGTGGCAAGGAGGTGGTCAAGTGTCTTTTGCCCTTTCTTGGCAGTAGCCTTTACGACCTGTCCGTCCTTAAAAGTGAACTCCATGTCTTCAATCAAAGTGCCAGAATAGCTTAACGGTTTCGTTGAAGTGACGTGACCGTTAATCCGGCGTTTGTCAGGAGCCGTGAAGACCTCTTCGGTTGGCATGTTGGGCATGAACTTAATGCCATCAACACTGGTACTGCCAGCCCCGACCCAGACGTGGTGCTTGGGCAATCCGACCTCCATGTCAGTTCGTGGGGAATGGTACTGCAACGTGTCAAACTGTTCCTCATTTAACCAAGCTGCCTTTTCTTGGAGTTGGTCCTTGTGGTCCTTCCAAGCCTGAATGGGGTCGTCGTTATCAACTCGAGCGGTTTTGAAAATCTCGCGCCACAACTTATCAACGGCTTCGTCATCCGGTAAGTCAGGAAAAACCTGTTTTGCCCAGGCTGTGTCAGCGGCACCCACGACCGTCCAGGTTAAGTCGTTATTCTGCGTAGCAACCCGGACCGCGTTCGTGGCCTTCCCCATGGCAGCCGTGTTCTTGGCCACTCGTTTGGGATCAATTTGGGCAAAAGCAGCCGGGTCCTCAGACAAAACTGAGATTCGAGCGGCATGCTTATCAACGATGTAGTTGGCCTCATCAATCATGTACTGGGGAATGTTTTCCAACCGTTCGTCACTAGCGTGTTCTAAGAACTGCTTAGAAACAAAGGTATCGTCCCACTTCACCATCACATCGGCGGCCCCAGCTTTATAGGCTTCTTTCACAATCATGTGGGCCAAGTCCTGGTGATGATCAGAGATATACAGAACGACCGTCTGGCCCGGTTGGACGTTTACTCCGACCTTGACAATCAGTTCCGCATACTTTTTTAAATTACGATCTAATTCTTCCTTCTTCATGTAACCATCCCTTCTTCTCTCGTTGCATCCATTCTATTGATTTTTATTTTCAATTACAATTAATAAGTGTAACGCCTTGCAATCAAAATTTAACTTACGGAATGTAAGTCCGAAGCCACGGCTTTTCAACTTATCTGACTTCACAATTTCTCAGAAAGGGACTGGAGCAAGCGCGTGATACCGTGCTAAAATGGATGATATTACTTAACGAAATGGGAGGGAACGACGTGTCAAAAGCTGCCAAACGAGCAATTTTCATCCTGATTATTGCGAACTTTATCATTTGTTTAGGGATGAGTCTGGTAATTCCAGTCGAACCTTTCATTAAAAACGAATATCATTTAACCACCGCTCAGATGGGAACCATGACTTCCCTGTACGCCCTAACTCAGTTCATCGGATCGCCGTTTGTCGGTCGAATCTCTGACAAGATTGGTCGGGCACCGATTCTGGCTGGAGGACTCGTTCTTTATTCCGTCTCGGAAATGATGTTTGCGGCCTCTAACACACTGCTGTTATTCGATATTTCCCGACTAATTGGTGGAATTTCGGCCGCCATGGTGGTGCCAACGTCCATGGCAATGGCCGCTGACCTGTCGTCTTCAGAACAACGGGCCAAGGTCATTGGCCTGCTATCGGCTGCCTTTAGTGGTGGTTTAATCATCGGTCCCGGGATTGGTGGTGCACTTGCCAAGTTTGGGTACAAGACGCCGTTCTGGTTTGCGGGCGTCCTTGGCATCATCGCCGTCATCTTCTTTGTCATAGGACTTCCCAAGCACATCAAACAGACCAATCAAAAAAATCCCGTCATGGAGGAAGTCCACATCACCGAAAAGGGCCTGAAGTCCATCTTAAACGGGACCATGATTGCCCTTTTTGCCATGATTTTAATCTCATCATTTGGCCTGCAGGGCTTTGAAAGTATCTACACGATCTACGTGAACCAGGTCTTTCACTTTACCCTTGATAACATTGCTGTCGTCCTAATCATCAACGGGATGATTTCCCTGGTCCTTCAGGTCGTCTTCTTCGACCGCTTGGTCCGAATGCGCGGTGAACTGGGTCTCATCCGTGACTGTTTCATCCTCAGTTCCATCTGTATCGTCTGGATTCTGTTTGCTCACAGCAAAATCGAAGTCATCATTGCCACCCTAGTCGTCTTCTGTGCCTTTGACGTGTTAAGGCCCGCCATCACAACACTGCTGACTCGTTTTGGCAAAAATAACCAGGGATTAATCAACGGCTTAAATATGTCACTAACCAGCGTTGGTAACATCATTGGACCCATTTTTTCTGGAGTCCTAATGGACATTAACCCTCACTACCCCTACACGATTGTCGCCATTATTTTACTGTTTTCGGCGTTCATAACATTTGTAGTTCGTTACGAAATGCGTCACACTAAGGGCGTCAAAAGTGATGAATAGAAACGGAGGAATTGCATATGGCAAAAAAAGTACTAATCTTAGGTGCCGCGGGACAAATTCCTAGCATCGTAATTCAAAAATTACTAAAGGACACCGACGTTGACATGACCCTACTAGCTCGTAACGCTAAAAGTCGCTTAACTGTCAGTGACCCCAAACGAGAAACCGTCGTTGACGGTGACATCAATGATGATGAAACCTTGACAAGCGTTATGAAAGGTCAAGACATCGTCTTTTCGGATGTCCCTCACGCTAAGGCAATGAGTTCCGTTATCAAGGCCATGGACCAAGCAGACGTTAAACGTTTAATCGTCGCTGGTCTCCTAGACGTTGACGATACGGTCGTTGGACCATTTAAGAAGTGGAACAACGAGATGATTGGCAGTACCTACGCTGATCCCAAGAAAGCCTATAAGGAACTGCTTGATTCCGACATTGACTACACTTACTTGAAGATGACCTGGCTTTATAACGACAAGAACAACGAAAAATACGAAGTTATCCCCGCTGGTAAACCGTTTAAGGGTGCGCAAGTCACCCGGGAAGCCATTGCCAAGTTAATTGTCAGCATCATTGAAGACCCAAGTAAATACCAACGTGAAGACATTGGCGTGGTTGAACCAGGTACTGAGAATCTTTCCAAACCTTCATTTTATTAAAAGTTAAACAATATAAATACCTTTAGATGGATTTTATCAATCCAATCTAAAGGTATTTTTCGTTATTTATAAAAAATATTAATCAAAAACTTTTTCTCTGAAAAATTATGTACCCTAACACTAAAAATGTGAGTGACCATCCCAATGTTCCAATCATTAATTGACCATTGCTCAAAAGAGTTGTTAAATGATAAGTTCCGTAGTTATAGTATTGATTAGTCAAGTTCAGCATATTAAAGGGATTCCATTTTAATATATTAGAAAATGAATTACTTTTATCTACTAAATTGCCTGAGACGAATTGACCAATCAAAACGATGAGAATATTAGTTGTAATAACTACCGCATTTGAATTAATAATGCATGATGCAATAAATACCAAACTAATTATCAATAAAGATGCAACCAAATCCACTAAATTAAAAATAATCATATTTATAATTAACGGACTGTGATATTGATATAAATCTAACCAATTTATTGACAAAGAAGTAAACGGAACTAACTGGAAAATAAAAAAGTAAATTATTGAAAATAAATGTAATATTATCGCATAACTACATGCAATCAGTACTTTAGCAAAATAAACGTCAGCTTTTTGCGGAGCTTTATAAAGGATCGTTAAAATCGCATTATTCTGATATTCCATCGTAAAAAGTGTCGAACAAACTATGATTAACACTAAGGGAATAATCTGATTAGAATCGTCATTTGTCATAGCTAACAAATTATTTTGTTGATTACCAGAAGCCATCTTAACAATGAGCATATAAACGGGAATTAAAAATGGTGTAATATAAACAATTTTTCGATGAATACTTTTATAAAGTTCCTGATGTAAACAACGTAGCATAACTAGATCCCCTCCATTTTAAATCCGTTGATGCTTAAAAATAAAATACCCAACAACAAAAAACCCTAGTCCATAAATAAGCGTTCCTATTATTAACTGAACATTACTTAAATTTGAAAATAGAAAGTACTTTTTATTAGATAATTGATTAATTACATAAATCATATTCAACGGATTCCATTTTATAAAATTGACTGAAGTCGGGATGCTTTTCATGATGGCGGTTGAGATATTCGATCCTAAAAACACGATTAATAGTCCCATCGCAATTACAAACGATTCATTTTGAGTTAAAACAATAAGAAGAAAAGCAAGTACAATCACAAAAATCATATACAATAGATAACCAACGACATTCAATAAGAGGGAAATTAAAACAGTATGTTGATCATTAACAAGCGAAAACCAGGAAAATTCTTGATTAGCTAAAAAGAACGTAAATATCAAAGTTAACAAGGAACCAAGTCCTAATAAAGTTATTCCATAAAACATCACAATCATAAACTTAGATAAATAAATCTTTAATTTATTAGATGTTTTATAAAACAGAGTACTAATAGTATGATTACGGTATTCAATGGCAATAAAATCAGATGCAACCGCAATTAAAATCACGATGGACCATTGGCCCATACCGAAGCCTTGTGTAACCACTAAATTGTTATTATTTCCAGTTAAGGCACTGTAAAGCATTAAAACAAACAAAACCGCAATTCCATATAAGGGTAATCTTTGGTGAACAAATTTATAAAATTCATGTCGTAAACTGGCAATCATTCTATTGAACCCCCTCTTTCTCCAGAATTTGGACTACAATCTTTTCCAAATTACCATTATCAGGAGTCAACTCTTCAAGATAAATACTATTATCAGCCAGAATTTCTTGAATTTTATCCAAATTGCTTCGATTAATTACATAAAAATCACTTTCATCAATAAAATCAACTTTGAATTTCTTTAAGATATCTTTTGTCTTATTCATATTTCGTGTAATTAATCGGTATTTTTGATCATTAGTTTCAAAAATTTCTTGTAATGACTTACTTAAAATTATTTTGCCATTTTTTAAAATTAAAATATCCGTCATGACTTTCTGTAATTCTGATAATATATGACTAGAAATTAAAAAGGCAGTCCCATTTTGGGCATATTCCCTAATGATCTTTCTAACACTAATGGTAGCTTCAATATCTAAACCGTTCATTGGCTCATCCAAAATAACTAAATCAGGCTTATTTAATAAAGCAATTGCAATCCCCAATTTTTGTTTCATTCCAATAGAATAATTTTTAGATTTTTGGTCAATGTATGAATTCATCTGTAATAACGAAACAATATGATGCATATCTGTTGAATCTTTACTATATAGTTTAAGGTTCTCCATCCCTGTTAAAAATGGATAAATAGCTGGATTTTCAACCAACGCTCCCACTTTTTTCAGTGCAATATGGTTAGTAGTGGTGACACTTTGACCATTTAAGGAAACTGACCCCTTAAACTTTAGAAGACCTAAAATTGTTTTCATAATCGTACTTTTACCGGCTCCATTAGGACCGATTAAACCTACAATTTCACCAGATTTAACTTCAAATGAAACATTTTTCAAGACATGATTTTTCCCAAAAGAAACACTAATATCTTTTACTGAAAGCATACCAATTCCTCTCTATAAACTTAACTATGGAACATTTCTGCTACGGTAAACACAAATCCAGATACTAAAATCAAAATTAAAACAATCCACCAATATCTAGCTAAGAATTCCCACACATTATTAATCGGATGATATCTTTCGTTAACGTTTTGAGGAGAATTGTATCCATTTTGATTAGATGAATTTTTATCTGGTTTATTACCAAATAACAACACCTCTACTGGAATTTGAAAAATTTTGGCAATTTTCTCAATTGTATTTAAATTTGGAGTAGTTTCACCAAGTTCCCATTTCGAAACTGTTTGACGGGTCACATATAAATCATTTGCCAACTCTTCTTGAGAAACTCTCTTTTCTTTTCGTAATTTTTGTAATTGCTGAGCAAAAATAATTTTCATTTATGTACTCCTTTAAGTTTTATTAATTTCAATATACCGTAAGCAGAAGAATAATAAAGCACTCGTTTAAAAAGAAGAGCACTTACAAGGTGGAAACATGTTAATTAATGTTTACATAATTGAGTGCGTTCACAAAAAAAGATCCAACATTATAAATTAATGTTAGATCTTTAATCATGCTATTTCATTACACAAAATGTACCTATCCCAATAGAAGCAATGGCAGATAGTATTAAACAAATTGTTATTCCCATACTAAAAGAATATTTTTGAGGAAGATGAGTTATTTTTGAAATTCCAGTAAATAAAACAATGACAACTCCATAAATTAAAAGAAATGATATTCCAGCAGATATTAATGCACCACCAATAGAAGAAACATTTTGGATTTTCTCAAAAGCATGAGAAACACTAGTAATTCCACCAAATATAGCAAATGTAATGGCAGTGAAAATTCCTAAAATAGTTATAAAATCAGTATAAATATTCTCTTTCATCTTACTAATTTTATCAGATTGTTCTTTAATACTAGCCAATTCTTTATTAGCATCATTTGTTTTATTATCAATAAACTCATCTTGTACTTTAGTTAATTCCATATTACGGATAGTAGAATCAATTATTTCTGACCTTTTAGGATTGCCTGTAGAACTAACTGTATTGAGAATTTCTTCAGCCTGATCTACGAGCCCTTTAACCTTACTTTCTTCGCAATTAAAAATTTTTTCCGCAATTATTTCATAAGGAACATGGATATTATATTTTTCCATATCAGATAGAGTTTGTTTCAGAGAATTTGTATTTACCTCGTTCAAAGATTTTGAGGAAAATATAAGTTTACAATATTTTTTTGATACTTCTGCACATATTTCTTTTTGATTATTTTTTTCCTGAGTTTCCATATTTATTATTTTCCCAAAATCTATTATTTTTATTTGAATAATAGTTAATTGTCTCCTTATCATCATACTGAATATGATTTTTATTATTCCATTGTGGTTCTTTATGTGAGTAATCAACTAGTTCAAATGGATTAAACCTCAATAAATCATTTAAATGATTTTTAATAAAATTCCTAGTATCTGCCGATAATTCTAAATCTTCAGGAGAATAGGGCGTTTCATTTACTTTTCCTTCGTCGTTTAAACTATAACTTTTAACATACTGTTTTGGAATCTTAATATTATCAGCTCCATTAGAGGAGTACTCCCTGTAAATATTATGAATTACGGGACCATATAACCATTTCTCAAATTTATAATCAGTAATTAAGGGTTTGTCACATTCAATTAAATGGATAACGTTTAAAAAATATAATACTTTCTGTAATTTTAAATTAGTAATTGGCTCGTTTTCTTTTTGTGTTTGTTTAATTACATAGTCAGCTACACTTAATGCTTTCGCCATATTAATTCCCCCTTACATATTTAAGTAATTCTTCCATAATTATCATATTAATAATACCCAATTGTCAATTATGAGTTATTTAAAAACATAATTTCGCCTCTTTTCTATCCGCCCAAGTTTAATATACGCAACAAACGCCAGGTATGTTTTTTATTACACAATTCCTTACAAACTACGTTATAATTGACCACGTAATAGCTTTAAATAAAGGGAGCGTTTTATATGTTTAATGAAAAAGAAAAAGGTTTTGATGGATGGGCCTTAATTGCGGGAATTATCTTTGTTGCCGCTGGACTCTTTGTCTTCATCAAGCCATTTGCCACACTGCAGGCACTAGCCGTTATTTTAGGAATCGTGGCACTCTGCATTGGCCTGTATCACTTGGTGCTTCATCATCAACTGCAAAAGAACTTTGATGTTTCGGGATATTTGATTATCATTAATGGAATTATCGATATCATCATTGGTCTGATCCTGTTATTCAGCCGCTCATTTGGCTTCTACCTCATCGCCATTGCCTTTGCGATCTGGTTCATCGTTGACTCTGGTCTAAGCATCTACTCGGCAACCAAAGCACAACAGAAATCAGCCAAACGTTACTACTGGTTAATCGTAACGGCCGGTATTATCGGAATCATCATTGGAATTATCCTATTGTTTACCCCATACCTTTCAAACGCCGTTGTTATTATCTTCATCGGGATCTACTTCATCGTTGAAGGAATTAAGTTATTGGTAATGGCGTTTTAACTAAGCAAACCAAAAATGGCCTCACGTACTTAAATACGTGAAGCCATTTTATTTCGTCAATTTTATTTAAACTAATGAATTTCCCAAAAGCAGCATGATAAACACAAGCACTTATTTTAAACAAACTTACTTGTATTATCTAACTAATAAAGATACAATTAATGTAGTTAAATGGTAAAGTGATTTAAGTAAAGAGAGGTATATAATGACACCAGTTGTAAATACTAAAATATCTAAACAAGGTCAAGTTACTATTCCTGCTAGCGTACGAAAAGAATTAGATATAACGGACAGTACAAATATTTGTCTTACAGTTAAAGGTAACTCAATCGTAATTACCAAAAGAGATAATAAATCTGTTTGGAATAACATATTAAATCAAGTCCCCGCCAAAAAAACTAAAACCAATGCTAAAGGCGAGATTGTTATTAATGATAATACTGATGATCAAGCATTAGTCGACTGGGGTCTCAATGGTTGATCAATTTGAAATTTATATTGCACGAGTAACTTTCATTACCCAAAATGGATTTAAAGATAGACCACTTCTAGTGTTGGGAACATTAGACAAAAACAAAATTGGATACTTTCCAATAACTTCTAGATATAAAACAAAGTCAGCTACTATAAAAAAGTCTTATTATCCTATTGTCGAATGGAAAATTGCAGGATTAAAAAAGCAATCATATGTTGATTGTGGAGTTTTAAGATCAATTGATAAAAAAGCAATCATAAATAAATCACCCATAGGAAAACTAACTGCTATAGATGCTAATGGAATAACGGACTTTGTACAAAAATTAAAGAACTTACATTAAACCCAAAAATGGCCTCACGTACTCAAATACGTGAAGCCATTTTCTCTTGTCAATTTTATTTAAATTAATGAGTTTCCCAAAAGCAGCATGATAAACACGAGCACTAGGTCCAAGTAAACAAAGCTACTTACGACCTGCCACTTTCCCATTGTATAACTGGACCAAATTGAATTAATGATAATAAACACCAGTTCAATGTAAATCAAGAGGGCAATCAAACTGCCACCCACCATCGTAAAACCACCGATGATGGAATGCGGGCCAAGGTGAAGGTGAAACGGTCCAAATTTCAGCCAGAAAACCACGACCGCCGACTGAATGACCAACAGGACGCTCAACACCACGTTAATCCAGAACATGATGCTGTTTTTAATGAGCAAAGGTTCTAACTGCCCACGAATCAAGAAGTAGCCGATTGCCGTCAAAATCACCATCACTAACAGGGTAATTCCAATAATTTCAAGATTAGCGCTCAAAAGTTGCTTATGACTCTCGGTCACAATGTTAATCTTGCGTCCCGTCCACGTGATGATGTCGCATCCCAAGATGAACACCATCCAGTAGATCAACATCATCCAAAACTTAGGATACAGACTAATCGGGTGATAAATCATGAAGGCATAAACGGCGGTAAAGAACAGCACAGCCAACACAAAGTACGGTCGATTCATTACGGAAGCGGCTGCTCCACAAATCAAGGTCGAAGCCGCGAGCCACGACCACTGATAACCCTTCCCCTTTGACTCAAAGAAAGCCATTGGAACCGCCATAAAAATGAAGATTAGACCAATCTCAGCCGACAGGTGAAAAGCTTCATAATAAAGTAAGTCTAAAATGACGAAAGCATACGCCACGAATTCCAGCGATAACGTTTTGAATTGACGCGTCTTGACAAGTTTTTTTAACATGAAATTCCCCTTTATTAGTTCTTCTGGTATCTATTTTACACCCAATTAAACTCAATTTTCTAAATGTTTGTACTATCGTGAGCGTTTGGGTATGATGAAATTGAGCCCAGGAGGTGAATAAAATGGAAGACATTGATATTGATGAACTCAATCCCACCACGATGGTGGAATACTTTGAAAATGAACGGAAAAACAAATTCGACGTTGGTTACATTTTAAAACATAACGACAAGTATGCGCTGATGAGGACCATTGACCTTGAAGGTCGTCTTGATAACTACGAATTAATCGATCTGACAAAAGAAGTTCCAGTTTTTAACACGGGAACTCCGTACTTAAAACAGATGATCGAGTATCGGACCCTTGCGACTGAATATGGGCTTAAGGATACACCACAAATTAAAACAATTGAAGACCTTCCTTTTAAGAATCCACTTCAGGAGGTCCTTGATTATCTGTCACGGAGTGAAGTGAATTTTGAAGTCGTCACAATTAACAAGAAGAACCAGAAAAAAGACCGCATCGGCTACATGAAAAATCGAGAACCGTCCAATTTCTCACTGATTTCACGAGCCGTTGACGATCCGTTTGACCCCATTTTAAATGAGGAACACAAGATCAAACTCAAAAAGATCGAGATTGTGTGTTTCAATTCATGGGAGCTCATCTTTTTGACTGATCTAATCAAAAATGATTAGGAGGAGATTTATGTCCAAGTCAACTAAGATTATTATTGCCATCGCTGTTGTACTTGTAATCGTACTACTCGTCTGCATGGCGTTAGTACTGTTAATTCCCGGTCCAATTGGTGAAATTTCAAACGCAGTTTAAGGTTCAAACTAAAAAGGTGATCACGCGATTTGATCGTGTGGTCACCTTTTCGTTAATAGCAGTATTTAAAATCATTCTAGGACCAAATTAATCCTGCTGCTCCTTGAGTTTTCCCCGAAAATCAGACAACTGATGGTAGCCCTTGTGAAGCATAATATCTGTCAGTTCAGAATCCAAACGTGAAAAGATTTCAGGGCCATCCTTTAAAAGAGCGGTTCCGACCTCAACGATATCAGCACCACACAGGATTAACTCAAAGGCATCTTTCCCGGTGCGAACGCCACCAGTTCCGATAATCTTGATTTCTGGCTTCAAACGCTTTCTGAAGGCTCGTACGTTTGCCAGTGCCACGGGCTTGATGTATGAACCACCGATGCCGCCAAAACCACCATTGGGGGAAATGACTGCTGATTCGGTGTCAGCGTCCACAATTAAGCCGTTACCAACACTGTTAATGGTGTTGATGTAGGTCAAGGGATACTGGTTCAAAATCTTACTTATGGCGTCGTATTGTTGTAGGTCAAAATATGGTGGTAACTTGAGGCCCAGTGGCTTGGTGTAAAAACTAAAAATGGCTTCCATGGCCGCATGAACGGCCGCAAAATCATAACCAATCTGGGGCTTTCCAATCACATTCGGACACGACAAGTTGAGTTCACATAGACCGGTAAAGCTACTGTCTTGAATTTTTCTTAGAGCCGTGATGTTGTCACCAAGGGAGGTTCCCGAGATTGATAAATCAATTGGTTTGTTAATCTGATTTTGTTCAATGTAATCAAGATAGTATGCCAGTCCCTTGTTTGGTAATCCCATGGAATTGATACTGCCAAACTCTGTTTCAGCATAGCGCGGCTTGGGGTTCCCCTCACGTGGCTCTAACGTGGCACTCTTGGTCGTCACGCCACCAGCTTCGGATTTCAGGATTTGATTCATCTCTTCAGCGGTTTCGTCAAAGACTCCAGCGGCATTTAAAAAGGGATGGGCAAACATCTCGTTACCGATCTGTGCTGCAATTGAAATGTGATCCATTGTAAATAACTCCTTTGGTATATAAAAAGTCACAACTATTAGTGGGCATTCAGAGAAGTTCCCATTTGTCATAGTTGCGACCGCGATTAGTTTAATTAGGATGAATAATCTTTTGGATTCTCTGAACCAATTAAAGATTGATTGTCATTATCATAATGGCAACGAGTCGCACTTGTCAACTGAGAAAACTTGCCTAAAAAATAATTGACTTTCTACGTCAATTTAGTTAGAGTATTTATCAAATAAATCGAGACTACTTTAATTCAATCCAGAGAGATTGAAAAGTTAACTGGTCATGTCAAAAAGTGGGCGTACTACGTTAATTTGTAGTAGGCCCTTTATTTACGCAATTCAACCAAGTGAAAATCTAGGAGGATCAAATGGCATATTCATACAAGCATGACTTAGTGACGGTCTCTGACATGGACGAGAAACAGGTTTTACATAAGATTAAACTGGCGCAACTCTTTAAAGAAGACAAATCGGTGCACCTAAACCGCCCCACCTACGCAATGAACCTCTTCTTTGAAAACAGTACCAGAACGCACACCAGCTTTGAGATGGCAGAACGCAGACTTGGCATTCAGGTTCTCCAGTTTAACGCTGATACCAGTTCGGTAACCAAGGGTGAGACCCTCTCCGACACCATCAAAACGCTTCAGGCGATTGGCGTTGACATCGCAGTCATTCGGCATCCCGAAAACGAGTACTACCGACAACTACTGAACGACAACCTGAAAATTAGTGTGGTCAACGGTGGTGACGGAAGTGGCCAGCACCCATCCCAATCACTTCTTGACATGATGACCATCTACCAGGAATTTGGCACCTTCAAGGATTTAAACGTCGGGATCATTGGCGACTTAAACCACTCCCGAGTGGCCCGTTCCAACATGGAACTTTTAACTAAACTCGGAGCGTACGTGTCGTTTGCGGGTCCCGACCAGTGGTACGACCCGAAATTTGAGGAGTACGGTAAACATTTAACCGTTGACGAACTGGCCCACAATTCCGACATTGTGATGTTACTCAGGGTGCAAAAGGAACGCCTCGGAAAAGAACTGGCGGACTTTGACGCCACCAGTTACCACGAACAATTTGGCTTAACTAAGGAGCGCTACCAAACGATGAGGGATAACGCCATCATCATGCACCCCGCTCCCGTCAACCGGGGAATTGAGATTGATTCCGACCTCGTTGAAGCTGACAAGTCGCGAATCTTTAAACAGATGACGAACGGGATGTACATGCGCATGGCCATTTTGACCGACGTCCTCGTTAATAAGGGCATTGTGAATAAAGCAGATATTGAGGGAATTGACGAACGATGAAAATTTTAATTCAAAACGGGCAAGTATTTCAAAATCAAGCTCTCAAACAGTGTGATTTACTGTTAGATGATGGTGTTATTAAACAAATTAAACCTCAAATTGAGCCAACGCAAACCAACAGGGTCATTGACGCCATGAATAAGGTGGTACTGCCCGGTTTGGTGGACGTGCACGTTCACTTCAGAGACCCCGGTCAAACGGAAAAGGAAACCGTCCAAACCGGTAGTGAAGCGTCCGCTCAAGGTGGTTACACGACCGTCTGTGCCATGCCAAACGTCACGCCCGTCCCCAACACTCCGGATAAACTAAAGACGATGATTGAACATAACCTACAACAGGGCGTTGTCAACGTGAAACAGTTCGCCCCCGTGACCTATAACGAACGTGGTGACCAACTCGTAAACTTTGCCGCAATGAAACAGGCTGGAGCCGTAGCCTTCAGTAACGATGGGATTGGGATTCAGAGCGCCCATACCATGTACAAGGCCATGAAAAAAATCGCTCAAACTGGATTGCCTCTGGCTGCCCACGTCGAAGACCGCTCGTTAATGAACGGCGGCGTCATTAATGAAGGATTAGCAGCAAAAAAACTAGGCCTAACGAGTATTCCTGAAGTGACGGAAACCAGCCAACTAGCTCGCGACCTTGAACTCGCACGTGTGAGTGGCGTCCACTACCACGTCTGTCACGTCTCAACGGCGCGCAGCGTGGAACTGATTCGACGGGCTAAAACGGATGGCGTGCATGTCACCGCTGAGGTTTCCCCGCATCACCTGTTGCTAGACGATTCCATGATTACCAGTGACGACCCCATGTACAAGATGAATCCACCACTGAGAACCAAAAAAGACCGGCAAGCGTTACTAGATGGATTATTGGACGGCACCATCGACATGATTGCGACCGACCACGCTCCCCACACCGTCTCTGACAAGGGGAATTCTTTTAACGATGCGGCTTTCGGGATCACCGGCATCGAAACAGCTTTCCAACTGTTGTACACCAGGCTGGTTGAAACCGGTCAGGTGACTTTAAGTCAACTACTAGAATGGATGAGTAGTAAGCCAACTGCCGCCTTCAAGCTCTCAAAAGAAAACCAAATCAAGGTTGGTAATCACGCCAATTTCTCAGTCTGGAATCTCAATGCGCCGCATCAAATTACAACCAAAAACATGAAATCAAAGGGAATTGATTCGCCGTTTATTGGCAAGCAAGTCGATGCGCAGAACCTCATGACCTTTGTTAACGGCCAAATCGTTTACCACCCATAATTAAAAAAATGCTTTACGTAATTAAATACGTAAAGCATTTTTACTATTGCGAGCTCAAATTAAGTCTTCGACAATGGCAGCGTTGAACTGATCCAAATCATCCGGTGTTCGACTCGTAATTAAGTGATGATCCTTTACCACTGGCTCATCTTTCACAATGGCACCAGCGTAGTAAATGTCGGTCTGAACGGTCTTATAAGCGGTCATCGTGCGACCTTTAACCAGTCCCGTCTGCATGAACAATTGGGGACCATGACAAATCGCAAACGTTGGCTTGTCAGCTAACAAGAAACTTCTCGCAAATTTAACAAACCGTGGGTCACCCCGCAGTTGATCTGGTGAAAAGCCACCGGGAACTAGCAAAGCATCAAAGCTTTCCGGCATAACATCGGCAATTCCAGCGTCAACCTTGGTCTTGTGTCCGTGTTTACCAGTGATTTCTTCGCCAGCCTTCTTATCGATGATCGTAATATCGTGACCAGCTTTTTTCAATGCTTCGACTGGTGAAGTCAATTCAACATCTTCAACGTCATTAGTTACAAGTACAGCTACTTTAGCCATTTCTTATCACTTCCTTATCTGTAATTTTACATGGAATGAAATTTCAGGGAAAATATTTTGCTTAAAAATTTATCACAACTTTAGAACCAATGAAACTTAACGGAAATTTGATTTACACTTCTCACTTAAAGCCGCTATAATTAACGTAACTACATTTTCCAGAATTCGAGGGTATTTTATGAACAAGTCCAAACATGACGTCAACCTAGTTTGCGTGACGGTCGCATCCTGCATCATCTTCGTCTTAGTGATCCTGATAGGATGTCTGTTAGTCTCAACTCATCACGCCAAGGCTAAAAACCAACAACTTATGACTAAGATTAGGACAACCCGGCAGGAAACCAATACGTTAAACGCCAAAAAGACCACGCAAAAAGTTCAAAAGCAGCACCAGACCGGAGTCGACATCACATCCATTCAGAAAAATAACGACCAGGTCTACCAAAAGGCCATGAAGATGGCATACATGGCCAAATCAAGCAAACAGCGTCAAGCCGTTAGTAAGCAGTTTAAAAAGGATCGTTTCGATCCAGCCTTTACTAAAACGGTTCTAAGTACCAAGGGACACAATAAAAAATACCTAAACCAAAAGATTGAGGACGTCTCCGTCAACAACGCTCGTTACGACAGCCAGTCTCAATCCTACAACTCGATGATCACCATTACCTTTGCCTCAAGGAAGAATAAGAAGCCAAACGTCTTGAATTACGTCGTTAACTACAACGTTAAGAAACGAAAGACGACCCTCGTTGGGACTTCATGGACCAGCACGTTCGTGGCGTTAGGAGGTCAAGAAATCAATGGCTAAAAACAACAAATTTCACCTCAATAAAAACGTCAGTGTTCTAGCAATCATGTTCGTAATCATTGTCGTCTTGCTCCTCGCTATCTTCACCCTGATGATTCATAATGACACCATTAACACCCAGGTTAAAACCAATCGAGCCACCCTTTCTGCTGAGCAGAAAACGTACAACCAACGGTTTAACTCCCTAAACAAGCGTTATAAGAATCGCCTTTTAAACACCGATAATCAAAAGGTCGGCAGTATTCTGCAAAACCAACACATGGCCGACACGACCTACAAGAACCTAAACGAATTCTTCCAGATTTTCTACACCTACGATAATGACGACCAATTCCTAGCACGTCCTCAAGTCCTAAAAGACGCTGGACTCATCGGACCAAACTACGCTAGCAACCAAAAGGTCTTTGGCAAACAAGGAAACAAGCAGACCAAGGATAAGGTCAAAAGCATGGGCGTCAAGAGTAAAATGGTTGGACTACAGATGTACGACAATCCGAACAGTCCCGAAACGATTAAGAAGATTCGCGTCATCGTCACGTACGCAACCAAGTACAACCAAAACGGCGGTGATAACGTCGACAAGCTGGGTGACGTGCTGTACAACACCAAGACCAATCAAGTGCTGAGCTATCAACCAATCGTGACCGTGGGCCACTCGTTAGTAACAAAGTGGGACCAATGAAAATAGCCTTCAGGAAATTCCTGAAGGCTATTTTTTTGAACTAATTTAACTTAATATTTTAATTTTATTTTTTCCTCAATACTAATGGTATTAATATAAAAAATGGAATTAAATACATACTACTTAAGAAAAAAATATTATTAATGGGCAACTTTAGAAATGGGCTAATAAAGATTTGTGAAATTCCTACCCCAATATAAGACATCAAACCCACTATTCCATATCCATTATTTCTTGACGTAGGATTCTTTATTTTTGCCATTAGTGAATAATATATTCTAAATATCGACCCATATAAATATCCAAACAAAATGCCGCTAAGATACGACAATATACTTAGATTACTGTAGGAAATAATTGCCATACTAATAATCATCCCTAAAGCAATAATAGTTAACGATTCCCAACTCGAATTAAAAAAGTGTGACCCTTGAGCGATGGAATAAAAAAGCCAAAACAGGAAATAGTAAATACCAACGGATAAATGAAGATGGCTAAAATAAATCGGAAGATAACTTATTATGGTCCCATAAGAGATAGCAATGGCAGTTAGAAACAAAAGTAGAACGGATAACTTTAAAGACATAAATTTAAATGGGACATTATTTGTATGAGTATTATCAATGATAGTTGCTTGCTTATTGGATATCACCTTTATAACAAGTATTAATAAAAGGATTGCCAAAGCAAGCCAACTAAAAAGTAAAAGTTTAACAGACGACTTATATAATAATTCTGCAATCATTGGGCCAGTTGCTGATGATACAGCAGTAGTTATATTATATAAACCGATATTTTTCCCATTTGTTTTCACATTTTGCGTTTTTGTCAAAAGATTTAATAATATTGGAGGAATTAAGCCAATTCCTACTCTTAATAATATAGACCCAACATAGTAGAATAGGAAGTTTTTAAAGAAAAGTGAGAAAATAACATACGTTGCACAAAATGATATGGTCCCAAATAAAAGTCTTAACTTTATTTTCCCCACCGAATGCCATACAGAAAGTCTTACAATGAAGACACTTATTGTAAAAACGAGCAGTATTTTACCAACATCTGAATAAGATCTTGTTAACGAAAAAACAAATATGGGTAATAAAGTGGTCAACATCATAAAAAGTAAATCAACTAAAAAATTGGACCACAATAGGATTTTATTCATGTGAATTCTCCATTAGTTAAACTTAATACGTTTTCATTAATAGACTCATAATATAAATTGAAATAAGTATACCGCATTGTTTAAAAGTGTAAGCAACCTAAGTCCACATAATTTAATTTCAACATAATAAAGCCCCACAAGTTGGACGATAAATTCAACTTGTGGGGCTTTATATCAACAGGAAAGTTCCTGAAGGCTGTTTTTTTTGAACTAATTTACTTCAATTAAACAAATCTTTCAAACTTCTCGTATTTAACCATGATACCGAGTTATTTGACCCGATGTTTTAAATCGTGAAGTGCCAAAGCCATTGCTGAAGCAATAAAACCAAGACCGATTAACTCGAGGATTAACGAATCGTTCTCACCAGTTTGTGGCAAGTTCTTGGAATTCTGCTTAGCGTTCTTTTCTGAAGAATTGAAAGCCTGGTGAATGGCTTGCGTACTTTGCGGTTCGACTACTTGGCTACCGTTCTGCTTAGTTGAAGCTTCTGGTGTGCCAGTTTGACTGCCATTATTTGGAACCACGGCAGACCCACCATTGTTAGTTGGTTGACCTGGCATGACAGAATTGCCACTTGGTTGGTTTGGAGTTACCGAACTGCCACCATTACCGTTTCCACCGTTATGACTTGGTGTAATCGGGTTAGTGCCGTTACCACCATTGTTGCTTGGGTGGTTCGGGGTTGGTGCATTCTTAGCCAAAACCGTGACAGTAATAACCAATGTGTCCCCGTTTGAGGCGGTAATGATAACTTTGTATTGACCAGGAACTTGGTTATTAACTTTCGAGGTGTCAATGCTTGTGATCGTTGCTTCCGTACCATCAGCGTTAGTTGCTCTAGCACCGTAGGCAGCGGCATTGGTAGGAACTAGATCACCAACGTGAATGGTAATTCCGTGACCTTCAAGACTCGTCTTATCCGCTAAGACGGTCACCGTTACTACTAGTTTCTTGCCATTTGATGAAGTAATGACAACAGGATATTGACCAGGAACCTTATTATTAACCTTGGAAGTGTCGACGCTAGTGATACTTGCTTCTGTACCGTCCGTGTTAGTGGAACTGGCACCATATGCTTGCGGGTCAGTTGGGACCTGATCACCAACGTAAATAGTTAATCCGTGTCCCACTAACGTTGCTTCGTCAGGGAGTACTGTAACCGTGACACCCAGTTTTTCACCATTGTTGGCGGTAATCGTTACCGGATAAACGCCAGGAACCTCATTGTTTACTTTGGATACGTCAATGTTTGTGATCTGGGCTGGATTGCCGTCGTAATCAGTTGCTTGAGCATCGTAAGCTGCTGGGTCGGTTGGAACTTTTTGACCAACGTAAATCTTGA
The DNA here is from genome assembly GCF_059901325.1 of Fructilactobacillus sp. X2R5C3. Lineage (NCBI taxonomy): Bacteria > Bacillati > Bacillota > Bacilli > Lactobacillales > Lactobacillaceae > Fructilactobacillus > Fructilactobacillus sp. X2R5C3. The sequence continues at coordinate 189,287 of NZ_JBWXUY010000001.1, read as the reverse complement.
TGTTGTTAGCACTTAAGCGTGTGTGATTCTTCAAGACAGTAACGGTCACGGTGATACTTTCACCGTTATCTGAAGTAATGGTGACTGGATAATCACCAGGGATTTGGTTATTAACCTTTGAAACGTCAATCTTGGTAATCTTAGCGGGCTTCCCGTTTTTGTAGGTTGCTTTAGCACCATATGCACTTGGCCACGTTGGAACCTGTCTGCCAATTCTGATGCTGGTTCCGTGAGCGGCAATGCTAATCCGACTCTTAACGACCGTGACGGTGACACCTAGTGTCTCACCATTGTCAGCGTGAATCCAAACTGGATATACTCCAGGGACCTGATTATTTACCTTCGACACATCAATCTTAGTGATTTTAGCCGGATTACCATCATAATCGGTTGCCTTAGCGTCATACGCAGCTGGGTCAGTTGGAACCTGGTCGCCAGTGTAGATGGTCAGGTTATGCGCACTTAAACTAGTATGGTTAAAGAGCACGTGAACGTAGACCGTCTTGGTTAACCCATTTGAAGCACTGATGACAACCGGATAATCCCCCGCCTTAGTGTTATTGACTTTGGAAGTGTCAATCCCAGTAATTGTTGCCGGACTTCCATCTGGATTAAGAGCGGTTGCACCATATGATTTAGCGTCGTCTGGAACGGCTTGCCCAATTCGAATGCTGATATCGTGACCGGTAACCGCATCAGCGGGAATGGGAACAACGGTGACGGTTCTATTGAGTTGCGGACCATTAGGATCACTAGTACCCATTATTATGACGTGATAAGTCCCTGGCTTGTTGGCATCTACACCACCATAGACACCCCAAATGGCCATGCTAGGCCATGTTGGGTTTCCCATAATTGCGTCATAACTATCTGGATCGGAAAAATCAATATTAGTTGGATTTCCTTGATAGACGACAAGATTATTAGCGGTAAAATTAACCACTTGGACAATTCCAGTGGTCCAAACACTTCCATCAGAAAGGGTAAAACCATACTTGTATGTTCCAGGAACCTCATTATTAACATCTGAAACATCGATGGAAGTAACCGTTAATGGAGTGCCATTTACACTAGCAGTAATACTGTAGTCAGCGGTATCAGTCGGAACTGGCTGACCTTTCATAACATCAATGGCACCCGCAGTAATGTTATAAACCTTGTCACTTAACTGAACGTTTTTAGTCGTTTGTTTTGCTTGTTGATTAATTACCGCTGGTTGGTTAGTCTGAGCATTATTGGTGGTTTTCGGTGCTTGCTTTTCTGGAGCAACTACTTGTTTATTAAAATTGGCACCTTGATTATCAGTTTTTTGACTAGCTTGATTAGCGGGTGCTGGGGCAGTCTTTTGGTCAGTTGCGTTTTGTTGGCCGTTATTTGGCTCTGGTTGAGTCGATTGATTTTTGCTTTGCGCATCGTTCTGACTAGCAGTGGCTTGGTTGTTAGTCGGTTGTGAATTTGTTTGAGCTGCTCTTTCGGTTTGACCGTTACCATTCTTCGATGACGATTGGTCCACCTGCGCAGTGTTAGTCGTCGGTTTAGATGAATCAGTTTGTCCTGGTTGAGCACTGGCCATTGGAGCTGTCCCAGTGGTCTGACTGGTATTAGCTTGTGCTACATTATCTTGCGTTTGGGTCACAGCTGGATTCGACTTACTTTGATTTTCTGGTTGCGATTGAGCAGACGTCGTGACTAGGTCACCCTTTACTGGTTGACTGGACGCTGTCTTTTGAATAATTTGTATATTATGATTATTATTATTAGATTGACCGTTAGTATCAGCGCTTGCGCCAACCGTCAATCCTCCGACGGTAGCGACGGTCACAATGGCTGCGACCATCCACCGCTTTCCGGCTTTATACATCTTGTAATGTTTCTTGGTATTGTTCTGCATAAGGTTTCCCCTCTCGTTCTAAAATACATCTTGTGAATTATCAGAATATATAGTAAAACTGCTGTTTATATATTCACAATTGACATTGTAAACACGATGATGTCAGCAATCAACCTTTTAATATGCTTCACAATGTTTGTAAAACGTACTAGCAGAGAGGGGTTATAAAATAATAATTACTACGTAAAAATAGCGTACGAAATCTAGCAACCCGTAATTTTTATCGAATTTCCGATATTTAAATTTCCTCTTACGAATGATTAGTCAATTTATCATTGATTTGCCAGTAATTATAGCTAATCTTGCCAAAAAACGTTTCTTATTTCATTAATTGATTAAAATAACACGAGTCTTATCCAATCGTTCACAATTTATCTACTGTCAATTCTTTTTTTGACCGATTTTGTGGGAGTAAAATTCACAAAAATATTTGCAAAAATTTTTTTATTCCCGCACCAAATTAATTTTAAAAGTTTTATTAAACCCGGCTTTTGTTAAATAGCTTTCCATAAATTAGCCACAAAAAAATGGTCAACATCCATTTCATAGATGTCGACCATTCAATTTAAAGCTTATTTGGTTTCTTTTTTATCTTTAAACCATTTCCCTAATCCAAAGATACCAAGAATTGAAAGTAACATAATTCCAATGACACTTAGGAAACTGTTATCTTCTTGACCAGTTTGTGGCAACTCACCCTTCTTATTAGTGTTGGTTGCATTTTCCTTAGCTTCATTAGTCTCATGTTTTTGTGACTTAACATGGGTATTATTTTCTGAAGTAGAGGATTCTGGGGCGGTTGTTTTTGAAGAATTCGAGTTGTTCTTATTTGAACTTCCATTACTTTCAGGAACCGCATTGCCATTGTGATCATTTGGTGTCATTGTACCATTTCCACCATTGTTGTTTGGTGTGTTTGGTTCAACGTTGTTCCCACTTTCACCATTGTTTCCATTAGTTGGATTCTCTGGTTCCGTTGGGTTTCCACCATTGTGGTCCTCTGGATGATTTGGTGTTGGGTTAATTTCACCGGTTTGTTCTTGCGAATAGATAACTTCTCTTGAAGTATCATCACCAGCAGCAATGGTCCCACTAACTGAACTTTGAGCAGGCGTCATGTTAGCAACACTTGGTGACTTAACACTATAAGTATTGTCATCACTCGTCCAATCGTTCCATGTGACTTCACCCGTTGCCAAATCTTTGGTTCCAGTTCGAGTGAAGTGAGCCGTAATCGTCTTTGATGGTGCTACTTGATTACCATCCTTATCAACATAGTGAATGGTAACCTGACCAGTTGTCTGATCTGATACTGCTTCAGTGTTATGCGTGTAAGTAACCTTCACTGAATCATACTCATTTGGAGTAATAGTTCCGCTAACTGAGTCCTTATCAGGAGTCATGTTAGCAATTTCTGGTGAGGCAACGTTGTAAGTATCACTGCCATCGCTCATCCATGGTCCCCAGGTAAGTTCACCCGTTGCAAAGTCCTTCGTTCCATTTCGAGTGAAGTTAACGGAAATGGTTTTTGATGGAGCAACTTGGTTACCATTTTGATCAACATAGTGAATGGTTCTTTGACCAGTAGCAGTACCAATTACTGAAGCCGTGTCATGTGTGTAGTAAACATTAATTGTATTATTTTCTCCACGAACAACGTTTCCAATAACTTGATATTTATCAGGGGTCATGTTGTAAACCTTAGGTGAATCAACGTTGTAATGAGCATCATCACTTGTCCAGTCATTCCAAGTAACATCATTCGTTACTAAATTCTTAGTCCCAGTTCGGGTGAAATGACCAGTAATAACCTTTGATGGTGCCACTTGATTACCACCAGTTTTGTCAATGTAATTGATGGTTGTTTGACCAGTAGCTTGCTCACTTACTTCCGTAGTGTCGTCAGCATAAGTAATATTTATTTCACTGTTATCATTTGGGTTAATCGTTCCGATAACTGATTTCTGACTAGGAGTTCTGTTAGGAACATTTGGCGATGTCACGTCGTAAGTGTTGTCAGTACTTATCCAATCGTTCCAAGTAACTTTACCAGTTACCAAATCCTTAGTTCCAGTCCGAGTAAAGTGGGCAACAACTGTCTTCGATGGGGCAACCTGATTGCCATTTTGATCAACATAGTTAATGGTTACTTGCCCATTTGCTTCATCCTTTAAATCTTCAGTATTATCAGTGTAAATCACTTTTGTTGAACCATTTTCGTCAGGATTGATGGTTCCACTGACTGAATCCTGACTAGGAGTTCTGTTAGGAACACTTGGTGATAGAATGTCATAAGTGTTATCGGTACTTGTCCACTTATCCCAGCTAATAACCTTATTTGTCAATGGATCTCTTTGACCAGTCCGGGTGAAGTGCGCGGTAATGACCTTATCTGGTTGGAGGGTATTACCATTTTGATCAACGTAATGAATGGTAAATGTTCCAGTGGTTGAGTCTGTAACTTCTTGACTAAGAACGACTGTGACACTCACCGTCTTATAACTCGTCAATCCTTTCGAATTGGTTGTCTTATAGGTCACGTTATAGACACCAGCTTGCTTGTTAGCAATGGCTTCTCTTAAAGCGGCATCATCAGAAATTTCAACTTTATCGCTGGTTCCGTCTTGAACATCATTTGAACTTACGCCATCTAACAGGTAACTGTCTAAATCACCAATGTTGAAGGTGTCCGCATTTAATGACTTATCACTAGCCGTAATGGATGGGAAGAATCCTTGTTGATCGTTGTTTTGGTAAGTAAAATACTTGGTAATACTCTTATTTATTGGATTACCTTGCGGATCTAATGAAGTTCCCTGATCGTCATAATATCCAAAATTAACTGCATATTTTCCACCAAGATCAGGAGCAATAACATTACCCGTAAATTGTAAGTATTGAATGGTTACTCCATCTGGGAAAGTAATGTACAACTTAGCGTCATTCGCATTGATCTGGTCCATCCGAACTTGTACACCTGGCAAAACCTGTCTTAACTGGTCTAATGTAATCCACTGACCAGCATATTGACCAGCCCACTTAGGTGTATATGGAGTTCCAGCTTCAGGAATTCCAAAACGCAGTCCACTCATATCAAATGAAGCACCATTTCCTTGAATCTCAACGGTCCAGGTTCTACCAGTTAAATTATTTAAGGCCTGGTCTGGATTAGCATTAGGATAAAGCACATTAGCGAAACTAGGTTTGTCACCCTTGGCTGGATCATATACAGAATCCCAATAAGTACCTGAGATTGGGTTGTTGGCGTTTGGTCCCTCATAATTTGGCCCAACACCTGCGTAACCATCTCCTCCCAATCCAGATCCTAAGTTAGGAGCTTGAACTCGGTCGGGTGATGGTTGGTTGCTATCAGGTGTGTACCCATAATAAAAAGTATTTAATAGATAAGTTGAATTACCATGTTGAAACTCTGAAGTGAAATAAACTCCAGCTAGACTAACTTTTGTGCTTGCTTGAAACGGAATGTTCAAAGTAAATGAGAATGAACCGGTTGTGAATTCAATGGTCTTATCAAAGATATAGTAAGCTCGACCATTTGCGGCATCAATTTCTAAGTGGCCATATTCTGAACCACCGGTCATTGAAATATTATTCCAATTGATAACCTGCTTCATTAATCCATCACTACCTGGATCAGTACTATTGGCGATGTTAAAGACAATTCTGTCACCAGCATTGATCGTAGCATCCGCGTCAGTCACCGAAACGTCATTTCTCACTGACATGGTTCCAAATTGATTAAAGTTAGTGTTAGCAGGAACTGGATTACTGGTAATATCGATACCCTTTGGTAACGTACTACTGTCACTAGTGGTATCAGCATTCATTTGTTGATTACTTCTGGCAATGTCTGGATTAGGCTGATTAGCCCTTTTGGCGTCATCGTTTTTAGCCTGATTAGTATCATCCGATTTGGTTTGGGTATCAATTCCCTGATTCTTCTGGTCATCAGTTTTTGTCTGATTAATTTGTGAATCAGATTTAGCTGTTGCATCATTTTTACTTGATGAATCCTGGGTCTGATTTTGATTATCAGAAGTAGCACTTGGCTGATTGTCAGTCTGCTTCTTTACATCACTTGACTGGTCAGTCTTTGATTGATCAGTTTTACTATCTTGTGATGATTGCTCAGTTTTTTGGTCCTGAGTCGCTTGATTAGAATCATTCGTGGATGATTGTGATTCTTGTTTGCTATCATCCTGTTTCGACTGATCATTTTGAGCCTGAGTTTGTGAATCAGTCGCTGGTTGTGTTGGTTGATCCGCCTGCTTTTGCGAATCAGCTGTTTGATTCTGGTCGTCCTTTGTCTGACCATCTGTTGTATTAGTTGCTTGGTCTGAACTACTTGGGTTTGCATCATTTTGATTAGATGATGTCGTTTCTGGTTGAGTCGACGTACTCGTTTGGTCTGCTTTTTGTTCAGACGGAACGGCTGCTCCTGCATTGGCCTGCGTTACAGTGGTGTCAGCGCTTGCCCCAAGTGTCATTCCACCGATTGTGAAAGTGGTGACAAGGGCGGCAACCATCCACCGTTTCCCAGACTTATACATCTTAAAATGTTTCTTTGAATCCCTAAACATAAATAAACACTCCTTAGTACCCTGGCGGTTACAAAATAATAAATCACAAACTACACTTATTATTCATTATTACGGAGACTTATTATACATAAAAAATACGATAACTCAATCATTCTGTTTATCAAACTCGTCAATTAATTAGGTAATTCAGGTTGTGAATTTTCAAATCTAAATCACCTTATGCTAGTACCAACACGTTTTCAGCAATTTATTTATTTCTTAATAAATTGCTGAATTTTTTAATTATTAAAAATATATAAAAAAGGCTAACACCCAAAATGGATGTTAGCCTTTAAACTTATTAATCTCGCTTAATCTTTAAATCACAAACTGACTTACTTGGTTTCTTTTCGGTCTTTAAACCATTTCCCTAAGCCAAAGAAGCTGAGAAGTGACAGAAGCATGGTTCCGATGATACTCAAGAAGCTATCAGAACTTTGACCAGTTTGTGGTAACGTCGTCTTCTTTTCAGACTTTTTAGCTGGTTTGGCTGCTGGAGCTTGCTTTGCTTGTGGTTTAGCAGGTTGAGCCGGTGCTTTAGCAGGAGTTTGTGGGGCCTGCTTAGCCTTCGGAGCTTCCGGTTGTGCGGCCGGAACTTCCTTTGGTGCACTTGGCTTAGTTGGTTCTGGTTGTGCTGAAGGTTTCTCTGGTTTATTTGGAGCTACCGGAGTTTCTGGTTCAGCATTCTTCACATAATGAATTGGGGTATCTTTTCCTAAATCATTGTGATCAATCGGATATGGTGTGCCAGGGACCAACTTGTTCCCGTTCTTATCAACTGGAGTGTATCCAGGAATGTCAGGGATAAGTGGGTTACCAGCATCACTTGGGTTGTTTGGATCCATTGATTGATCTGGAGTTCCAGGATTATCCGGCGTAACCGTCTTGGTCTTATGTTTCAAGACAACGGTGAAAGTTGGGTTGTCAGTATTGAAGGTGTAACCGTCGCCTAGGAATCCATCGGATACTAATTTGTATCCTTGGACTTCTAAGTTATCAATTTCATTCTTCGTAGTGTAACCAGACTTACTACTAAATTTACCAGTTAAAGCATCGCTATGAATAAGTTTATTACCTTCATCTTGGTCGACGTAGTCAACTTGTGCTTTTTCTTCGTTAGCGTTGTAAGTAACTGTATCAGTCGAGTACGTTAAGCAAGTATAACATTAATACTATATATTTAAAATAGCAACCAATGTAACCAAGGACTTAATCGCAAACGAATTTCTAATTCAAGCTAGTCACAAAAGCATCTTTGATATCAACGTGAAATCACTAACAGACTCGGCTGGCGTATCAAGAAAGTCCTTTTATAATAATTTCGAAAGCATTGATGATTTAATCACTTACATTCAAACCACATTATGCAATCAAATTGACGAAGAATTTAATAAGGAAAGTGATCCAGACGACACCTACGTCAATAATTTGATTAATTGCCTACCGGAGCTTGTGTATAAGTATCGCGATCAGATTCGTGTCCTACTCAAACCAAGCCTCAAGGGGATTTTCATGGCTTTTTTACTGAAAAAGCATAAAAGTAACATTATGAACAACTCACCCAACTTTCACGTTAAACAAAAGATTCCCAAGAATATGATTATGAATCTGCAGGCTCAGGCCTTTTTCTTTATTTTGGAGATGTGGATTACCAGTCCAGTCCCAGAGGCACCCCAATCTTTTGAAAAGAAACTTCGCGAATACTTTCAAGACAATTGATATTATCAACTCACGACACAAAAATACCGTGTCGTTATTAGATTAATAACGACACGGTATTTTATTTTGAACTATTTAATTAATTTACCGGACACAATCAACCGTTTGGTTTCACCCGGATTCCCAGAAGCACACGTGACTAGCGTGATTTCTTTTTGGTTGCCATTATCATTAATCACCGAGATGTCATCTTCAGAGACAATCTTCTTGCTGGTAATCTTGTAGGTATACTTCTTACTAGGATTGGAAAGGTATATTTTCTGTCCGACCTTTGCTTTTGATAGCGGTGAAAACAACACGTTTGGGTCCTTCATGTGATGACCCGCCAGGACGTAGTTTTTCTCCCCCATCTTTTCGTCCATCTTCATCGTTCCGGCTCCAATCGTTAGATCATCGTCGTTTAGCCCCTTAAAGATGGGTAAATCAATGTTTAAGTCTGGAATCTTGATGCGGCCAATTGCGGGCGACTGTTTGGCCTTTTGACTCTTCATAATGGCGTTCTCGTCGACCGCCTTCACGTTACTAAAATCATAATCGCCCTTACGTTGATTTCCGCGCTTAGCCTCCTGCTTGGTGATACTGTTAGCCTTCTGTCCGCCTTGGTATCCAACCCACCATGAAGTAATCTGAGAATTAAAGACCAGACCAAGCCCGACAACGACCAGGACCACAATTAGAAGGTTCCAAAAAAATTTTTTCATTTTCCTACCGCCATTTCGTAAACGTACTCCACTACTACATACGCTTATTCTACCTTATTTCTATTTAAAATCTAAAGTTTCGAACTGGCTTTGATAATTCTTATAATATTCTCGGTGGTACGTTCGATGTTTTCGGGTCCCCTTTTAAGGGCTTCCTCCATTGACGTCACTCCGCCTAAGATGTCAATCACCGACGACACTCCAGCATCGTACAGGTCACTAATTCCTTCACCGATGTGACCCGTCTCAACGAAGACCGGTTTATGGTATTTCTTGGCTAACTTGGCGACTCCAAAGGGTACCTTACCGAACTTGGTCTGGGAGTCAATACTGCCCTCGCCAGTGAAAACGCAGTCGGCGTACTTAATCTTTTCTTCTAGTCCGACCGTCTGTTCCACAATCTCAATGCCGGGACGCAACTTGGCCTTTAAAAAGACCATCAGTCCGGCACCAACACCACCAGCGGCACCGCTGCCAGGAACGCTTGTAACGTCCATCCCTAATTTATCGTTAATCACGTGCGCATAACTTCTTAAATTATTGTCCAGTTGCACGACCTGACTGGAATTGGCACCTTTTTGGGGACCGAACACCGGCGCCGCACCGTTCTTTCCAACCAGTGGATTAGTCACGTCCGAAGCAACCACAAACTCGGTCTCGGCGATCCGATGATCGAGTCCCGCCACCGAAATGTCGGAGATGCGACCGATTGAGGCTCCGTTTGGAATAATGACCTTTCCATTTTCGTCCATGAACTTGACCCCAAGGGCCGTTGCCATCCCGGCTCCACCATCAACAGTCGCACTGCCACCGATTCCGATGATGATTTTTTGGACGCCAAAATCCAAGGCAGCTCTAATCAACTCACCAGTCCCAAGCGTGGTTGTGACCATCGGATTACGACGGTTTTCGGGAATTAACTCCAGTCCACTGGCCTTCGCCATCTCGATGACTGCGGTCTTGCCGTCACCGAGCATTCCAAAGAATGAATCCACCTTCTGACCGGGAATCGGACCATCAACCGTGACGTCAATCTTCCTTCCGTGAGTGGCGTCAACCAGCGTGTCAACGGTCCCTTCGCCACCATCAGCCATCGGAACTTTATCAATGTGGACCGACGGATCAACATTGATAATGCCCGCCGCCATTGCGCCTGCCACTTGTTTGGCTGACATACTGTCCTTAAATGAATCTGGCGCTAAAACAAACCGTAAACTCATGCTCTTCCTCCTTTCGAACTTGTTCGTCCATTAAACCGATTATAACGCACAAAAAAAGCACTTCATATATAATGAAGCGCTTTTCTAAGCTCATAATTTACTTGGTAGCTGGGACTACCGGTGCCTGATAGATCGGATATTTCTTAATTTCCACGTAACGAGCACAAACCGGTGTGTTGTACAAGTTCACGCCGTCCTTTTGAAACATCTCGAGTTTAGCAATCCGGTCCATGGCATTCTTGACCACTTCTTCACCTAGAGTACTTGAAGCGTAACTCAACTTAATGGTCTTGACCTTGTTTTGATCTGATTTAAAAACTAATTCTAAGTTTCTCATGTTCATCCTCCTAATTATTCAGCATCCAAAGTATCAGTGGAACTCAACGTTGCCTTTTTAAATGAGTCACCGGATAATTCCGCTAAAATCACACCGAACTGCTTGATCTGGTCCTCTGAAACGTTTTGCACCAGGTTGTTAAAGGTGTGTTTGGCGTCAGCGTGACCCTCTCCTGCAAGTGTGTATGTTGCGCTAGTCTTCATCCAATTTCTTTTCATTTCTTTCATCCTCTTCAGTTTATTTTGTTAAGGCAGTTGGCCAACCTCTTACACCTACTAGAAACGAATCAATTGGTAAATGTGTTACCCCAATTGACCTTTTTGATAATGTGTTTGCGCCACTGATACAAAGTTTTTCTGGATACATGAAGTTCTTTCGCAATCATCGTTATCGACTGGCCACGATACAACCGTACCACCAGCTGGCGTTCCCTTTCGTTTAATCGACTCAGGACTTCTTCAAACATGATTTGCGTTTCGACATCTTCACCGCCATCGGAAATGACATCCAGGTCGGTACTATTTTCAACGTCAATTCTGGAGCTCTGCCTAGTTTCCTTCTTTAATAGATCCAAAAGGTGCCAGTAAACTCCCTGATAAATGAAATTTAATCGACTCTTATCATCGGTTGGATCACCCGGATAGCGTTGATACGCACTCACAAATGCCAGGCGTCCCTCTGATACCAGGTCCTGATATTGGTCGTAAAATGGTCTGATTCCTAAACGTTTCAGTACGCCAAAAATCACAACCTCGTGGTCATCTGCCACTAAGAAACGAAACGCTGCTTGCTTGTTATTCATAAAATTGAATCTCCCTATAGTAGTTTGATCCAAAGGCCTTTGTATCAAGAACTAGCATAAGGTGGGATGAGAATCAGCGCCATCCCGGCAAATGGCGGAATTTTGCCGTCAAAAAAGATGCTAGCGAGGCTAACGCCAAGACATCAAATTTAAAGATGGAATCCATTTTCCAACTCATAGAGATTAATTTAAAAAAGCACCATTAATAACTGGCAGAACGCTGCCAAAATCAGCGCTAGTAAAATCGCAAAACTACTCTTGACGGAAAGAATGAACGTCCGTTTTTTGTCCTGAACATGGATAAATTTACGCACATGCTGATAAATTACTGGAATCGTGAACAACACGAGTAACGTACTAACCGGAAGTAGCCGCAACCAGACGGTTACAATTACCATGATGTAAGTCACAACATAATTGCCAGTAAAAACCACTAACGACCACTTTTTTCCGATGAAAGACGCTAAGGTATGACGGTTTAACTGGATGTCTTCCTTTACGTCACAAAGGTTATTGGCAAGCATGATACTAGCAAGCGGAAACAGAGCGAGTGTGGACACCAAAAGGCCATTTAAAAACAGTTGCCAATTAATTTGTATTACTGGCACGTTTACCATGATAACAGTGTAAGTAATTCCCACTCCCATCGTCAGCGAACATGCCATTTCACCAAAGGGCGTGTGAGAGATTGGCAGTGGTCCGCTAGAATACAAATAACTAATAATAAAGCCAATTACACCAATCACTAGTAACCACATCGTAGTCGCAATGAGCAAATAAATGCCCAAGATGGCAGTTAGAAACGCAAAGATCATGGTCGTAATCACTGCTGCCTTAAATGAAATCTTGTTGACCCCCTAGTGAATTAGTCTGCTCCCGAAACTTCTTGGCTGCTTTTTTCGAAGTCTTAAAGGCGGAGTGATAATCAGCCAGATTATCCAACGAGTTGGCCATCAACTGGATTAAAAGACACGCTAGTAACAAAATAATAGAATTAAAGACGTCGACTTTCCCGTAATCATAACTGACAAACATTAATCCCAGTAAAAAGGGAATCACGGTTGACACGAGCGAACTCGGTTCCGTTAGGGCAATTAATTTATGAATATTCATTTTAACCTCCGGCTGGATTCGTTAAAGAATCCCGCAAAAATTAATTGGTTGAGAAAAGATGTAATATAGTGAATTTAGTAACAAATGCTAACTATTTAATAAAAATAGCTTTTGTTTTGTTAAATCATCTTTTCTAATAAATACTATTATAATAGCACTTTGTAACCATATTTACATAAAACATTTCAGCTCAACTTCATGTTAATTTATAAACAATATGTTAGACTTTCACGCTCTAATCCTGCTATATTGAGTGGCACAGAAAGGAGGAATACCATGAAACTAAACGAACTTCGAGACGCCCAGTACGTGATCGATCTCGTCCTGATGTATCAAGATGCCTATATCAAGAAGCAACAAAAAGAAAGCCTGTACTCATCGCTTCCAGTATGCGAACTTAACGATCATGAAATCATCCGCTTAAATCCATACAACGTCACCCCAAACTTTAAAGACAAACGCTCAATTTGGGACTTTGTGCCAAATCACAGTCAACTAAACAAAACTGATGATAACTTCCAAGTCCAAACCGACCAAGTCAAAGACCGTGATGAGGCCAACCGACTAGGATTTATCCGCAACCAATTCTTCAAACAGAAGTGTTACAACGGGGTCAACACCATCGGTGACGAATTCTCAGGAAACATTACCACTGTCTCAGACGACGAGAGCCAGTTCCACGACCTAATCGACAACCCAATCATGTTAGTAGAGTATGCGCTCAGTTTTATCTCCGCGCTTAATCTTTCCAAACTTGAAAACGCCATTAACGACAACGTCGCCTATCACGTCGGACACTACGATTTAGGTCAGGTCTTTAACTTTGAGATTTTTGCCGATGACGACGATTTTAAAATCATCAGTTTTCAATAATTTAATTTTGTAATCACAATTTAATTTCCAGAGACTAGCGCCTACAGACGGGCACTAGTCTTTTTCTTACGGTTCATAGTACCTCATTATGAACTAAAAGTACGTTTAATTTTCTTTTAAAATAATGTATTATTTTTACATATGATCTCAATTAATAATTGGTTCCTGTTAGTATCTTAGATGAATAAATTATTGCGGAGTCTGGTAACTTTTAACAACGGGAGTTCGATTCTTCCCTCTGCACTTAACTACTTATTATGTTTAAATTTTAAAAGTTTAATTACGATCTTTAATATATATGATTTGTACATTCCTCTGGCGGGGCTTTTATAAATAGAAATCATACATAGGTAGTTAATTCCAAAGAGAACTAATCGGAAAGGGACCTTTGATTAATACTTACTTATTAATCAAACCAATTTTCTTATTTTTTCTCTTACCTTAGTCATGGTAGGTCAGCGATGGCTTCGATAATCTGGGTTCGATTCCCAGACTGACCATATTTAACAAAACAATTATCTTAAAAGGAGTATACTTAGAATGTTCTAAAAATTTAGGAGTAGGACCTTGCGCGTTAAGTGTCGGCGGAACGGAATGTGAACGCTGAACGAAAAACTAACAGTTTGCGGTGCTTGGTCCGCATTCGCCACTTTAATTTATGCCAATTTTGGTGGCAGCTCCACTAAGGAGATGTCAGTATGAAGAAAGAATTAGAACATTGGGGGATGCTCCCCCTAAGCACCAAGGGATTAACCTATCTAGCGGTTTTGATGGCCATCAAGATTGTTTTAGGTAAGATTCAGTTTCAGACTAGTTATCTGGAGATTGGATTTGGCTTTATTGCCGCTGTATTTATCGCATGGTGGTTTGGTCCATTCTGGGCCTCCATCTCGGCAGTGATCTTAGATATTCTTCAATCCTTTATTAATGGGTACGGCTTTTTCATTGGTTACACTTTTACCGCCGTGTTAGCCGCCCTGATATATAGTTTTGCTTTTTATCACCACCAAAAAATTGGTTGGGTGCGCTTGACGATCACGATGGTAATTGTCACGTTAGTGATTAACGTCTTTTTCAACACCCTCTGGATCTCAATCATGTCCAACACGTCGTTTTTCTATTACCTGCCAATCCGGATTGTCAAAAACATCATCGCAACTCCGATTCAAATCGTAATCCTGTACGTGTTAATGAATAATAGAGTTATTCAACATATGAAACCAAACGTTTTCAAAAGTAAATAATTAATTGGTTAATAAGGACCCTCAAAGTTAAAAATTTTGGGAGTCCTTTTTAGATTCTAAAAAAGCCACTATCAAATGATAGTGGCTTAAAATTTATCTATTTTTATTTAACGCGGTGTTTTAAATCACGAAGAGCCAAAGCTAAAGCAGAACCAATGAAGCCTAGTCCAATGAGTTCTAAGAAAGTAGCAGTCTTTTGCCCAGTTTGTGGTAAAACGTGCTTGTTTTTCTTAACGCTCTTTTGGTTGGATTGATTAGTTGCCTGAGAAGCTTGCTCACCTTGGGGCTTCATGGTCATTTGATGACCAGCATTAGTGTTTAAAGGTTGATTTTGATTATTTAGTGAAGTAGAAGTGGTTGTTTGCTTACCTCCATTGGCGATCTCACTAGTCTGATTTGTTGACTGATTAGCAGCAGTTGAACTCTGACCTTCGTTACCAGGAACTGATGGAATTTGATCAGAAGGCTTTGAAACGTGGTCACCATGATTGTCTGGAGTTACCGACGATCCAGCGTTATTTGTTGGTTGATTGGGAGCAACTTGACTACCACCGTTTCCATTTCCACCTTGGTTATTTGGCGTACTTGGGTTTTCACCATTTCCACTGTTGTTTCCACCATTATTATCAGGATTTTCTGGATTAGATGGTTGGTTACCACTACCGTTGTTTCCAGGTTGGTCAGGGTTGGTAGCGTTCTTAGACAAAACTGTTACTGGTACATAGAAGGTCTTTCCGTTTGAGGCCGAAATGGCAACCTGGTACTGACCCGGTACCTGATTGTTAACCTTGGAAGTATCCACTTTAGTAATTGTTGCGGGTGTGCCGTCTTCGTTTGTGGCAGTAGCTCCATACGCTGCGGCGTCAGTAGGAACGTTGTCACCAGTATAGATGGTAATTCCATGAGCGGTAATGTTGGTTTGGTTAGCTAAAACTGTTACTGGAACAAAGAAGGTTTTGCCATTAGAAGCACTAATAGCAACTTGATACTGTCCAGGTACTTGGTTATTAACTTTGGAAGTATCAATTTTAGTAATCGTGGCTTTAGTGCCGTCTTCATTAGTAGCGCTTGCACCGTAGGCAGCAGCGTTAGTTGGAACATCGTCGCCAGCGTAAATGGAAATACCATGAGCGGTAATGTTAGCCTGATTTGCTAAGACAGTGACCGGAACAAAGAAGGTCTTACCATTTGAAGCACTAATGGCAACTTGATACTGTCCGGGTACCTGATTGTTAACTTTTGATGTATCAATTTTGGTAATCGTGGCTTTAGTGCCGTCTTCGTTAGTCGCACTGGCACC
Source organism: Fructilactobacillus sp. X2R5C3 (assembly GCF_059901325.1). NCBI lineage: Bacteria > Bacillati > Bacillota > Bacilli > Lactobacillales > Lactobacillaceae > Fructilactobacillus > Fructilactobacillus sp. X2R5C3. Next base: position 173,486 of record NZ_JBWXUY010000001.1, on the reverse strand, counting down.
GTAAGCTGCTGCATCGGTTGGGACGTTATCGCCAGCATAGATGGAAATACCATGGGCAGTGATGTTAGCTTGATTTGCTAGAACCGTTACTGGGACATAGAAGGTCTTGCCATTTGATGCGGTAATGGCAACTTGATATTGTCCGGGTACCTGGTTGTTAACTTTCGAAGTATCAATCTTGGTAATCGTTGCTTTGGTACCATCTTCGTTAGTTGCACTGGCACCGTAAGCTGCGGCATTGGTTGGTACATCGTCGCCGGCATAGATTGAAATGCCATGAGCGGTAATGTTAGCTTGATTAACCAAAACCGTTACCGGAACAAAGAAGGTTTTACCGTTGGAAGCAGAAATCGCAACTTGGTATTGTCCGGGCACTTGGTTATTAACTTTCGAAGTATCAATCTTGGTAATCTTTGCGGGAGTTCCATCTTCATTAGTTGCAGTGGCACCGTAAGCTGCGGCATCAGTTGGAACACTGTCACCAGCGTAAATGGTGATGCCATGGGCAGTAATGTTGGCTTGATTGGCTAAAACAGTGACCGTAACCGTCATGCTTTGACCATTGGAGGCCGTGATGGTGACTGGGTTTTGTCCGGGAACCTGATTATTAACTTTTGAAGTATCGATTTTGGTAATGGTAGCTTTGGTGCCATCTTCATTGGTAGCCCCAGCGTTATAAGCTGCAGCGTTGGTTGGAACAGCATCACCAGCGTAAATAGTAATTCCCTGAGCATGAATTGAGGATTCGTCTTTCACTGGATTACCCCAAACCCATGTTCCGGGATGAGCTTCACCGTTGGTTAATTCATCTGAAGATAAGGCATTCTGACCAGGAATCACGTGGCCATTGGCGTCGACTTGAACCCAACCAGCGTATTGACTAGGAACGTTGTGCAAGTTAGAATCCGATAACTTAGTTTTATTTCCTAACTTGAGCTCACTTAAACTGCTATCGTTTGCAAGCATGTCAGTAGTATCAGCCTTCTGAGTATCAAAGCTGGAAAGATCCAAACTTTGAAGGTTGAAACAGTTCGCAAACATCTCTTTCATTGAAGTAACGTTATCAGTATTCCAGTTATGAAGATCTAACTTCGTTAAATTAAGATTATCATATTGAAACATATCATCCATGTTCTGCACTTTACTAGTATCCCAATTATAAATTCCACTTAGGTCTGTGATACTTTGGTCACCATTAAACATGTAACTCATGTCGGTTACTTTACTAGTGTTGAAATTTTGTAACCCATTAATGTTAAGAGCATACACCATACCGCAGAACATATATGACATCTTCGTAACATTACTAGTATCAAAATTGCTAACATCCAGACTAGTAAGCAGATAATCTGATCTAAACATGCTATCCATATTTGTAGCTGAACTAGTATTTAATTTATCTAAACCATCAATTTGAGTTAAAACTTGGTCATTATTAAACATGGAAGAAAAATTAGTTACATGCGAAGTATCAATGCCTCCAAGGTTTACATACTGAAGTTTAGAACCTCTAATACCATCAAAACCTACATCAGTAAAAAACATAGCGTCCATTTGAGTTGCACTACTGGTATTCATTCCAGTTAAATCAACGGATACTAACGAGTGATTGTCTAAAAACATGTTAGTAAAACTAGTACACGTGGAAGTATCAAGATTATAAAGATTAGTATAATCTTGAACCCCACTCCATTGGTTAAAAAGACTAGTAGCGTCATCAACCTTTACTTTAGAATTAAAGACAACATGCTTAACTTGCGTAAAATTGTGTTGTAGCCAATTATCAAGAGCACCTGATTTCTCTAAATCTCCACCATCATTAAATGAAAGGGTCCCAGTTTTGGCATCATAAACATACTTTGCGGTTCCCCATGTCCCCTGCTGTGTCTGGTCAGCCAACTGAACGTTTTTGACGGGTTCAGCGTTAAATTGAACAGCTTGGTTATTTTGAGGGTTAATAGTTGGTACATTAGCTTGGTCATCAGACTTTTTAGTGGCATTTTGTTCCGAATTTGTTGGAGCAACGACCGCTTTATTCTGGTTCGTTTCAACTTTTCGTGGTTGGTCTGGTTTAATAGGATTAGTTTGCTTCTTCACATCCTGATTATCGGTAGCTTGATTGTTAGTCTTTGGATCAGTTACTTGTGATTTGTTGGACTGAGGATTTTGTGCTTCAGTTATTTGCTTAATCGTCTGAGCCTGGTCCTGTTTAGCAGATTGAACACTCGATTGACCATCATTTTTTTGGTCACTTTGTTTTTGAGCAACAGCTGGTTGGTCGTTGTTACTTTGACTTTGTCCAGTATTAACAGCTTGTTTTGCTTGAGGATCATCACTCTTTTGCGCGGTTTGTGGATCTGTTTGAGTGCCACTATTACTTGTTGATTGGTCCAATTGGTCGTCTTGCTTCTGTGCATTAACAGCTGGAACTGCATCAACCTTAGTTTGATTATTAGTTGTTTGATTTGGTTCAGTAGCGTTGATATTGGTACCGCTATTTCCAATTTGTGCTTCTGTTTTCACATTATTTGCAGCTGGTTGAGCAGTAGTATCAGCACTGGCTCCGATAGCTAAACCACCAACAGTGGCGAAGGTCACCAGCCCTGCGACCATCCATCGTTTTCCCGCTTTATACATTTTAAAATGTTTCTTTGGATTACTTAACATAAAAATTCCTCCCATTCCTTAAAACACACTTTGTGAAGTAATAACAATTATAATCACGGTAATTAAGATACAGCGGTAATTAAGCAATTAATTAATACTTCTAACACTTCACAAGGATAACGTTAATTGAACAAAATTCACGAAGTAATCTTAAACAATTAAAATAATAAGAGAAGTAATACGTAGAGTGACAATCATTAGCGTAATTTGATAACATTAAAGAATCCTAAAATATATGTTACATAACATAATATTTGTAACTTTTATCATTGATTATAAGCAATTTGTGAAAAATAATTATGTAATTTCAATAATAATTTAATAATAATTGTTCGATTATAATCGCCGTCTCATGCATTATTTCTCTAATTATAATTTTTATTCCATAATAAAAATTGATGTATCACAACATTATTAGCAATTCAAATATGAGAACAAAAACAAAAAGAGTTCACTATCATTTTTGGTAGTGAACCCTTTTGAAGTTGTTATAAACGATCCTAAGGACTGGTAAAATAAATATATACTATGTGATGGGTGATGTGAACGTGACTAAACCAACTATCAGAAATACCTACGATGCGATGATTATCTTATTAGCAATTATCTCCATTGTGCTGACCGTTCTTCAGTTCTTAAATAAGCTTAATCTTGACGCTGAACCATACGTGGCAATTGACGATGCCATCTGGGTCATTTTCACCGTCGACTACTTCGGTGGCCTCTTGCTTGCCAAACCAAAATGGCAGTACGTAAAAACTCATCTGTTTGATTTACTCGCAATCATTCCGTTTGGGTACGGCTTATCCTTCTTCAAAATCTCTCGGGTAACCCAATTAACCCGCATCTTCCGACTTTTCAGGGTCGCGGGTGTCCTTGGCAAATTCAAAGAACGAATCGAACGGTTTCTTAAAACCAACGGCTTTATTTACCTATTACTCATATGTACGATTATTATCTTGCTGTCAGCCGGCCTCTACTCCATCGTCGAAAACACGTCGCTCACTAACTCGATCTGGTGGGCAATTGCGACCACCACGACCGTTGGTTACGGTGATATTAGTCCTAAGACCGAGATTGGCAAGGGAATTGCCGTCGTTTTGATGTTGGTCGGGATTAGCTTTGTGGGGATGCTGACGAGTACCCTCACTACCTTCTTTTCCAAGGAAACAGACCACGGACCCGTTTCAGAAGCAGATGAGATTCGCAAGTTCAAAAAGTTAATGGACGATGAAATTATTACTAGAGAAGAGTTTGAACGGAAAAAACGGGAATTGTTGAGAAAGTAAAGCGTTTTTATCATCAGAAATAAATTAATTTATCATTATATACAATGAAATAGAAAAAGTGTTTTAAATACTTCCATACTAGTGTATTGTAGTAAATGTAGTAAGGGGTGATGACTATGGCCTCTAAAAACAACAAAAGACTTAGATTAACGGCATTTGAAATCAGCTTCAAATTGCCTTCTCTAAGTCTCACATTTGTCTTTAGTATTAAATAGTCAACCATAGGGAGCGATTTGCGCTCGCTCCTTACTACATTTTTAGTATAACACACTATCATCAACTACATATAGGAGGGTATGACATGAAAACTAGAGAATGGAAAATTGGCAAGCACATAACCATCACGATGACACCACATCGGCCAACGTATAAAGACTGGCTCGGATTAGCCTTAATCGTCTTCATCATCGCTTTAATTATTTGGTGGCTCATCTAACTCCAAACTGAATATGATTAAACCAGCGCTTTACGCGCTGGTTTTTATTTATTGAAATAAGACCAACTCACATAATTATCATTTTTTACTTAAAACAATTGTATTATAAAATTCCTTATAGTATTATCAATTATGCAAAATAATTTATAAGCAGAAAGGACTTATGTTATGAGTAAATTTATTAAATATGATAATTGTAAGGTATCAAAAGATGATAGTCATCAGTCGCATGTGAATCCAGTAAGGCTACATAAACGTTGGCTAAGGATTACTACTAGAAGCGCTTTGGTAGCGTCGGGAGTGTTTGCAGTGGGAGTATTCAACAATGCTGCTAGTGCAAACGTCCAGACGCAACCCACTAGTCAACAAAATGGCACGTCTAATGCCGTCTCAACTGATCAAAACCAGGTCAACCATGACAAGACGGTTGTAGACACCGACCAAAAGAACGTCGACTCTGACTCTCAAGCCATAAGTAATCAACAGGGTGTGGTGAATAAGGACCAAGCTGCCGTTGACCAGGCCCAAAAAGAAGCGGCCGATGCCACTCCCGAAAACATCAAAAAGACTCAGGACCAAATTAATCAGACCGATAACGACATTAAAAAGGACCAAAGTCAAGTTGATAACGATCAAAAAGCCGAAAATGACGCCCAGGCGACCGTGGAGAAAGATGAGAAGAACGCTGATAATACTCAACAGGATCAAAACCAAGCCCAAAATGACGTTAACAACGACCAGAATCAGTTAAACCACGATACTGACGCCCAAAATCAGGCGCAAAGTGCCGTTGACAACAACGAACAGAGCACCAAGGACGCCCAGCAAAAACAAGAACAAGCTGAACAACAAAAAGCGGATACTCAGACCACGCTTGACAACCTAGACAAGTGGCAGGCCGCCACCAAGAAAAAGCATGACGAGGCCGAAAACAACGTTAAACACGACCAAGATGCCGTCAACAAAACGAACCAAGCAATTAGTAATGCGCAAGACGACATTAGTTCGTGGAACTCGACCCTTAGTGATGCGCAAAGTACCTTAAACGACGAGAAACAGTCCGAGAGTGCCTTTGAGCAAAGCATTCACATTCCCGCTGGCATGACCTTACAGGGTTTTCAGCAATGGAAGCAACAACATCCAAACGAAAACGCATCCGACTGGTTCAACCAGTTTGATAATGCGGCAATGGCCGCCAACCACTATCAACCAAGTGACATTGCGAAACAGGATTATGTCCAGGTTGGGACTAACAGTAATGGCCAGGAAACCCCGCAATTCACCAATAATCAAAAACTCGAAATGACAGAATACGTCCAATGGCTCATTAATCAAATCCACAAACAGTTTGGTACCACGGACATTGCAATCGGTGGTTATAGTATGGACTACTTTATTGACAACTTGATGAACGCTTATAACCAAGATGATTGGAACATTAGTAACAAAAATGGTTATGACGTCAACGCCATCAACAACTTGGCAGCCAAGTATGGGCTGAAAGTTTACCCCGGAGCGGACGGTTATGAAATCGTTACCCCTGGTGACATGACCTTTGACAATTACACCACCATGGATACCATCTACTCCAAACTTTACAGTATAATTATGAACTTGCTGTTTAATGACGGTAAGGCATCGGATGCCCACGAGATGAGTCTTTTAGGTCTCGACCCGCAGACCGGAAACGTCAATAATGACAAGTACCTTGGCATCGGCGTTGATAACTATGGTCAAGTTCACTTGGTCTTGATTAGCCCAAGTCAAATTCAGGATTCGACTAAGTTTAGTGTAACTGATACAGGTATCGTGACTCCCGAAACACTGGAACGCCAAATCGCTGACACGCTCGAATTAATCTCGGACTGTCAAGGAGCAATCAAACGTGCCCAACAAACGCTAGAAAACTCACAAAACAAGCTGGGACGTCTGACCAATCAATTAGGTAACGACGAAAAGCAAGTTACCCAGTATAATCCAGCCCAATGGTCCGCTAACATTCACAAGGCCAAGACCGAAATCAACGACTTAAACAAACAGATTGCTCAGCAGCAACAAACCATCGACCACAACAACGCTGCCCTTCCTGGCCTACAGAACAAGTTAGCTCAGGCCAAACAGCGGGTCGCAAACGACACCAACCAACTCCATAACGATCAAAACCAGTTGCAGAAAGCAACGACCGCAAACGAACAAGCCCAAAGTGACTTAGACAAGGCCACCCAAGACCTCATCAATAAACAAAAGGCCCTTGAACAAGCAGAAAAACAACTGCAAGATGACCAAGCAAAACTGGCCGCTTTACAGAAACAACTGATTAATTACCAAAATGAAGCCAATAACTTAGCGAACGCCAAGGCCAAACTAGCCAACGATCAGGCGAAGTTATCCGACCTCGAAAAACAAGCGGCCGCCGATCAAGCCGCTTTGGACAAAGCTAAGAGTGACCTGGCAAAGGACCAGGCCGCACTGGCTCATGACGAGCAAGCTGCTAATCAAGCTAGTGATCAAAACACGACCAAAAAGGCGCACGCTCAAATCATTAACCACGCCATTGACCGCGCCCAGCGGACCACGAAACCACGGGCAGCTTACATCAACCACACGGCAACAGTTCGTCCTGAAAGCGCCCAGACCAACACGTCCAGCGTAACCCCATTAACCGAAGTTAAATATCGCATCAGTAAACAAGCCGGCAATCATTTGACAACCTCACCGCTTGTTTATCGTCAATCCGTCAAGGTTGATAAGCTGACGAGCCAGAAGCAGGGAATTTCAAACGTGACCCTTCCTCAAACCGGCCAATCAAATACCACTTGGTTGTCAGTCGTCGGACTTCTCAGCGCTCTGATGGGGATCTTGGGATTGGCTGACAAGCGCCGTAAATACCTCAAATAATCTTTCACACATTGAAACACTAATAAGCCCTAGTGATTATCACTAGGGCTTATTTTTTAATCGTGTTAATTGTATTTTATTTTAAATAATCGAAATTAATGAAAAGTTTCTCCTTAAAGTCCGTATCTAATAATGAATGAACAAAAAAGGAGAAATATTATGGAACTAAATGAATTACCACTGAATCTATCTGAACCACTTAAGCGAAAGATGCGCAACGAGTTCGCGGTCGACATCAACTCGATTTTACCGTCACAGGTGAACCGGAAACTGACCACTTACGCCATTAACTGGGACTCGGTCCTATTGCTCATCAATTTAAAGGACGCTCACAACCAATTTGATTCCCTCGTTGTTGACCGTGTCTCAGGCTTTACGCTCGTGAAGCAAACCACCAACGTCTTAATGAAGGAGCTGTGGCAAAAGAACCATTTGTCCCTTGCGAAAATCAAAACCCTGGCAAGTCACTGTCAGATTAACAAGAACATCCCGTACGTCCGAAATGACATCCAACTCCTGCGCTTAAAAGCAATTGACCACTGCAAGCGCAACACGTCGTGGGTCGCCTATCACAACCTCAATCACGTGATTCGCAAGGGCGACGACCGCCTGGAACTGTACTTTAACGACATCGTCACCCCGATTTATCTGGACGGCTCTTTTCCTTTTATCAAGAAACAGGAGGAGTATTCATACAAAATCAGAAGTCTGGAGGAAAAAATATCCAGACTGGTAAATAACTTGTTTGGCTGTCAGGATGGTGGAAATTCTAACTATCACGGTCCGACTTCAGGTGGATGCGGATGGGAAGACTTAAGTAATCTACTGAAATAATTTAGTAGTCTTTAACGTACCGAAACTCACGATGGTACTTGCGACCAGCTAACTTCTGCGCCAGTTGCTTACTGCGATAGAAATGACCACCCTCGTTCATGTCAACGATCGGATTCACCCCGTTATTGACGAACGTCAGCATGTCAACGTGATAATCGTCGACTTTTTGGCGTCGTTCCTGGAGGTAAATTCCATCACCAGTTGATTGAGTCCAACCGTAAAGATTAACGGTGGCCGCCCTTCCCTTTGGACCTGATTGCCACGGAATGTAACTCATGTTGCGTAATAACGACCAATTTTCGGTCTTTTTGATGTAACTACTGTTTAGCTTAGTGCGATTGCCAATTTCCTTAAAATGAGGCTGATACTTGGTTTGATGAATCGTGACACGATATGTATCTGGTTTGGAATCGACATCATAAATAGTCGCTGAACTCGTCCTTTTTGTGTTGCGGATAACGCTGTATTGATTGGTTTTAGTCGAATATGAGTACCAAGTCCCACGGAACTTCGCAGGAAAACTGGCCATACTCATGCCTTTACTGGCCGGCTTCTCATGAGCATGGTACAATGCGGCAAATCCAACACCAGCTAAGACCATCACTAACAGTATCAATACCCCAGTAACGATGAAATACTTTTGCTTTTTCATGGACCCCTCCTGATTAAAGTTGAGTAATTAATGTTAATGAATAATCATTACAGTTTAAGCATAGCTCACTGAGGATTGGAGTGCTAGGTAAAATCGTTATTATACAAACTCTTGAAGGAGGAATTACTAATGAAACTTAGAAAAGTTGGAAATAAAAGTGTAATTACGATTCCAAAACGATTTAACTATCCTGAAGGGACAGACTTTGACATCAGAAAAGAAAGTGATGGCTCTTTAAAACTAACACCTAAACATCGCAATCCATTTGAAGGAACATGGTATCTAGATGGACTAGATGAAAAGCAAAGGAAAGATTTTAGACAAAGTGAAAAGTCTGGGAAAGTAATGGGAAGAGAGATAATTAAATAATGTGTATACCAAAAAAGTGAGATTATCTCCTTAGATTTTATTCCCAGTGCTGGAAAAAATTAGAAAAAAATAAATATAATAGTTGACAATGATTCAAATTAAAATTATAGTACTTGGCAACAATAACTAAACAAATAATATTTACCAGTTGAGTACAGATTGAAAATTTGTATAGAGAGTTCCCGGGTGATGAAAGGGAATCAAATTGAGATTTGGAATATGGACTGGGTTTGAACTTATTAGTGAAATTGATTAGCTAATAACGGTCTTGTATCCGATATCAGTACAAAGTTATACTGGGTTTCCCTGGTGCAACTTACTGAGGTTAGATCCAAAAGAATCTAGCAAACTAAGGTGGTAACACGATTAGCAGTCGTCCTTTTATTAGGACGGCTGCTTTTTTATTTGGTTATTGAAATATATTAATTCACATTTGGGGAGGTAGAATCATGAAGAGAAGAACCAAGTACATTATTTTAGGAATTATCGTTGTTTTAGTGGTGTTGGCAGCTTATTTTAGTTTTTTTCATAACACAAGTGCTACTAACAAAAAGAAAACCATTACAGTTGGCATCATGAATGGATCCAAAAAGGATGACCAGATTTATCAATCAGTTGCTAAAACAGCAAAAGAAAAATATGGCTTACATGTCGTTTATAAGAAGTTCACTGATTACTCGCAACCTAACCGTGCATTAGCTGAACATGAAGTTGATCTTAATTCATTTCAACACAGTGCTTTCCTTAATGCTTGGAATAAAGGCAATCACGGTAATATCGTTCCAATTGGAAAAACTTTTATTGGACAAGGTCGGATTTATTCTAACCATTTAAAAAATCTCAAAGACATCAAACCAGGATCAACCATCACGATTCCAAATGATGCAACTAACGAATCTCGTGGTCTCTACATTCTCCAAAGTGCTGGTCTAATCAAACTCGATCCAAATAAGAGTCTGGTCAATGTAAAAGATATCAAGAGTAATCCCAAAAAATTAAAAATTGAAGAAATCGATGCCAATCAGGCACCAAGAACATTACCTGATGTAGCTGCCTCATATGTCCTTGGTAATTTTGCTCAAAGTGCTGGATTAGATCCAAATAAGGCCATCTACGTTGAACCAATCAACAAAATTTCTGCCAAATGGATTAACATCATTGCAGCAAATAAAGATCAACGAAATAACAAGTACTATAAAGAATATGTAAAAGCTTATCAAACCCAAAAAACTAAAAAATTATTAAACAAACTATACGGAAAAGTTGAAATTCCAGCATGGGACATTAATTTAAAATAACGGAGGTTTAGGAAATGCAAAAATATCCAGAATTATTAAATGATTTTCTCAATTATGTAAAAATTAATACGAGATCTGATTCTTCTAAAAATAGCATTCCCACTACCATTGGCCAAACAGAGTTCCTTAAAAAACTCGCAAAACAACTAAATAACAAAAAGCTAACCAACGTTCATTTTAGTGATGGAAGTTACTTATTTGCTACTCTACCTAGAAATACTACCAAAGCTGTTCCAAAAATCGGCTTCATTGCTCACGTTGATACAGCTGACTTTAATGGCGAAAATATTCACCCACGTATACAAAAGAATTATCAAGGTAAAAATATTAATCTAAACCAAACATATCAACTAAACCTGGACGAATTTCCGAACCTAAAAAATTACATTGGCGATACCATCATTACTACTGATGGTTCAACGTTGTTAGGTGCCGACGATAAAGCTGGTATTGCAGAAATTATGAGCATGATTGATTATCTTCAAAGGCATCCAGAAGCTAAGCATGGTGACATTTTAGTTGGATTTGGACCAGACGAAGAAATTGGTAAAGGTGCCGATCATTTTAATCCAAAGGATTTTGGAGCCGACATCGCATATACTCTTGATACAGGAGCTGCTGGCGAAATTAACGATGAAACTTTTAACGCGGCAGAAGCTAATATCAAAATTAATGGGACTAATGTCCATCCCTCACATGCAAAGGGAAAAATGGTCAGTGCAATTCAATTAGCAATCGAGTTTGACAATCAAATTCCTTTATCACAACGCCCTGATGTTACGGATGGAAGACAAGGATTTTATTTTGCAACCGATTTTAAAGCCAACCCAGATGTTGCACATATCAACTATATTATTAGAGATTTTGATAAAACTGCTTTTAATAAAAAGAAAAATCATCTAAAAGAAATTGCCAATCAATTGAATAACAAATACGGAAGAAACCGAGTACAGATCACTTTTCACGACCAATACTATAATATGAAGAAACTAATTGATCCAGAAATCGTTAAAAGAGCCGAAAGAGCGACCAAAGATGCTGGTCTTAAGCCAAAAATTATTCCATTTCGTGGTGGAACAGACGGATCTAAAATTACTTTTAAAGGTTTGCCCACTCCTAACTTAACTAATGGAAGTGAAAACGCACATGGTAGGTACGAATTTGCAGTATTAGAATCAATGAAGAAAGTTACTGACGTATTAGTTAATATTTCAAAAATTAGTTTATAGTTAATCTGATTTCATCTTCGTCGATTGAATAACTAATTTTACAATCGTAAAGCAGACCAACAACATCTTGATGAAATAATTATGTAAAAACAACCAATTATTCCTTATGAACCTCAAACCAAAAAGTCCACTCAAACTAATACTTCGAAAAAAGGTAAATTACCACAAATTGGTCACCGCACTAACAATGTTTTAAGTATGATCGGTGGAATGTTACTTTCTCTTCTCAGCTTCCTTGTATTAGGTAAATGGCTTAAGGATCAAAGAAGCAAATAATATTTTCCTTAGAGTATTGTTTTCGTTAAGAAAAGCAACATAGTATTTTAAGACATGTACTTGTATTTACTATAAGAACATGTCTTTTTTGGAATTTGTTAGATGTCTGAATTGAAGTGATCGATAATTTAATATTTCAAATTATGTCTACATTTCTTTACCAAAAGAGTATTTCTATCATCGTTGGTTCCATCACCTCATGAGATGTCACTAGTTTTAAAATCTCTAGATATTATTTATAAATAATTTTTATCATATTTGATAACATATATTTTAGCACGTAAATGTGAAGTAGAATGATTTATTTTTAGTTTTGAAAAATATCTAAGTATTAACTATAAAAAAAGAACGTGATCTAATAATAGATCACGTTCTTTTTCGTATGAAATGATTAAAAATCAAATTTTATAAACAAAATTACAAATAATTCAGTATATATCTATAGTAATTAATTAAAGGAGATAAACTTATGGAATTAAATGAATTACCACTAAGCTTATGCGAACCAGTGAAAAGAAAAATTAGGAATGAATTTGCGGTTGATGTCAATTCAATTCTTCCATCGCATGTAAATAGGAAGCTTTCAACTTACATAGTAAATTGGGAGTCTGTATTACTATTAATTGACTTAAAAGATACTAATAGTAAATTTAACTCACTACAATGATTTATAGAAATACAGTTGTCATAGTTATTAATTATAACCTTTTAATACCCATAAATTAAAAGTTACTATATATTATAAACTAAATTTTAATATCATTACTACTAGATATAAAAAATACAATATTTACTTAGCTAAAATCAATAAATTATTCTTGTAAAATTATAGGCATTCCTCACTAATGATATAATTCTATTAAAAGCATGTATTAAACTTATTATGGAGGAATAATGATGAAAAAAGGTAGAACATCTATTCATTGGCGAACATCTCCCAGATCAATAAAGGTATTAAGCGATTCTTTGCCTTACTTCAAAAAATATGAAAACGAAGATTATTACTTTCGTGAACTAAATCCAAATCCTCAAATACTTCCAAAAACTTACATTTATCCAACAAGACGTAAGATCCTTTATGATATGACAAAAGACTCTGATGTTCCTGATAAAACAATTACAAACTACTCTAAAAAAGAATTTATTAATGGCATACAAGGAAATAATGCAGATAAAGAATCTTATATTAGACAACGATTTACAACTGCCATGCAATACGGATTAATAAATAATAATGCTAAACTGACTCCAGTTGGAAATCGAATGATTAATGGTGACATGACAAGTGAGGATTTTTTAATTCAGCTCATTAAAATGTATGTAAAGGTTAATAAAGAAGAAGAAGGAGTTTTTCCCCTTAAAACTTTTCTAAAAAATATTAAAAGATATAAAGTAACTGGATTATCTCGTAATGAACTAACATTTATATTTGGAGTCATACATGATTCTGATGTTAGTGATTCATATAAAGCAATTGATGAGTTCAGGAGAGAATATAATAAACTACCAAACAAAAATATAAAGAGTGACGTAAATAGTATTTTAAAAAGAGTGTGGGTAAAATACTTTGGAGAAATTACTGATACTAAATTAAAAAGTATACATGAAGACTTCACTGATGCACTATGTAGATCATTAACTTATACACGTATGTTCGAATTGTCAGGAAGAGGGACAGCAACAAGAATTAAAGTTATAAGTTACTGCAGAGCTAAGGTTGATATGCTAACTTCTAATTTTAATTTTAATTTACCTAAAGAAGTTCAAAAAACTGGATCAGAAAAAAATCAACAATGGTTTGGACAAGTTGGAAATATACATCTCCCATGGGATGATAAACAGAAAAGAATAAAAATTGTTAAACAAGACTTAAAACTTGCACAAAATGCGTTAGAAATAACGCCACAATCTAGAATGAGTCTATCTGAACTTAACAATTATAAAAAAGAAATAGAAAACATGAACACATCAATTACACGAATTAAAGATATAGAAACTAAATTAACTGACGTGCTTTATGAAGATAAGGAAATAAACTATATAAAAATCGAGTCTAAAAAGCCAGAAGAAAGAAATAATATAATACAAGAATTTAAAGATATAAAAAATGGTAAAGATGATGCACCTCTATGGCTAGAAGCTAATACTTGGAGAGCACTAGTATCTTTGCCTAATAAGCATACTGATTATGTCAAACATAATTTTAAAATGGATCCAGATTTAACACCTAGATCAACTGCCCCAGGTAGAGGAAATACACCAGATATTGAGGCAAAATACGATAATACTGTAATGGTTTCAGAGGTATCACTAATGCCCGGAATCCAGCAATGGGAACACGAGGCATCATCAGTTGTATCTCACGTTGTTAGTAAAATAAGTGAAAATAAAGGAACCGGGAAAAATGTAATTGGTTTGTTTATATGTAAAGAAATTAATATTAGAACATTATGGCAATTTTTTATTTTAAATAAAACTTCGTGGATTAATCAAAAATTGCCTATTGTTCCCATGACAATTGATCAGTTTGTTGATGTGCTAGATTATTGTTATAAAAACAATTTAGATATCTATTCTTTTGGGGATTTAGTCAAAAAAATTGCATCATCTACCAAAGATATTGAAAATTATAGTTTATGGACAAAAAATATTAAAAAAATGATTTCTGATTGGAAATCTGAAAACAAAAGTTTAGTTTAACTCTCATCTAATTCAGAAAGAAGTTTAGAATGATAAAACAATTAGTTAAATATCCAGGGGGAAAAATAAGAGAATTAGATAAATTCACACCTTTTTTCCCAGAAAATATAAACAATTATTATGAACCATTTGTTGGTGCAGGTTCTGTTTACATCAAAATTGCAAATATGAGATTAGTAAATAATTCATACTTTATAAACGATAAATCATTGGATTTAATGAACAGTTACAGGGCAATCAAAGTTAACAACCAAGAATTTTTCAATGAACTTAGTACTATGTCATCAATATGGATTAAATCCACCAATTATGTAAATAATAATTTTTCAACTATTATGACCATGTTTAATAATAGTGTTAAAAATACAGATGATATGAGCTTCATAAATACTTTTATTAATACAAATCGCAATAATATTTTGCGAGCATTTGCAAATTTAATGGATTATCCAGATTATTTTTTTAATGATTTATCTAAATCAATTCATAGAAAGGCAAACTTCATAGCAAAAAAAAGAATTGAGGGAGTTACTGTTACAGAAAGGGATTTAAAAAGTATAATTCATACGGCCTTTAAGTCATCTATATATGTACAGTACAGATATATATATAATAATTTTGAAAAGTTTAAAATTAATAACTTAAAAAAATCTGCTTATTTTTTATTCATTAGACAATATGCATATAGCTCTATGTTTAGATATTCTAAAAATGGAAATTTTAATGTTCCATATGGAGGAAAAACATATAATAATATAAACATCGGGGATCATATAAAAAATTACAAAGAAATAAATTTTAAATCCCTACTTAATAAAACTGACCTACAAAGTTTAGACTTTGAGGAATTTTTAAATAATTATAATCTAAAAAATAATGATTTCATATTTCTTGATCCACCTTATGATACAACATTTTCAAATTATGATAATTCTTCCTTCGATAGCAAAGAACAAAAAAGATTGGCTAATTATTTAATAAATAAGGCGCATGCTAATTGGATGATAGTAATAAAATCTACTAAACAAATCAAATCCTTATACACTGAAAATAAAAAAACTGCTAATGGATCAAAAATATATGTAAGTGGTTTTAATAAAAAATATAGTGTTAATTTCAAAAATAGAAATGATAGAAATGTTAGTCATTTAATAATAACAAACTATGAACCTAATATAGATAAATAAAAAATTAGAAATAATATTAAGTTTTGCAATTGTAAAAAAGTAATATACTTAAAAAAATGCAGATTGGATTTTGAAGAATGTATGAATAACAAAGTTAACTTAGATCTACAAAACATCATCAATTATATGAATTTATCAACAGACTTATATATATTAGGATTCAAAGCCTATTACCCTCTAATATTATCTATTATAATTACTTCAAGCAATATTACAAAAGTTAATGAAATTCTAAAGACAATTAGAACATTTTCAGTTAGAAATATTGTATTTCATGATGGATGGCATTATAAAAATAATATGAATAGTTTGAATCATTGTGTCAGGGAAAATATAAATCATAATAATGAATATGAAATAAATACTGGGAAATCCATTAAAAATGTCAAAAAAAATACAAGAAGCTACTATAAACGAAGACAATATAGATGCAAGCAATAATGATTTTATCTGCAAAAAGAATATATATAGAAATAGTAGAATTAAAGAAAATAGTTTAATTACAGCAAATAAGAATATTGCAGCAAACAATAAATGGACATCCGAAGAAATTAGTTCCAGAGGTGAACATTTGGCAGATATGATCATAAAAACATTTCCAGTTAACAATAATGGTACAAAATAAATAGAGTAATACAGATATTTAAATATCTGTATTACTCTATTTTTATACATATTATTATTTCACTTTATACACTTTACTCTCATAAGCCCTCAACTTTTTACCAGCATTATCGACGTAATTTCCAATCAATTCTTCCGCACCATCAGGTACACCATAGTCACGTTCTACCTCGTGATCAGTGAAATTACTGATAACCAACAAAGTTTCTCCTTGATAATGACGCTTGTAGGCAAAGACTTCCTCATCTTCTGGGTCTAGTAGCTCAAAGTCCCCTTCAATGATAATCGGATTATTCTTTCGTAGTTCAATTAACTTCTGATAGTAGGCAAAGACGGAGTTTGGATCATCAACCTCATTCTTAGCGTTGATTTCTTTGTAATTCGAGTTAACCGCAAACCACGGTTTACCAGTGGTAAAGCCAGCGTTTTTTGAATCATCCCACTGCATCGGCGTTCTCGCATTATCACGAGACATATGAGCCAGATAACTCATCATTTTAGTTGGAGAAACAATCTTCTCTTTTTTGACAAATTGGTCATAGGCATTAATTGTTTCAATATCTTCGTACTGACTCAAGTCTTCTTTGTGAGCATTAGTCATACCAAGTTCTTCACCTTCAAAGATGTATGGCGTTCCTTGCATCATATGAAGCGTGGTGCCAAGCATTTTGGCAGCCAAAACACGATATTTGGGATCATCAGTCGCAAACCGACTCACGGCACGGGGTTGGTCATGATTACTCCAGTAAAGTGAATTCCACCCTTTACCATTTAACTTCGTTTGCCAGTTATTAAAGACTTGCTTTAGTTCAGTTAACTTAATTGGCTGGTCGTTCCACTTTCCCAGTCTTGGATCAGGGTTAGGCGACAATTCAACGTGCTGGAACTGGAAAACCATGTTCAACTCGTGCGCGTTAAAGCCAGTGTATTCAATGGCTTGTTTGGGGTTAATGCTCGACATTTCGCCGACAGTCATCACGTCATAATGAGAGAGAACATCTTGATTTAATTCTCTTAAGTATTGATTCAGCTTCGGACCATTAAAGACATCTTGGCCTGGTGCACCATACATGGCGTTTTTAGCCTTATCTACATCAGGCAATCCCACTGGTTTTGAAATCAGGTTAATGGCGTCCATTCGAAAACCATCAACCCCCTTATCCAACCAAAACTTCATCAGACTTTTAACTTCTTCTCTAACTTTGGGGTTCTCCCAGTTCAAATCGGGTTGGCCGTCCGCAAAGAGATGCAGGTAGTATTGACCAGTGGTTTTATCGTATTTCCACGCTGGACCACTAAAGAACGAACCCCAATTATTCGGTTCATGTCCGTCAACCGGATCTTTCCAGTAGTAATAATCACGATACGGATTGTCTTTGGACTTCCGACTTTCCTTAAACCACTTGTTTTGATCAGACGTGTGATTAACAACTAAATCCATCACAATTTTAATTCCCAATTCATGAGCCCGGTCTAACAATTTTTGAAATGACTCCATGTCGCCGTACTTCGGATTAATTTTGCGATAATCGGCGATATCATAACCATTATCTTCTTCTGGTGATTCATAGATTGGATTAAGCCAAATCACGTTGGCACCTAATTTTTTAATGTACGGCAACCGTTCTCTAATACCATTTAAATCACCGACTCCATCACCATTACTATCCTGAAAACTCTGTGGATAGACCTGATATACCACTGCATTTTTCCACCATTGCTTGTTTTTCATAATTTCCACCTCTCAACTAAACTTCCGTTAAAAACAGGCCCATCAAGGTATGGTTTGATGAGCCCGGTTTTTATTTACTTAAATAAACTTTTGTTTCGTAAGGACGTAACTGACCTTCAATGTCATCATTGTAGTTTCCAATCAATTCCTTAACGCCAACTGGAACCTCATAATTACGACTCAATTTTTGACCAGTAAAGTTACTTTCAACGAGTAATGTCTGTCCATTATAGTGTCGCTTGTACGCAAAAACTTGGTCGTCGTCAGAATCCAACAATTCAAAGTCTCCCTCGATAATAATTGGATTATCCTTCCGTAACTTAATTAGGTCATGGTAATAAGTGAAGACTGAGTCTGGATCATCAACTTCATCGGCTGCGTTAATTTCATGGTAATTCTCGTTAACAGCAAACCAAGGTTTCCCCGTAGTAAATCCAGCGTTTTTAGAAGTATCCCATTGCATTGGCGTTCTCGCATTATCCCGTGAGATATTAGCTAAGTAACTCATCATTTTCGTTGGCGATACCAACTTATCTTTATTGACAAATTGATCGTAAGCGTTCAGTGATTCAATATCTTCATACTGACTCAAATCTTCTTTGTGAGCGTTCGTCATCCCGAGTTCTTCACCTTCAAAAATGTAAGGAGTTCCTTGCATCATGTGGAGTGTGGTACCAAGCATTTTGGCAGCCAAGATCCGATACTTGGGATCATCGGTCGCAAACCGACTCACAGCACGAGGTTGGTCATGATTACTCCAGTAAAGACTGTTCCATCCCTTACCGTTTAGCTTGGTTTCCCAGTTATTAAAGACTTGCTTCAACTCGGCTAATTTAACGGGTTGGTCGTTCCATTTGTCCAAACGTTTGTCAGGATTTGGTGACAATCCTACGTGATCGAATTGGAAGACCATGTTTAATTCATGAGAATTAAAACCAGTGTATTCCAACGCTTCATCAGGGGTTGATGAAGGCATTTCACCAACAGTCATCACGTCATAATGAGAGAGCACGTCGCGATTTAATTCTTTTAAGTATTGATTCAGATTAGGTCCATTTAACACGTCTTTTGCTGGTTCAGCGTATTTAGCATTTTTAAGTTTAGGTGCATCTGGTAAGCCCTTTGGTTTAGAAATCATGTTGATGACGTCCATTCGGAAGCCATCGACTCCTTTATCAAGCCAAAAACGCATGATGTTTTTGACCTCTCCTCTAACCTTGGGATTATCCCAATTCAAATCCGCTTGTTCATCGGCAAAGAAGTGCAGGTAGTACTGGCCAGTTTTAGGATCGTATTTCCAAGCCGAACCCGTAAAGAAGGAGCCCCAATCGTTAGGTTTACAACTATCAACTGGATCACGCCAGAAATAATAATCACGGTATGGATTATCTTTAGACTTTTCACTTTCCTTAAACCACTTATTATCGGTCGAAGTATGGTTAACCACCAAATCCATCACGATCTTAATGTCTAAATCATGGGCTGCATCAAGTAACTCATTAAACGATTCCATATCACCGTATTTAGGATTAATTTTCCGATAATCAGCAATATCATAACCGTTATCAACTTCGGGTGAGACGTAAATTGGGTTCAACCAAATCACGTTGGCACCTAATTTTTTAATGTACAGAAGTCGTTCTCTGATCCCGTCTAAATCTCCAACTCCGTCTCCATTACTGTCCTGAAAGCTTTGGGGATAGACTTGATAAACGACTGCATTTTTCCACCATTGTTTATTTTTCATAACTAACTCCTCAACTAAAATTTAAAATTATTTTTTACTTTCAATTGGTTTAACGTGAATAGCACTAACGGCTATCACTCCTAATAACATCATAATTCCAGCAACCAAAATCATGCCAGGCATTGATTTTCCAATAAGCGGGAAAATGGCGAAACTAACTAGTGAAGCAATGATCTGAGGCATGCAAATACTGATATTAAAGAGGCCTAAGTAGGCACCCTCATCCTCACCGTTCAAAGCCTCAGTCACGATTGACAGTGATTCAGACTGCATGGCAAGAAAGGCAATTCCAATTAAAACAAAAGCAACAACTGAAAGAGCTTGAGAATGAATAAATGCCAACCAAACAAAGCCAACCCCACCAGCAAACAATCCAATCCGATACCACATTTTACGTGAATTGGGTTTCGTCCGTGACAAGACTAAGAATCCGAAGATAGCGGCTGCTAATGCTTCAACTCCTGACAGAATTCCAAACCAGTTTCCAGCTGCTTGATATGCGGCTGACGATGGATCGGTCACGTGCCAAATAGTCTTAGCAATTGAACCAGTTCCATATGTCCATAAGTATTGAAAAGCAAACCAACTAAAGAATTGGACAAACGAGACTTCCCAGAATGGACGAGGCGCCGTCTTTAATAATTTAATTAAACTACTCTTCGTCTTTTGTGCATTGACATCAATGCCATGATACTTAGCGTAGACGGTTGGACTGTACTCATGAACTGACATAACGGTGTATAAAGCTGTGATTAGTAGAACGGCTGCGGCAGTATAAAACGCAATCTTAACCGATAATGGAACCACTCCCTTAGGTGCTACGTTTGAAATTCCAAGCGCCGTTAAGACGAATGGCAGTAAAGTTGCAAATACTCCACCTAAGTTTGAGAAGGACTGTTGCCATGACCATGCCAAATCCTTTTGGTCTTCATTAACCATGTCACCAACAATCATCTTAAATGGCTGCATACATGCATTTGATGAAACATCCATCATGGCAATCGTAATTGCACCAAATAAAAGAGCTGCAAGTGATCCGTAACCAAACCCAAATGAACCAGCATTTGGTAACAATATCAGCACAATTGCTGCAATTGGAGCACCTACTAATAAATATGGCATTCGTCTACCAAACCGATTCCAAGTTATATCTGAATACTTACCAATCAATGGTTGCACAATCATTCCAGCCAAAGGTGGTAAAAGGAAGAAGAAACCTAGCTTAGTTGGATCCGCACCAATGGTCTGAAAGATTCGTCCCATTTGTGAGCTTTGAAGCGAGAATGCCATATTGACCCCAAAAAAGCCAAATGTCATCGCAAAAATCGTATACAAACTCAACTTAGGAAGTGTATTCTTCTTAAGTTTGTCAGTAGATTTAGAACTATCCATAACGATCCTCCTATTAATTCATTTATTACTTTTTAACGAATATATTGTGATCACAGTTCAAGTATAACAAGATGTCTGATTATGTAAAGCGCTTACATGTGCAACAAATTAACAATTAGATTTATTTTACACAATTTATTTTATAAGATAAAAAATCTTGACTTACCATATGAAAACGCTTACTCTCAAAATAGAAATCACTACAAATGAAATGATTTCTAAGGAGATGTTTTAAATGACCGAGAAAATAACTTCAACTAACAAAATTATTAGTAATTTAAAGGATAAATTTCAAGACTTGTATTCACAGGAACCGACCAAGGCGTATTTCGCGCCCGGCCGAATCAACCTAATTGGCGAGCACACCGATTACAACGGTGGTCACGTCTTCCCGTGTGCCATTAGCCTCGGAACGTACGCCGTGGTGACTCCGAGTAACGACAAACAGGTCAACATCTATTCGGAGAACTTCCCGGATACGGGAGTCAACTCGTTTCAAATCGACGACCTAACAATTAACCACGATGATGGCTGGATTAACTACCCCAAAGGCATGTTTAAGGCCTTTGCCGACAAGGGTCACAAGCTGGATCATGGTTTCAACATTCTAATTTATGGCACTTTACCGGATGAGTCAGGACTATCATCCTCTGCTTCCATTGAAATGTTGTTTGGCAAGATTTTAAACGACCAGTTTAACGATGTCTTCTCCGGACCAGAACTAGCCAAACTTGGACAACACGTGGAAAACACCGACATTGGCGTCAACTCCGGCATCATGGACCAGTACGCCGTTGAGATGGGCAAAAAAGACACGGCCATTCTGCTCGATACCAACACGATGAAGAGCGAGTTCGTTCCGATTAAACTCGGCAACGACAAAATCGTCATTATGAACACCAACAAGAAACGGGGCCTCAAAGATTCCAAGTACAACGAGCGCCGCCAACAGTGTGAGGACGCCTTAAAACTCGTCAACAAAGTGGCCGACTTCTCTTCGTTTGGTGCCATGTCAAATGATGAATTCGACGAGTACACCTACACCATTAATGACGCAACGTTGTTGAAACGAGCCCGTCATGCCGTTTCTGAAAATCAACGAACCTTGAGAGCCGTGAAGGCTTTACGTAACAACGCTATTGCTGAATTTGGTCGACTGGTGAACGCATCTCACATTTCCCTTGAATACGACTACGAAGTCACTGGTCCGAACTTGGATACGCTAGTTCATGAAGCTTGGAAGAACGGTGCCGTTGGATCACGAATGATCGGTGCTGGCTTCGGTGGGTGTGCGATTGCGATTGTTCCATCCGACCAAGTCGCAAGCTTCACCAAAAACGTTGGTGACACCTACAACTACCGGTTCGGCTACGACGCTGACTTCTACATCGCCAACATCTCGGATGGCCCGAAAGAAATCCAGATTTAGGTGAGGTGAACAACATGGAAAATCTCGTTGAACACTATGCGGACCAGGTCATCGATACCGGACAAACATACCGACCAACGGATCGCACGTATCTCATAAATTATCTTTACCATCTGGTTGGTGAAAAGAACGGGTCCAATCCGAACTTACCTGACCAATTATTGGCAACGGTCGACCAGTTAATCAACGTGGCCGTTAAGAATGGTCAAATTGACGATACCCTCAAAAACCGTGAACTGTTAGAGGCGGAACTGACTAATCTCTATACCCCGCTTCCAAGCGTCGTCAACGACAAGTTCTGGAACCTGTATCAGCAAGCTCCCGACCTGGCTACAAACTATTTTTACAATTTAAGTCAACAAAATAACTACATTAAAACTGCTCGCATCAAGAAGAACCTGCTCTGGGACATTGACACCAAGTTTGGGGATCTGGAAATCACGATTAACCTGTCGAAACCGGAGAAGGACCCCAAGGACATTGCCAAGGCCGGTCAAAACACCCACTTTGGTTATCCCGAATGTAACCTGTGCGCTCAAACCGAGGGTTACTACGGTAATTCGCAAATTCCGGTGCGGGTTAATCACCGCATCATTGATGTTTTAGTCGGCGGGAAACCGTGGGGCTTTCAGTATTCACCGTACTCCTACTTTGATCAGCACTGCATCTTTTTGGATGATGTTCACGAGCCGATGAAAATTAGTGCGCAGACGTTTTTCAATCTAACTGAAATTGTTTCGATGTTCCCTGCGTACTTTATGGGGAGTAACGCGGACCTACCAATCGTGGGTGGTTCAATTCTGAGTCACGAACACTACCAGGGCGGCTATCACACCTTCCCAATGATGAAAGCACGGACCCGGTTCATCTTTGACCTGGACCAGTATCCAGACGTTAAGGCCGAGGTCCTAAACTGGCCGATGTCGACGATTCGGCTGACCGGGACCGATAAACAGGAACTGATTGATTTTGCGACCCACATCTTAAATGAATGGCGCAAGTATTCGGACCCGTCCGTTGACGTCCGTGCCGAAACGAACGGGACACCACATCACACGGTCACCCCGATTGTCCGCATGAACAAGCAGGGGCAGTTTGAGGTCTACGTGGTTTTGCGTGATAACCAGACGTCCAAGAAGTATCCCGATGGGATTTTTCATCCCCACGCCGAATACCAGCACATCAAGAAGGAAAACATTGGCCTGATTGAAGTGATGGGACGGGCCATTTTGCCCGCTCGTCTGAAACCAGAATTGGCGGAGGTCAAGAAGTATCTACTTGGTCAGCCGAACGACATCGCGGATTATCACGTTGCCTGGGCCAATCAGATTAAACAAAGTTACCAACTCAATCCCGACAACGTCCAGGACGTGATTGACAAAGAAGTCGGGATTACCTTTATGCACGTCTTGGAAAACGCCGGGGTCTTCAAGCTTGATGACCAGGGAACCGCGGCGTTTCAAAAATTCATTCACACACTTTAGGAGGTTATTATTATGAATTGGCTAGCGATATTAATTGGTTTGGGACCAATGGTCGGTTGGGGACTTTTCCCAACGATTGCTTCGAAGGTTGGTGGAAAACCCGCCAACCAAATCTTAGGTGCCACCCTTGGAACCTTAGTCTTTGCGGTCGTCCTGTTTTTCATTGAAGGATTAGCCCTTCCTGGTTGGATCAGTACCACTTTTGGAATTATTTCTGGACTTGGCTGGGGCTTTGGTCAGATCATGCAGTTCAAGGGTTTTAAGTTAGTTGGATCATCACGAGTAATGCCGATTACCACGGCCTTTCAGCTGATCCTGACGTCGCTTTGGGGAGTTTTTGTTCTAGGCGACTGGACTGGCATTATCGGAAAAGTCTTAGGATTTACTGCCCTAGTTATCGTAATCCTTGGTGCGACTCTCACCGCTTGGGTCCAAAACCCAGAATCCACCAATAAGGGTGCTTTAAAGAAGGCTACGATCTTTCAGCTGATTGGTGCCCTTGGATACTTAGTTTACTCAGCCGCTCCACAGGTGGTCATCATGCCATCAATGAAAGCTTTATTGCCAAACATGCAAGCCATGGACGGAAACCATGCGTTTCTTCCCCAAGCCATCGGAATGGTACTCTGTGCCGTGATTTACGATTTGTGGAACCTAAAAGACGAAAATGTCTTCATTCAATCCGTTTCATACAAGAACATTCTCGCTGGATTATCGCAAGGCTTTGGTATGTTAATGTACTTAATCTCAGCTCAACCCGACATGAACGGATTGGCCACTGCCAACGTTCTGGGTCAATTAGCCGTCTTGGTTTCCACTTTGACAGGGATTTACTTCCTGCACCAGAAGAAGACACCAAAGGAAATGACTCTGACCTACCTTGGGTTAGTTCTCATTGTCTTTGCTTCCGCCATTACGGCATTTATTTAATTAAATTGAAATGGTATCATAGAAGTAACGAGGCTCCCTGCGTTAGTGGGAATGGCACCATCTTGTCAATGTCTCCACATTAGCGAGACCTATAGTACCAAAAAGGCTGAAACCGATTTAGGTTTCAGCCTTTTTATGTAGTTTTATGGATAAAAAAAGAGCTCATCAGCGACAAGCCAATAAGCTCTCGATCATCAATCCTACCAAAAATCGGTGACCATGTGTTATTTACATTTATTATTATAACTCAACTTAATAATAAAGCAATTATACTGTATAATAATTAAAGTGAGCAAATGCACTACCAAAAATCTAAATGCGCTCGTTGGTGACAATATGTGTGTTATTTACAATTTATTATCGTATCTATTACGATTAATACTTTATCACATTTAATCATTCGATTAATTGATATATTATTTGACCGTTTAAACAGACACGATAATTAAAAAGTGCAGCTTCCTAAATGGAGGCTGCGTTTTTTAATCTTAAGTATAAAAAGAGCTCATCAGCGACAGACCGATGAGCTCTCGATCATCAATTCTACCGAAAACCGGTGATCATGTATTACTTGTTATAAATATATTATAACTTAGTTAAATAGTAATTCAATCATACTATATAACAACTAAAAAAGAGTTCATCAACTTTTAGCTGATAAACTCAGTCCCATAACCCTATTAAATCGATGAGTAGATTGCATAATCTTCATTTGTTATTATACAGCATAATTATGTTAAATTAACTATTATTTCAAATAATTCGTTTTTCCATTTTCCAATTGCTTCTTTGAATGTTCCAAGAACTTCAAATTCTCACCATTTCCTAAGACAAACAGATTCTCGATCATGTTATCATATTTCTTTTTTGAAACAAGCACTGCCGAATCACCATTCTCACAATGAATGGTAACCTCTTCATTGTCCTTCATAGCTTGATCCATGTACGTTTCAAAGTTCACTTTGAAATTATTACAATTAACCACTTTCATGTAGTATCATCTCTCTTCATACGTAAAAAATGAAATTTTTTATAGTGATGATTATACCATATAGAATAAAAAGTAAAACTAAAAAGAATGTCTTAAAAAAAGACACTCTCAATAATTGTTAAATACTGACTAAAATTAATATTCACTTTTAATCTTAAATCTCGTTCTTCGACTTACCCGTCGTCAACATTTCATGAAAATTGTCGTAACTAACGGTAATCATGTCCGTCAAAGCCGGTTCCGTAAACGAACCAACGTGCGGCGTCACAATTGCGTTTGGATACTTTTTCATTAGGTTAACGACTTCCTGGTTCTTAATATTGTCGATCCCTTTGAATTCGTGACCAAAAATGTTAGCTTCATCAATTAACACGTCAGAACCATATCCACCTAATGTGCCGGACGCAAGAGCATTATCGACGGCTTTTAAGTCAACCACTTGACCACGAGCCGTATTAACCAAAATGGCATCGTCTTTCATTAAATTGATTTGGGCGGTACTGATTAAGTTATCAGTTTCACCTTTAATGTAGGGAACGTGCAGTGAAACAATGTCAGACCGCTTCAATAATTTATCAATGGGGACGTATTCATCGATTTCAGGAGCGTCAACTTTGTGCCCGTCGTTAGCGAGCACGGTTGCTCCCATTCCACTGTACAAACTAGCCTCAGCTCGACCAATGCGACCCGCACCAATAATTCCAACGGTACTAGAATGAATCTCCCGACTAAAGTACGAATCGTTGACGATAAAATTGCCGTCGTGAGTGGCGTTGATTTCGGAAGCAACTTTACGAAACAGACTCATTCCGAGGGTCATCGCCAGTTCAGCCACAGCATATGGCGAATATCCGGGAACGCGAGCAACCTTGATGCCAAGTTCTTTGGCAGCCTTCAAGTCAATGTGGTCGTAACCAACCGTACGCGTGAAGACATACTTAATACCCCAGTCGGCAAATTTCTGTAAATTTTCCCTGTCAGCCAGACAGTTTCCACGAACTAACACTCCGTCTGACCCCTTGGAATCGATGGCATTGTCGCGATTTAACATTTCCGAAACCAGGTTCAATTCATAATTGTATTTATTCAAATCTTTGAAGTAACTGATTTCAACGGGACGCACCCCGTACGCAGTAATTTTGAACATTTTATCACCCATTATTTGATAATCCCCGAGTTATTGATGACTTCCAGTAGCGCAATCCAAATCGGCATCATGATCACTGACAGAATGGTCGACAAGAACGATGCGTTCGAAGCCAAGACTGGATCCCGATTGAAGCTAATTGCGTATGCTGAAGCAACCGTGGCAGTTGGCGTTGCCATCATAATGACAATCGTTGCAATGGCCACGTAGCTCATTGGCATGATGCCCAGCATTGAGAGAGCAGTCAACGCAATCAGGTTAAATAATGGCACGATGATGACCTTGTTCCAACTGTAATACCAAGAAAGCTTGTTAGAAGCGGCTTGCTTGAACGAAATTGAACCTAGAGTGACACCGATTGATAGCCAAGCAAGTGGGGATGACAGTTGAGCCAAGTAGTTCAACGGTTTCCAGAGCCACAAGGCGGTTTGGTCAATTCGGTAGAAGGCCACACTACTCGTACCTTTGCCAGGAATTCCATTTAACATCGTTTGAACTGTTACATGTGGAACATAATTTTGTCCCAACCACAGGAAAAATCCTAAGAAAGTGGCAATCACAACTGGATTTAAGAACATTTTCTTGATGTTCTTCATTTCCATCTTCAAACCTGACATTCTAATATAGGCGTATGAATAAAGAAAAACCCGGTAACCAATGTTGAAAATGGAACTGTACATAATTCCCTTCGGTCCAAAGACCGCACCAACAATTGGAATTCCAAAGAAAGTCGTGGAACCAAACGTGGTTAAAATTCCCATCACTTCTTTTTTATCCTTGTCTTGCTTGGGATAAAGCAGTGGCGCAACGAAAATCAAGATGATGTAGATGATGAAGCCCCACAATAGGACGTTCATCCCCTCTTTCAAGGTATCATCGTTGATTGGTTGCATGAATGAATTCAGTGCCAAAGCTGGAATGGCGACGGTTAATACGACCTTTGACAACATCTTTCCGAATTTATCGGTAAAAATGTTCTTCTTACGTAAAAAGAAACCCAGTAAAATAATGAAAATCGTTGAGGTGATCGAACTAATGATTCCCGCATTAGTGACGGTCTTCTCAATTGCTTGCATAACGTTCATGAACGTTAACCTCCAAGTAGAATATTATCGTACGCACAGTAAAGTACGTAAAAATGAAATTTTTCACGATAATAATCTTACCATAGGGAATAATGTAGAAAAAGAACTATTTTAAAGAAAGATTATGCTACTATAAGTAATGAGTATCTCTACATTAGTGAGACCTGATTTATCATTGCGAGTAGTCTCTGCGATAGTGAGATATGAAAAAGGACTAAAATTTAATTTAGCCCCTTTTTATTTATAAACTAATATTTACCACATTTACTTAAAAGCCCAAATGAATGTCCATAATCCAGCTACTATTGTTGCGAGAATTGTCCAAACCACTTTAATTCGATCAGATGTAGTTTCTGAAGATGTTCCATTTTCTATCCATTTCCATACTTTTATTATTAAATTTATAAATGCATAAAGCACAAAACATAATAATAAAGGGAAAAGTATAATTGTTGAAAATCCTGGAAAACCACTTTTAAGTGACTCATCAAATGATAATTTTCCAATTTCAAGAAAAACTAATGTTATAAATAAAATGATTAAGAACGGTAACCATATTTCCCAAAATCGTATGCATTTAAAAAAATTATTAAATTTTATTTCCCATTTATTGTTGTAATCATATATAAAAAAGGTAATTAACGTTCCAAAAAAGAAAACTGTACTTATCATTATAAAAAAACTCAAAACACTATTGTAATAGGAACAACTTAACTTTGCGCTTGTATTAAATCCCTCATGTTGTATCCAAAAAAAGCCTAAAAGCACTAAAAAAATAGTAATAAATAAAGAAATAGGATATAAAGCAATCACCTTATTAAAATTCCAAAATTTAGGGCTTCTTTTATCATTATCCGGATGTTTTGACATCGCTATATCACTCCTTTAACAAAAAGCCCCACCACAGGGCTCCTCAACAACTATTTCATTTCCGCTTTCTTATCCTTTTTCTCCATTCTCATCTTTTCTCTATGCGTCTTCTTATGCTTCATCTGGAGATGTGAAGTGATTTCTCGATGATGCAACATATCCAACTGGTTGTTTGATGAACAGTAGAACGCAATGAAGAAGATCAGGGTCGCAAGTAGTGCATACACGGCTCTTCTAAAGTATTTCAGAAAAACGGTCTGATCCCAGCTGTATCCCTTACCTAAAGCAGCCATAAAGTAACGAACCAAGTAGTAAACAAACAGGACAAAGGCAATCACGAAACCAGCAACCGACAAAATGTTTCTGGTGGCGACAGCAAAAGTTA
Source organism: Fructilactobacillus sp. X2R5C3 (assembly GCF_059901325.1). Classification (NCBI taxonomy): domain Bacteria; kingdom Bacillati; phylum Bacillota; class Bacilli; order Lactobacillales; family Lactobacillaceae; genus Fructilactobacillus; species Fructilactobacillus sp. X2R5C3. The sequence continues at coordinate 143,835 of NZ_JBWXUY010000001.1, read as the reverse complement.
CAACAGCAACCAGCATACATACAACAAAGAAGCAGTACGTCCAGCTCTTGATATAACTTTTATCGTTAGCTCGACCGCGATTCGTCCAATACAAATAACAGGCAATGATTAAGGCAATCACTGCGATAATCAATAAAATTGGTTTAAACATCTAATTCCTCCTTTAAATTTTATCTCCCAGGACACAATTTAAACTGTGAATCAGCATCCCAATCACCATCATATACATTGAGACCATACTGAAACCCATGGCTAACACCACGAAAGTCACGATCCAAAAAACAACTAAAAACCAATTAACAAATCCTTTAAAACTCATTATATTTCATCTCCGATATCCTCTTGTGATTACTTTCATCATACCATTAAATCGCCGTGAGCTGAGGAATTTGCTCAAGTATTTACATCCTCTATTTGCCCACAAAAAAGAGCTCTCAATGAGAGCTCTTTTTCTTACTTATTAAAGTTGAACATCGTATTTATCAAAGAAGTCTTTAAGTGGTAACAAGCTTTCGCCACCATATTCTGCGAAGAATTCTGGTAATGTGTAAGTCTTATTGTCATTCTTGTCCTTCTTGTAATTTGGACTGATGGTTTCAACGATTTGACCATTTTCAATCTTAACGATCAAATCTTCAACTGGAAGTCCACGGTCTTGGTTAATCTTTGCGTCAATCAAGAATGGGTGACCAGCTTTGGTAACCTTAACGGCTTTGTCAAATGCAGCAGGAAGTTCAGAAACGTTGTGAACAGTTGTAGCGTCAATTCCCATTCCCTTAGCGATTAATTCAAAACTTTGACCTTGAAGTTGAAGTCCGAAGAATTGCATTGGTAAGTCTTCTTGTTCACCTTCGATGAAGCCTAAGTCTTCGTTTGAAGTAACCACGTTAATAACTGGAAGTTGATACTTCGTCAAAGTTACTAAGTCTTGGATAACCATTGAAAGGGCACCGTCACCAGCAATGTTAAAGACTTGACGATCTGGGTAAGCTTTCTTAGCAGCAATGGCACCAGGAAGTCCGGAACCCATCGTTGCGAACAATGCGGAGATGACCCACTTGTTAGTTGGTTGAATGTCCAAGTATCTGAAACTGTTGATGATGTTGTCACCAACGTCGATTGAGAAGACGGCATCTTTGTCGGCTACTCGATTAATTTGTTTGTAGATTGGGGCAACTGGCATGGTTGAGTTAGCGTTAGTCATGGTGTCCTTCAAGTGTTTACCAAAGTCCTTGAATTCTTCCATGAAGCTACCATTACTCTGGTCGGTTTCGTCACTACCAATGTTTAACATCTTGTGAATGTACTCCATCCAGTTAGCTTGGTCAGCAACGGCGGCCTTGTAGAATGGACTTGGAGCAACTTTTTCACTTTGAGCCAATGCTTTGTCAACAAATGAGCCCGCATCAGACCAGATTGGGAGGTCAACTTCGTGGTGACGACCAAGTTGAATTTGTGAATCGTCAACTTGGATGTAAGCGAATTTGTGACTTGCGTAAACTGATTTAGCGAATGGGAAGTCACCACCGATAGCGATTACTAAGTCGGCGGTACTCAAGATTTCGTCAGCGGCCTTTGATGCGGCACGGTTGGCGGTTCCTAGGTTAGCTTCGTAGTTAGCGTCAACGTAACCTAAGGCTAAGCCGTCCATAATAACTGGAATCTGGAGTTTCTTTGAAAGTTCGATTAACTTGTCGCCGTTCCCCTTGATTCCACGACCAACGTGAAGCACTGGACGCTTAGCATTCTTAATCATCTTAAGGGCTTGACTTACTTCGTCATCGGTTGCGACTGGTTCTGGAGCTGGCTTGTCATAAGTCTTTGATGCAGAACTGTACGGAACATCGGGGATTTCTTCAAAACCAAAGTCATTTGGAATGACAACTACGGCAACACCCTTCTTTGCGTATGCTTCGTGAATCGCACGATCAACAACGTGTGGCAAGCTTTCAGGAGTCATTACGATACGGTCGTAAACCGAAACGTCAGAGAACATTGGGGTCTCTGGAAATTCTTGGAAGTAATTATAGTTCATGTTGTCATGACCAACTTGGCCAACGATGGCAAGAACTGGAGCGTGGTCTTCTTTAGCGTCATACAGACCGTTTAGTAAGTTGACCGCACCAGGACCAGCGGACCCAAAGGCAACTCCGATTTTACCAGTTAGTTTAGCGTGAGCAGCGGCCGTTAATGCACCAACCTGTTCGTGTCGAATTTGTACGTAATTAATGTTATCTTTTTCTTGATCGAGCGCAGCAAGCGTTGAGTTAATGGAACCACCAGGGTATCCATAAACGTCCTTAACGCCATATGATTCAATAACTTTAAGCATTGCTACTGCTGCAGGAATTTTCTTTACATCTGTCATAATTTCTTCCTCCCAAAAGTACTTAATTCTTTTGTTGACCCTAATATACTCCCATATGAAAACGGTTGCAATAAAAACGCTTGCTTAATTTATTAAGTCTTTTTAATGTAAATCATGAAATTAACAAAAGGCAATAAATTCCCAATTTAACGGCAATTTGAGCGTGTTATTAGTTATCTTTTGACGCGTCATATGTAATAATACTAGTGAGGAGGTGAAAAACATGAACTTTTCTGGATTAGTTGAAACTGGCGACGGTCGTTTGATTAACGTGAACAACGTGAACTCAATCCATCCCCGCGAATCAGAAGGTAACATCATTTCATACCAAGTTACTTTCAACAACAATACTACTGAAGAAATCGACATCGATGCTTTTGAAGCCCTTAAGAACATTGCTTTAAACAAAGATAACAAGTAGGATTGGTAATACTTAGTAAAAAACAGGTCAACTGTGAGGTTGACCTGTTTTTGTGTGTAGACTTAATTATATTAGCAAAACATAGTTATGCATTTAATAATTATTATTATCATCTTCTTTTTTGCTTTCTACATCGCCTTCATGATTAACGGAGTATCCGGTAAGAGTTTTTGTCTCACCATCTTTTGTTTCTACAATTTTAACCTTGTTCGGGGTATTGAGTAACTGTAAATACCATTTAGTTACACCTTCTGGATAATCATCTTTATATACTTTTAACTTATTTCCAAACCTTTTGTAATGAACCGGCATTTCTTCTCCATAATCAAATACATCGCCTAGTTCCATTTCATTTTTGTCAAGATTATAGTCATCATCTTCAAACGTAAGAATCTCATCCTTATCCTGTCCTGATGAAGTTCTATCAACAAATTGATCTTTAGAAACTTCCTTTGCAATTTTTGCATAATCATCAGTTGAATTAGCACCAGATACGCTGGTACTATTTCCACATCCTGAAATAAAAATCATCCCAAATGATAATAATGATATCAATAATACCTTACGAATTAATTTACGTTTAATAAAAATCTCCTCCAAAAAATTACTTATTATCTAGTAGTAGAATAATCTTTAGGTGGCATATAATCGAGTGGTTTATAACTTCCGCCATCCAAAGTGCCGAACTCTTCATGAATATTGACATTATTTCCATTGGTTGTAAAAGTTAGATGGTCTTCACCTTTAGCGCCCACATAGCCTGAAACTGTTGTAGTGTTCCCATTACTACTTGTCACGACTACATCACTTGGCCACTCTCCACCTACTTTACTAATTAATTGTTCTGCCTCAGATAATGTTATGGGAGAACTATTATTAGTTTCTTTAGTACTGGAATCAGATGAATTTTTGTTTTTAGAAGTATCCTCAGATGTCTTATTATTAGAAGTACTTTTATCAGGTTTTGATGATTCTTGCATACTTTCTGAACTATCGTTTTTAGATTTCTTTTTGTCTCTTTTTACTACAACTTCTTTTCTAACTTCCTTAGGTTTTACACTACGACTGCTCATAGTACCAATAATATAGGCGGCTCCCATTAAAATTATTACTACTAAAATAATAATTATTATCCATAATCCCATTCTGCCCTTACTTTTCTTCATCCTTAAATACTTCCTAATTAATTTATATATTAATTATATTACTATGTTAATCAACGCACAATTTAAATTTATAACTTATATCAAACAAACATTTATAGTAACTTTCTAATTTAAAATGAAAATAAGTTTCACATGAAACAAAAAAATCCCCCAAACATTTAGAGGATTTGATCGTATTTTTAGACACAGTGTTCAATTATTTCTCAGGAATTTCCCACTCGTGGTCCTGATTATGTTTCTTCATGTAATTCATGAACTGCTTGGAGTTGTAAGCCTTCTTGACGTCTTGGGCCCACTTGGTGTGCTCATTCTTTTTGTTTACAACGGCTAGTAGCATGTACTGACTTTGTGGATTTTCACGCAGAAGCATTGAACTTGCCGGAATCTTAGCCCCGTAAGTGTCAGAACCAGGAATGATGGCGTAGTCCACACTGTTTCTGGAACGTGGTTCGTTGGCCGAATCCATTTCATCAAATTTCAGGTCGTACTTGTTGTCGATGATGTCATTTTTAGTGGCCTTGATGGGGTCCACGCCCTTCTTCAACTTAATCCATCCCGCTTTTTCCATTACTAGAAAAGCTCGTGACATGTTGGATGGATCGTTTGGAATGGCAACTGTGTCACCCTTCTTGACGTCCTTTAAGCTGTGCTTCTTAGCGGGATAAATCCCAGTTGGAATCGTTGGCACCTTGGTCAATGAAACTAAATCACCATGATTTTCCTTGTTAAAGTTGTTCATGTAGGCGCCATGTTGTTCAACGTTTAAGTCCACTTGACCCTGGTTTAATGCCATGTCGGCATTCAGTAAGACGGAGAATGACTTATTTTTAACCTTATAACCGTCTTTTTCAAGAATGGGTTTGATGCCCTTCATAAATAGGTCACTGTATGGACCAGGCGAACTTGCTAAAGTGATCGTCTTCTTGTTTGACTGTGGTGCATGGGCCTTCTGATACGGCCGATACACAAACGTATATCCAAATAAAATCACGATAATTGCGACTAATGCGGTAATCCAATATCTTTTCTTCATCCTATTTCTCCCCTTCAACTAAGTAATCCTGTTTCTGCCAAAACCCCATTAAACGAAACAATTAAAAAAATCAGTTAGACTATCCATTAAGTTAGCCTAACTGATCCTTTTTCTCCACGTAAATAGAGTAGATTAGTATATTCGATTGAGTTGGAATTCACCAATCTCAGTTAGACTAACAAAATGTTGTATCTAACTGAGCACAAAAATTACTACACTTAGATACAGGTGTTTGATCAACACCCGCATCTAAAACTACGAACGCTGACCTACATGTAACAAGTACAGCAACAGTAAGTATTTTGATAGTTCGTAGTAATCGTTGTCATTGGTTTCATCCCTTTCTTATTTTGCATTAATTTAACCACAGAAATCGCGAGTTGTAAAGGATAAAGTTCACAAATCAGAAAAGGAACCCCCACGTCTTGTTCGTTATTCAAATCAATTAAATTTCAAAATAAAAAAATTAAAAATCAGTTTTCAAATAATAAAGAAAGGTACATACTAAATATTAAAATTATAACCATAAACTACATCATAAGGAGAGTTCATGAAATTAACAGTTGAAAAAATCTCAAAAACAGATATTTTAACCGATGTCTCCTTTTCTGTTAATAAAGGGGACAAGATTGCATTAATTGGCCCGAATGGTGCTGGTAAAACTACCTTATTGAATATAATAATGGGATTAACATCATCAACTAGTGGGAACATTTACATGAAAGACATTAATTTAGGCACAGTTTTCCAAAATAATATTTTAGATAATGAACTTTCTGTGTATCAAAATATACACTGTAGAATTAATGATAAACATAAACTTCAATACATCTTAAATAGACTAGAGGAATTTGATATTGATACTAGTCAACCATATGCAACATTATCAGGTGGTCAAAAACGTTTAGTAAATTACTTACGTGCAATTTCTATTAAGCCGAATTTCCTTATTTTAGATGAGTTATCAGCAGGAATAGACGTTAACATACGTCAGACTATTTGGAAAGATTTGAATCAATACCTACGTGATCAACAATGCAGTATCATTTTCACTACTCATTTACTTGAAGAAGTAGAAAATGCTAGTAAAGTACTATTCATGTTACACGGTAAAGTGAAATATTTTGGTGATATTAATACTTTCATGAAAAAAATGCCAAAATTCAAACTTATTTTTCATGAAAATAAAAATACTGAATATTTTAACACTGCTGCTAAAGCTGTAAATTTCGTAATAGAACATGATTTAATGAATGAAAATTTTGAAATAGTAAAAACAACTTATACTGATTTATTCAAGAATATGGAAGAAGGTTTGTAGAATGTACAGAAAATTTATTAAAAGAAACCTTCTGATCTATTTTAAAGACAAAATAGGTATCTTCTTTTCTTTCTTAGGCATGTTCATTAGTTTATTTATTTATATCTTTTTCTTACGTTCTAATTTAATAGATTCATTAAAGGGTATTAACCATATCGACCAGTTTGTAGACACATGGATGATGGCAAGCTTAATTTCCATCGTATCAATGACAACTACATTAACCGCATTTGGTCAAAAACTTGAAGATCAAAAAAATAATAGAATAGATGATTTTATTGTTAATAGTAAGATAAGTCTAAAAATACTTAACGAATTATATACTGTAACTTCTGTTATTGAAGGTCTTGTCTCAACATTTGTTTTTTCGCTTATTTGTTTTGGATATTTGTCTTTCAAATACAAGTATAATTCATTTAATATTCAATTTCTTGTTGTAATGTTATTTAGCATTCTACTAATTATTTTTTCTAGTTTACTATTTTCTTTTGTTACTGATTTCTTAAAAAGCAATTCAAGTTTCTCATCATTATCCGCAATTGTTGGGACATTAGCTGGTTTCTTTTCAGGAACCTACATTGTTTATGGCGATCTACCGCATTTTATGCAGAAAATTTTAAACTTATGGCCTGGATTTCAAATAGCATCAATCATGCGTTATGAAAGCATTAAAAATATAAAAACAGCAGTGCCAAAACATGTATTAACTTCATTAGGAATTAGTTCCAATTTTAAAAATGCCTTACTAATAACGGTATTATTCGGATTAATTATCATTTTTATTCATGTCTTATCACGTTTTAAAAGATAATATTAAAAAACATCTTCCCCATACTAGATACTAGTCTGAAGAAGATGTTTTTAATATTTATCCCTGTTTCACTTTCTTCAACTTGCGATGCTTCAAATACAACATCACCGCGATGGTCACGGGAATTGTCAATACCACTCCAATTGCCGAAATCAACGTCATGATCAACTCTGACGCAAAGATTTTGTCGTTCATGACCATGCCGATACTGTAATGCAAACGCGCAAACCAGATGAACAAACCAACTAGCTCCCCGTAGAAACTAAAGAACAGGGTGTTAAAGGCCGTTCCAACAATTTCTTTTCCAATTGAAACTCCGATATAACTGAAATCCTTATCAGAAATCTTGATGTTATGGTCCTGAATCTCAACTAAACCAGTGGCCATGGCAACAGCCGCTTCGGCCACCGCTCCTAAACAACTCAGAATCGTCATCGCACACGAAACGTTTAGGAATTTCACGCCAATTAAGAGCGACATTCCCTCCAAGTCTTCGGTATTCTCGGGTCCAAAGCCTTGCACCTGCGCCCAGTGTTCCACCGGAATGATCAACGCAATTACGATTGCCACCACGATTAACGAGGTCACAAACGCTACGTCGGCGTTTCGTCCTTGCTCATTACCGAAGTAAATTGTAATGACGAGGATAATGACGGCGTTAACCAGTGTGACCCAGAGGTACGGAATGCCAAACGCAATCAAAACGACGGACATGAAGACCAAACCAAAGTTACATAGTAACCCAATGAAGGCCACGAAACCTTTGGAACCCCCTGCCAGCAGCATTGCGAAAAAGAGAATGATTAATAAGACGGTCATGGTACTCATTTAATCACCTTCATTTCACAAAGTGCACTCGCAATCAGGCTGGTAATCGGCACCGTCAGCGTAATCCCAATCGCGCTAATCAAACTTTGAATGATCCCAAGTGACATAATCATTGAGAACGAATAGCCCCAGCTATTGCCGTTTCTTAAGAACAAAACCATCATCGGAAAAGTCCCGGCCACGAAGATGAGGAACAAGACGTTAATTAGCGGTCCCATGATTGACCGCCCAATGTTTTGCCCGTTCTTTAAAAGCTTTAAGAACGAAAGACTGTGGTCTTCTTCATAAACCGCAAACAGACTGGACGTGATGTCGGCTGAGAGGTCCATGATGGCCCCCAGCGACCCAATCATACAACCGACGAAGTAGATTGGCAGTCGTTGTTGGGTCACGTAGTCCATCATCTCAAAGTTCATGCCCCGTTCGTGCGTTACTGACAGGACAATGAACGCAATCAGAATCGCGACCGCTGTCCCTAGAATCGTGGACGAAATCGTCACGACCGTTTCTTTTGACACGCCAAAAATCAGGATGGCGGTGACAATCGTGAAAATGACGGACAAGATGGCAAACAAGATGAACGGATTGAAGCTCGTCCCCACGTCAATTGAGACCGCCAAAAAGAACAGGACGGCGTTGATGATGATACTCAAAAGCGCCATGGAGCCACTGAACTTCAAAATCACCAGCAACAGCATCACCGTTAGCCAGATTAAGAAGACGACCGCGGTGTCCCGCTTAAAGCCGTTGATCAGAATCGACGAAGGCTTTAAGTTCTTGTTGGCAACGTGAATAAAGATCTGTTGGCCGGCATGATACTTCATGTCGGTCGCCCCGGCACCAGAATACTGGTTGTTGGCGGTAATCGTCTTGCCCTTGTATTCTCCGTTTAAGACCTTGAGGGTCAGTTTCTGATTTTCTTGGTAGTCATGATTCTTAAATTCATCAGTTTGTGAAGTGCGACCGTAGTTGTGCACGTTTACGACTCGAACCACCGTCTGTTTGTACATCGGTGCGTCGAAATGGGTGAAGGTCACGGCGACGATCCCCGAGATTAGCACCAAAACGATGGCGAGCCAACGAATCTTTAGCTTTGGATGGATTCGTTTCAAATTCTCATCCCCTAATTATTTACGTTCAGTGTATCATACTAAAATTAAGTTTCGCTAAACTTACGTATTTATAACTAGACAACAAAAAACACCTCTGAATTCAATCAGAAGTGTCATGAATTTTATTTAATAATTACCAAACGAATAATCCAACGATTCCAGCCGAGAGTAATGATACCAAGATTCCGGATAGGATTAAGTATCCAACGTTTCTGGAAATAACGTCGTTCTTTTCACGGCTGACTAAGCCCTTCAAGCATCCAATAACCATGCCAACGGTACTGAAGTTGGCAAAGGAAGTCAAGAAGACACAGAGTTGGGCTTGGTAGTGAGCTGGGAAGATGTGTAAGTTGTTGATGTGGGGCGCAATGGCACCCATGACCACGAATTCGTTGGTCACTAACTTGGTTCCCATATATTGAGCAAACTGGAAGGCGTGGTTAACGTCCATCCCCATCAGCCATGCAAATGGGAACATTACGATTCCAAGCAAATGTTGCAGAGAAAGCCAAGGATTAATGAGTCCTAGTAACTTACTAATTAAGTTAGCAAGGGCCACGAAGGCAATGACGTTAGCAGCGATGATTAATACCAGTTTACCGGCACCTAAGATTGAGTCACCCAAAAATGAGAAGAACGGCTCTTTTTTAGGCTTCTCAGGTTTGTCAGCAACCGTTTCTTCAGCAACCTGCTCTGAGGGTTCCGTCATCGTCGCAATTGTGTCTTCTTCAGGCGTAACGTGAACGGGGTTCAGTAGTGAAGTCACGATGATGGCGTTCAAGATGTTAAGCGGAATCGCGGTTAAAACGTATTGACCCGGAATCATCTGGGTGTATGAACCAACGATCGCAGCGGTGATACACGACATCGACATCATGGCGACTGTCAAGAGTCGTTCACTAGATAATTTCTTGAGTTGCAGACTAGAAACAGCTAGGGCTTCCGTGTTTCCAAGGAACATCATTTCAACGGCGTAAAATGATTCGAACTTTGGTTGTCCCGTGACCTTTGATAACGCAATTCCGATCCATTTAATGATAAATGGCAAGATCCCAAAGTATGTAAGGATATCAAACAACGGAACAATCATTAGGATTGGAAGCAGTGCTGAAGTAACAAAGTTCATCTGTTTGACGTGCACCCAGTTGGGAAGTGCGAAGGCAATCCCAGTGTAGGCAACCTGGACAATCCAGTTGAATCCTTCAGCGGCCCCCTTGACGGCGTCTCGACCCCAACTAAAGCGAGTAAGGAGAAACGCGATGACGAGGTTTAAGACTAAAACGACAATGACCGATCGCCAGTTGACGTGCTTGTGATCCTTAGAAAACAAAAAGGCAATTCCGAGGAACACGGCGACCCCAATGATGTTAATGATTAGATAGTAATTCATCGAACTTTCTCCTCCATTTTATATGCAATGTTCGGATATTGTCAGATAACAAAATTCGAACAACCTGTTTTTTATAATAATAGTATTAAACATTAACAATTTCAACCTTCATTGCGGAAATGGTTCACGGATTGGTTAATTTTCCCGTAAAAAAGACTAATTATCGGTTAAAACCAACAACTAGTCTAATTAATTTATTTCTTTTCTCGTCGTTTATCAATGCGTTCGTCGTACCACGTAAAAATCAGGAGCAGCCCAATCATAATCAGATTGACAATCGACTGCAGGACTTGATCTGGAACTAGTCCATACATTAAGACGGTAATCAAAAACAGCACCAGGTACTTAGCCGAACGCAGATACTCCTGGGTGTAGACGTAGCGCGCAAACTGCATGATTGACAGGATGGCGATGATTAAAAACGAACCATCCCGTAGAACGTGTTTTGACACATCTAGTTTCATATGCGTTAACCCTAAACCTGATCGGTTGGTCGGATCACGATTTCGTTGACCGAGGCATCCTTTGGCATGTCAATGGCGTACAGGATGGATTGCGCAATCCGTTTGGGACTAAGAGGCGTCAAATCGTATGACTCAAACTGCTTCTTGATGTCTGGATCGGTAATGTGATTAGGCAATTCCGTAGCTACCGCACCGGGTGAAATCATGGTAACCCGAATACCAGACTTGGCCTTGGCCTCTTCCTCTCGTAATGAATCACTAATCATCTTAACGGCTGCCTTTGTGGCACTGTACACCCCACTGTTAATTCCAGAAGTGTGAGCCGCCACCGAAGCGGTGTTGATGTACTGGCCACCACCTTGACCACGCATCGTATCAAGGGAAGCGGTAATGCCGTACAAAACACCCCTGATATTGACGTCAATCATGAGGTTCCAGCCCTTGACGTCGCCCTTAATCAGTGGTGATTGGGGCATGACACCAGCATTGTTCATCCAAACGTCGATGCGACCAAACTGGTCAACCGCAGCGGACGCCAGGTTTCTGACCTCGTCGAGTTTAGTAACGTCGGTCTTCTGAATGGCAGCCACGCCACCGTCAGCTTCAATATCTTCCTGAATCGCACGTAAGCGGTCCTCTCTTCTAGCACCCAGCACGACCTTGGCGTCGTTTTTTGCCAACAACTTGGCGGTCGCCTCACCAATTCCACTAGAAGCTCCCGTAATTACAACTACTTTATCTTTAACAGCCATCTTAATTCTCCCTAACTATTTTAAATTGTTAAGTGCAGTTTCGATACTCATGTCGCCACTGTGCATGACGATTACCTTGTCAAAGGCATGCTGGTTATCTAAAACGTCAAACAAAACCTGCGAAACGTCGTTGATTGAATTTGAACCAGGTTGGTCATCATTAAAGGTTACTTCGCCGGTTCCAGGGGTCTCAAGCAAGGAACCCGGTTGTAAAATGGTGTAGTTCAGGTCGGTGTCGTGAATTAGCCAGTGGTCGGCCATGAACTTAGCAGCCTGGTAGTCCTGTAACTTGGCGTAGTGTTTCTTTCCCTCCCACTGGTCTGGTTGAAGCGCAAAGGCTGAACTGAGCATGATGTAACGTTTAACGCCGGCTTTTTCGGCGGCCTGCATGGTCTTGATGGCTCCGTAACTGTCAACTAGGACCACGTTGTGTCCACCGGATCCAGCGGTGAAGTAGATGGCATCAAAGCCCTTCATTGCGTCGGCCATTTCGTTAACACTCATGTCGACGATGCTAAACTTCATGGTGTTAATTTTGGGACGTTCCTCAACGGTGTCCACAAACTTGACTTCTTCAGGATGACGAGCCGCAATGGTAACCGAATCGTCAGTGTTTTTTTGAAATTGTTTTACTAGGTCAGAACCGACTCTTCCAGTTCCACCAATAATCATAATCTTCATAATTGAAACCTCCTATATACGTCTAAAGCATAACAAATTCAACTAAACGTTAATAGCGATATGCATGTGAAGTTTATGTTAAAGCCGGCGTTAATTGTGCTACCATTCAATCACATAAAATAAATAAAGATAGACATTTTTATCATGTATGATATACTATGTTTGTACCGCGTAGGCGGTAGTTTTCAAACAAGATGCACTACTCCTTTCTATTTGATGGTTATGACCCACAAGTACCATGAAGTTCCCTTGCAACTATTTTTGATAGTTACAAGGGAACTTTTTGTTTTAAAGACTAATCATGACATTGGATTACCTCTAACTAGATAAGAATAATCTTTGACATTTCGTTCTTAAATGCTAATATCAAATTGGAAAAATGGTTATAGTCCCGTTGAATCACTTAATAACAACTAAAAATCACCCAGAGACTAGTTCATAGTCATCGGGTGATTTCTTCAGTCGTTATTTTTTAATGACCGTTGCTCGACCATTTTCCTCAAAATCGGCAACGTTGTCTAATGACGTAATCACGGCTTCCTTGCCGGTGTTTTTCACAAACTGCATCGCCGCTTGAATCTTGGGTTCCATTGAACCCTTACCAAATTGACCTTGTTTTAGATACATGTCCAGTTCGTCAAGCGACACGTGTCCCAGTTCTCTTTGATTAGGCCGTCCGAAATTAATGGCCGCCTGGTCAATGCCAGTCAGGATAATTAACTGGTCGGCGTTCACCATTTGTCCGATTAACGAAGCCGTAAAGTCTTTATCAATCACGGCTTCCACGCCTTCGACGTCCCCGTCATCGGTCATGACGACCGGAACGCCACCGCCCCCGCCAGCAATGACAGTGAACCCACTGTCAACCAGGGTGCTAATTTGCTTCGCCTCTAAAATGCTGATGGGATGAGGCGATGGAACGACCCGCCTGAATCCGCGACCGGAATCTTCGACAAATTTCCAGTCCGGATGTTTCATTATAACGGAATTAACGTCCGCGTAAAACGGACCGATGGGCTTGGTTGGATCCTTAAACGCTGGATCATTGGGATTGACTAATACCCGCGTGACAATGGTTGAACTAGTCATATCATTGTCTGAGAGGGCATCCCCAATCCACAGTCCTAACTCACCTTGAGTCATCGCTCCAACCACGTCAAGTGGCATTGGCGGATTTTCCTTCGTGCTACCGTTTAGTTCTTGGAGCAACAAGTTTCCAACTTGCGGGCCATTGCCGTGAGTAATCACTAACTGAAGGTTCTCAGTTGAATTACGCACGAACTTCACGATTTTTTTCGTGGTTTTTTTTAAAGCTTCTCTTTGCCCTTTCGCAGTTGGATCATCGGTTAAAATCGCATTGCCGCCCAGAGCTATCACGATTCTCTTCATTTACGACACTCCTATCTTTCCCATAAATAGAGCAATGACCGCCCCAATGGCAGCAATCGTTATCAATGCCATCATGATCCATTCAAAGGTTGTAATTTTGCGTCCTTGATTCTTGATCGCTTTGATGTAGAAACCAAAGCCTAGAACGTATGCAATTGAGCATAACCACAAGAATTGTAGTCCCGCCACTGCGATTCCGACAACTTCAAACAATAGAGCTAGGATTCCCGGCATCATTTTCTTGACCGAATGAGCCTGCAGCCCAGCCTTAATTTGATCGGCACCAACCAGCGCGTAACAAATCACAATTGCTGCCGTACACAACGAGATTGCCAGGTTGTACGCCTGATCGGTAAATAGTAACGAAATCAAAACAATTTGTACCAAAATCTGAGTTAACCACAATGAGTGTGAAGGTGAATTGTGCTTGTTTAAGTAACCGAACCACCGGGGTAGTAGCTTCTGATCAGCTAGTTGTGACGTCGCTTCAACCGGAAGCATGGTCCATGACAGGAGGGCACCGACCATGGTGATTATAAGTGAGATACTGACAAAAGCCGCACCTATTGGTCCAATCATATCTTTAACAACATAGGTCAGGGCCGGGTTACTCAACTTAGCTAGTTTGGCTTGGGGTAAGTAGCCATATGGTAGCATCGCAATCACGATGTTGATGATCAAGAGTGAGATGGTGCCAATAATGGTCGCCTTGGCCGCATCAGAACGCTTCTTAGCGCGTCCTGCCATCATCGTGGCTCCTTCAATCCCGATGAAGATCCACATGGTGGTGATGATACAGCCCTTGACTTGATCAAATACCCCCATTGCCGTCGCCGGACTATACGTGAAGTTAGTATTAAAATTAGCCCAGAAGTGGGCGGTGAAAACGTTAGCTTTGAATAAGACGATTCCTAAGATTGCGAAAGCAACCAAGGGAATTATTTTTATTACGGTGATAATGGTATTGATGAAAGCCGCGTTCTCAATCCCCATCGTTACTAACCACGTGAGTAGCCACGTGAATACCGACGCAATGATTACCGCTTGAATTGAGTTGCCTGATCGAAAAACCGGAAAGAAATAACCGATCGCTGACATCATCATGGTGGCAAACGCAATGTTACCAAGCCATGCCGATAGCCAGTATCCCCAGCCCGATAGAAATCCAGCAAAGTCACCAAATCCATCTCTGGCAAAATCGGAAATTCCAGTCAGTTCTGGTTTATCCTCACTTAGAGACTTCAAACTCATTGCTAGTGCAAAAATTCCGACTCCAGTAATAATCCACGCAACGAGCGCGGGTCCCGGAGTGGCCGCTGCCGCAATCTGTTCACTGGCATTATAAATTCCAGCGCCAATCGCGGAACTAATGACCAGCATGATTAATCCAAATAATGAAACTCCCTTTTTATTTCCCATATAATTTACGCAATCCTCTCAAATCCTAATTTAGGACATGATTGTATCATTGATAATCCTATTTATGCTTTAGTAAAATTTAATTTTCGTTGTACATACTTAAGTCGCCTAAAGTGGCGGCCATAATTGCCATGATCGAGTGCTTGCGGTTGCCAGCTTCAACGAACTGGCGCCCGTAAGGACTTCTAAAGACCTCGTCGGTTACTTCCATTTCGGGACTATTTAGGCCCTTGTACTTTTTAACCGCCTCTTTAGCCGTGATGGTGTTGCCGTCATGAAAGGCTGGTAGACAGTGCATGAAAATCAATTCATCGTCAGGGGTGCCCGTCTTTTTCATTAAGTCCATGTTGACTTGGTATGGTAGTAGTTGGTCAATTCGTTGTTGCCAGTTGTTTTCACCCATTGACACCCAGACGTCGGTGTAGATGATGTTAGAGCCCTTGACCCCCTTGTCAATGTCAGAGGTAATCATGAAGTGTGCTCCTGATTCCTTGGCGTACTTTTCCGCTAAGTCAACCACTGATTTTTCGGGGTGCAGTTCATCTGGAGCCACGATGTGAACGTTCACACCCAGCATCGAACCGGTCACTAGTAAAGAATTAGCCACGTTATTTCGCCCATCACCAACAAAGGTCAACGTAAGCCCCTTTAAGTGACCGAAGTTTTCCTTCACGGTCATGAAGTCCGCAATCATTTGAGTGGGATGCCACTCGTTTGAAAGACCGTTCCAAACGGGAACTCCCGAGTACTTGGCCATGATTTCCATGTCGGATTGTTCAAAGCCCCGGTACTCAATTCCGTCAGCCAGTTCGCCAAAGACTCGCGCGGAGTCTTCTACCGATTCCTTTTTGCCGAACTGACTTGAGGTTGGATCAATGTAGGCCGTGTTTCCGCCTAAGTCGTCACCACCAAGTTCAAACGAAAGTCTGGTTCTGGTCGAAGTCTTTTGAAACAAGAGCACCAGGTCCTTGTCGTGTAAATACTTGGTCACCTTGCCATACTTCTTGTGTTCGTTTTTCAAGTTAATGGCAAAATCAATCAAAGCTTCAATCTGGGCTGGTGTAAAATCAGACTCCTTTAAAAAAGAACGTCCCTGCATTGATTTTAATTCCTCTAGTAATGTACTCATTTGATTTGCTCCCCCTCTAATTATTTTTATCAAGTGGTTCACGAATGATTGGTTGTGACATACAACGAGCTCCACCACGGCCACGCGATAGTTCTGAAGACAAAATCTCGTAAACGGTAATACCATGTTTTCGCATCACATCAATCGTGACCGTGTTGCGATCGTATGTGACCACTTCCCCAGGGGCAATTGCCAGGTTGTTTGACCCATCGTTCCACTGTTCACGTGGAGCGGCAACTGGGTCACCATCGCCGGTCTCCATCATGTCAATCTCAGATAATCCAAGAACTTCCTTGAGTGTATCCGGCAGGCTTTCACGATGTTCCATGTTGATGGTATTGTTTTTTCCGGGATGAAGGATGTTAATATTCATCTTACCACCGTTCATGATCCCTGGATATACGGTAAATTGGTCGTAGTTGACCATGGTAAAGACCGTATCTAGATGCATCATGGCGTGGTTATGCGGAATTTGAACCGCCACGATTGTGTCGAAATGTGACTTCGGGTCCTCAAAAAGTTTGTGAGCCAGTTTTTCAATCGAACGAGTTGAGGTTCGTTGCGAGCAACCAATTGCCATGACGTGATCGTTTAAAACGAGTTCGTCACCACCCTCAATGCGAGCATCATTATAGCGGTCCAGCCAAACGTCAACTTTTCCGGCAAACCGTGGATGATACTTCATCACGTACTCCGTGATGAGTGACTCCGGACGCCGCGCCTCAAAAGTCATGTGGTTAATCGTTAAACCAGATCCCATCGAAGCTTGCGGATCCCTTGTAAAATACGCATTTGGTAGTGGATCCAGCAAGAAGGGATCAAAAGCGTTCGTCCCGGCCACGTCGTGCAAACTTGGGTGAGTAAAATGAATCTTGTCTCGTCTTAGGCCGGCATAAATCGTACTGACCAGGTCGTGAATCGAGAGACTCTCAAAGTAGCGTTTGATGTCCTCTGCCGAACTACCCGTGTAGTAGTGTTCATTTAGGTAAGTTGACTCAAAATCATCCCTTACGTCATCCTTTTTTAAGATGTCTTCCAACAAATCCTCGATGTACACAACCTCCACTCCATGATCACGGAGTAGATTGGTGAAATAATCGTGCTCTTTGTCAGCGATTTTTTGATACGGGATGTCATCAAACAACATCTGCTTCATGGTATCCGGAATGACATTTTCAATCTCTTTTCCGGGCCTGTGCATTAAGACAGACTTCAGCTGCCCAATTTCAGAGTTCACTTCAATTGCAGATTTCATAATAATCCTCCTTAAGATTGTTATTCATGCTTATGGTTAAACGATTTAACCACCCATATCGTACGGGGTTTCGCAATTTATAACAAGCATTTTAACCGACTAGAAAAAGTTTCCTAGTCGTACGTCAATAATGATAACTGTTTCACAAATTTTGTCAAATCGTTCAAAGGTCGATAATTTGTAAAAGTGGATATGTGTTGATACACTGGGAAAGTTAAACATTTTTGTCAAATTTTAACTAACTTTTTAATAGTTACATGTTTAACAATCGTCGCACCAGAAAAATCCTCGAACGTAATATAACTTGGCTCTTAATTAATTAACTTTGTTGAATGTACTGATTAATGATAATCCATTATTAGTTGATACTTAGCCCCTTTAAATCAGCCTTAATCGCCAGTACTTGTCAACCATCTAAAATAATTAAAAATAATCTCGCTTTTGTTTTAACGCAATGGTATAATTAGTTCGGTAATGAGAAGTACCAATCAATCTCTTTTGCCATTTTAAAAACATACCTGTGCACCAAATCTATTGAGAGACCTCCACGTCTACTCGGATTTGGTGTTTTTAGTAAAACAGAAAGGGGGTTACTTGAATTGACAGTCTTTAAGGAACTACTTGAACTAGTGATTTTGGTGTTACTGATGGTCTTAACCTTTTTTCATCCCAATCCATGGGTGGGAATTGGTCTAAACGTCCTTTTAATCTTAATCTTGTGGCTCTTCCCCGAGGGAAGTAATAAGATTAACAAACTCTTCAAGTACATAATCACAGCGGTCTTCTTGATCTCGATTATCCTGATCGTCCTGCAGATGATTTTTCAATAAAAAAAAGGAGCACTTCAAAAAAATGAAGTGCTCCTTTTGCGTATTTTACTTATAAACCTAATTACCTAAAAGCTTGGTGTAAGAAGCAATGTCACCTACGGCATCCTTTAACTGTTTGGAATAGTACTCTTCTGATGGCGCATTACTTACAAAATTGCCATCCTTTTCAAAGTTATCATCAATGTGACCAATCATGGTCATGTGTGGCAGCATTACCATTCCCAACATGGATAAGGTGGGAAGGATGCCTAAAGCCGAAGCTTGACCAGACAAGGCACTGCTAGAATACGAAACAATTCGGGCAGGCTTATCAGCCGTTTCAAAGCCGATGTAATCAAGGGCGTTCTTAAACGCACCAGAAAGACCGTTGTCATAGACTGGTTCGATAAATAGATAACCGTCACCAGCCTTGATGTTATCAATCCACTTCTTGGGGGCCCCCGTTAGTTTCCGGTCAGGATCACCCATTGGTGGAAGTGGCTCATTGAAGATTGGTAAGTCTAAATCACCAATATCAATAAAGTTCAACTTGACCTCGTTGTCAGACTCAAGTTCTTTTGCGTTCTTCTTTAAAAAGTTAAAAATTCCGGCACCACTAGAATTAGATCGGGCACTACCTAAAATTACGTCAACTGTTTTCATTTAATCTCTCTCCCTTTACTCACAAAAAGTAAGTTAATATGTACTTTAATTCTATTTAATTTCCGAAATAAAAGCAAGCAAAAGGTCCGCTTCGTAGTTGGCCTATCACAATTCTTTATAAATTAGTTAACTTTCATTACAATCAAAACTCACTATACTATAATAAGGTGAGAAGTAGATGAGGGGGAAGTAACATGAAGAATTGGCTTAATAAGATTCTCAAATCAGTCCATGGCGATTCTGACAAGAAGTCATCGGATCATGCCGAGAATGAAAATCAAAACACTCCAAATGAAGCAAAAAAAAATGATAGTAAGCAAACCACTGAACAAAACCAAGATCCAAAACAAATCAAAAATGATAAGTTACTTGGAACAAGCAACGCCATTGATAAGTGATTCTTAAGCAAGATGATTGTGATTGATTCAGTTGAACACTATACTTTAGTTAGTAGATAATTTGTAGGAGGTACTAAAATGACGAAAAAAATGGAAGTCCAAGTTTGGTCCGATATTGCATGTCCGTTCTGTTACATCGGACGAGCCCACTTCAAGTCCGCACTAAGTGATTTTGACCATAAGGACGACGTTGAGGTTCATTACAATAGTTTTGAACTTGATCCCAACGCATCTGGTGAACCAGAAACCATGGCTGACCATATGAGTAAGGAAAAAGGAATGTCAAAGGAAAAAGTTTCCGAGTTTCTATCAACCATCACCGAACTAGCAAACGAAGCTGGTTTAAAGATGGATACCGGAAAGATTAAGGTAGTGAACACCATGAAAGCTCATCGTTTACTTCACTTTGCGGGAACCAAGGGTAAAGAATCCGAACTGATGGACAAGTTGTTTGAGGCTTACTTCGCTGATGGTTTAAACGTTGACGATAACTCCGTTTTAGTTGACCTTGCCATGAGCGTTGGTTTAAACCAAGACGAAGTCAAATCTGTTATAGACAGTGATAAATTCAAGGACGGCGTCCGAGCTGACGAAGCCGCTGCTCAACAAGTTGGAATTAACGGAGTTCCGTTTTACATCTTTAACAAGAAATACGCCGTTTCTGGTGCTCAACCGGTAAAAGTCTTCAAGTCCGCTTTAGACAAGGCTTGGGCTAGCTTTCAACCAATCGAAATGGTTGGTGGCGATGATGACCAGCAAAAGGGTGCTAACTGTGAAGGCGGCAGTTGCAGCGTTAACCCAAATGATAATAAGAATTAATTAAACTAAACGGTCCGTTGGAATAATCCAGCGGACCGTTTTTTTATTTAATCAAATGGAGGTGTCTGCCCCAGAGTTCCACAAACGGACCCGAACACAACGAGATAATGACGGTCATGATTCCAATTGGACCAGAAACGAGGAACGCCAAAAACATGAAAAGCACATCCTGAATCACCCGCACTGACCAGTACGGCATGTGGAATCTTTGAGAGAAAATGGGCGCAATGGCGTCATACGAAGATACCCCGAACTTGGCCGACATGTAAACGGCAATTCCGACCGTGAATATCAGGAATCCAAGGACAGCGAACAACAATTTCAACCAGAAGTTATCGAACACCAAGTAGGCACCGAACCAGAGCGTGAAATACTGAACCCCGTAACCCACCAGCATGTTAATCAAAGTCCCAAACCCAATCTGATGGTAATCCAAAATCAGCACGATGACTAACAGAATCATGTAGTCGATGAACTGGATGTTACCCAAGCCAAGCGGTAAATGGTGCGATAATCCGACACTTAACGCGGTAAAGGCGTCCATTCCTAAGTTTTCTTTCCGCATCAACGTCATTCCCAAAGCGATGATCGCCGTTCCAATAGCGGTAATTAGAACTTGAACCAGAAAACGCAGCACCCGATGCGAATTTAAATTTTTCATTATTAATAACATCCTTTCGGCGTGTACGTGTAATTGAAGCAAATATCCATATTTTACAAATAAAATAATAAAAAAAGCTAATCATAACTGATTAGCTTCACCACAGTAACCGCACCTAACTTGCGAACATGGAAGAGATGATACCAGCATCTCTTCCTTTTTAATTACATAATTATTATAATCTTAGTTTCTAATAAAAGTCAATCAGCCTACTTATGGTACGGACTGCCGCTATTAATCATGAAAGCCCGATAGATTTGTTCGGTTAACACTAAGCGCATCAGCTGGTGCGGTAGCGTAAAACGACCAAATGATAGTTCAAAGTTAGCCCGCTTTAAGACCTTAGGAGCAAGTCCCAACGACCCACCAATCACAAAGGTAATGTCCGAGTGACCGTACGTTGCGAGATCCTTGATTTTCTTCGCAAAGGCTTCAGAGGTCAGTTCATCGCCTTGAATTGCCAAAGCAATCACATACTCGCGGTCTTTAATTTTAGCCAAAATTCGGGTTCCTTCTTGCTCCATCACCTCGTCCATTTCCGCTTGACTAAGGTTCTCAGGCGCCTTTTCGTCGGGAACCTGAACAATCTTAAACTTGCAAAAACGAGAAAGTCGTTTGACGTACTCATTAATTCCGTCTTTGAAGTATTTTTCCTTCAATTTTCCAACTACCACCAATTTAATGTTCATAAGTCGACTCCTTTAAACAGACTATCCACAAAGTTATCCACAGGTACCTTCACAAACTATCACGTTTCTGGAGAATTTAAAGACCTGTTAATATTTCGATTTTGTCAACAACATTTTTATTTATCCACAGAAATAAACAAGACATATGTTCGTTAACGCAATTTTCGTTGTTGTGATATCAACGTTTATCGCGTTCTTTTTTTAATAAAATTTTGTTACATAAACTTATGCACACCACCTGTGGATAACTTCTCGATACTTTTCCACTATCATTTAAAGCCTAAATTACAGCTTTTGTGTTTTCACAATGAGTTTATCCCCAAAGTTATGCACAGACTTTTACCACTTGACATTTCCAACCACGTATTTTCTGATTATTAATTTTTTTTAAACCAATTTTGTTCGGAGTTTACCGTCAATCCCTCTATCACGGAACCCATAAGTATCGTTACAATCATCACAACTAAAATTCAGGCCTTAAACGGACAATTGATTCAATTATCGCATTAAGCTATCCGAATGTCAGTTCACTCTTTTCAAACAAAAAATGTTCGCCGCATTTACTCTACGACGAACATTTTTTAAATTACTGCTGTTTTGCTTGCTGATCTAGCGTAATATCAGACGTTTTCATTTGTCCATTATGATAATAGGTAACGGAAATCTTGTCGCCAACGTTATGCTCATACAGGATGTCACGTAACTTACCCTGATTGGTAATGTCTTTTCCAGCCAACTTGGTAATCACGTCATTTTTCTTGAGACCCGCATTAGCGGCTGGTGAGCCACCCTTAACGTCCATTACTACAACTCCATTGGTAACGTTTGAAGGAAGCTTTAAAATCGATTTCTGTTGCTTAACCGAGATGTTAGCTAGGTCCACGTACTTAATGCCTAGTTCGGGACGAATTACCTTTCCGTTCTTAATGAGCTGGTTGATAATCCGTACGACCTCGTTACTTGGAATGGCAAACCCCATCCCTTCAACACTGGTACCGGAACTATCCTTCGACAGTTTCATTGAGTTAATCCCAACGACCTGTCCGGCACTGTTTAGGAGTGGTCCACCCGAGTTTCCGGGATTAATAGCGGCATCGGTCTGAATAACCGTTGCGTCACCGGCACTGGCATTCTGTTGCCCATTCTCGGTGCTAGCTTGTGGCACTTCCCGTTTCTTAGCGGAAATGATTCCCTCAGTCAGAGACGAAGCGTACTCAGAACCAAGTGGTGATCCAATCGCAAGGGCGGTTTGACCTACCTTGATGTCATCAGAATTACCGAAGTTAGCCACCTTATTGACACCATCACCGTTAATCTTAAGAACGGCAAGGTCGGTTACAGCATCATGGCCAATTAGCTTAGCTTCCTTTTTCTGGCCGTTACTCAAGATGACTTCCAGGTTGGACGAACCAGACACCACGTGATTGTTGGTCACAATGTACGCTGAGCCGTTATCCTTATTGTAGACAACTCCAGAACCCTCACTAATCTGTTGCTGATCCTTTTGGTCTTGACCGCCATTGTCTCCGAACACGCCACCAAACATACCCTGAAGTGGATCAGAGTCACTGGACTTGGTCTTCTCGGTGTTAATCACCGAAACGACGGTATCCTTGTTGTCCTTAAAGACTTTTTCTGCCTGATTAGAGGCATTCACCCTTACATTCTCAACTTTTGCGGTTCCGCCACGATTGGAACCCGCAGGGACGGATTGAGTTCCTAGAGACATTCCGCCGTTATACCACGAAATCCCACCATAGGCAATTCCACCGCCCAATAGACCGGCTACTAGTGCCACGATGGCAACTGTTAGTAGCGGATGTGTTCTCTTCATATTTACACCCCATTTAATATTATTCTATCAAATAGTTTTTAAAAAAGTATCAATTATTCTCAAAGAGTTATTAAATCGGATGGTTTTTCGACGTCGGTGTCAAACAAATTAAAGTCTTGTCCAACCCCAAAGTCCTCATTTTCAAGCATGGAAGCGACGGTGAGATGAGCCAAAGACTTCATGTTGTTATGATGACTGCGGTGCCCGATGAAGATGTTCTTGGTGTCACGTCCGATGATTTTCATCATGGCATCCGCGCCGTCTTCGTTTGATAAATGGCCCTCATCACTCATGATGCGTTGTTTGGTTGGCCACGAATAGTCGCCGTTTCTCAGCATTTCCACGTCATGATTACACTCTAAAACGTACGCGTTGGCGTCTCTTATGACCCCTTCAATGTGATCAGAGACGTAGCCCGTATCAGTCAACACCACAAAACTCTTATCGCCGTCGTGAAAATTGTAGAACTGAGCGTCGGCGGCATCATGGGAAACACTGAAACTTTCAACGTCCAAGTCCCCAAATGACTTAGTGGTATCGGGATCAAAAATAAACTTTTGTTCCTCAGGAAATTTTCCGATCTTGTTACCCATCGCGTTCCAGGTCTTCTCGTTCGCGTAGACCTGCATGTCATACTTACGCGCCAAGATTCCCACTGATTTGGCATGATCGGTATGTTCGTGGGTCACAAATAACTTATCAACGTCGGTCAAACTCCGTCCAATCGAATTCATGAGGTTCTCAATCTTTTTGCCCGACAGTCCGGCATCAAGTAAGACCTTGTGCTGGTCCGTCTCAATATAAGTAACGTTGCCGCCACTTCCGCTCGACAATACACTGATTTTCATTGGATCTTCGCTCAACTTATTCCCAGCTTTCTAATTATCTTCTGTCCCACTTGTGATTTTATTTTTAAAGTTCTCCTGAACGTTTTCGGTCTTTAAGACCGACCCAGTGAAGGCGTTAATCCGCCTTACGGAAACGTCCTTGGAGTTGCGGGTCTGGATGGCAATGACCCAAGTAGGGATGTAGACCCCATTATTATTAATGTTTAACAATTTAGTGTACGATCTTCTGGTCCAAAGTACCTT
The DNA here is from genome assembly GCF_059901325.1 of Fructilactobacillus sp. X2R5C3. Classification (NCBI taxonomy): domain Bacteria; kingdom Bacillati; phylum Bacillota; class Bacilli; order Lactobacillales; family Lactobacillaceae; genus Fructilactobacillus; species Fructilactobacillus sp. X2R5C3. The sequence goes on along the minus strand of NZ_JBWXUY010000001.1, from coordinate 119,332 downwards.
TGAGTTGTTAGGAATCTCATTGTACTGGTAGAGCCAGATCAGTGCTCGTTCTTCCGAAATGGTCTCAGAACTTTCGTGTAAAATCTTGATGTTGTTAAGCGCCGTTTGCGTATAACTCTTAATATTCCCGTCGTCATCTAAATAGAAGATGATTCTGGCATTATTGTCCATCAAATTACTCGTCAAAGCCTTCTGGATGTAGACAATCTTACTTGAATTGGACTGGTTTTGGTCGTACTCATAATCCTCACCGTTAATCACAAAACTCTTTTTCTTCATGAGCGGGTCCAGCGTGTTCTGTGGGTTCCGATTATCAATGTCAATTGGCGTCCGCAACGTACTTACGACCGCGCCATTTTCAAAGCGCGCGTCCTGATTTTTCAAGTTACCCATCTCATTTGCGAGATTACCATCATTAGAAGCGGAAATGTAGTAACCGTTAGAGCGCTTATTAGATAGCTTGCCAACGGAAATTTCATCCCTGCGCATCTCTTTGATAATGGTGGAGTTCGCACTGTTTTGACTCGTGTTCTCGGACTGCATGTTTTGGTTTTGAACAATCATTAGGACCAAGAAGACGTCTAAAATAATGAAAGCCAGCAAGAAGATCTCTTGAATTCGCTTAAAATTCATTAGAAACTCTCCTTTCCGGTCCCATTGCCAATTAACTGGGAGTTAATCCAGGTGCCGTCGTAATTAACGAACCATGATGGCTGCAAGGTGATTAACTGCTTATTGTTCTTTTCGGGAACAACTTGGTAACCAAGGGTGATGGATCTGACCTTCTTCATGTCAATTCCCTGAGCGGATAGTTGGTTTAAGATTGTTCCAGTACTTGGAAGGGTAGTACTTTCAGCGTTCGTTGGAATTGGGATTTGGAAACTTAAAAGTGAAAATTCATAACGATTGGCTCCACCATTTCCCATCTTAAACGAACACGTTCCCAGTCGCTTCTGATTGAAGACGGGATAACCCTCCACAAACGTTCGGTAGGTGACGGTGTTTTTGACCGGATTATAACTGTCAAAACGAGCATTATCCAGTGGAATCCCCAGCTTAGTAGCGTAGCGATAAGCCGAGTTCAACACTTCCTCGTAACTGTGGCCCCGCTTACTTTGCTGGTAGTCTTGATAAATAACGTTGTCCTCATTGTCAAAGTTTAACGACTGGTCCCGACTACTGTAGGTCGTACTCTTCTTTCGGTGCTTAACGCTGGTATCCGTCGTATTACCTAGTACCCGATTAATGTAAGCCGTCTGGGACTGTTCTGCGAGTAAGTACCCGTAATTACGCATCTTGACCTGGCTTGGGTAGAAGAGAAACGGGCGATCGTTTAACGTCCGCATCTGAACGTCCACACTTTGAACTTTCGTAGTAAGAATGTTCTGTAACTTGGCTAAATTCCGCTTTTTAGTGGTGACCTGGTACACGTGGTAACCGTCATCGCCTAGCAGGTAAAAGTGGGTACTGTCATTTAGTGGAATGACCATGCGATCAACGTTGAAATCATTCTTTTTCACCTTGTGATTAAAAATCTTACTTAACAAATTAACTGGAACTTCGCCACCATAATTCAGCATCAGCGAATTTTCAGAGTTAAGGGTATCGATATACCGCTTTTGATTATCCTTTGAGACCTCTTTGATTGACTTGACCTGATAGGTCTTGATGTTTTTGACGATTTCACCGGTCAAACTCGTGGTCTCACTTGTGAGCGACTTCTGTTTCCCACTCCTAGTGGTAGTAATAACCTCGGTGGGAGAATAGATATCATAACGATTCTTCGAAGAAACTTCGCTTTTAAGCGTAGCTGATTTATCCTGATGCATTCGACTCCCAAAGCGAGCTGGATTGACCAGTAGTGCCACGATGAGCACCAAACTGACTAGTACGGCAATACACAGTGAAACCGGTAAAATATAAGGTTTAAGCTTCTCCTTCATCCCAAAGATCCTCCTCGACTGGTTCGTTTGGTAGTGAAATATAGAACGTTGAACCCTTTCCTTCAATACTATCGACCCAAATATGGCCGCCAAAGGCTTCCACAATTTCCTTAGAGATTGCGAGCCCAAGTCCACTTCCACCTTGAGCCCGTGAACGAGCTTTATCGACTCGATAGAAACGATCGAAAATATGTTTAATGGCTTTTCGTGGCATTCCTAATCCCTGATCAGAAATACTCATGATGATGCGGTTGTTCTGTTCGTACAGCCGACAGGTAATGACGCCACCGTCTGGTGAATATTTGATCGCATTATTCATAATGTTATCAATGACCTGGGTAAAACGGTCGGTATCGATGTCAGCCCACAGATCCTGCTTAGTAAAGTCCCGTTTAATGGAATAATTCTTCTTTTTCGGATCGTCATCGGTCTTAATGATCATGTCAAAACGATCCAAGATGTAGTTAAAGAGCTTGTTGATGTTAACTAGTTCCGTATCATACTTCTGGGTCCCAGAATCCATCCGCGATAGTGTCAAAAGGTCGTTGATCATTCGAATCATTCGATCGGTCTCGTCCTGAGTGACCTTCAAAAATTTGGGTGCCAACTTTTTATCCTTCCAGGCCCCATCCTGCAAGGCTTCAATGTAGGAATGAACACTGGTTAAGGGCGTTCGTAGTTCGTGTGAAACATTGGATACAAACTGCTTCCGATCGTCATCAATCTTTTGTTGCAAGGTGATGTCATGGAACACGCAAACAAGCCCATTAATAAAGCCGGATTCACGCTGAATCAACGAAAAATGAGCTGATAAAATCAGCTTATGGTCGTGATCAGAAAAGTCCAAGTTGACCTGTCCTGGGTCTTCAATCAAGTTTTTAAGGGTGAACCGGTCGCGTAAATGCAAGACATCTAGGATGGACTTACCGATGACCTGTTGCTTACTAACGCCTAGAAAACTAAGTGCCTCATCGTTAATGATGATGACGTTTCCGCGACGATCCGTGGCAACCACACCGTCGGTCATGTTATCTAAGACCGAATCCAGACGCCTTCGCTCTGACTCGGTTGACTCTTGAGACTCTTCAACCCGCACTGACAGGTTGTTGACGGCCTTCGCTAGTTGACCCAACTCGTCATTTCCGTAGACCTTAACGTGCCCCGAATAATTTCCGCGAGCAATCTGTTCCGTCTGCTTCTTCATCGCGTCGATTGGCTTCGTAATGGCCCGAGAAATGATGAACGTTAAAAGCAACCCCAAGATGATGGCGACGATCGCCGCAAACAGGTAGATTAAGGTGATACTGTTGATGTTTTGGTAAACCGGATTCAGATTAGCACGAACGTAAACGACCCCTTCCATGTTGTTTTCGTTGCCCTGACTGTTAATCAAGGGTGTAATCATGGTGTAGTAACGGTTCCCATCACTGTAGGTGTTTTTCTCGATGGTTTTACCGTTATTTAAGGCATTCTTGATGTCATTGTCGGTGGTTTTTTGCCCCACTAACGATTGGTCGCTACTCTGATTGGTTCCACGGATGTTGCCCCTGGAATCCACCACCAGAATATCATCAGAATTGTTGGTATCAACGTCTTCAAGGATCGTCTGGATCTGCTTATTAGCCTTGGTTTGGTTCTTTTTGGCTAACTGCTTTTTAAGGGATGTATTAACGTAGGGCTTCAGTTGGATGGAGTCCTTAAACGTATTCAAATTTTGGTACTCGAGTTGACGCACAAAAACGGCACCCACTACTTCCAAGGTAATGATCATCATTAAGGCGAAAACTAACGCAATCTTAAAATGAATGGACCTTAAAAAGTGCCAACGTCTTTTCTTATTCATTACATGAATACCTCTAAACTAATCAATTTGGGTTATTCTTCCTTTTCGGAATCCCGCAGGTAATAACCAACCCCACGTCTGGTTACTAACCACTTGGGGTGACTTGAATCATCTTCAATTTTTTCTCGTAAACGACGTACGGTCACGTCGACGGTTCGAACGTCACCGAAGTAATCGTAGCCCCAAACCGTCTGAAGCAAGTGCTCTCTGGTCATCACTTGACCAATGTGTTGGGCTAGGTAATGAAGGAGTTCGAATTCTCGATGGGTAAGATCCACACCCTTCCCGCGTTTGGTAACGGAGTAAGAGTCCGGATGAATCACCAGGTCACCGATTTCGATATCGTGATTATCGTCTTTTCCTTCCCCAGCTGAGCCAGTGATGTTCTGCCGTCTCAAGTTGGCCTTGACCCGTGCCACTAATTCACGGTTGGAAAACGGCTTAGTAACGTAGTCATCGGCACCAAGCTCCAGTCCGAGCACCTTATCAAGTTCGGAATCCTTGGCGGTTACCATGATAATTGGCATGTTGTGGGTCTTTCGAACTTCCTTGGCAACTTCTAAGCCATCGACCTTTGGCAACATGAGATCAAGAATAATGAGATCGGGTGTATTACTATCAACCTTATCAAGGGCCTCTTGCCCATCGTGTGCGACGTCAACGTCAAATCCTTCTTTGGTTAAACTAAATTTTTCAATGTCTGTAATTGGTTTTTCATCATCGACAACTAGAATTTTTTTCTTCATAATATTATTTGTCTCCTTTGGACTATTGGCAGTCCCTATATCAATCAAGTTTGGGATCAAGGCTTATTTTACGCTCAATCCTAGTTAAATTGTAACACATCAAATTACTCGCTTCACGTTATTCAACAACTGTTGTTAATTAATAACAGCTCTTTTCAGTATTTCTTCCGTATCTGCAATTTCGCCTTTTTTTGTAAATTAGTGTTGCATGGGGTTTTGCGGTATGCTATTATAATAAATGTACTTTTGATTTGGGCAGTTAGCTCAGCTGGCAGAGCAACGGACTCTTAATCCGTGGGTCCAGGGTTCGATCCCCTGACTGCCCATCACATATCATGATCATGGTTAACGCCATGATCTTTTTTTATATCATTAATTTCACTAAAAAAGGAAAGACCATCTTCGTTAATTGCGAAGGATCCTTCCTTTTTTATTTTTTAATTGCTAAAATCTCGGTTAAAATTGCTAAAACAGCACAAAAGCCGGCCATCGCCAGACCAATCCAAATCAAGCTTTGATCCTCAATAAACGGAACGAGAATCAAAAACATTGCCGCCAAAAAGGCCAAGATTAACGATAGGACATGTTGCTTTTTCACGCTTAACACCTCTAATCCTTGAACACCATGGGATTACATCAATTGTTTCACGTGGAACAATTATCATTTAAAACAATGAAACCTGTTGATAGGCAACTTCATCTAATTTTTTCAACTGATTAATTACAACTTGGACACCTTTGGTGGTAAAAGCCGCGTTTACGTATAGTTTATCCGCTCCACATGGTTGAGGCAAGTTAAAATGACCAATTTTTGGTACCATTAACTGCTTTTTCACACTCAGGTCACTGGGGCTATTATTTCCCTTGAGCCATTTGATGGTGTAGTGATGGGCTCTTAAGAACTGGTAAAACTCACGTTTCGTCATTTCCATCCCACTTACGTGTAACTCACCGTAAACATCATCAATCGATTTGGTGATCTGATTCTGCTTTAAACTATTTCCGTAACGCAACACGATTGGTTTTACCTGCTGCTGAATCCAGCGCATTAGTCGGTCAGCACGTGGATAATTACTAAGGGAAGCAAGACGACACGTTCCTAAAACGGTTAATCGGTTAACTCCATTTTCATCAGTCACTAGTTCACTGTCTGAAAGCGAAACCATTTTGGGCTTCAATAAATTAATTACATCTAAGTAGTCAAAATAGACGTTCGACCCATCGAAACTAACGGTCAGTGGATGCCCACGAAAACCACCTACATCAATCACCTGCACGTTCTCACCTCCAACTAGTCCTTAATGTCGTTTAAGATCCATACTGAGATTGCCGCCAAAACCATGGTAACCGCCGCAATCGCAAAGATGTTAGCAATGGATCCAATTGCCATCACAACTAGTGGACTGGCAAGTGAAGCCACAATTTGGGGAATACAAATTTGAACGTTAAACAGTCCCATGTACACACCAATGTACTTTCCTGGAATCTCACGGGTTACAAAAGTCAACGGGTAGACCGAAACGCCAGCCCATCCAATGCCAATCAAAATAAACGCAAGCACCTGCAAGAAAACGGTGTGGGAGAATGCTGACATCAAAAAGCCGACTCCGCCAATTACCAAACTAATTGAAAAGAGCAACTTGTACTTTCGTTGGGGGATTCTTGATAGTAAAAGTGAAAAAATAACAGCTGATAAAGCATAAACGGCCGATAAAATTCCAAATAAATTACCACCGGACTGATAACCACTGCTCATCGGATTGGTTGTGTTGAAAACGTTTTTGGCAATGATACTCGTCCCGTACATCCACATGTAGGCAAAGCCAATGTAGGCAAAAAGTTGGATGATGGATACCACCCAGAAAACGCGTGGAGCATCTTTTAAAAGCATCCACGTACTCTTTTTGGCCCGTTCGCCATTCTGCTCCAGTCCATGATAATCATTAAACTGTCTAGGGGGGTACTCATCAACCTTCATGACGGTAATAAACGTACAGAAGATTAAAACGATCACCGCAACGTAGAACGAAAAAATGACTGAATTAGGAATCATCCCTTTACTAGCGGTGTTACTGACCCCGAGCTCGGTGAAAACCCACGGCGATAAACACGCTAACACACTCCCAATGTTTAAGAAAAAACTCTGAATTGAGTAAGCAAACCCACTCTGACGTTGATTAACCATGTCACCAATCAACATCTTGTAGGGTTGCACACACATATTGAACGCAATCATCAAAACCAACGTGATGACTGCGGCCAGTGAGATCGTAATGATGCTCGGCCAGCCAAAATCACCAACGTTTGGTAAAAGAAACAGGGTAATGGCGGAAGCAACGGTCCCAATAATGAGGTAGGGAACTCTTCTTCCCCATTTTGGCACCCAGGTTCGATCGGACCATGCTCCCACTAACGGTTGGACAAATAATCCCGCAATTGGGGGAATAATAAACAGAAGCCCTAAAAGACTCGGAGAAGTCCCGAGGGTCTGAAAAATTCTTCCCAGTTGCGAATTCATTAAGCCAAACGCCATTTGGACTCCAAGAATTCCAAAGGATAGAAACCAGATTGCGGCCGTGGTAAGTTTTGGCAACCCTTGTGTCTTTTCATTGTTATTCATTGAAAATCCTCTCAATCATTCTTAATTTTAATAAAAAGACCACTTACTCTGTAAGTGGCCTTTTACTGTACACCATCGTTTGAAGCGTATGAAATCGATGAAAACTTATTATACGATTTAATAAAGAGCAGTTTAACCGTTCCACGTGGACCCGAACGGTTCTTTTCGATAATAACTTCAACTTCACCAACGTTATCATCATCATTTTCAACACCGGAACGTGGATCTTGATCCTCATCGTCTGAATCGTGTTCATAATAATCCTCTCGGTATAAGAATGCAACAATGTCAGCATCCTGTTCGATTGACCCCGATTCACGGATGTCAGACAGCACCGGACGCTTGTCCTGACGCTGTTCCACCCCACGCGAAAGCTGAGATAACGCAATCACTGGCACCTGTAATTCATTGGCCAGCTTTTTAAGTTGTCTGGAAATCTCAGACACTTCCTGTTGCCGGTTTTCTTTATTACCACCCTCAATTAACTGGAGGTAGTCGACCACAATCAGCCCTAAGTTTCCCGTTTGTTTTGCCAAACGACGACAGTTGGCCCGAATTCCAGCCATTTTATTGCCGGGAGTATCATCAATGTAAATGTGGGCCTTAGAAAGACTGCCCATCGCAATGACTAGATTTTGCCACTCCTCTTCGGTCAACTGACCCGTTCTAAGGTGATTGGCATCAATGCTACCTTCAGCACACAACATTCGGTTTACTAACGATTCGGCACTCATTTCCAAACTGAAAATGGCCACTGTCTTGTCGGTCTTGGTTCCCACGTTTTGTGCAATGTTTAGCGCAAAGGCGGTTTTACCAACGGCCGGTCTGGCAGCTAAAATCATCAATTCACCGGGATGAAGTCCGGTCGTCATCTTGTCAAGCTCATGATAACCAGTCGCAAGTCCCGTGATGTCGTCGCCACCATTTTGAGAAAGTTGGTCAATCTTTGTAAATGATTCGTTTAAAACATCTTTGATGTTCTTAAATCCCGACTGATTACGGTCCTCAGAGACATTCATAATGTCACGTTCGGCATTATCTAAGAGGTCTTCGACGTCTTCGGACTGTTCGTATCCCTGAGTGGCAATGTTAGTAGCCGTCTGAATCAAGCGCCTAAGCACGGCCTTATTTCTTACAATTTTAGCGTAGTAGACCAAGTTAGCGGCCGTTGGCACGGCGTTGGTCAGATCAATGATGTAAGGCACACCACCAACGTCTTCCAGCTGGTCACGCTGCTTCAAAAGATCGGTCACAGTCACGGCATCAATGCCCTGATCGTCATCATTTAGATCCAACATCGCCTTAAAAATTAATTGATGCGCCCGCTTATAGAAGTCATCTGGATTCAGATATTCCATCGCGTCAACTAAACCGTCGGTACTCAGAAAAATGGAACCCAAAACGGCCTTTTCGGCCTCAATATTTTGTGGTGGCGTGTGATCATTTAAAGTATCGTTGTTCATTATCGACTCTTTTCTAACTGCAACTTACGACTATTTTTCGCTGACGTGAACCCGAATTTGAGCGGAAACCTGGGGATGAACCTTAACGGGAACATCAGTGTAACCCATGGTCTTGATTGGTTCACTTAATTCAATCTTCCGTTTATCCAGTTTAATGTTGTATTGATCCAAAAGTCCCTGAGCAATCTGTTTACTGGTAATAGAACCGAACAAGCGACCGTCAGACCCAGCCTTGGCTTTCAACTCAACGACGGTTTTGTCATTTTCAAGTTCTTTTTTCAGTTTCTTGGAATCTGCTAGTTCCTCTTGCTCGTGCTCCTGTTCAACGTGTTGTTGAGCCTTTAATTCACTGATAGCCTGCTTGGTAGCTTCTTTAGCCAAGCCCTTCTTAATCAAAAAGTTGTTAGCATACCCAGATGGCATGTCCTTAACATCGCCCCGGTTGCCCTTGCCTTTAACATCGCTTAAAAAGATTACTTTCATTTTAAATCCCTCCTTGTTTACTAATAATTTAACAGATTTAAACTAATTCTGCTATTGGTCGGTTTTATCATCGTTATTAACGATTTTATCAATGGCACCTAGCAGTGTCTTCTTAACCTCTGAAACACTTTCGTCGGGAATTTGCGTAGCTCCCGCTGATAAGTGGCCACCTCCACCAAGTGCTTCCATAATCAACTGAACGTTAATGTTACCATTACTTCGCGCCGAGATTCCAATGTTCCCGTTCGTCCGCTTAAAGACGATAAACGAGGCTTCCACTCCGTCAATCGTCAGTAGCGAATCAACGGCTTGCGCGGCAATGACCGAATCATATTCCTTATCATCTTCAGCGGTAATCAGGGCCATGTTCTCATCAATCTGTTCCATCATGGAAATCAGGTGGTTTCGGGCCATGTAATTATTGATACTTTCCTTCATGAAGTCGGCCATTTCGTCAGCGTTGGCACCGGCTGACCGCAGATAACTCGCCGCATCAAACGTTCTCGTTCCCGTTCTAATCGTAAAGGATTGGGTGTCAACCACAATCCCACTCAGCATGGCAGTCGCCTCTAACTGGTTGATTGGATCGGCGTCCTGAGACTGGTACTCAAACATCTCGGTAATCAGTTCGCAGGCTGACGAAGCGTAAGGTTCAATGTAAACCAGGATCGGATTCTCTGGGAAGTCCTCCCCACGCCGGTGATGGTCAATGATGACAACGCGGTTCTTTAAGCGTTTGTAAAGGTCACCAGAAACACCCATGTCAGGTTTGGAATGGTCAACCATAATCAGCAAACTGTTGTCAGTTGCCTTTTTCAACGCCTTATCTGGAGTAATAATTGACTCTTTAATGTCTGGATAATCATCAATCGCGTTTAATAACCGCTTGATGTCTGAGTGCGGTTCTTCGTCATCCATCACAATCCAACACTGCTTCCCGTTCATCTGGGCAATCCGTCTAATTCCCATGGCGGCTCCCATCGCGTCCATGTCAGGTTGAGCATGACCCTGAACGAAAATCTGATCCGATTCTTTCATTAACTCTTGTAAAGCGTGGGAAATCATCCGCGCCCGGACCCGAGTCCGTTTCTCCATTGGGTTCGTCTTTCCACCATAGTAGCGGGCTTCTTTGTCCTTGGCCTTAACGACGACTTGATCTCCACCACGACCGAGGGCTAAATCAAGGTTACTTTGAGCCTGGTCAGCTAAGTTGTTCAGGTTATTATCATCGTATGAAATCCCGATACTAAGGGTCAAAGGAAGGTTCTGTTTCGAGGTATCTTCTCGAATCACGTCTAAAATCTTAAATTTATCCGCCTCAATTTGATTCAACGCGGAAACGTACAACAAGATAAAGTAATGATCCGCATCAATTCGCTTTAGAAAAATCCCGTATTCCTGCGCCCACGAGCTCAGTTCGTTGGTGATGTAGTTTCTAAGGTTCGAGACGTCCTGGTCGCTCATTGACTGCGTAATTTCGTCAAAGTTATCCAGAAAAATCTGGCCGACCGCAATTTTACCGTTTTCGTACTTCTTTTCAATCTCAGCATAGCGGGTAATGTCCATCATGTAGACGGTGTTGTACTCTCTTTGAATCAACATATCGAACATGTGACCGCGCCAGGTGACCTCAATTGGCTTGGTCTGATCAAGGTTTGCCTGAATGATGTCAAAGAGGTCTGGAGCAGAATGGTCAAGTGGATATCCGACCACCTCCGTACTATCAAAGTATGGCTGTAAATATGGATTAATCCACTCCACCACGTGGTTATCATCAAGGATTAAGATCCCAATCGGCATCTCAAGCAGTGACTCCTGTTGTCCGCGCATGATTTGATAGGACAAATCGTTGATGTATTTATCGGATTCTTCACCCACGCGGTTCATCGTGTTAATGGTATAGACGAGTCCCACACAAGCAATCAGTAAAAGAACGATTCCGATAAAGAAGTTGTAGAGAAAGGCAATTACTAGTCCCAAAATCAATGAAATTGCAATAAAAATCGTAATTTTTCTTAATCGTGTATTTTTTAAAAATGGCGGCAACGTCATTTGTGAAAAGAATTTCTTCATAGTAACTCCCATCTTTGCTCCATTATAGCTTCTATTTTATCACATTGAGGCAACCCAATAATCGGATAAAAAAAAGACCTAACTAAATTAGTTAAGTCTCAAATTCTTAATTAGTCACCAACTACGAATGGCATTAAGCCCATGATGCGGGCACGCTTGATCGCAATGGTCAACTTACGTTGGTTTTTAGCGCTTGTTCCGGTAACTCGACGAGGTAAAATCTTACCACGTTCTGATACGAAACGTCTTAACAAATCAACGTCTTTGTAATCAATGTATTCAATGTGATTAGCGGCGATAAAGTCAACCTTACGGCGACGATGGCCACCTCTTCTTTGTTGAGCCATGTGTAATTCCCTCCTAAAACATTAATCAAATCGTTCCATTAAAATGGAAGATCATCATCGGAAATATCAATCTGGTCTCCAGAGTTAGCAAACGGATCCTTCGAATTGTCGTTACCTTTGCTATTGTTAGGAGTGGCCTGACCACTCGTCTTTGGAGTTCCAAATGGATTTTCGCTAGGAGCGTGATTGCCACCGTTGTTAACTTGACCCTGACCATTTCCGTTCTGTGAACGTGGTTCAAGGAGAGTGAAGTTCTCAACGACTACTTCGGTAACATAAACTCGTTGTCCCTGCTTGTTTTCGTAATTTCGGGTCTGAATTCGACCTTCAATTCCAACCAGGGAACCCTTATGCACAAAGTTGGCAAAGTTTTCAGCTGATTTGCGCCAAATAACACAGTTGACGAAGTCAGCTTCCCGATCACCATTCGAATTAGTGAAACGACGGTCAACAGCTAGCGTAAAAGTACCCACTGCTGCGCCGTTTTGGGTGTATCGCAAATCAACGTCTCGTGTTAAGCGTCCAGTAAGAACTACTGTATTAATCATACTGAAAAACTCCTTTCATTCTAATTATTTGTCGTCTCTTCTTACGATCATATGACGTAAGATGTCTTTGTTAAACTTAGCAAGACGGTCAAACTCGTCTAGACCTTGGTCGTTGTCGCCTTCTTCAACGTTAACAATGTGGTAAGTACCTTCATTGTAACCGCCGATTTCGTAAGCAAGACGACGTTTTTGCCAGTCTTTTGAATCGATTACGTTTGCACCGTTATCAGTCAAGATCTTATCGAAGCGGTTGACCAAGTCAGTCTTGGCAGCATCGTCGATATCTGGTCTGATGATGTAAGTAATTTCGTATTTGTTTTCCATGAATTACACCTCCTTGTGGACTGTCGGCTCTTCAGTGATTTGAAGAGCAAGGGGAGTCAATTAAAATCTAATTAAACTCACAACGATTGATTATATCATTGATTGTTTTTTACTTCAACAGGACATTCGAGACATTGACTTGCGATACATGATTAAATACGAAGCTTTTTTTAAATCTTTTTTTAATCACCATTATAAATTGAATTTTTTACGACCACGTAATCAACTTTTCTAATGGCATCAATGTCTTTTCCACCAGCATAAGAAATTGAGGACTGCAAATCTTCCTGCATCTCCCGTAAGGTGTCGTAGATGCTGCCTTTAAACGGAACCAACAACTTCTTACCCTCGACGTTCTTGTAGGCACCCTTTTGAAATTGCGATGCGGAACCAAAGTACTCTTTGTATTCCTTACCGTCTTTTTCAACGTTTTTACCGGGTGACTCTTTGTGGCCCGCAAACATCGATCCAATCATGCACATTGTAGCACCAAAGCGAATCGATTTGGCGATATCGCCATCGGTCCGAATCCCACCGTCAGCAATGATGGGCTTTCTGGCACCCTTCGCACAGTACCGAATGGCAGCTAGTTGCCATCCTCCCGTTCCAAAGCCGGTCTTAATCTTGGTAATGCAGGCTTTCCCGGGTCCAATTCCAACCTTGGTAGCGTCCGCTCCGGCATTTTCAAGTGCCCGCACGGCTTCTGGCGTTCCAACGTTTCCAGCAATCAGGAAGGTGTCAGGCATCTGTTCTTTGACGAATTTAATCATATTGATAACCGAGTCCGAGTATCCGTGAGCAATGTCAATCGTAACGTATTCAGGAAGCTGGTTGGCTTTGACCAAATCTTTAATGAAGTCATACTCGCCAGGCTTGACCCCAATGCTGATAGAGGCAAAGACCCCGTCAGCGTGCATCTTTTTAACAAAATCAAGTCGTTTCTCAGGTTGAAAACGGTGCATGACGTAAAAATAACCGTTTTTTGCGAGGCTTTCGGCTAAATCAGCATTAATGACCGTCTGCATGTTGGCGGGTACGACCGGAATCTTGAACTTACGGCCACCGAATTCCACGGAAGTATCACACTCACTTCTAGAATTGACCACACACTTATTCGGAATTAGTTGAATATCTTCGTAATCAAACACGTCCATCTTCATAACTCTCCTTGATTATTTTACGAACTATTTTGTCAAATTTAGTTTAAATGTTTCAAACACAACCAATATCATAATCGAATTGCACCATTTAATCAATATGAAAGTGCCAATTTACGAATGTTAACCATAAATTTAGGCAAAAAAATAGCACTACCGTTAACGTAGTGTTATTTTTGACCATTATTCTTCGGATTGATCGGCAGATGAAGCTGGTTCATTGACCTTTGATTCGTTTTCTTCATCCTTTGCAACGACAGCCATCGTAGCAACCTTAGCATTATCGTCGACTCGGATTAAATGAACTCCAAGGGTGGCACGGCCGGTTTCAGAAACGTTATTAACCGCAAACCGAATCATAACACCCATGTTAGTGATTAACATGATGTCTTCATCACCAGTCACGGTACTTAATCCCACTAGGGGACCATTTTTCTTAGTAACGTTTGACGTCTTGATTCCTTTACCACCGCGACCCTTGATCGGGTAGTCGGAAGCTTTCGTGCGTTTCCCGTATCCATTTTCAGAAATGACAAACACGTCACTATCAGGTGTCAAGATGGCCGCTCCAACCACATAGTCATTTGGTCTGAGTCGAACTCCTCTCACTCCTGAAGCGGAACGTCCCATGGAACGAACGTCATCGGCCTTAAAGCTAACGGCGTACCCCAAATGAGTTCCAATGATCATGTTGTCGCCGTTATCCACGATGGATACGCCAATCACTTCATCATTATCGTGTAAGTGAATGGCCTTTAAACCATTCTTTCGAATGTTCAAGAAGTCAGAGACTGGGGTTCGTTTAACCGTTCCCAGTTTCGTTGTAAAGAACAGGTACTTGTCCTCGTCATTATGCTGGGACGAAATACTGATAACCGTTTGAATCTTCTCATTTTGACCCAAGTTTAAGAGGTTAACAATTGGAATTCCCTTCGCGGATCGTCCGTACTCTGGGACTTCGTAAGCTTTCATACTATAAACTTTGCCAGCGTTCGTGAAGAACAAGAGTCGATCATGGGTTGCCGTTGACAGGAGATGTTCAATGAAATCGTCCTTATTGACACCCATTCCTTGAATTCCACGACCTCCACGATTTTGGGCCTTGAACTCATCGGTTGGTAACCGTTTAATGTAGCCGTTGTGGGTCAATGTAATTACGACGTTTTCCTCTTCGATTAGGTCTTCGTCCTCAATACTGGTAATTTCACCAACCAGTAATTCGGTCCGCCGTTTGTCACCAAACTTCTTCTGAATCTCAAGGAGTTCATCGTAAATAATGCCGTTGATCCGATCTCGACTGTTTAAAATGTCTTTGTAATCTTTAATGTTAGCCAGTAATTTATTGTGCTCGTCGGTAATCTTGCCACGTTCCAGTCCGGTTAATCGAACCAGCCGCATGTCTAAGATGGCCTGAGCTTGCTTGTCGTCTAAATCAAAATTGCTAATCAGTTCGTTTTTGGCGATATCGCCAGTCGCGGAATTACGAATAATCTTGATGACGGCGTCAATGTTGTCAAGAGCAACCAGTAACCCTTCCAGAATGTGAGCTCGGGCTTGAGCCTTACGTAAGTCAAACTTTGTTCTTCTGGTAATAACTTCCACCTGATACTCCAGGTAGTACTGCAAAATTTGTTTCAGACTCAAGACTTTCGGCGCACCATCAACGATGGCTAGCATGTTGAAACTAAAGGAGGTTTGCATCAGGGTTAACTTGTACAGATTGTTCAAGATAACTTCGGCTGAAGCATCCCGTTTAACATCAATCACAACCCGCATTCCATCCTTATCGGACTCATCGTTAATGGCGGTAATGCCCTCAATTCGTTTGTCCCTTACTAGTTCAGCAATCCGTTCGATTAACTTGGCCTTGTTGACCATGTACGGCAATTCAGTCGCAATAATGCGCTGCTTGCCGTTTTTTTGTTCCTCAATGTCAACCTTAGCCCGAACGATGATACTACCACGACCCGTTTCGTAGGCTCTTCTGATTCCAGATTTACCCATGACCACTCCCCCAGTTGGGAAGTCAGGTCCAGGAAGAGCTTCCATCAGATCATTGGTGGTAGCGTCTGGATTTCTCATCAAAATGTGAATTGCACTAATTACTTCGCTTAAATTGTGAGGTGGAATGTTAGTGGCCATTCCAACCGCAATCCCAGAAGCTCCATTTAAAAGCAGATTCGGAATTCTGGCCGGTAAGACCACTGGTTCACGTTCGGTACCATCGTAGTTGGGCTGAAAATCAACGGTGTCCTTGTTGATGTCTCGCAACATTTCCATCGCAATCTTAGAGAGTCGTACCTCGGTGTAACGCATGGCAGCGGCACCATCACCGTCGACGGAACCAAAGTTTCCGTGTCCGTCAACTAACATGTAACGATAACTAAATTCCTGAGCCATTCGAACCATGGCCTCATACACGGAACTGTCACCGTGAGGATGAAACTTTCCTAGAACGTCCCCAACAATTCGCGCGGATTTCTTGTAAGGCTTATCCGGTGTAACTCCTAGTTCGTGCATATCGTACAGGATTCGACGATGAACCGGTTTCAAACCGTCACGAACGTCAGGAAGCGCACGGGACACAATCACACTCATTGCATAATCCAAGAATGATGATCTCATCTTCTTCGATAATTCAATGTTTTGAACTCGACTTGGTTTATTATTTTCTTCATTTGCCAAGAGATTTTGCCTCCATTCCTTGTTAAATCAGTCAATTAACCTAATTGTTTCACGTGAAACAATTTATACATCCAGGTTTTCAACAAAGGTTGCGTTGTCTTCAATAAACTTCCGTCTTGGAGCCACCTTTTCACCCATTAACATGGTGAAGGCTTCTTGAGCAGCCGAAGCATCATCCGAAGTAACCCTTAGAAGCCGACGATGATCTGGATTCATGGTGGTGTCCCACAACTGTGAGGCATCCATTTCGCCTAAACCTTTGTATCGTTGAATTTGTGGTTTTGGTGAAGCCGGAAGTTGGGCTAACAACTCCTGAAGTTCCTCATCAGAATCAACGTATCGTTGGAATTTGTTTCCCTGACGAACTCGGTACAACGGTGGCTGGGCAATGTAGACGTATCCAGCATCAATCATTGGACGCATGTAGTTATAAATTAAGGTTAGAAGCAAAATCTGAATGTGGGCTCCATCAACATCGGCATCGGTCATGATGATTAACTTGTGGTAGTTAACCTTACTAATGTCGAAGTCACTGCCAAAGCCAGTCCCCATCGCGGTAAACAAAGAACGAATTTCTTCATTAGCCAGAATTTTTTCCATCGTGGCCTTTTCAACGTTTAAAATCTTGCCACGAATTGGCAGGATAGCCTGCGTCAGTCTAGAACGACCCTGTTTAGCGGAACCCCCGGCCGAGTCACCTTCGACAATGAACAATTCAGAGACTTTCGGATCCTTACTAGTATTATTAGCTAACTTCCCGGGTAAACTGTTGATTTCAAGTCCGCTTCGTTTTCTGGTTACTTCACGAGCTCTTTTCGCTGCGGCTCGCGCTTTAGAGGCCACGGAACCCTTTTCAACAATCTGTTCGGCAATCTGAGGATGTTCCATCATGAACTTGGAAAATTCCTGACCGAAAATGTGGTTCGTAGCGGTTCTCGCATCAGAGTTACCAAGTTTGGTCTTGGTCTGACCCTCAAATTGAGGATCGGGATGCTTAACCGAAACGACCGCGGTCATTCCTTCTCGAACATCGTCACCAGAAAGGTTCGGTTCGCTATCCTTAATTAAATTGTTGTTTCTCCCGTAGTTATTGATAATTCGGGTCAAAGCCTGCTTGAACCCTTCTTCGTGGGTTCCACCTTCATAGGTATTGATGTTATTAGTAAACGTCAAAAGGGTACTGTGATAATCATTCGTATACTGAATTGAAACTTCGACCGTGATGCCATTTTCCTGACCCTCAATGTAAATCGGATCTTTGAAAATCGGAGTGCGACCCCGATCGAGGAATTCAACGTAGTGCCGAATTCCACCTTCGTAGAAGAAATCGTGTTCCACGGGTTTTTCGGGGCGATCGTCTCTAATTGTGATTCTTAACCCCTTGTTTAAAAAGGCCAGTTCTCTGACACGCGTGGTCAAAGTCTTCATGTTAAAGGTCGTGGTCTCGGTAAAGATGTCTGGATCGGGAACAAAGTGAACCTTAGTTCCGTGAGCATCCCTGGGTGCGTCCCCAATGACTTTCATTGGCGTCTTGACGTGACCCCTTTCAAAGTCCATGTAGTACCGCTTGCCACCTTTAGTAACAACAACGTCCAGTTCCTTTGACAAGGCGTTTACCACTGAGGCTCCAACTCCGTGAAGTCCACCAGAAACCTTGTATCCGCCACCACCGAATTTACCACCAGCGTGAAGGATAGTGAAGACGGTCTCTAGTGCCGATTTACCGGTATCTTTTTGGGTATCCACGGGAATCCCACGACCATTATCAACGACCGTAATACTGTTATCCTTTTCCACGGTAACGTTGATTTCGTCAGCAAAACCCGCCAACGCTTCGTCAATTCCGTTATCGATAATTTCCCAAACTAAATGATGGAGTCCCTGTTCGTTAGTGGCCCCAATGTACATTCCAGGACGTTTTCTGACCGCTTCTAGTCCCTTTAGGACTTGGATTTGACTAGCGTCGTACTCCCCGGCCCGTTCTCTTTTTGCTTCTTTTTCTTGATCAGTCACTACAATTCCTCCTCAACTACGTTACTCGGATACAATGACTCCCTTTTCAATGTGAAAAGTCTTGGGATTGTTGATTAAATCAGATGCGACCCCACTCATACTTGTGGTGGTTAGAAAGGTTTGAACCCGATCCTGAATGGCAGTCAGCAAGTGGGTCTGCCGACTTTCATCAAGTTCAGACAAAACATCATCAAGTAGTAAAACCGGGTATTCACCGGTTTCTTCTTTCATTAAATCGATCTCGGCCAACTTCGTGGATAATGCCGCCGTTCGCTGTTGACCCTGCGAGCCAAAAGTGGAGACATCCTTGCCGTTAACCATGAAGTGTAAATCGTCACGATGCGGCCCAAAGATCGTCGTTCCTTGCCTCACTTCTTTATCTCGATTGGCCTTAAATTTAGCCAGCAAACTCCGATAGATTCGTTCCACCGATGTTAAATCGGTCTTTTTTAGCGTGGTGACGTATTTAAATCGCAACGTTTCCTTTTGTTGTGAAATTTCGTAATGGATGGCCGAAGACCATTTCTGTAATTTGGCAATCAGTTGGATGCGTTGAAAAATAATCTCGGCCGCATACGCTGAAAGCTGGTCTGACAATACATCCAGGTAGACCAGATCACTCTGTTTGTGAAGTAATAGTTCACGTAAATAGGCGTTTCGTTGTTTCAAAATTCGACGGTACTGGGTCATGTTGTATAAATAGCGATTACTCATCTGGCCAAACTCCATGTCCATAAAGTGCCTTCTAATCTGAGGCGAACCCTTTACAATCGACAAATCTTCGGGAGCAAACAAAATCACGTTCAGCTGCCCGACGTAAGACGATAGCTTGGGCTGCTCAATGTGATTGACCTTAGCTCGCTTGCCATTTTTACCAAAATCAAGCTCTAGTTCAGTGGTAGTATGGTTCTTTTTAACTCGACCCCACAATTGCGCATGGTTCTCCTCCCAATTAATCAAATCACGATTGGTGGTGGTCCGATGACTTTTGGTAAGTGCGAGCGCGTAAATTGCTTCAAGTAGATTGGTTTTGCCCTGGGCGTTTTGTCCAAGTAACACGTTCACTCCATCTGAGAAATGAACGTCAGCATCTTTATAATTACGAAAATTGCGTAATTTCAATTCTTCTAGCTGCATGCTCAACCCTACTTTGTCTTAATAAAAAACATCCCTACGTCTGGAATTGAGACCGTATCACCCTGGTAGAGTTTCTTGCCACGTCGATTCTCAGGCTCATCGTTTAGATACACCATATTTTCCTTTAGGTACCACTTCGCTTTGCCACCTGATTCAACAATGTTCTCTTCTTTTAAGAGTTGCCCTAAAGTTATGTACGGAGTCGTTATGAAAATGTCTTTTTTCATGAATTCACCCACTTTCAATCTATTTCTATTATACGCTAAAATTTGGTAAAAGTACATAAATCGGGCGATTTTATGCGTTTTATGCGCATATACGTATTTCTAGACAAAAATGCCTAAAATGATCTAAAAAGCTCATATTCGTAAATAAATGGAAATATGAGCTTTTTTAATATTTTGTGGTCTTTGGTAAGTGAAATTTAGTTTCATTTTAAGGACATAAAAAAACGACCTCAAAATGAAGGTCGTTAGTAATCATTCTTAATTAAAATGTTCGAACTGGGGTAATCAGTTGGATGAAATCTTCTTTATTTTCGGTTGGAACCAGTGTGAACGGACGAAGGGCTGATGTAAACGCAATCTCGATGTCAGTTTGACCAAAAACTCGGAGGGCTTCTTTCATGTAATCAGGGTTAAACGAAATTTCAAGGTCTTCACCCTCTGAAGTCTTTGGCTTTAAGTCTTCCTCAACGGTTCCGACGTCAGGGGAATTCCCGGAAATGGTAACCACCTGATCGGTTGGTTTAATCGTCAACTTAATGACGTTATTTCGTGATTCGTGTGACAAGAGTGAAGCCCGTTCGATTGCGGCGAGCAGGTCACCAGCCGCAAATTCCATCTTGGTACTTGACGTCTTTGGAATCAGACGTGATGTATCAGGATAGTTACCCTCAAGTAGACGGGAGTAGAACCGGGTGTCGCCGAGAGTAAAGAGGACTTGATTCTCTGACAGGTTCATCTGAATGTTTTGATCGATTCCGTCAAGCATGTGGGAGAGTTCCTTCAAACTGTCACCTGGGATGACCACGTCGAATTTCCCGTCATCATCAGCTGGGAGGCTAACTCTTCGTTGGCTCAAACGGTGACTGTCGGTCGCAACCGCCAGCAACTTATTGTTAGCAAGCGTGAAGTGCACCCCAGTCAAGATTGGCCGACTTTCCTGTTTTGAAACCGCAATGACCGTCTGTCCGATAACCTGTCTGAAAATATCAGCCGCTAAATCAACCGTATTGTCGGAATCAATTTCAGGTAGATGTGGGTAACCGTTCGCATCAAGACCGTTGATCGTAAATTCTGAGTTACCTGACTTAATCGTGGTCTGAAAGTTGTCACCAACTTCTAATGACATGGTTTTGTCGGGTAACTTTTTAACGATCTCACTAAAAAAACGGGCTGGTAAGACGATGCTACCAGTTGAGTTAATCGTGAGTTCATTATCCGGGTTAGAAGCTTGAATGCTAGTTTGAATTGAAACGTCAGCGTTACTACCAGTTAGTAAAATGTCACTTTCTGATACGTCTAATTTTAAACCCGTCAAAATTGGAATGGTCGTTTTTGATGAGATTGCTCTTGATACGGTATTTAGTGCTTTGATGAAAGCATTACGGTTAATTACGAAATTCATTGCCAAATTTCCCCCTCAAAATGTGGTGCATGTTTATTTACTTAATTAAAAAGATAAAAAACAGTAGAAGCAGTAGGCACTGTTAATACTGTGGATAACTCAATGATTAGTTACGGAATAAAAGTTATCAACTGTGGATAACTTTGTGGGTAAATCAACGGTTAATTTCTCGTTTATCCACACCCGTCATTATAACATTTTTAAACCGAGCAACGCTTAGTGCTGGAGTTCCGTCTTGATGTCTGAGATTTGCTTACTCAGATCAGAGTCATTTGCGGCCATTTTACTAATCTTGTCGTAAGCGTGAATGACGGTAGTGTGATCCTTACCACCGAATTCGTCGCCAATTTTTGGAAGCGAATTGTCGGTCATTTCACGTGACAGGTACATGGCAACCTGTCTAGGAACCACGATGGCCTTGACCCGTTTGGTGCCCTTAATTTCCTTTACACTAATGTGATAGTAAGAGGCGACTTTCGAGATAATGTCTGACACGGTCAGAGCCGAGCGCGCCTTTGCCAACTTCAGTGGCCTTAGGGCGTTTGCCACTAGTTCAGTATCAATGGGAGCGTTATTGAGTTTGGAAAAAGCCTGAACCCTTGATAACGCCCCCTCTAGTTCTCTGACGTTAGACTCAATTTGGCTCGCGATGTAGCCTAATGCGTCTGCTGGAATGTTCATGTTGTCAGCTTTGGCCTTGGCTCTAAGGATAGCGGTTCGTGTCTCTAAATCGGGAGCAGTAATGTCAACGGATAGTCCCCACGCAAATCGGGATACCAACCGGTCTTTTAGTTTTGGCACTTCGTTTGGCAACCGGTCAGACGTTAAGACAATCTGCTTGTGATTGGAATATAACGCTTGAAAGGTGTTAAAAAACTCATCCTGAGTTCCTTCTTTATTACCAAAAAACTGGATGTCATCAACTAAGAGGACGTCGACGTTTCGGTAAACGTTTCTGAAATCATCCATCTTATTGTTTTGGATGGCACCGATAAAGTCGTTGGCGAATTTCTCACTTGTAACGTACATCACTCGCTGACTCGGGTCGTGTTTGATAATGTTGTTGCCAATCGCGTGCATCAAGTGGGTCTTACCTAGACCAACTCCACCATATAAGAAGAGTGGATTGTACAATTTTCCGGGTGACTCACTGACCGCTAGCGCTGCGGCCTGAGCCATCTTGTTACCCTGTCCAATCACGAAGGTTTCAAAGGTGTAATTGGGCTCTAAGTGCGTGTCGGTGTAACTATATGACTTTTCGCTCTCGTCTTCCGGTGTAGGAACTGGGGTTTGCTTCTTTTTTAATTCTTCTTCTAGAACAAATTTTGGTGAAATGTTCTTGTAAGTAATGGCATAAGCGTACTCAACCAGCTGACTTTTAAGCATTTTCTCCCAGTAGTCACGGTGAAGCGAGGATGGTAATTCGAGTGTTAGGGTATCGCCATCATATGAGATTGGGTTCACGGTGGCGATCCATGTATCATATGTCGTTCCCTCAAATTTCGGATCCGCTTTAAATTTATTTTTAATTTTGTTCCATAATTCGTTTTGATCCATTGAGAGTGACTCCTTGTGTTTAAATTATGAATGTATAATATCATTTTTAAAAAAAGTTTTCCACAGAAAAAACAGGGTGTGGACAAATGTTTCACACCCTGTTTACTGGTTATCCACAGCATTGTTAATAAATATCAAAATCACGCGAATATTTTAGGTAATTAACATGAAAATGTGGACAACTAATTATTAATGTGACGGGGATGTCAGCGTGATTATTGATTTTATCCACAGATTGTGGTTAACGTTGTTAACATGCTGTGTTTTTGTTTAAAAACGTGTTGAATTCGTGTTAATTACGGGATGAGTTATCCACAATAATCCACAAGTAAATTTTATGAAACTTTTTTGAATCGAACGGAGTGTTACCTATGAATTTAAAATCTCTATTTGAAGATTGGTCGATTTGTGATACTATAAGTTAGAAAAGCTATTGAATAAACAATTTAATATAGGCGATTAATTAGTAAGGAGGGTTAGTAATGAAAAGAACTTACCAACCAAAGAAACGTCGTAGAAACCGCGTTCACGGATTTAGAAAACGTATGAGCACTGGCAAAGGTCGCAAAGTGTTAGCACATCGACGTCAAAAAGGTAGAAAAGTATTATCGGCATAGGCCACTGACCATTCAGTGGTCTTTTTCATTATTTTTTGAAAATACTTGGAGATTATTCATGAGAAAATCGTACCGTGTCAAAAAAGAAGCTGACTTTCAAAAGGTTTTCGAAAAACATGATTCAGTTGCTAATCGACAATTTGTCGTGTATCAACTGGAAAAGCCGGGACAAAAACATTTTCGCATCGGGATTTCCGTTGGAAAGAAGATTGGAAATGCCGTGCATCGCAACTGGGTTAAACGTAGAATTCGCCAGTCGATCACCGAATTAAAGCCAGACCTAAAAACGGACGTTGATTTTTTAATCATTGCGAGACCGAGAGCGGATGCGATGTCACAAAAAGACGTTAAGGCAAGTCTAATTCATGTTTTAAAGTTAGCTCATTTACTAGATTCTGATTATAGCGAGGAATAAAATTGAAAAAACTTAAACGAATCGCTACTACACTTGCAATTGCCAGTATTGGTCTGGTGCTTACGGCATGTAGTAACGCCCCAATTACTAGTCATAGTAAAGGAATTTGGGATGGCTTAGTTGTCTTGAATTTCTCAAGAGTGATTATTTGGTTATCAAAGTTCTTTGGCGATAACTATGGAATTGGAATTATCCTCTTCACCATTCTGGTTAGAATTATTCTTCTTCCGTTAATGATGTATCAGACCAAGAGTATGAAGAAGACTCAGGAAATTCAGCCCCAATTGAAGGCCCTGCAAAAGAAGTACTCCAGTAAAGATTCAGAGACCATGGAAAAACTGCAGACCGAGCAGCAAAAGCTCTATAAGGAAGCAGGAATTAATCCATGGGCCGGCTGTTTGCCAATGGTAGTCCAGTTGCCAGTGATCTTCGCCTTGTATCAAGCCATCTGGCGAACTCATATCCTTCGAACTGGTCACTTCTTGTGGTTACAGCTAGGAACTCCGGATCCGTACTACATTCTGCCAGTTTTGGCCGCCGTGTTCACGTTCCTTAGTTCGTGGCTGTCAATGAAAGGTCAACCCGAATCAAACGGAATGACCACGATGATGACGATTGGGATGCCAATCATTATCTTCTTCACCGCGTTAAACGTGCCATCAGCTTTGTCACTATACTGGGTGGTAACCAATGCGTTCCAAGTAGTTCAAACGTTATTGATTCAGAACCCTTGGAAGATTAATCGTGAACGTGAAGAAAAAGAACGTGAAAAGCGTCAACACGATCGCGCCGTTAAAAAGGCCATTCGAAAGGCCAAGCAGAGTAAACATCACAAATAGATTACTAAACAAAAAGCAGACGTTGGTCTGCTTTTTTTATTTTTGTGACAAATGTAATATTACATCTCTAAAATCCTATTCCAACAGCTATTTAATTTGTGCTAAGATTAATAGCGTTAGACGTTTACAAAAATAGGAGAACAATAATGACGAAATACACCGGAGCCACCATCGAAGAAGCCGTTAAAAATGGCTTAAAATCACTTGATACTAATCGAAATAATGTTGAAATTAAAGTTATTAAAACCGCAAGTAAGGGATTTTTCGGACTTTTTAAACATCCCGCAGAAGTTGAAATGGAATTGAAATCATCTGCTCCAGACCCAAAACCAGCAGGTGGCAAGTTAAAAATTAAAAGAGAAGCGAGCACGGCGGTTGCTAATCCAGTTCAAACAGAGGATCGCCACGCTAGAAACGTTGAAGCTATTAGTGGACTAATTAAATATTTACAAGCAATTACTGATCAGATGGGGATTGAGGCCGAGCTAAGTTATGAGATGCCAAACAATCGGCACGTGATCATTAACTTTGATACGCCCAAAGAGGGGCTTTTGATTGGCAAACACGGTCGGACCATCAATGCCTTACAGGAGTTAAGTGGGATTTATTTAAATAACATGGGGATTAGCTACCTTGAAGTTGAGCTGGATACGGCTAATTATCGCAGTCGGAGACTTCAGATCCTTACTAGTCTAGCTGAGCGAACCGCAAGAGAGGTCGCCGCCACCGGCAAGCCGGTCTATTTGGATCCGATGCCATCTTTTGAGCGCAAACAGATTCACGTGACGCTTGAAGATAACCCCTACGTGATGACGTATTCGGCAGGACGGGAACCCCATCGTTCAATCGTGGTAGCTCCACGGTAAAATGATTGACAAAATAAAACTTTCGTCTTATTATATGTAAGATTGTAAATTCGAATAGGTAAAGTAGTGAAAGTACTTTATCCACGCAACGGGCGTGGCTTAAGTACTTTTTTTATGCGATTAAAAATGAGAAAGGAGTTTTCAAATGGCACTGACAACGACTGATTACGATACCATTGCGGCAATTTCGACCCCACCTGGTGAAGGTGGCATTTCGATTGTTCGGGTTAGTGGATCGGATGCAATGAAAGCGGCTGAAAAGATTTATCGGGGCAAGAACCTCGAAAAGGTGGCATCGAACACGATTAACTATGGTCACATTGTTGATCCAGCAGACCACAATAGTGAAGTTGATGAAGTGATGGTCTCGGTCATGAGAGCACCCAAGACGTATACCAAGGAAGATATTATTGAGATTAACTGTCACGGTGGAATTGTGGCAACCAACAAGATTTTGCAGTTGGTCCTAAGTAACGGTGCCAGAATGGCGGAGCCGGGTGAATTCACTAAGCGGGCCTTTTTAAACGGACGTCTGGACCTATCCCAGTCAGAGGCTGTCATGGATTTGATTGAAGCGAAGACCGACGAATCGATGAAAGCAGCTTTAAATCAGCTCGATGGGAACCTTTCTCATTTAATTAAGCACCTGCGTCAGGACATCTTAGACGTGCTGGCTCAGGTCGAAGTCAACATTGACTACCCGGAGTACGATGACGTGGAGACGATGACGTCGAAGCTTTTAATGGATAAGTCCAAGGAACTAAAGGCGCAGATTGACCAATTGCTAAAGACGGCTAAACAGGGAAAAGTCTTACGAGACGGTTTAAACACCGCCATCATTGGACGTCCCAACGTTGGTAAGTCGAGTTTATTGAACCGTCTCTTACACGAAGAAAAGGCGATTGTAACCGACGTTCCTGGTACCACGCGGGATGTTTTGGACGAATACGTGAACGTTTCGGGAGTGCCATTGCACCTGGTGGATACTGCCGGAATTCGTGACACCAAGGATAAGGTCGAAAAAATTGGAGTCGATCGTTCTAGAAAAGCCATCAAGCAGGCTGATTTGGTTTTGTTGGTGTTAAATGCTAGTGAGCCGCTAACCGATGAAGATCGTGAACTCTTGGATTTAACGCAACACAGTAAACGAATTATTCTATTGAATAAAACAGATTTGCCAGAAAAAATTGATGTTGATGAGTTAAAGAACCGCTATCATGCTGATAACGTGATTAAGACCCAAGCCGTAAAGGATAACGGAACCAAATCCTTAGAGGATACGATTTCGAAGATGTTCTTTACTGGTGGCATTAAGAGTTCTCAAAATGACGTTATGGTCACCAATGCCAGGCATATTAGTCTCTTACAACAGGCCAGTGATGCCCTTCAGTCCGTTGAAAATGGGTTAAATAACGGGATGCCCGTTGATTTAGTTCAGATTGACATGACGAACGCTTGGGATTTACTGGGTGAAATTACCGGTGATAGTTACGATGGCGAATTACTGGATCAATTATTTAGTCAGTTCTGTTTGGGGAAATAAGACTTTGACTCAATGGAGGTTTTTAAATGAATAAAATGATACAGCAAGAAGTGAAGCAGACTTACAATGGTGGCGATTACGACGTCATCGTCGTTGGAGCCGGCCACGCTGGCTGTGAAGCTGCACTAGCCGCTGCCCGCATGGGTCAAAAAACACTGCTTGTGACAATTAATCTTGATATGGTGGCGTTTATGCCATGTAATCCGTCGGTTGGTGGCCCCGCTAAGGGAACGGTCGTAAGAGAAATCGACGCCCTTGGTGGTGAAATGGGGAAAAACATCGACAAGACCTACATTCAGATGCGGATGTTAAACACCGGGAAAGGTCCCGCCGTCAGAGCTTTACGGGCGCAAGCTGATAAGCACGCCTACCACCATGAAATGAAAAACACCCTGGAAAAAGAGCCCAATTTGACGCTCCGCCAGGGAATCGTAGAACGTCTGATCGTGAAAGACGGTCAGGTTGAGGGTGTGGTTACCAATACGGGTGCCAAATATCACTCCAAAGCCGTGGTCATCTGTGCTGGTACGGCCGCTCGTGGTAAGATCATTATTGGTGAACTGATGTATTCCTCGGGCCCAAACAACTCAATTCCAGCCATTCATCTTTCAGAAAACCTGGAAGATTTGGGCTTTGAACTGAAGCGCTTTAAGACTGGGACTCCACCGCGTGTCAACGGTGAGACCATTCACTACGATGAAGCGGAGGAGCAACCGGGCGACGAAACGCCCCATCATTTCAGTTACACCACTCCGTATGCCGATTATTTACCGGTTTCAAAGCAGATTTCGTGCTGGTTGACGTACACTAATGAAGAAACCCATCAGATTATCAAGGATAATTTGGATCGCGCCCCGATGTTTACTGGGGTCATCGAAGGGGTCGGTCCCCGTTACTGTCCGTCAATTGAGGACAAGGTCGTTCGTTTTGCAGACAAAAAGCGCCATCAGGTCTTCTTGGAACCGGAGGGACGTCACAACGAAGAGTGGTACGTCGATGGGATGTCTACCTCCCTTCCAGAAGAAGTCCAGCAACAGATGCTGCACTCCGTGAAGGGTCTCGAGGACGCTAAGATGATGCGTCCCGGTTATGCGATTGAGTATGACATTATCTCTCCATATCAATTGAAGCCAACGCTTGAAACCAAGAAAGTTAGTGGATTATTTAGCGCGGGTCAAACCAACGGAACTTCGGGATACGAAGAGGCCGCGGGACAAGGCTTGATCGCTGGAATTAATGCCGCTCTAAAGATTCAAGGGAAAGACCCGTTGATTTTGCAGCGTGACCAAGGATACATTGGCGTCTTGATTGATGACCTAGTTACAAAAGGAACCAACGAACCGTACCGTCTCCTGACGAGTCGGGCTGAATATCGACTCCTGCTTAGAAACGACAATGCTGATATGCGGCTGACACCAATTGGTCACCAGTTGGGTCTGATTTCAGACGAACGTTATGACAAGTTTGTTGAAAAACGTAATGCCGTTGAGGATGAAATCAAGCGTTTGAACACCGTACGGATTAAACCAAGTGAAAAGGTCAACCAGTTCGTTGAAGCTCAGGGTGATAAACCGTTAAAAGACGGCATCATCGCAGCCCAGTTCTTACGTCGGCCGTATGTAAATTACGAAAAGTTACTTGATTTTATTCCGGGACCCGACGAAAAATTGGATCCAGAAGTGGTTGAACAAGTCGAAATTAGAACGAAGTACGCTGGCTACATCAAAAAAGAAGAGGATAAGGTCGCCCGCATGAAGAAGATGGAATCCAAAAAGATTCCCGATCACATTGATTACTCCGTAATTGATGGGATCGCAACTGAGGGTCGCCAAAAATTGGAGAAAATCCAACCGGAGACGATCGCACAGGCCGCCCGAATCAGTGGGGTTAATCCATCTGACATTGCCATTCTCTCCGTTTACATTCAACAGGGTAAAATTGCGAAGAAAAAATAAGATCAAGCTGGACTACGTGAATAGTCTGGCTTTTTGTTATTTCTAAGTTAAGTTTTTAACAATTTTTGTAGTAAACTATTGCAATCAATATGTAAGCGCTTTATACTATTAACAATAAACGATACAAAAAAATGGCAAAGGGGATCATTTTTATGCGATATGGAAGTATTGAAGCAGGTGGAACAAAGTTCGTTTGTGCGGTTGGTGATGACGATTTCAATATTGTTGATAGTGTTCACATTCCAACTACGACACCAGAAGAAACGTTAGCAAAGGTCGTTGAGTACTTTAAGAAGTTTGATCACATTGATGCATTTGGGATTGCATCATTTGGACCAATCGACGTTCGAAAAGACTCTGACAAATATGGTTGGATTATTAAAACCCCTAAAAAGGGTTGGAGTAACGTCAACTTTGTTGGAACCATGAAACGTGAATTTGGGGTTCCAATTTACTGGACGACGGACGTTAACGGTTCAGCTTACGGTGAATACATCAAACGTAAACAGGCTAATAAAAATATTGAAGCCGTTAGTTATATCACTGATGGAACTGGGATTGGTGCTGGAACCGTCATCAAAGATGAATTCTTAGGGGTTCGTGGAACTCCTGAATTTGGTCACATTCGTGTTAAGAGACACCAAGATGACATGAACTTTCCTGGAATTTGTCCTTATCATGGTGACTGTCTTGAAGGGGTTGCATCTGGTCCGACTTTTGAAGCTCGAAACAACATTAAAGGTCAAGATACCCCACCAGATGATCCAGTTTGGAACATCATTGCGTACTACATTGCCCAAGGGGTTATCAGTTTAACGGTTAACTTCCGTCCTGACCAAATTGTGCTTGGTGGAGGTGTATGTACTCCTCAATTTGTGCAAAAGGTTAGAGACCAATTCAATCTGTTGTTTGATAACTATCTTGACGTTGGTCCACTTGACGAATACATTAGTCGTCCAGTCGTACCACACAACGGTTCCGCTACTTTTGGTGATTTCGTATTAGCTAAAAAGGCTTTGGACGAATCAAAGAAATAATTAATTAAATTGTTTAAAGGGATGCCTGCGGGTGTCTCTTTTTTTGTGTAAAAAAGTTCCTGACTCTGTTAATTGTTAGAAACTAGGTTAATTGATATTAATCTTTTATTATTCGTGATAACATGCAATTAAACAAGCATAATAAAACTTGGTTATCAAGTTAGTAAGATAAGATCTGAATGATGGATCATAGTATTTATCCTAAAAAGAAGCTAATTTAATTATTTTGGTGAAATTTTAGTTGCGATAATTACAAAGGTTCCCATCCATGGTCCTGTCCACCATCCATTAAAGCCTGCTTTGTATGATTTCTGGATTTTAATTCCGTTCTTTATTAGAATATCTTGATAATCAGCTTGATTGTTTTCGATGTCTACTATTACCATTGTTCCGCCAGATTTAAGTACTCGACTTGCTTCTTCAAGAGCTTTTTGACGTTTTTCTTTTGGTTTAATGTTATGAAATACTAAACTTGAAGTAACAATATTAAAGACCATATCAGAAAACGGTAATTTAGTTGCATCACCAGTTTCTAGGGTCGTCACCCTATTTACATTATTTTCATTGATAATTTTTTCAGTATTTTTTATTGAGTTACTAGTTTGATCACGACTTTTCCATAGATCAATTCCAATTATATTACCTGGTTTGTGAAGTAATTTAGCAATTTTAATTAAAACCAGACCATGACCACACCCAATATCTAAGACCCGATCATCTGGATTAATGGTTAAGTTGCTAATTATATGGTCCCAGATTAAACTCTTTCCTCGCATTGATGTATGTAAAAAAACTAAACCACCCATTAAGAATGAAATTCCAAACCATAATAAAATGATTCCAAGTATATAGTGGTGATTAAACAATTCTAAAATTCCATAAAGTGATAAAAATAATCCTGACGATAGGTAAAGTAAAGGTACTAGGGGGGCATCGATGCCATTTTTAAAAGTTTTAATTGTCTTTTCCTCCTAAAATAAATGAGTTGATTGTGTAGTATTATACATAAAAAATTAATTTATTACGAATGATCCCATTAAATCTATATACAACTATTTCCCGCAATGATATGATATACATAATGAAAGCGGTTGCAAATAGGGAGGCAGTAAAATGAGTAAAAAAGTTGTTGTGATTGGATCTACCAACGTTGATAAAGTTCTAAACGTTGATAAGTATGCGTTGCCAGGTGAAACCTTGGCGGTGAAGAATCACCAAGAATCTCATGGTGGCGGAAAGGGTGCCAATCAGGCAATTGCTGCGGCAAGATCTGGTGCCGATACGACTTTTATCACTAAGTTAGGTGATGACGAAGACGCTAAGTTCATGATTGAAGGATTTAAAAAGGACGGGATGAACCTTGATTCCGTGATTACTACGAAAGAGCAACAGACTGGACAGGCTTACATTACCGTTGATAGTACTGGTCAAAACTCGATCTATGTCTATGGTGGAGCCAACATGGCCATGACACCAGAAGACGTTGATCAACACGAAGATGCCATTAGGAAGGCAGACCGTGCGATTGCGCAACTAGAAATTCCAGTACCAACGATTATCGAAGCATTTAAGATTGCGAAGAAAAATGAGGTTCAGACCATTTTGAACCCAGCACCAGCCAAGAAGTTACCAGAAGAATTACTTCAATTGACTGACATTATTACCCCTAACGAAACGGAAGCAGAGGCCCTCACTGGAATTAAGGTGATTGACGACGATTCCATGATGAAGAACGCGGAGTACTTCTTTAAACTAGGCATTAGAATGGTGATCATTACCGTTGGTGACAAGGGTTCGTTCTACGCAACCCCAGCCAGTCATGCCTTCATTCCAGCCTTTAAGGTCAAAGCTGTTGACACAACCGCTGCTGGTGATACTTTCATCGGAGCCTTGGCATCACGTTTGGATTTAAACAGTGCTAACATCAAGGATGCGATGTTGTACGCTAACCACGCCTCATCACTGACGGTTCAAGTGGCTGGAGCACAGAACTCCATTCCTTATGAAAAAGACGTCTTGGATGTCATCAGCAAGACTTCCAAGACCAAAGAAGTGATCGAAAAAGAGAAGAGACAAGCTGCTGAATACGCCGCTGCTCGAGTTCCAAATCACATTGTGTTAGGACTTGGATCTGGTAGTACGGCTGCCTACTTCGTCAAAGCCATTAACGAACGAATCAAAAAAGAAGGCTTAGACGTTCAATGTGTCGCCACTTCAGTTGGCACCGAGAAATTAGCCGAAAGTCTTGGCATGCCGATGCTTGACGTTAATACCATTGATCGGGTGGACTTAACGGTTGATGGAGCCGACGCCGTTGACGACAAGCTCAACGGAATCAAGGGTGGCGGAGCTGCCTTACTCTTTGAGAAGTTGGTCGCAACCATGTCAGACAAGAACGTTTGGATTGTTGATTCGACCAAGTACCACAAGACCTTGGCTGGCCAAAAGTTGCCGGTTGAAGTCATTCCGTTCGGTGGGATGGGTGTCTTCCGCTACTTAAATGAAGCCGGATACAAACCAGAGTTCCGCTTCAGAGATGACGGTGATATTCTTCAAACTGACTCAGGAAACTACCTAATCGACATTACAATTCCAGAAGATGCTGACTTACAAAAGTTAGCTCACAACTTGAAGAACTACACCGGAGTTGTTGAACACGGTCTGTTCTTAAATATTTGTGATCAGTTAATTATCGGTGGCGATAAGGTTAAGGTAATTGATCGTCCGAAAGAAGAAGCTAAGAAATAGTTGATAAGTAAATTTCCGGATTGGCGATAAAGCTGGTTCGGTTTTTTATTTTGATTTTAAAGGTATAATGATTAGAAAATGGGTTGAGGTGATGTTTAATGACAATTAACGTTATTTTGAGTAGTTCAAGAAAGGCCAGTCGGGGACGTCGGATCTTTAAGTACTTACGTAATCGACAGGGTGATTTTGAGCGGATTAATGATGCTGATTTCAATTTTATTAGTTTGGCGGACTACGATTTGCCGTTTTTTTATGAAGATATTGCGCCAATGGACAACCAAAACCGGATTTTAAAACCTAATGAACAAAAATGGGTGGATGACATGAAGAAAGCGGATGGTTATCTCTTTTTGGTCCCCGAGTATAATCATTCGTTTCCAGCCGTCCTAAAGAATGCGCTCGACTTTTTGGCGTTTGAAGCCAAGGGCAAACCGGCCAAGATTATTACCTATTCTAATAATTCACGAGGTGGCCAATCTTCCTATCCAGCGTTGTTACCAACGCTTGGACAACTGGGCCTATTTACCCTGCCAAAACCAACTTTAGTGCGCAACGTCGATAAAAATTTTGCTGGCGATGGGAGTTTTCTAAAAGACGCTCCCGGTAAAACCGTGGACATAAAGAAATTGAATCGAGCTTTTTCCGAAATCGCGTTTTACAGTCAGTTATTTAGGGACCATCCCTTTAAATATGATGCCAGTATTTATGATGAATAAACAAAATTAAGATAGTTTCACATGAAACAATTTACCAAAGCACCTGTCACTACTGGCTTGAAGTGACGTGGTACACTTATTAATATAAAAATAAATTGAAATGAGGAAAATAAAAATATGAAAGCAGTTGCAGTATTTTGTGGTGCGGCTCCTGGTAATGATCCAGCATATCAAGAAGCCACCAAAAAATTAGCAAAATGGTTGGTTAACCATGACTTAGCGTTAGTTTATGGTGGTGGCGGTGTTGGTCTCATGGGATTACTTGCCAAGACAGTTTTAAAACTTGGTGGAGTAGTTCACGGCATCATGCCAAAAGAGTTAGTTGACCGTGGTGCCAGCATGGACGGCCTTACTAGTTTAGATGTAGTTCCCAACATGGATATTCGCAAACAAAAAATGTTGACTCAATCGGATGGTTGTATCGCACTTCCAGGTGGTCCTGGGACTCTAGAAGAGATTTCTGAAGCTTTTTCATGGGCTCGAATTGGTGACAATGATGATCCATGTGTGTTGTATAACGTTCAGGGATACTACGATCCGCTTAAACAAATGTTTGATGAAATGACCGAAAAGGAATTTTTGACGGTGGAAGACCGCAAAAAGTTACTCTTTTCTGATTCGTTGTCTGAAATCTATAAATTCATGACCACATACACAGCACCAAAGATTAGAACCTACACAAAATAAGTTACGAAAAAGCATCCTCACTTTTTAAGTGGGGGATGCTTTTTGAGTTTTAATCAATTATTAATAATAAACAATGTGTATATTATGTTTTCATTGTCTACATGATGCCTTACTATTGATCTAAGGGGATGGACATTATGATAAGAAGAAAAACTGAAAGTAATATACGCGATGATAAAGATACTTTAGCAAATATTCAAGCTAGAAATGATGCTCTTAACGGCAAAACTAATAAAATTGGAAATATTGATGATTTTGATAAGTGGGTTATTGAGATTGTTCCATTAGCAATGGTGGTTCTTATTATCTCGCGTGCAGCAGTTAACTTTGCCAAAGCATATGAGATAAAAAAAAGCTAACCGCAAAGATTAGCTTTTTACCCAAATAACACATAAATCTGCGCGGGAAGAGATGGTAACGACATCTCTTCCTTTTTTATTACTCTTCAATTCTATTTCTAATTTATAAATCTGTCAATTATTTTATTATTTGGCATGAAATAATCATCAAAATAGTTTCACGTGAAACAGAAAATAATTTTATCTAACAAAATTTTCTTAAGGACAACCCGTACTTATTAGTGTTGCCCTTTTTGTTCGCTCTAATTACACCGATTATTAACATTCGTTAATTAATTAATATATTGGAAATTAAAGGATAAATAGAACATATATTTAAATAAAATACGAACAATTAAAAGATATTTATTGAAAAATGTATGTATCATGATATGATTAATTTGTCTGGTACAACAATTTTTTGGGAGGGACTCGTAATGAAACTCAAGCAAGCTTTGAAATGGATCACAGCTGGTGCTGCACTTACATTTTTATCGGTTGGATTAGTTGGATGTGGGAAACAGTCAAGTAACTACAAACCAAAGAAATTAACGGTTGGTTTTACGCCGTCAGTGAACGCTGGGCAGGCCAATGCTGAGGCCAAACCACTCGCCAAACAGTTAGAAAAACAGCTTCATATTCCGGTCACGGTCAAGGTTTCAACTGACGGAAACTCACTTATTCAGGCCATGGGTTCAAAGACGTTGGATGTTTCCGAAATGAACCCCGGGGACTTTATCTTAGCACAAAAGAATTATAAAGTGGTTCCTCTCGTTCAAGCAACGCGTCAAGCACGCGATCCGAAAACTCTGCAACTTACTAACAAGTCATCCGATCACTTCTATTCTACAATTGTTGTCAGAAAAGACAGTGGTATCAACAACATTAACGATTTAAAGGGCAAAAAGATTGCCACTGGTACCACGAATTCAACGGCGGGTTATATTTATCCGGTCGTTGAGCTTATGAAGCACGGAATTAATATTAACAAGGATGGCATCAAGACCGACGTTATTAATGGTTACGATCAAGCTGTACTGTCCGTTTTAAACAAGAACAACGATGCTGCGTTCACCTTCCAAGGTGCTCAAACCTTAGTCCAAAAGGACAATCCGAACGTTATGAAGGATACCAAGGTTATTTACACGACTAAGGCTATTCCAAATGACGTGGTTGCTTGTCGAAGTGATATGTCGAAGTCATGGCAGAAGAAGATTGCCAAAGCCTACGAGAACATGGCGAAGACGAAAGAAGGTCATGACGTTATCTTCAAGATTTATCAAGAAGAGGGATACGTTCCGTACAAGAAGTCAGAATTTAAGCAACTTCATTCATACATGGACCAAGCCAACAAGATTAGTAAAACCAAAGAATAGGCGAGAGGGATTAAATTGAGCGATTCGGATATTTTACAAGTTAATCATGTTACCAAAACTTATCCTAGTGGTATTAAAGGATTAGATGATATTAGTTTTAACGTCAAACGCGGTGAATTCATCGCTGTCGTTGGACTTTCAGGTGCGGGGAAAAGCACCCTGTTTCGTTCCCTTAATCGGATGCAAGATATCAGTGACGGCGAGATTATCATCAACGGGACTGATATTTCTAAATTGAAGGGGAAAGCGCTCCGCCACTTTCGCCGAAAAATTGGGATGATTTTTCAGAGCTTCAACCTCGTGAACCGACTTACGGTTCAAAAAAACGTCTTA
This sequence comes from Fructilactobacillus sp. X2R5C3, assembly GCF_059901325.1. NCBI lineage: Bacteria > Bacillati > Bacillota > Bacilli > Lactobacillales > Lactobacillaceae > Fructilactobacillus > Fructilactobacillus sp. X2R5C3. Next base: position 83,294 of record NZ_JBWXUY010000001.1, on the reverse strand, counting down.
AGTGGAAGGGTCGGCTACTATCCAATCTGGAAGACACTCCTTGGTTTGTACACTAAAGAAGACAAAGAGAAAGCGGTTCGATCACTGGACCACGTTAACATGCTCAAAAAATTATACGATCGGGCGGACTCACTTTCTGGAGGACAGATGCAGCGGGTCGCCATCGCACGAACAATGATGCAAGAACCTGATTTGGTTCTGGCTGATGAACCCGTTGCTTCCCTCGATCCCAAGACCAGTCACGGAGTCATGCAGGATTTGAAGAATTTAAACGTCAAGGATCACGATACTGTTCTGGTGAACCTCCATTCAGTTGAACTAGCACTTGAATTTGCGGACCGAATTGTTGGAATTCGGGATGGAAAATTGGTATTCGACAAGCCAGCGGCTGATTCTACTCCAGAAGATTTGAAGGCGATTTACGAAGGAGGCAATAGCTAATGCACACTAGCGACATGCCGAAGATGTCCTTTGTCAAAAAGTATCACGTTAAGGGCATCATTGTAATTGCCATTTTGATCGTTTTGTTTATTTACTCCATGAAAATTTGTGGGGTTGATCCCAGCTTGTTTATCTCGAACATCGCCCAGTTTGGGGTTCTGATTGGTCAAATGAGTAACCCGGATTGGTCGTACTTTAGTTTTATCTGGGACCCACTGGTTCAGACCGTTCAGATGGCAATCCTTGGAACCACGATTGGAACCGTCTTTGCGATTCCTGCCGCGTTTCTGGCTGCGCGGAACCTTGACCACAGTAAGGTTATTCACGGCACATCTCGGTTCGTACTGGACATCGTCAGAACGTTACCATCACTGCTACTGGCAGCTATCTTAGTTGCCATTTTTGGGATTGGTCCAACGACTGGAACGATTACCCTTGCCATCTTCTCGTTTGGGATGATTTCTAAACTGTTCTATGAAGTACTAGAGACGGTCGACATGGGGCCGGCTGAAGCCATGAAAGCTTCTGGTGCCAGCATCCTTCAAATTATTCGTTTGGCCATTATTCCCCAGATTGCGGGTCAGTTTTGTAGTTTCTTTCTGTACACGTTGGAAGTGAACGTTCGTTCTTCAACCGTCTTAGGATACGTTGGTGCTGGAGGACTTGGGTTGTATCTTCAACAAACCATCGATGAATTCAACTACTCCGAGACAGCGGTTGTAATTTTAGCAACCTTCGTAATGGTTCTGGTGATTGACATCCTTAGTAATTATTTGAGGAGGAAACTACAGTGACCATTCCAAAAATTAACGAAAAACAAAAGCGATGGGACCATTACAGCTGGATCGTTTGGGCAATCATCATTATTTTGATCTATGGCTGGTGTTTTTCAGACATGAAATTTAGTCAGATTCAAGAATCCGCTGGCACGGTCTCGAAGTCCATCTTCATGGGACTAATTCACCCTGATTGGTCCTACATCTACAACGGTAGTGGTGAAGACCTGGTGTCACAGTTGATTATGACGCTTGCCATTGCATTTTTGGGAACCATCATTGCCGCCGTCATCAGTGTTCCGTTTGCTTTCTTCGCTGCTCGTAGTAAGAGTAGTAAGTACAACATAACGTCTAAAGTGGGGACCTTCCTTTTGACCGCTATTCGAGCTTTCCCCGAAATCGTTTTGGCCATTATGTTCATTAAAGCAGTGGGACCCGGTAGTTTTGCCGGAGTCATGGCGCTTGGAATTCATTCAATTGGTATGCTAGGGAAACTCTTTTCAGAATCCATTGAGGAAATGAATCACAGTTCGGAGTACTCTATCGTGGCTGCAGGTGGCAGTAAGCCGCAGGTCTTCGCACTATCGACGTGGCCGACCATCCTGCCGGCTTTGATTTCATACACTTTGTACAGCTTTGAAATTTCAGTTCGAGCTGCCTCAATCCTTGGTTTGGTTGGTGCTGGCGGAATTGGGGCGCCAATGATTATGGCGTTGAACACGCGCAATTGGTCCAGAGTGGGGATCATCTTATTGGGGATCGTCATCATGGTCATGGTGATTGATGGCTGTTCCGGATACATTAGAAGGAAATTAATTTAATGAATAGTCAAAAATACCAACTAATTCCAAATGGGAGTTAGTTGGTATTTTTTTCGTTTATAGTATAATTTACCTAAGGATTGAATTTAATTGAAAGAAGAGTGTCTACATGCGATTTCTTAAGTCATTAGGTAAGTTTATCTTGGCACCATTGCTTTCGGCTTTGATTGTTTTCGGTAGTTTTCCTGAATTGTTTGCGGTTATAAACATTAAGACTAGCCTCACCCTTAGTCCCGCCATGTTTTGGATTATTTTAATCTACGGAATGGTGGTGTTTGCTGTGGTTTACGCTTTGTTTTATAACGTCTTGTTTAAAAAGGGTAAGTCAAGTTCAACTAAATACAGTAAGTACGCATCAGTTGGGATGCTTATCATTAACCTGATTTATGTGGTTTCTGCGTTGCTGCTTGGTTTGATCATGATTGGAATGAAAATGCCGCAATTTATTGATTCTATTGTGAGTGGTTTTACGATAATTGGGTTGCCCATTATCCTAATTCTGAACTTAATCGATTTCTTGTGTTATCCAACCAAGAAAACGTACGTAATTAATGGGATTTTCTTTGCGTTTGCCACTATTGTTTATGTGATGTTGTGGTGGAACTAATTATCAATATTGAATAACGAAATATTTTGATTGAGCTAGTCAGTGATGATTGGCTTTTTATTTTTAATGGCATATTTTGATTATTTTATTAATTTAGTACAATAGACGTATAAGTGTTATCTACAAAAAATATCATTTAATAAAAAGAGGTCATTTGATTTTGAAAAGTAAAAAACATCAATTACTGACGCTGAGCGTGATATTTTCGCTGGTGTTTTTAATCATGCCGCTGATCTTCAATCCTAGTACGGTCGATGCTAGTAACAAACAGCCGCCCATTTCACAAAATGAAATTAACATAAAGGCCAAAAGTGCCATTGCCGTTGATGCCACCAGCGGCCAGATCATTTATAGCAAAAACGCTAACCAAGAGTTGCCGATCGCATCCGTTAGTAAACTTATTACTACATATATTGTATTAAACCAAATAAAAGCAAAAAAGATCTCGTGGGACAGCAAGGTCAAAATTAGCCCTGGGATTGCCAGTTTGAGTCAGAAGGATGATTTTACCAACGTTCCGTTGAAAGCTGGTCAATCATACACGGTTAAACAACTGTACGACGCGAGTCTGGTTTGTTCTGCTAACGGTGCTGCCATGGCACTTGGCGAATATTTGGCAGGTCCTAACCACGACTTCGGTCAAATGATGAATCAAGAAGTCAAAAAATTGGGAATTAAGAACGGGCAATTCTATAACGCATGTGGATTGGCTAATCACGATTTAGGCGTGCTAAAGAATCCTAAATTAAGTGATGACGCTGAGAATACGATGTCAGCTAAGGAATTAGCTCAATTAGCACAGAAATTAATTACTCAATACCCGCAAATCTTAAAGACTACCTCAATGACCACGTTGGAATGGGATGGAAAGACGCACAAGAACACTAACTTACTTCTGGGCCAAACTAATCCATTTAAGATTGACGGATTAAAGACGGGAACCAGTAATACTGCGGGAGAGAATTTTGTGGGAACTGGTACTAGTAACAACGACCGCGTGATCACCGTCGTTTTGGGAGCGCCCAAGGAACAGCGCTTCGCCCAAACTCAATTAATGCTCAATCAAATCAGTCAGAGCCTGGAACCAATTACGATTGGTGACAACGTGATTAAAAATAAAACCGTCAACGTTGTTAACGGACAAAATCCTAAAACTAAAATTGGCTTGACTGCACCTCAAACGTACTGGTTACCGCAGGGTGAAAAATTAAAGACAGACTTTGTCTCTACCAACCACTCTAGGGTTTTCAAAACGCCACTTGCTCCAATTACGAAGGGCGAGAGGGTTGGAACGGTTAACATCCAGGCGTCTCAAAATGAATTAGACTTATTACCAAACAGTTCCATGAGTGTCCCCGTCGTTTACAAATCGACCAATCCAGTAAATGTGATGAAGATGGTCATGGGCGCGATTGAATTACTGGTTATCCTTCTGTTGTTAGTCTACTTAATTCTGCAAATCAGGAAGTTTAATCGACATCGTCGCTAGTAATTAAAATTATGAAGTTTTCATTAATCGACTGTAAAAAGTGTTGTCGAACGCGCTAATATGCATTATACTGGTAAATGTAATTGAGTTTTGCTTGCGAGCGGCTAGCTCAACTTGTTAGAGCAACGAATTCTTTATTCGTGAGATTGAGGTTCAAGTCCTTGGCTGCTCATATAAATATAAAATAAAATGATTGCCTGGTGGGGCAATCATTTTTTTATGGATTCGATTTAAATTGACACCCAACCATTTATTCCATATAATAAAAACGAGAAGAAATCTCTAACTTTTTTCTCATCGCAAGTTGGATGCGATTATCATAGGTGAGTTAGTCCACTATGATTGGCTTTTTTTATTATTACGTCTGCTGTGGTGATTTTAATTGCTGACAGTACTAAAACACACCGTAACTGCTAGAAAATCTAGTGGTTATGGTGTGTTTGTGTTTTAACTGTATTTTTCAACGTTCTTTTTGATAAAGTTGGCGGAAGCCTGGAGTTTATCTTTCTCTTCATCGGTTAAATCAAGTGGGACATCTTCGATTACGCCGTCTCTTCCAACTACAACTGGATAGGAGAAGTATACGCCATAGTCGGAACGGTAGTTGGATACTGGCAAAACGGTGCGGGCATCAGAGAGAATGGTATTTGCGAGTCGCACTGCGGCACTGGCAACTCCGTAACTGGTGTAACCCTTACCTTGCATTACTCTAAAACCGCCGTGGCGCGCTTCCTGGTCTAAGGTGTCGAGGTCAAGATGACGACTTTTGGCTAACTTTTCGATTGGTTGGTCAAGAGCCCGAACGGTCGACCATGCGGTAAATTGGGAGTTACCGTGCTCACCAAGGTTGTAACCAGTGACTGAGCGTGAATCAATTCCTAGTTTTTCACCAACGGCACGTTTCATTCTGGCGGAATCTAGGAGTGTTCCCGTTCCAATGACATGCTTTTTCGGTAAACCAGTAATTTGTTGATACAACTGGGTAATCACGTCAACCGGGTTGGTAATGGCAATTAGAACGCCATTAAAGCCAGAGTCGCGAATCTTAGGTGCGACCTCTTTGACTTGTTCGATGTTGTAGGATAATTCGGCGAAACGATTGTCACTGTCGTTATTTGACAGTTTAATCTTACCAAGGGCTGAGATAACAACGTCAGCGTCCCTTAAAGCGTTGTAATCATTCACAATGATATTGGTGTGAAAGGGTAAATTAGGCATGCCCTCCCGAAAATCAATTGCGTCAGCGTTGACCTTGGCGTCGTTTTTATCAATCATTACTAAGTCATCGGCGAAACCGTTCACAACGATGTAATTTGCCACCGTTGATCCCACGTGACCGTCACCAATGACTCCAATTTTTCTAGTCATAATATGCCTCCCATTAATTATTTGGTTTCAGTTTAACAGATTGAGGTTGATTGGGAGTAAAAAAAGTTGGATTGACATTTATGCGTTTATCACATACAATAATAGTGTAATAAAAAAAGGAAGAGATATTGCGCATCTCTTCCAAGCGCGTATTTCAGGTGCGTTAATTTGGGTAAGCTAATCAGTGATGATTAGCTTTTTTTATTATATATGGATATTAAAGCGACCCGTTAATTTATCGTTTCCAATAATTAACTTTATTAGTATTTATTAATTAGCTTATTAGGATTATTTAATTCGTTAAATTCATTTTGATTTAAGTGAATAATGCCATTTCCAATCATTGGAATTCCGCTCACTTTTGCGATCTTATAATTTGAATATACGGTCAAAGAAGTTTTAATATTGTGTTTGCTTTTATGACTTACATATTTATAGCTTACTTTAGCATCCTTAGGAACCCTTTCTTTTTTTACTGAATTATAGTTTTTATCTATTTTTGAAAGAATATCAGTGCTTTTATGACCCTTTGCCGTTTCAATAACTTTGTTATTTGCATCATATACTTTTAAGTAATCTTTCCCGGAGCTATTTAACGAGAAATTCTTACATCCACTTAGAATAAACAACATTGTTACGCAAAGAATTGGAATTACAAACTTTTTAGATAAATTCATAACTTCCTCCTTGTTTTTTAATAATTTTACCGAAGTTAGAATAATTGTCAATATAAGTTAATTTGGTACCTCATGATTAAAAAATATTGTTCGGCAAAATAAAAGAACTAGCATATTCGTATCTAAATATGCTAGTTCTTTACTTCCTAAATTTTATCAAACGCCTGTTTCAAATCGTCCAGTAAATCTTCCTTATCCTCAATCCCAACTGACAAACGAATCAGACCGTCAGCAATTCCGTCCTTTAAACGTTCTGCTCTTGGAACGGAACCATGGGTCATGACCGCCGGAACCTCAATCAAGCTTTCCACGCCGCCAAGGCTTTCGGCCAGGGTGATGATTTTCAAACTTTCGACAAAGGTTTTCGCTGACAGTCCTGGTTGAAGTTCAAACGAAATCATGGGACCAAAGTTACGCATCTGTTTCTTTGCCACTTCGTAGTTCGGATTGTCAGGATCACCAGGATAGTAAACCTTCGCAACTTTGGGTTCATTTTTGAAAAAATCAAGAATCGCATTGGTGTTATCCTGGTGAACCCGCATGCGAGCACCCAGCGTCTTAATGCCACGTTGAACCAACCAACTGTCATCTGGTCCAAGTGTACTACCGATGGAATTCTGCAGAAAGGCCAACTGTTCGGCAATCTGGTCGTCGTTAGTAACGGCAACGCCCGCCACCACGTCACTGTGTCCACCGAGATACTTTGTAGCTGAGTGAACCACCACGTCAGCGCCCAAATCCAATGGGTTCTGATTATAAGGGGTCGCAAAGGTGTTATCAACGATGGTTTTGGCACCGTGTTTTTTCGCCATTTCGGATAATTTATGAATGTCGGCTACCGTCAGCAGTGGGTTTGTGGGGGTCTCAAAGTAAATGGCTTTAGTGTTGGGCTGAAAAGCAGCCTCGACAGCATCAGTGTCCTGCATGTCAACGGCCGTAAACTCTAGTCCAAAACGTTTCATCACCTGATTAATTAGACGAATCGTCCCACCATACAGGTCTTGTCCGACAATGATGTGGTCACCCTTGGAATACATCGAAAGGATGGTATTGATGGCAGCGGTCCCCGAACTGAAGGCAAAGCCGGCAGTTCCGTTTTCGAGTTCTGCCATCTGGGTTTCAAAGGCGTAACGGGTCGGATTGCCCGTCCGTGAGTATTCCCAGCGTGGATTGCCTCCCAGCTTAGTTTGTTTGAAAGTTGAGGCGCGATAGACCGGGACGGAAACGGCTCCCGTTTCCTTGTCACCAGTGATTCCGCCGTGAATTAATTTTGTGTCAATGTGCAAATTAAAAACCTCCTTGAATGTGACTATTAGGATTGATTATAGACTAGTGGTGAAAGTTAAGAAAGAAATGGCATTATGGAATTTAATTTTGTAAAATCGGTTTTATCGTTTCGTGACATGTGTTAGAATCTCCCTATTCAATTAATGTTAGGGGAAGTTTATCATCATAAAAAAATTAGAAAACAAGAAAATCGTATACTGTCTTTTAGCGATTATCGTTGTTATTGGATTAGTGATTCTGTTTAAAGATTATTTTCCACAGATTCGGATGTTTTTTGATCCGAGTCAGAGGGGCGTGGCCGTCAAAGAAATTCATGAGCATGGGGTCATTGATGCGGCTCTGTTTTTAATTGTTTTAACGTTTGCGACGCTGTTACCATTTGTTCCTTATCAAGTAATCTGTGTGTTAGCCGGCATTTGTTTTGGAAACGTTCTGGGCTTTTTTATTAATTTAATTGGATTAACCCTTGGTGGACTATGCAGTGTTAAGTTGATTAAGTCCGTTCGTAACATCGCAAGTAATTATCGAGATAAAGAATTGAGTTTTAGTAACGTTAAGCATCCCTTTATCATTCTGTGTATTGGTTATGCCATCCCATTCTTCCCCGTTTATTTAATTAGTTACGCGGCTTCACGGTTCAAAATATCACGCAAACTACTGGTTCTAGCGGTTGTGATTGGGTCAATCCCACAGTCAATTATTTATATCGTTGGTGGGATGTACATCATTAACGGTAGTTTGAAGCGAATTGTCGGCGTCCTAGTTGGTGCCATCCTGTTTATTATTGTTTTACACATGGTTATTAATCACTTTACAAATAAAGATAGTTCTAAGACTAAGCATCAAGAAACAGCGAAAGATAGTCAAAGCAAATCGAACTAGACTAATTAGGCAATCCATCCGGGTTGTCTTTTTTTACGTTCAAAATTTGACTTCTAGTAATGATAATGGTGTTATAATCGAGCCGTTCAATTGTTTGTAACAAAAAACTAAATAACGAGGGTTGCTTCCGATACGCCTCGCTAAAAACAATGAGGAGATGTTCATAATGTTACATGCATTAGCAAAAAGTCGATGGTTTGACCTAGTTGGAGTCGCAATCGTGGTGATTGCGTCGATTGCGAGTGGTTATCTGACGGAGAATCTGGCAGACGTCACGCACTGGGGCTCCTGGGCGGTCTTTGTTCCGTTTGGAATTATTTCGATCGTAAACGCCGTCCTCTCCATTTATTCAACGCGTTTAACTGGGAGAATGAATAACCTCGGCAACGTGATTGGCATCATTAACGTAGTTCTGTCCGGCTTTATTGATTACGTTTTAGGTAATAAAGCGGCGGTCGTTACCTATCCGGTGACTTTCATCATCTACACGTTTGCGATTAATAAGTGGATGAAGACCGCTAAGTACAAGGCGACCAAACCGTATACGGGAATCAAGAAGTGGGTCGTCATGACCAGCATTTTACTTTTGAGTCTGGTATTTTCGTTTGAAGCCAATCTGGTTGGTTGGCCTAACGGTTACACGCATTTGTTATTCTGGATTGTCGTGATTGCGTTTGATTTGTCGCTGACTGCGAACATTTTAAACGCCATGAAACTGACCGTTCAGTGGAAGTACTGGTTCGTCTACAATCTGATCCAGTTACTAAAGGCCATCGTGCAGGGCAACTTCGCAAACGTTGGCAAATACATCTATTACATTATCAACTCGATTTGTGCGCTTGATTTCTGGGAGAAGCCAATCTTGAAGCCAGCGAAAATTAAATAATTAAGTAAAGGGAATCCATTTATTGGGATTCCCTTTTTTATACATAATTAAAGTTTATTCCATCACAATATTGGGGAATTTTTTTGGCTTTTGACTCTACTAGAAACACAAGGGTTTGAAAGAATAATTTCTTAGATAATTATGATTTTGATGTGTTATAACTTGAATTTTTTTAGAAGACGAGTATAACAATCTGTAAGCGGTTACAGATCAAACCAATCATTTCGAAAATTCCAATCCTGTTTTATAGAAAAGAGTTTAAAAAATCAATTGTTGATTAATGAAATCAGCTTTTTCTTTGATCATAATTGCTCAATAATTAACAATTTTACATTATGGGAGGGTTTACTTATGAAGATTGAAGCAGCGGTCGTTAATAAGAAAAATGGCAAGTTCGAAATTAAAGATGATGTCGAATTAGCCAAAATGCAACCAGATGATTTACAAGTTCACATGGTTGCGACCGGAATTTGTCACTCAGATGAAGCTTTAAGAAAGGGCACGGCCGAGATTGGTTATCCGATTATTCTGGGTCATGAAGGTTCTGGGATTGTCGAAAAGGTTGGTTCGGAAGTAAAAGACTTTAAGCCCGGCGATCACGTCGTTCTGTCATTTTATGGTTGTGGAAACTGCATTAACTGTTTAAGGGGAATTCCCACTCAATGTTTAAACTACGCGGCCAATAATCTATCGGGGGTTCGTCCCGACGGCAGTGCGCACTTTACCGAAAATGGACACGATGTTGCCGACATGTTTGACCAATCATCGTTTACCACGACCACGGTGGTTCGTGAACGAAACGCCGTTAAGGTCTCAAAGGACCTCGATTTGAGAAAGTTAGGACCATTAGGTTGTGGCTACGTGACTGGTAGCGGAACGGTCTTTAATACTTTAAAGCCCGAGCCCGGCTCAACGATTGCGGTCTTTGGAACTGGAGCCGTTGGGTTAGCTGCCATGATGGCTGGTCGCATTTCCGGATGTACCAGTGTGATTGCCGTTGACATCGTTCCTTCCCGTTTGAAGTTGGCCAAGGAACTCGGCGCCACTGATGCCATCAACAGTAAAGACGAGGATCCCGTTGAAGCCATCAAGAAATTAACTAATGGGCACGGAGTCGACTATGCCGTTGATACGACTGGCGTTAAGCAGGTCATGGAAAGTTCTATTCAAGCCTTGGCTCAAGGTGGAACAACGGCTACGATTGCCGTCACCGACCAGCACATTAACTTGGATACTTGGAACGACCTTTGTACCAGTGATCGCAAGGTTGTCGGTGTTAACATGGGTGATTCGATTCCGCAAGTCGACGTTCCCCGTTTAATTCGTTTTTACCAATTAGGCATGTTCGACTTTGATAAGACCGAGAAGTTCTACCCGTTTGATGAAATCAACGAAGCCAATGCTGATTCCATCAGCGGAAAGACGATTAAACCGGTATTAGTAATTGATAAGGACTACCAACCCGGCAAATAAGGTTGATTAAATCACTTTAACATGATTGTTGAAATTAAACGTTATTGAAAGGAAGCATCATATTATGGCTGAATTAAAACATTACCAAATGTACATTAACGGAGAATTTAAAGATTCAGATTCAGGAAAAGTATTAACGGTGCTCAATCCAGCGACGGGACAGGCAATCTCAACCGTTCCTAGTGCTAGTAAGGAAGAGACTAAACAAGCCATCGATGCCGCAGCTAAAGCCGAAGAATCATGGAAGAAGGTTCCAGCTGCCACCCGGGGTCAGTATTTGCACGCGGTCGCAAACGAAGTTCGTAAACAAAAAGATCATTTGATTTACATGCTTCAAGAAGAACAGGGTAAGATTAAGTCACTTGCCACCACTGAGATTCTGTTCTCAGCTGATTACTTTGACTACATGGGAAGTGCCAGTCGAACCTATGAGGGGGAAATCCTTCAATCTGATAACGAAGACGAAAGTATCATGATTGAAAAACAACCAATTGGCGTTGCGGCCGGCATTCTTCCATGGAACTTCCCGTTCTTCTTAATTGCCAGAAAGATGGGTCCAGCACTAGTCACCGGGAACACCATTGTGATGAAACCAAGTTCTGACACCCCGAACTTAGCGCTCGAATTCGCTAAGATCGTTGAAAAAGTTGGCATTCCTAAGGGCGTCGTTAACATTGTTACGGGACCTGGTTCGGTCGTTGGCGACGAATTGTCAAAGAATAAAAAGGTCGGCATCATTAGTCTGACTGGTTCGGTTGAATCAGGGAAACGAGTCATGACGAGTGCCGCTACCCATTTGGCCAAAGTGTCACTTGAACTTGGTGGAAAAGCTCCCGCCATTGTATGTAAAGACGCTGATATTGACTTGGCGGTTCAATCCATCATTGATTCCCGAGTTGATAATAACGGTCAGATCTGTAATAACTGTGAACGAGTATACGTCCAAGAAGACGTGGCCGACGAATTTATCAAGAAATTATCGAAGAAAATGTCAGAAATTACGGTTGGCGATCCGATGAAGGACGAAAACGTTGGGATGGGTCCGTTGATTAACCAAGGAGCTTTGGATAAAGTTTCGAAAATGGTTGACCGAGCCGTTGAAGCTGGCGGTAAGGTTACCGCTGGTGGTCACAAGTTGAACATCGAAGGTGGCTTTTACTACGAACCAACGGTCATCACGAACGTCAAACAGGATTCTGAGATTATTCAAGATGAAATTTTTGGACCAGTTCTCCCAATTGTGACCTTCAAGACCTTAAGTGATGCCATCAAGATGGCTAACGATAGTGACTTTGGCCTTACTTCATCAATCTTTACCGAGAATCTGGATAACGCTCATCGAGCCGCAAACGAACTCGAAGACGGTGAAACCTACATTAACCGTTACAACTTTGAAGCCATTAATGGTTCACATTCTGGTTGGAAAGAATCTGGAATTGGTGGTGACGATGGTAAACATGGAATTGATGAATTCTTAAACACCCACACCATCTACTTGCAGGGACACCCTGATAAAGCAAAATGATAATCAATATTAATAATTAGAAACGGGATGAACTCATAGAGTTAGACCAAAAGTCGACTTTATGGGTTCATTTGTTTTACTCCATAGTTGCGTTCAAGTGCACTGTAAGATTTAAACTTAGTTTACGTTTAAATAGGAGGTATATTTTATGAAATTGTTTGTGAATACAAGTATGGATAAAGATGGTAATACAGCAAAAATTGCCAAGGAATTGATTAATTCATATTTTAGAACGGTCAACTTGGTTGATTACACGGTTTATCCACTGGGACAACAAGATCGTAGTGATGACCAATTTGACCAAGTCATTGAACAAATTAGAGCGGCTGATACTTTAATTATTGGAACTCCCGTTTATTGGTCGTCAATGTCAGCATACATGAAAATTATGATTGATCGAATGACGTTATATAAAGATAATGGGAATCCATTTGATGGAAAAGATATGTATTTAATTGTTGATGGGATGTCTCCAGAAGATGCACTTCCACACATTACGCATGTTTGGGAACACGTATCGAATCGGTACGGTATGAAGTTGATGAATGTGTCATCAACGATTCAAGAAGCAAAAAAGAATCAAATTGTATAGGAAAAGAGGAGCCAATTATCTTGGTCCCTCTTCTTTTTCATAAATTAGCTTTTCGTTTTCATACGTTAACATGTGAGAATCGAAATTATCGATTTTGTAATTTAAATAGTTTAATGTTTTTTTGATTTTTTGGACCTGATCTTGAAGTTCATCTCGTTGTTCAATCAAGATTTGTTTGCGGTCATCGTTAGACTCTTGATTTTGTAGCATTGACACGAATTTCTTTAGTTTACGGATTGGCATCCCGGCTTCTCTTAAAACTTTAACGTAGAAAATCCAATTTAAATCGGTTTTATCGTAAACCCGATTTCCGTTTTCATCACGTTTTATTTCGGGCAATAATTGAGCATCTTCCCAGTAACGAAGGGTGGCTTTGGAAACGCCAAATTCTTTACTAGCTTCATTAATATTTAACAATTTATCATCTCCAAATGTATCGTTATTATGTGATAAAACAATTCAAAAAGCAAATTAGTTCACTACCCTTGCATTCAAGTGCACATGAAGGTGTAGATTATCAATAGTTAATCAATATTAAATTAATTTGAGGAGAGATATTATGGAATACTTTGCTTTAAATGATGGCAACAAAATTCCAAAAGTGGGATTTGGGACGTTTCAAATTACTGATCCAGAAGAAGCTGCTCAAGCAGTCAAAGATGCTATTGACGTTGGTTACCGTTTGATTGATACCGCTCAAGCATACGGAAATGAAGAAGCCGTTGGAAAAGGTATCAAACAATCCGGGATTGCTCGTGACGATTTATTTGTCACTTCAAAATTATGGTTAAGCGACACTGGTTACGATAAAACGAAGGCTGCTTTTGAGGAAACTTTGAAAAAATTGGATTTAGATTATCTTGACCTTTACCTGATTCACCAACCATATGGTGACAACTTTGGTTCATGGTGTGCCATGGAAGACCTTCAAAAAGAGGGAAAGATTAAGTCCATTGGGGTTTCTAACTTTTACGATGATCAGATTACTAATCTAGCAATTTACAACGACGTGAAACCTGCTGTTGACCAAATTGAAGTTAGTCCATGGGAGCAACAGAAGAAGTCCGTTGACTACCTAGAATCATTTGACGTTCTCCCAGAAGCTTGGGCCCCATTTGCAGAAGGAAAGCATGCTATTTTCAATAATGAAACTTTGAAGTCAATTGGTGATAAGTACAACAAGAGCGTGGGACAAGTGATCTTACGTTGGGAGATTCAACGTGGAATTTTACCATTGGCTAAGTCCGTTCATAAATCAAGAATGGAAGAAAACATCAATGTCTTTGACTTTGAATTAAGTGACGATGATATGAAGAAAATTGCTGGTCTGGACAAGAAGGAAAGTCAGTTCTTTGATCACCGTGATCCCGCAATGATTAAACAACTAAAGGGCTAGTTCTGAAATTGTCAAAGTGGCGAAAGATTGATAAGATTTAGGCACTAATTAAAAGACAACCGAGGAATAATTAATGAAATTACGTGTTTTAGAGAAAACTGATCTACCCAAACTCCATGAACTGTTTAATGATAAACGCGCCATGGACTACTGGTTTACCGAACCATATCTTTCTATGTCGTCCCTTAACGAAAGATACGAACGTGAGAACAATGATCCGGCCATTCGCAATTTTGCGATTGACGTCAAGGGCAAGTTCGCTGGCATCGTGGCGTTGATTGATATTAATCCACGCGATCGGAACGCTGAGATTGAGATTGCGCTTGGCGACGAATTCGTTGGTAATGGCATTGCGCAGGCGGCGTTTGATGCCTGTGTGAACTATGGATTTGAGACGTTGAACCTCCACAAGATTTTCTTGTACGTCGACGTGCAAAACAAACCGGCCGTTCATATTTACGAAAAGTTTGGCTTTAAGATTGAGGGAACGCTCAAAGACCAGTTTTACGTTAACGGAAGTTATCATGACGTGTACTGGATGGCAAAATTTGAAGATGAACCGGTTTAAGACAACCAATCTTTGGTTGTTTTTTCTTTCCTACAAAACGCTTTACTTGCATTCAAGTCCAAGTAAAGGTGTAAATTATGTGTAGTTAATAAATAACAGATAAGGAGAGTTATTATGGAATACTTTACATTAAATGACGGCAACCAAATGCCCGCAACTGGGTTTGGGACCTTTCAAATCACCAACCCAGAAGAGGCCGAACAATCGGTCATCGACGCCATCGCATCGGGTTATCGTTTAATCGATACGGCTCAATACTACCGAAACGAAGAAGCCGTGGGTCGGGGTTTGAAGAAGTCTGGCGTAAAACGCGAGGATTTATTTGTCACCTCTAAGGTCTGGTTCACTGACAGTGGTTACGACAAAACCATGAAAATGTTTGAGACCAGCCTCAAAAAATTGGGACTGGATTACCTTGATTTATACCTGATTCACCAGCCTTACGGCGACACTTTCGGTTCATGGCGGGCCCTTGAAGAACTTCAAAAAGCGGGCAAAATTAAGTCCATTGGGGTTTCCAACTTCTACGATGATCAGATTACCAATTTGGCACTGTTCAACGACGTTAAGCCCGCCATCAACCAGATTGAGATTAATCCTTGGGAACAACAAAAGACCGCCGTCGACTATCTGGAATCATTTGATGTTCGTCCAGAAGCTTGGGCTCCATTTGCGGAAGGCAAACACGCTATCTTTAACAATGAAACCCTGAAAGCAATCGGTGACAAGTACGATAAGAGTGTTGGTCAGGTCATCTTACGTTGGGAATTTCAACGTGGAATCGTGACCCTGGCTAAATCAACTCATAAGAATCGGATGGAAGAAAACATTGATATCTTCGACTTTGAATTAAGTGACGATGATATGAAGGAGATCACCAAGTTGGACAAGGGTGAAAGCCAATTCTTTGACCACC
The DNA here is from genome assembly GCF_059901325.1 of Fructilactobacillus sp. X2R5C3. NCBI lineage: Bacteria > Bacillati > Bacillota > Bacilli > Lactobacillales > Lactobacillaceae > Fructilactobacillus > Fructilactobacillus sp. X2R5C3. Next base: position 67,590 of record NZ_JBWXUY010000001.1, on the reverse strand, counting down.
GTGATCCAAAGACCATTCAAAATTTCGTTAAGTAATGAGAATGCGAAAGGCATAATTTATGAAGAAAATTTTAATTATTGGAGCGACCGGAAACGTCGGTCAAGAGGTCAGAAAGAACCTGTTGGAAAAGACCGATGATTTTTTGACACTCTTTTCAAGAAGTGCAGGTCAAAGGTTTAGTGATGATGATCGTGAACGAGCCGTAAGTGGCGACGTAAATGATTTATCTGACCTTGAAAAAGTAGTGCATGGTCAGGATGAAGTGTTTGTGGCGCTTAGTGGCAACTTACCGGAAATGGCCAGGAACGTTGTGTCCGCCATGGATGATGAAAACGTCAAACGCCTAGTCTTCATTACGTCAATGGGCATTTATAATGAAGTCCCTGAAGAAATTTCGGCAAGTGGAAACCTGAAAAATAATCCGCGACTGGCACCGTATCGTGAGGCGGCCGATGTGATTGAAAGTTCTGATTTAGATTACACGTTAATTCGACCGGGATGGTTTGATAACGGCAGTAGTGAATACGAAATTACGTATAAAGGTCAAGATGTTAGCGGTAATCGGGTAGCCGTTGCCAGTATTGCTGACCTAGCGACGCGCCTGCTTCAAGATGACCAGCTGGATGTAAGAGAAAGTTTAGGAATTAATCGAAAAGCTTAGTTAAATGAATGTGAGGAATTGAAATGAAAGCAACGGAATTTATCAAACCGGGTGATGTTGAACTCGTTGACACGCCTAAACCCAAGATTGAAAAACCAACCGACGCCATTATCAAGGTGGTGCGGGCCAGCGTTTGTGGTTCTGACCTCTGGTGGTATCGTGGCATTGACGAACGAAAACGCGATACCTTTGTTGGTCACGAAGCCATCGGGATTGTCGATTCAGTTGGGTCCGACGTCAAGGACGTTCAACCCGGTGACTTTGTGATTGCCCCATTTACCCATGGTTGTGGTCACTGTGCCGCTTGTTTGGCGGGCTTTGACGGTAACTGCATGAACCAGGAGAAGGGTGCAAACATTGGTTATCAAGCCCAGTACTTCAGATACATCAACGCCAATTGGGGACTCGTCAAGATTCCGGGTCAACCATCGGACTATTCAGATGAGATGTTGAAGTCATTAGTTACCCTTTCTGACGTCATGGCAACGGGTTATCACGCCGCTGCCAGCGCCGAAGTGAAGGACGGTGACACCGTTGTCGTTATGGGTGACGGTGCCGTCGGCCTTTGTGGTGTAATTGCGGCCAAGTTGCGTGGCGCAAAACGCATCATTGCCATGAGTCGTCACGAGGATCGCCAAAAGTTAGCCAAGGAGTTTGGCGCCACTGACATCGTCCCAGAACGTGGGGATGAAGCGGTGAAGCACGTGATGGAACTAACTGACGGAGCTGGCGCTGATGCCATCCTTGAATGTGTTGGAACCGAACAGTCGGTTGATACGGCAACTAAGGTTGCTAGACCAGGCGCTGTCGTTGGCCGGGTGGGAATTCCCCAAAAGGCTGACATGAATACCAACAAACTTTTTTACAACAACACCGGTTTGCGTGGCGGCATTGCGCCCGTTACCACTTACGACCGTGATGTATTGTTGAAGGCGGTTCTTGACGGCAAGATTAATCCCGGAAAAGTCTTTACCAAGGAATTTGATTTAGACCACGTCAAGGATGCTTATACCGCCATGGATAAACGAGAAGCCATTAAATCGTTATTGATTGTTGATAAGGATTAATTATGTTTGACTGAACAATAGTTTAATGAAATTAGAATGACTAGTTTTTCAAAAAAATAAGCCCTTACTCGATTTGAGTAAGGGCTTATTTGGTATATTCACTTACACATCCTGGTCGGTTGGACGAACCAAGACTTCGTTAATATCAACGTTTTCTGGTTGACTCATCATGAAGACGGCGATTTCTGCGATGTTTTCGGGACTTAACCAACCATGCTTGCCAGCTTCAATCTGTTTTTTAATCTTGTCATCGTTGATGGTGTCCATCAAGTTGGTGTCGACAAAACCGGGTGAGATAATCCCAGTCCGAATTCCATTTTGGTGTTGTTCCTGACGGAGACCCTCCATGATGGCTTTGACGGCATACTTGGAACCGTTATAAACGGCGGAATTAGGGTAAACCACGTGACCAGCAACGGAATCGGTGGCCATGATTAAACCTTGACCCTGTTGTTTCATTTGTGGGACCGCCGCCACAATTCCGTTCAAGACTCCCATGATGTTGGTGTCAATAGCTTTTTTCCAATCGGCTAAACGATCAAGGTCGTCGACAGGACCCTGTGGCATGATGCCAGCGTTGTTATACATGACGTCTAGTTGACCATACTTGTCAATTGCCATGCCGGTCAGTTCCTGGACGTCTTCTTTTTTAGTAACGTCAGTAATTTTGTAAGAAAAGTTTTTTGGATTATCAACTTCGGTGGAAAGTTCTTCAAGTTGTTCCTCGTTTCTAGCACCGGCGACCACTTTGGCGCCCCTAGACAAAGCTAACTTGGCGGTGGCAGCTCCCATCCCAGAACTACCACCTGTGATAACTACAACTTTATTTTCGATTGTCATAATAAAACCCCTCTTCCAACTTATGACTTCCAATACGAGATCATTTAACGCTAAATTTAATCCTGATTCAAGTAAATGGGTTCCAAAATTGATTAAGATTCTGTGACAAAAAACTCCCACTCATTGAATAGGAGTCAAATCAAAGTTTTATTAGATGTTTTGGTCGGTTGGGCGAACCAGGACTTCGTTAATGTCAACGTTTTCTGGTTGACTCATCATGAAGACGGCAATCTCTGCGATGTCGTCAGGTTCTAACCAGCCATACTTGGTGTTGTTATTTTGTTCAATACTCTTTTGAATTTGATCGTCGTGAACGGTTGACATCAGGTTGGTATCAACGGCTCCGGGTGACACAATCCCGGTCTTGATGCCGTTTTGATGTTGTTCCTGACGCAATCCTTCCATGATGGCCTTAACGGCGTACTTTGAACCGTTGTAGACGGCTGAACCAGGGTAAACTACGTGACCTGCGACCGAGTCGGTAGCCATGATTAGGCCGTAACCCTGTTTCTTCATTTGAGGAACCGCGGCCACAATACCGTTTAGGACTCCCATGATATTGGTGTTTAAAATATCCTGCCATTCGCTCAATTTAGCTGGATCGTCAACCATTCCCTGCGGCATGATGCCAGCGTTGTTATAAATTACGTCGAGCTTGCCAAACTTTTTGATGGCTAAATCGACTAAGGATTGCACCTCGTCTTTTTTCGTAACGTCAGTTTGTTGATAGGCAAAGTTTTCGGGATGGTCAACTTCATCGGCCATTCGTTCTAATTTTTCTTCGTTTCGTGATCCAACGACCACTTTGGCACCTCTTTTGAGGGCTAACTTAGCGGTTGCTTCTCCCATTCCAGAAGAGCCACCGGTGATGACAACAACTTTATCTTTAACAGACATCATAACAACTCCCTTCTTAATACAGTTAAAGGGTAAACCCTCATATGGCGTAAACGTCAAGAAAGGCGACTTGATGAAATTTTTCCGTCTTCCATGTAACGTTTTGAGACATTAAATCTGTTCAAATGAAAATTAAAGCCTAGACTATTAGTATACTAAATTGATGAACGGGCGTGACTAACATGGCAGCAAACGAGGTTTTTGTATTTATCTGTACGATTTTGGTGTTCTTCATGACACCGGGACTGGCGTTTTTCTACGCCGGGATGGTTTCAAGAAAAAACGTGGTGAACACCCTGATGTCGGTCTTCATCATGTGCAGCATTCCCGTTCTTTTGTGGGTCATCATTGGCTACTCGCTCTCATTTTCGGGGAACTACTTCAACGTTATCGGTGGGCTGCATGATTTCATGTTACATAATTTCAACTTTACCGCCCCAGCAACTGCCGGTCCCATCTCGAACGGTTCCTACATGCTGTTTCAGATGATGTTTGCCATCATTACGCCAGCCCTTTGGATTGGTGGAATCGTTGGCCGGATGAAGTTTAAGTTCTTGATTATGTTCACGATTGCCTGGTGTATCTTGATTTACTATCCACTCGTTCACATCGTGTGGGGTGGGGGCTTTTTACAACAGATGGGAGTCTTGGACTTTGCTGGTGGAACGGTCATTCACATTAACGCGGGAATTACCGCTCTGGTGTTGGCCATCATGCTCGGACGACACAAGCGCGGCAAAAACGACAAGGCTTATAATCTGACCTGGGTCTTTTTGGGAACGGTCATCTTGTGGCTCGGTTGGTACGGTTTTAACTGTGGGTCGGCACTCGCCATTAATCACATCGCTTTTCAGGCCATGCTAACGACCACGATTGCCACGGCAACTTCAATGTTGACATGGATTATTTTAGACGTCTTCATTCTAGGCGCACCATCCCTGATGGGCGCATGTACCGGAACTTTGTGTGGTCTGGTTGCCATCACTCCAGCCTGTGGGTTCGTTGGGATTGGCAGTGCGATTGCGATTGGCATCATTGCCACGTTATGTAGTTACACTTTCATTAAATACTTAAAGCCCCGTTTGCACGTCGACGATACGTTGGATGCGTTTGGCTGTCATGGGGTGTCTGGAATCGTGGGTAGCCTTTTGACCGGACTGTTCGCTAGTAAGAAGATTAATCCGCAGGTCAAGTTTAGCGGAATTTTTGCTGGTGGTTCACTCCATCAGTTCTGGATTCAGCTACTGGCAACCGGTTTCAGTATCGTGTTTGTGACCATCATGGTTTTCTTGATTGTCATTGTTTTAAATCACATTACTAAGATGCGAGTCACTCCAGAAGAAGAGGCTAAGGGACTGGACCTAAGCGAGCATAAGGAACGAATTGATTGTGATGCGATTAATCGCTAGAATAACATGAAAGAAAATAATTTTATGTAGTTTTCCTACTAAGTAAAAAATCTCCTTCCTAAAGTGAAAGGAGCTTTTCTCTAGTCTTTAGTTCCAGAAAAATAGTTAAGTAAAAAGGCAATTAATTTTTCAATCAAATGAGTTAATAAATTAATTATTACTGGAATAATGACTGATAGTAAGAGATACATCAAATCACCGACGAGTATAGTTAGTATTGTGGTGTAAATACTCGCCTTAATTAGTACATTATTGACTAAATAATAATATTAGATATAATTAAAACAGTAAGAGATACACAAGTCACCAGTTTGTGGTGAACTGATGATTGAGCTTATCAGCTAAAGCTGGTGGGCTCTTTTTTGTCTTACTATCGAAGTTAATGCCAATTGAATTACCACGTTTTTGATTTTATTTTTTTCATTTTAAAACCACCATTGTTAATATTGTCTATTCAGTTTGATTATTCTATCTCTATATACTTCACTTGAAATTGTGGGAATAAAATTTTGAACCCAGAATAGTTTAGATAACCATAAATGCCAATGCTTTTGTTGCCAATTGATCCTACATAATAATGAAGATTAACTGACCCTTGATCATCAGATAAATTTTTGAGTGGTTCATATTTATGGCGTTTTATGTAGTTGTAAGTGGCTAAATTTTTGCTAAACTTTTTAATTTTAGTATTTGATAAAGTTATTGCTCTCATTTGAATGCTTACTGCTGCATGGTCAGCAAATAAAAGGTCAAAAGCAAGAAAACCAATCGATAAAATGATAATGAGTGATGTTGATATAAGAATTGTTTTAGCTTTCATTTTGTAGTCCCCTTAATTTATTATTTTTCGTTATAATATTTTATCACGAAATGTTATTTATGTAACATAGCACCTATGAAAACGGATAAGTTAATTTTGTTTGTTGTAATTTCAATTTTCTCGGTGCTTTTGGTTGTTTTTAGTAATATTAATTCAAATACAATTAATATTTTTAGCAAGGACTTAATGAGCATGGATATGGGGTTAAAGATTGCTAATCATGGAGAGTCAAAAGAAACGACATCACAATTGGCCTAAAACTGCATGGTATCGAAATTAGAAAAAGTACTATTAGACACTAAAAAAGTACTATTAGATACTATAGGTAGGCATTTATGTGATTTTTCTGTTTCTCATTATAATGATGATACAATCGTCGTAGGAGTCTTTATAACTCTAAAAAACAAAAATCGAGGTAGATATCTATGTCCCAAGAAGATGATCTTTTAAAAGCCGCCTTAAACGGTGGGACGTTTGACTTTCGTGACCCGTCGTTTAAACCAATCTTTGATATTCATTTTAAAAATGCTGAATTATTGAAACAGTTTAACAGTGAACCAGATCCAGTTAAGCAACAGGAAATCCTGGCGAAGATTACTGGCAGAAAAGTACCAGAAAATGTGATTGTCTTTCCACCACTTCAGACTGATTTTGGTCGCAATATTTTCCTAAAACCAGGGGTTTTAATTAACACCGATTGTCTCTTTGACGATGCTGGTGGAATTTATCTCGACGAAAACGTTTTGATTGGACCACGAGTTTCACTGATTACGCTTAACCATGATACGCGACCAGACCACCGGAATTTGATTACTACTGGTGCCATTCACATTCACAAGAATGCTTGGCTTGGAACTGGTGTCATTGTCCTTCCCGGTGTTACCATTGGTGAGAATGCTATTATCGGTGCTGGCTCGGTTGTCAATAAGGATGTTCCCGCCAATTCAACTTACGTAGGTGATCCGGCTAAACCAATTAAGAGACATGATTAAGAGTAAAATTGGTTCTGGCTTTTTGAATTCGATGCATAAAAGAATTGATTAATAGGATCTTATTGTTTTCGAATATTTATTTCGAAAGTTAAATATGTAAAAATGCGACTAAATTTTTTAAAATTTAGTCGCATTTTGTAAGGCAAATTATTTATTGATACTTTTGTCAAAAAACGAAATCAAATATCGTCCAAATTTTGAGCTTAAATTAAAATTATTTGTTTTTTAATTTCGACTTTTAGCTTGGTTATAACCATCAATAAAGTTATTTATTTCATGTAATTTATTTCTAAAAATCATGTTTAAGACTCTGATTATTTTTGTAGGATATTTTTTAAATCGTTTATTCTGTTTATAATCGTTTATAGCTTGATTGTATCCAAGTTGAAAATCATCCTTGCTACTTTTTATGTTACTATAGTTATTTTTATCATAATTACTATAATAATTATGATAATTTCCGGTTTCATAATGTTTTTTTATATAATCGTGTAGTTGTTTTGCAAAGGGCATCTTAAGTTATCTCCTTGGAAATGTTTTTTGTAATTATGTAAACAATTTAATAGAATTATTGCATTGAAATAGTAGTAAGTAAAGTGGTAACAAAAGATATTTCGAAGATAACTTTAATTATACACTAAAGTCTATTAACTATTTAACCAGAGTTGCATATGGGTGTACCTCAATTAAGCAAATTGGAGCATTTTTTGTTTTCTTTAAAAAATTGTGTTTTGCGGATGGTTGTGGGTTGCTTTAGTGTGATTAATGTATTGGGTAATTAGGATGTGTAAAATTAATTTGTACATTTCCTTGATTATATCTGTGAAACGGATATAATATTTATATAACAAAGAATAAGGGAATGCATATGATAAGAAGTTTTGGTAATAAAGAAACAAAAAAAGTTTTTGAAGGAAAATTCTCTAAAAAGATACCTCCTGAATTACAGGAGAAACTCTTAATAAAATTAATGTATATGAATAGAGCAAGAGATTTAGAAGATTTAAGAATGCCACCATCTAATCATTTAGAAAAAATGATAGGAAATCGAAGCGAAAATTACAGTATCAGGATAAATAATCAATATCGTTTGATTTTTTCTTATAAAAATAATGACTTTTATGATGTTGAATTTATTGATTATCATTAACTAGTAAGTGAGGTAAGAAATGATGAATGAAAAATATTTAAAAATACCAACTGTTGGTGAGATAATAAATGAAGAATTTTTAAAGCCAATGAATTTATCTGGGTATGAGTTAGCCAAAAAAATGCAAGTTCCATATTCAAGGATCAACGAGATTCTTAATGGTAAACGTCAAATTACTATTGATACGGCAATTCGTTTAAGTATTGTTTTTGGAACATCTATTGAATTATGGACGGGATTACAAGCAGATGTTGATGCTAGAAAAGCTGAGTTCATTTCAAGAAGTAAGAAATACCATAATTTAAAGAGAATAAAATCTGCCTAAAAAGACTTGAAGTGCCCCATAATTGTTAGACAATAATCTAATAATTATGGGGCACTTTACACATTAATTAGGGAATTTTTTGCTTTGATTTGTTCGTTATTTGTTACTAATAGGAGCTTGGTAGAGCTTTCCGTTGGCATATTTTTTATCACCATAGATTTGTTTTTATTTTAGGAATCAACATAAGTGTTCCCTGTTGGTTTTTAGTTAGAAAGTATTCTTGCCCCAAAGCTAATCCGTATTCTTTTTGAGTCTTGCTATTGAAGTTAAGAACAATTGAGTTTCCAAACTTTAGGATTTTAACTTTTTCCATTGACATCATCTCTTTAAATATGTTGTATCACAAGTAATACTAAAGAACATAAGATTACATGATTTTTAGTTGGTTTTGAATTTGTGATTTTAAATGTTATTCTCAAAATTCATATTAATTTTGGAATAAAGTGGACAAATAGAAATGAGACAAAAGAATAAATTAATTTGGGTTTAATATGTAATGAAATTTATGTGTTATAATAATGACGTAGATGATTAACAATATGAATGCCAAAGGCCCTTAACTAATGCGATAGTTAAGGACCTTTTTTGTGGCATGGCTAAGATGTTGGCTCAATTGTTACTACTTGTTTAGCCAATGTTGAAATAATAAAAGTATTATTCCACTAACAAGTTGTAACATAGATGATAAAAGGATTAACAATATGAAGTACCTCCTCGCAATAGATTTACGACGAGCCAGCCTTATTATTTTATCACTAATTAGGCCCCTGTTTACTAATGTAAATAATTATTTATTATTCGATATGAATAAATCAGTAAAAGATACAAAAGTCTCAATCTGTGGTGAACTTTTTTGTATCATGACAGCTGCTGAAATAGCAGATTTGATATATTCTCAATAATCAGCGGTGGTAAAACACACGCACAGTATGAATTTTTGGTATTTTATTTCTCATTATTGGTGGCTGTTGTTCGTTTTTGGAGGATTTATAGGATGGTTTGTTCCTGAAATTGTTGATGTATTTAAATAAATTAAATGAAGTGCCAGACATAGAATTTTAACTTTATCTGGCACTTCATTTTATTTTTACGGTTTTTATTAAATAGTTTTACTTCATCTCAATCACTATCTTGCCAGTAACGTGGTGTGATTCCAGTAGTTTATATCCTTCAAGCACGTCACTAAACGGGAAGACCTTATCAATAATCGGTCTTAACTGCTGGTTTTCAATCATCTGGGTTAAAATGTCCAGTTGAGGTCCACTGGGATGCATGATGAAGAAGGTGTATTCAACGTGATGTTTTTTGGCTAAAAGTCGCAAGGGATCACTAGCAATCCCAAATAAAATCGATTTAAACCAACCAAGATGGTGTTCCATTCCAAATTTGAAGGTTGGAATTCCGTTGATGGTGATTAGCTTGCCACCAGGTTTTAAGATTTTAAAGGTATCTTTGAGGGTCTTGCCGCCACGACTGTCAAAGGCAATGTCGTAATCACTTAACACCTCGGAAAAATCCGTCGTATGATAATCAATCACTTGATCGGCACCTAAAGAGCGCATTAACGCCACGTTCTTTTGACTCGTGGTCGTCGCAACGAAGGCACCCCGCGCTTTGGCAATCTGAATTGCCATGGTACCAACGCCACCAGACCCGGCCTGAATGAAGACTTTTTGGCCCCTTTTCAGTTTGCCAATTTCAATTAAAGTTTGGTAGCTCGTTAATCCGGCTAGGGGAACAGCACTAGCGTCAACTAGACTTAAGTTACTAGGCGTTTTGGCGATCTCGTTCTCGTCAATCGCGATGAATTCGGTTAAAGTGCCACTTTGATAATCATCAGGACGCCCGTACACCTGGTCACCCAATTGGAATTTAGTTACCTTTTTACCGATTTTGACTACCGTTCCAGAAAAGTCGTTTCCGACGGTGATCGGTAATTTGTACGGCATGATGATTTTTACCTTACCGGATTGAATGGTGTAGTCGATTGGGTTGAGTGACGAGGCCGCGATTGACACCAAGACCTCGTTGTCATTGATTTGAGGAACGGGGATGATGTCCTTTACGAAGGGCGTTCGGTATTTCAGCAGTTGCAGCGCGGTCATTTGTTTGGGGATTTTAATCATATTGATGACCTCTTACATAAATTTAGGGATCAGACGATCCATCAGTCTCGTTGGTAAAACGGCATTGAAGAAAGCGGTTGGCTTCGCACCAAACCCAATGAGATATCGTGGTCTGGGCTTTTTGGCTAAAACGACTTTTTGAATTGTTTTGGCAATCAGAGTGGGTTGTGACGCTAATTTTGAAGCATAGATTTTATTAGTTTTTTTGGCCATTTCTTTAGCGGCTACTTCGTACTTGGTTCCCTTAGAGGAATTAACCAGCTTGTTCATAGCGATTTTGGACCAGTTACTTTTTACAACCCCCGGTTCGATTAAGACCACCTGGATGCCAAACTTTCTTACTTCCATTCGAAGTGAATCACTTAAAGTTTCAAGCGCATGTTTGGATGCGAAGTACCAGCCGGCGAGTGGGCTACTGAACCGGCCCGCCATTGAAGAAATGTTGATGATTTTGCCCGCGTGTTGTTTTTCCATGTAGGGTAAAACTAGTTTGGTTAGGGCAATTAACCCGAAGACGTTGACGTCAAATTGGCGTTTGGCTTCCTCAGTACTGACGTTTTCGATGGCGCCAAAAGAACCATAACCGGCACCGTTGATCAAGATGTCAATCTTGCCGGCGGTTTGGATAACTTGATGAACACCTTTTTGCATCGAATCTTGGTTGGTAACGTCCATGTTAATTGGTGTAACCCCGAAAGCCTTTAATGGTTCCATTGCGTCCGTTTTTCTGGCAGCTCCAAAAACTTGATAACCGGAGTTTGCCAGTCGTTTAGCGGTTTGATATCCCATTCCGGAGCTAGCTCCTGTGATTAAGATTGTTTTCATTAGTTACCTCCTAAATGATATAAGTTTCATTGATTAAGTTACACGAGTATATTATAATACAACTGTTGCATTTGCAACTATGAACTTAAAAAAGGTGATTATTAATGGAAAAAAAGATTGACAGAAGAGTTCGAAAGACCCAAAAAGCCATTCAAGACAGCTTTCGTGAACTATTGCAGGAGAAACCTAGTTTAGATCAAATTTCGGTGAAAATGATTTGCGATCAAGCCGACATTACGAGAAAATCTTTTTACGACCACTATTCTGACAAGTCAGCGCTGGTTTTGGACCTTATGAATTCATATTTCAAAGAGTTGAGGTTGACCTGTCAGAATGTCGACGACACGAAAGTCCAAGAAAAGATTGAACTTTGGATTAATTTCTTCACTCAGGACCGTAACTTCTTTCGTAATCTATTAAAAAGTCAAGATTCGTATCAGTTCAGAAAAGAATTCAACGATTTTACCAGGGAACAACTGGCGTTTGTCACTAAAGACATCAGTCAAACGGAACTAGACTTCATTTGCTACGGAATTGATGGCATCATCGAAGAGCTGGTTTTATCAGACAAACAGGTTGATAAAGGTGAACTGGCTAAGAGAGTGAAGGCGATTTTAGTGTCATATCTGAGTCAAGATAAATAGGAGGATGCTGCGATGAAAAAAATTTTAGTGGTCGAGACTAACACGACTAATTTTCCCAATAGTAATCGACTGACTGGTCTGTGGTTGGGTGAATCAGCTGAGTTTGTGGCGGAAGTTCAAAGGGCTGGATACGACGTGGACTATCTTAGTCCGAAAGGGGCATACATTCCGATTGATCCGAGAAGTATGAAGTCGTCGTATGTTGATTCTGATACCCTAAAGATGTATCAAGATCGGGACTATCAGAATCGTGGATTGTCTAACACTATGAAACCAGCTGACATTAACCCAGAAGATTATTTGGCAATTTACTATACCGGTGGTCACGGAGTAATGTGGGATTTTCCCGATAACCCGCAGTTACAGAAAATCAGTTTGGAAATCTACAATAACGGTGGATACATCTGTTCGGTGTGTCATGGCATTGCTGGAATCCTTAACATTAAGCTGCCAGATGGGAAATATCTGATTTCTAATAAAAAGATTACTGGTTTTACGACTGCTGAGGAAGTTTTAAGTGGCAACTATAAAAGAGTGCCGTTCTTAAATGAGAAGGTTGCCGAAGAGCACGGGGCCCATTTTGAAAAGGTACGACCATTTAAAAGCCATGTCGTGAGGGATGGACGCTTAATCACGGGACAAAATCCGCAATCACCGAAAGCGGTGGCAAAGGAGCTTGTGAGGGCGATAAATATAAGCAAGAAATAAAAAGATATATAATACTAATTATCAATTTAGCTAAAAAGAGACTCACAATGATTGCCATTGTGAGTCTCTTTTTAATAAGAATGATTAATTTTCCTTTTCTTTTTTCATTTGCTTATATATTTCTAATTTTTTGTTTATAAAATTGATGTAATTATTTACGATATTTTTGTTTTCAATAAGATGTTTTTTATGTTCATTTAATAAATAAATTCTTTCATCAATTGACCTGTTACCCTTTTTTCGTAACATTGAATATTTAACAATTGTTTTTAATGGCATTCCAGTTTGTTTCAATCTTTTTATGAATTCAATCCATTTTATGTCTTTTTCTTGGTACGTTCTTCGATTGCTTTTAGATCTTTTCGGATTCAATAATCCCAATTTTTCATAGTACCGTATTGTATCCATTGAAAGGTTTACTTTTTTAGAAAATTCACCAATATTCATAATTAATTATCCTATTCTGTTGATATAGATCTAAAATTGTATTTATATTAGCATTAATTATACTATATAATAATTTATTTTTAACAGTAAAAGGCTAAATAAATTAACGTGATTTAAATACAGTTTTAGCTACTTCAATTGCATTCAACACTTTAGGAAATCCAACATATGGTATGCACTGGATAAACGTTTCGATTATTTCATTCTTTGTAAGACCAACATTTAGACTTCCATTAATATGAACTTTTAATTGCTCTTTAGTGTCTCCTTGGGTTAATAGGGAAGTAATTGTTATCATTTCTCGTTGCTTTAAGTTTAGGGTTCCTCTTCCATAAATATCATTAAAAGCAAATTCAATAATCATAGATCCAACATCTGGAGCAACTTCATTCAATGACTTCATAACTTGATCGGCTGAAGACGCATCGATCTTATCTAACAATTTTTTGCCGTTTTCAAATCTTTTGTTATCCATAAAATATTATCTCCTTTATTTTTGTTAGTTAGATAATATCTTATGGAGTTAACTCCATGTAAAGAAGATAATTTTAAAATATCAAAATTACTGAAAGAATATTTCCATTAGTATGATATTGACATTTATGTTTGAACAATAAGAACGGAAGTTGTTTAATAGAGCTAACTTAATTGTAAAAGGGGAAGAAATATTCTTCCCTTTTTTTAGAATCTGATTGATTGGAGGAGATCCTATCGATGCTTTAAGTACTCAAATAAAAAGCTTTTTAACCGGAAACTTTATGTATAATTTTTCCAGGGTCCTCCCGCATGCGATCTTATCCGTAATTCTGTTGGATAAGGGATTTTCTATCAGTCAAATATCTATCATTCAAAGTATTTTTATGGTTGCAGCTCTCATAATGGAGATTCCATCTGGTATTGTTTCAGATATTATTTCAGAGAAGAACATGTACCAACTTTCTCTAATTTTGATTTTTATTTCTTATTTTTTAACTTTTATGACCAAATCATTTCTGCTAATCAGCGTGGCATGGTTTTTGTATGGGATGTCATCAGCGGGCATGACAGGGTCTTTAGACACCTATTTTGTGAAAACCATTAAAAATCATGACGGTAGTATCAAAAAATTCAACGTGAAAAACAACTATGCGATTTTGTTTAGTGGATTAATTGGTGGCGGACTAGGTGCAACCATTTATAACTACATCGGAATTAACATATACATTGTGTCTTTATTAGGATTTGTGCTTGCCTTTATACTAATTCAAGGCTTAATTCCAAAAGTAAACATCAAGATGGAAGATCGGATCACCTTAAGTCAAATGGTAGGCGGACTTAAAAGTCTTAAAAGTAACAGTAAATTATCAGTAATCATTGTACTGATGTGCTTTTTGCAGATGTTTGCCCAAGTGTTCTATCAATATTGGCAGTTTATCTTGTTACAAGACCACATCTCTAAAGCTTACTTCGGAATTGTGTATGTGTTGTTTCAACTCTTTTCAATTATTGGAAATATGATGTTAAAACACATCAAAATTTCTAAGATATCTTATATTATTAACCTGATACTTATTCTGATTTTATTTGCGTTGTGTAATGTATTCAGGCTTGATTTTATGCCCGTCGTTTTTTTGACGCTCTTACAGATTCCGTTCAATGTCTATTCATATCAACTTAATATTGAATTTCAGCATTACGTTAATAGTAAGATGATGTCCACTTTTATTTCTATCATGGAGTTCTTATCAATGATTGTTGCCGCTCTCACTTTGTGGTTTATTGCGGCTTTTGTATCGAATAGTAATTTAATGATGGTTTTAAATGTGGTTGTGTTAATTTTCTTTATCGGATCTATGATAATCAATGTTTTGAGAAAAAATGAAGAGATCCAAAATGAATAGATTTTATAAATGATTTTTTTAGGTGTTGAACATTAAGTTCAACATCTTTTTTTGATGGTGCTATGATTGTCTCAATTTATTTGAATCACATAAAAATTAACGGTAATTAATATTGGATATTGGGAGCAGGCCGATGAAATATTTTGCTAAGCATTTGATTAAACGAATTGGTATTTTGAAGATTATCATTTACCTTTTATTTTTATTTGTATCGTATGCCATCTTCTATTTACAGCCGTATTTACTAAGTAATATCATTAATTCAAACGGTAAGAAAGTTATCTTTACGAGTTGTTTATTGTTTTTAACGTTAATGATTCCTTCGATTACCACTTATGTTAGTAATTATTTTTTACAGGCTACACGTAAGTATTCTAAACAGGAGATCTGGTCAAACATCGAAAAGGGTGGTTATAAGTATTTTCAAGCAGAAAAAGTGGGCAAACTTCAAAGTTATATTGATGAGGTATCATTTTCATGTCGTAAGTTGATTCAAGAGGTGATGCCAGCAGGGATTAAAGGAGTTGCCTTACTTTCTTTATATACCGTTATTTTGGCTAAAATGAATTTAATGATTGGAATTGCATATTTAATTGTCTTTCTCATCTACATTTTACTTTCTGTTAAATTGTCGGGAAGAAATCGGCAATATGTCCGCGACTCTTTAAGTAAAACTTCCAAAGTGAATGAATACATCTTGGATTTTTATAATAATAAAGAAACAATTTATTCGCTAAGAAGTTTAGGCCATGAAAACGATATTTTTAATAACCTACTAAATAATGAGAGAAAAATCTATTATAAATTACAAAATAAAATTAATGGATCTGCGATTATCCAGCAGTTATTTATTGTGGTGATGGCTTTTGGAATTATTGTATTTATCAGCATTGTTGGTAAAAACAAAGCCTACAGCATTTCTGGACTTTTAATTTTAGTGTATTCAATCATTAGTTTGAGTCAATTTGGGTCCGAGTATCTGGAGATGATTGAGCTTTTTGATCGTATCAGGTCAGGATTAGACGATTTACACTATCCTGTTTTGGGTTCGTTTCATGAAGGCAGAATTTTTGCCCCGGGTAGTGATTGGTTGAAGGTTAAAAACATTAAATTTAGTTATCGTAATAGCAAAAACATTTTTTGCCATTTGTCATTAAACATTCATAAGGGTGAAAAAACTGCGATTGTTGGTGATAATGGCTTAGGGAAAAGCACGTTGTTAAAAATAATTGGTGGACTGATAGTGCCACAAAGGGGTGAAATTATAATTCCAGCGGAAGGTTCAACTGATGTTGTTTATCTTGGTCAGGATACACCGTTATTTAACCGATCGTTATACGATAATTTAACGTATCCAGGAAATCAGAAGACATCGTTTGACTTAGTTAATCAACTTTTTGACGAAATCGGATTAGAGAAAGTTGCAAAAGATGCTGCTTTGAAAAATTATTCTACCAAAGAATTTAAGAGTCATTTTTCCGGTGGTGAGCAACAGAAAATCCTGATTTTGCGAACTTTTATTCAAGACCCATCGGTGGTTTTGTTTGATGAAAGTAGTAGTGGACTTGATCCACAATCGGTTAATATATTCTATGAATTAATGGGAAAATATTTAAAAAACAGCACCGTTATTTCTGTCGTTCATAATAAGTCTGAACTACGATACTTTGATCATGTAATTAATCTAAATGGATCTATAAAATAGTTATATTAAAAATAGGTTATTTGTCCTTGATTTTATATCGAAGACAAATAACCTAGTAAAATTATATAATTTGTTCAATTTACGAATGTATTTAAATTATTTATACATGTAGTAGTTTTCAAATTAATGTATGCAGATATAAATGTTATAGTTTAATGGTGTTTTTTGATCATTTAGACTTTTTCTTTTTGTCAGTCCAATATGCTAAAGGTGTGCACAGTAAGACAATCAAACCATTAACAAGAAAAACATTATCGAAAGCTAGACTTAATTGATGATTTTTTGTATGTTTTACTTTGTTTAATGCTTCAGTTAATTGCTGCTTTTGTGCGAGTAGTTTAATCGCAACTTCAATGTGATTTTGTCCTACAACTAAAGGTTTAATGACGGATTGTAATTGTGGGATATTCAGTAGTTTTTGACTCCCCATTGATAATTGCTTATTAGCATTATATAAAGCGGAATAAGAAGTTTTTGGCTTAGGATCTGGTAATCCTTTAGTATCTTTAGCAGCGCCTTTAATTTTTTCTTTCAATTTATTTGGATTACTAGAAATGTTTTTATTATCTTTACTTGTTTTTAAGGTTTTACCAATTTCTTCATGTGCTACTTGTTTTAAATGAGGTGATAAATAAGAAACTCTAATTTGATTATATGCAGTATGTCGAATATTAGTTTTAGCTGTGTTAACGTTTGCGTTTAATAAAGTGACCAAAATAGCCATTCCGAGACACTGTCCTACATATCTTGCGGCATTTACAACTCCTGAGCCAATTCCATTTTTACTTATAGGTAAGAATTTAACAGACGCTGCTAATGAAATTGCGGTAAATCCAAGGCCAACACCAATTATTAAATTACATGCGATGATATTGGATGTTGGAGTTCCTGTGTCTATTAGTGCCATCATGAAAAGTCCGCCGGCAGAAATAACTAGACCAATACCAATCAACAATTTAGCACCTAACTTATGATACATACTTGTAGCTATAGGCATACTAATTGAGATAGCTAATGAAGCTGGAATTATTAAATATGCAGAGTGCAGGGCAGAGAAATTTCTTACATTTTGTAGAAAGTAATTTAGAATTAATGAAGGGCCAATTATAGCGAATCCAAAAATTAGATAAACAATACTAGATGTTGTAAAAGTAACTTCTTTAAATAAGTTTAATGGAATAATTGGTGAGGAAACCTTAAGCTCAGTAACAATGAAAAGAAGTAATCCAAGAACAAATGCGGAGAAGCTTCCGATAATAATTGGTGAACTCCACCCGTATTGATGACCTTCTAATAAACCGAATGTTAATCCTCCCATTGTAATTGTCAGCAATAGCATTCCAATCCAGTCAATTTTCTTGGATATGGTACGATCGTAAGATTCATTGGTTCCAAAAATAATTGCCAAAAAAGCAATTACAGATATCGGGACATTAATTCCAAATATCCAACGCCAACTTACCCAGTTTAAAATAAATCCACCTAATGCTGGTCCACCTGCTGCAGCAAGAGCACTGAAAGCACCAATAGTTGCTGCAACACGACTTGTACTATTCTTTCCGAAGAGCTCAATACCCATGGGTAAAACGATTGGTGTCAGGATAGCGCCGCCAATTCCCTGAATAAATCTATATAATATTAATAAGTTTAGTGAGGTAGCTGTCATACAGGCAAATGAAAATGCTCCAAATAGCAAGCAACCTATTAGTATAATAACTTTTCGTCCATATATATCAGCAATTTTAGATGCTGTAATCATGAATACAGCCATTGCCAAAACATAGATTGTTGCTACCCAGGTCGTATCTGTTAAGCCTGTATTAAAGCTATTCATGATTTTAGGCAATGCAATATTTACAATCGTAGCATCAAGTGCTCCCATGAACATTGCTAAGATTAGTCCACCAAATCCAATAGCTTTCTTTGTTGTAAGCAAAGTACATCATCTCTTTCTTTCTTTCTTTCTTTTTTATTCTGCTACACGTGTGCCAGAACTACTTGTATAATAAAAAGAAAAAATAAAAATAGCAATAGATTAAGGGTAAACTTAACTCTTGACACTTTTTATCGTAATTGTGTCATATAATAAATTGATTCAGTATGATTTATATTTCGATTAATATTAGAAAGTAGGGAATTGACGATGGCGAACAGAATGTCCAAACAAACAAAAACTTGGATTTTTAATTCTTTTTTTGATCTATTAACAAAGACTTCTTATAAAAAATTAACCGTTGAAAAGATTAGTCAAAATGCACAAATATCCAGACGAACTTTTTATCGAATTTTTAAATCGAAAGATGATTTGTTAAAAATTTATTTTGATGAATTGTTGAATGGTTATTTAGACATGTTAAAAATAAATACGTCACAGGATTTTAAAATCTTTGTAAAAAACTTTTTTGATTTTTGGGGGAATTACACTAAACAATTAAAATTATTGGAAAGAGAAAATTTGTTAACTACCATGCTGAGTGAATATAACAAAAAAATACCTCAATTCTATGATTCTTTTCCAATGATGTGGCATTTGAAAACTACTGACAACGGAGAAATTTCAATTGCAACATGGTTTGTTGTTGGAGGACTTTGGAATGTTTTTGTTGGATTATTATCAAAGGATGTAACGTATAATAATAATGATTTAGCGCAAGTAATTACTGAAACTATTTTCCGCATGGGTCAATATAAATAGTTTTTTAGAATCATTAATTAATTATGTATTGACCAATAATCTATAACTTTAGTGTCTATCATTATAAGTCTGAACTACAGTACTTTGATCATGTAGTTAATCTGAATAATTTAATTTGATAATCATCCCTGGACCACTAGGACATCTTCTAGCGGTTTGGGGATGTTTTTATTTCCGAACAATTCGTGTGATTTTCATTTTTACTTCGTTTTATCAAAACAATTATTGTGAAATTATTATTTATGTTAATTTATTTCAGAATAAAATGAGAATCAAAATGATTTGAAATATTGATCTTAGTATATTTGCTGATTCAGAAGTGCTTGTGAAGTTGTTATTTATTGCCATGCCAATAGTGTAAGCGGTTGCATTATTAAAATTCCGAGTATATATTGAATGTGTAAATAAAAACAAGCGCTTATTTTACTTACTATTAATTAATACTAAATTTAACATGATAAAAAGAGGCTATTTATTATGAACGATAAAATGAATGCTTTAGTAATGACTGCCAAACAAAAGATGAAGATGGAGCAGATTGACACTCCAACTCCAAAAGACGATGAAGTTTTAGTTGAAACTGCCTATGCCGGAATCTGTGGGACTGATAATGGGCTGTTCAACGGACTACCAGGCTCCACTGACGCTACCCCACCAATCGTGTTAGGTCACGAAAATTCTGGGATTGTTGCCGCCGTTGGTAAAAACGTCCAAGAATTTAAAAAGGGTGATCGGGTGGCCGTTGACCCCAATATTTATTGTGACAAGTGTTTCTATTGTCGAACTGGTCGTTATGAACTCTGTGACAACTTGTCAGCCATTGGAGTAACTCGTAATGGTGGACTTGCTCAATACTTTACAGCACCTGAAAAAGTGGTTTACAAGTTACCAGATTCAGTCTCACTTCAAGCTGCATGTTCACTTGAACCAATCTCTTGTGTGGTTCACGCAATGAAGATTACCGAGAACATTACCCCTTACCAACACGCTTTAATCATTGGTGATGGTTTCATGGCTCGTCTGTTCGCTCAAATCCTGCGTGACTACGGGATTCAACGAATTGATTTAGCCGGGATTCTAGACGACTCAGTGCTTGACCGTTTGAAGACTGAATTAAAGTTAGACAACGTGATTAACACGACGAAGACCCCGATTAAAGAAAATTATGATTTTGTGGTTGAAGCCGTTGGTCGTCCTGAGACTCAAGAAGAAGCTGCTGAGCACACCAACAAGGGTGCTCAAGTGCTGATGTTTGGAGTCGGTAAACCTGATCAGACCTTCTCAATGAATACTTACAATGTTTTTAAGAAACAGTTAACGATTAAAGGATCGATTATTAATCCCCATGCCTTTGAAGATGCGATTGCTTTACTGGCATCCGGTGCCGTTAAGACCACTCCGTTCCAGGATAATATTTTAAAGCTTGACGAAGTTGAAGGAGTTCTAAATCATACGACCCCTAAGATGGGGAAGTCGATTGTCGCAGTTAACCCAGACCTTAAATAGAAAAATGTGGTGATTGTTATGACTGCAAAGAAAACACCACGAACGATTTCGATGAGTGCTTCGATTATTTATTTTATTATTTCAATCATCATCAATTCGCTTGGAAACGTTCTGACGTTGGTCACCAGTGCCAAGGTGGTTCCGCAGTTTTTGGGATCCGCTTACTGGACGGCGGCCGAAACCAACTTTAGTATTGCGATTCATTGGAATCTTTTTTGGACTTTCGTCCTGATCGGAGTCGCCATCATCATCTTGAATGCGCTCTTACTTGGAAAATGGGACTGGGGCAGAGCCATTGGAAACATGATTTTCATGATTCCGTTTTCCTGGTTAGTTCAGGTGTTCTATGACCTTTTGACCGAGATTATCAAGTTACCGGAGGCCCGTTCGTTGGGCTTAATCGCCGTTTACGTGCTGGTCAACTTTATCGGAGTTGCGTTTATTGCGATTGGAATTTCGATTTATCAACGGGTCAACCTGGTCTTACACCCAAATGACGATCTAATGCAGATCCTACGTTTCAAGTATTTTAAGGGGAACGCCGCTGAAGCAATGTGGGCTTCATACATCCCACCGACTGTTATCGGAATAATTGCGATTTTGATCACACATCGAATTGAATACTATGGGATTGGAACGATTTTTGCCTTTCTTTTCCAGGGTGGCATTACCGGAATTGCCGATAAGGTCGTCTTTCCAAGCCTCAAGCACCAAGCGTTAGATACGTCTAATGGCATAGAAGATTCAACGGTGGCAACCGACGTTGATAATGATGAACACCAATTATCGCATAATAAAAAGGGGAGTAAGAAAATGAATATTAGTGATTACTTTACTGGTCTTCAACACGTAGGAATTCCTACCAAAGACCTTAACAAAACCATTCAGTATTATGAAAAACTTGGATTTAAAAAGATTGGCGATTTCCCAAATGGTAACATTCACTGTGCCTTTATGAAATACGACAACCTCACCCTTGAAATTTGGGAAGGCGAGCCAACCAACCCAGTTGATGGCGCGATTAACCACTTTGCCTTAAATACCACTGACATTGAAAGTGCCTTTAAGGCCGCTAAAGAAATGGGACTGAACGTCGATGATGATCAAATTCAATACATTGGGGCATACTGGACGAAGGGAATTAAATTCTTTAACGTCTATGGTCCTAACCATGAACGCATTGAATTTTGTCAGATTCTGAAGTAACGATTGATTGCCATTAAATTATTAAAACCTCAATTTTTAAAACCCATACCAAAAGGGGATGTTGAACAATTCGTTCAGCATCCTCTTTTAATTTTATAGGGCTTTTTCTAATTTTTGTAGGTGAGACATGTGTTGGTTGAACTTGTTGTGGATGTGTCGTCTTACGAAGTACTTTCTGACCTCATCGATTAGAACCAGTGGAATTGGGATGGCAATCAGATAGATCCAGTCACTGACACCAATTGCGGCGGTTCCAAAGACACCTTGAAGAAACGGAACGTAGATTAGGAGGGTGATTAGGACAATCTGAAAGGCGATGCCCCACATGATGCGGTGGTTACTAAAGATCCCAATTTTAAATAGGGAGGTTGAATCGGTTCGACAGTTAAGGACGGCAGCGATTTGACAGAAGCCGATGGTAGCTAGCGTCATGGTAGTGGCTTCGGCGTAAAATGTGCCACTGCCAGCTAGTGGAATCTTGGGCCAACCGTGTTGGTAGTTGGCAAAGAAGTAACCGCCAGTTGACAAGATAGACGCAAATAGTCCGTACCAACCAAACGCTTTGATAATAAGTCCCTTGTTTAACAGGTGCGAGCTTCTTGAACGTGGTGGCCGTTTCATGATTCCCGGTTCACTCTTTTCGGTTCCAAGTCCCAGAGCTGGCAGGAGATCAGTCCCCAGGTCAACGGTTAAAATCTCCATAACCGTCAGTGGGAGTGGAATGGCACCGTTTGAGATTAGGAATAGAATTGATGGAAAGGCTTCGGCCATATTACTGTTCAAGATGTAAAGGAGGAACTTCTGGATGTTGCTGTAGACGGTTCGACCTTCTTCAATGGCAGAAACGATGGAGGCAAAGTTGTCGTCGGTTAAAATCATGTCGGCGGCATCCTTGGCGACGTCGGTTCCGTTAACCCCCATGGCGATGCCGATGTTAGCTTTCTTTAGAGCTGGAGCGTCGTTGACACCGTCACCAGTAGCGGCAACCACGTCACCGTTTTTTTGACACATGGAGACGATGCGATACTTGTCTTCCGGAGCCACCCTGGCAAAGATGACTTCACCCTTGACGGCTTCTTGAAGTTGATCGTCTGACATCTTGGTTAATTCTTCTCCGGTGATGACCCGCGCCTTGTTAGAGGTAATGCCGATTTGGACGGCAACACTCTTGGCGGTTAAGGAACTGTCACCGGTGACCATGATGATCCGAATGTTGGCACTATTACATTTCTTGACGGCGTCAAAGATTTCCTCTCGTGGGGGATCGGACATGACGGCTAGACCAACAAACGCGAGGTTCTTTTCGGTGTTGTCAATCGTGGCTTGTTTCGGATCATCGGTGTCGTCATCGCGGTAAGCAAAAGCGAGTGAACGCAGTCCTTGTTTAGCGTAGTCGGCATTAGCTTGGTTAATCTTTTGCCTGTCAGTTGCGGTGATGGGGCGCACCTGACCGTTTACTAGGATTTTGTCACAAATCGAAAGAATGTTATCAAGGGCACCCTTGGTGTAAATGACGTTACTGCCGTCTGGCGCCGTCTTTTGAATCGTGGTCATGCGGCGCCGATTGGCGTCAAATGGGAGTTCTTTTAGTCTCGGCGTCTGTTTTGCCGCAGTGTCACGGTTTAAACCGGCCTTGTCGGTCAAGATGTTCAATCCGGCTTCGGTTGGAGTTCCTAAAATTGACGGAGCTTTCTTGTTGTCCGGGTCGTACTTAATGGCCGTGTCATTATTTAACAGGGCAATCTTTAACAAAAGGGCCAAATCCGGTTCGTGAGCGAGATTGACATTTTTGCCGTTGAACTGGATGTTGCCGTTATTGAAGTACCCCGTTCCGGTGACGGTATACTCTTTGTCTGGAAGCCAGACGTGGTTGACCGTCATCTGATTTTGGGTCAGCGTTCCGGTCTTATCAGAACAGATTACGTTTGTTTCACCCAGGGTCTCAACGCTGTCTAAGTCTTTTAAAAGGGCGTGGCGTTTGGCCATGACCTGAGTGCCGTGGGCTAGAGACAACGTGACGGTCGGAAGGAGTCCCTCCGGTATGAAGGCCACGATCATTCCCAGTGCGAAGATAAACGACTTGGCAAGCGGGTAATGAACAAAGTAAATTGCCAGGATAAAGAACGTAATTCCAATCGCAAAAGCAATAATGGAAATTTGACGGGTCAAACGGTTCAATTCCTTAGTAAGTGGTGAGTCCGTCTTCTTCTGGTTTTGCGTCAGGCTGGCAATCTTACCAAATTCGGTGTTCATCCCGGTCTTAACGGCTAAGACGGTCGCCGTTCCGTTAGTGACAACGGTCCCAGCGTAGACCACGTTACTGATGGCAAACTTTCCGTCACCATGTTGGTACTTATTGTTCTTATCAACCGGAAGTGATTCACCGGTTAGAGCAGATTCGTCCACCTGTAGTGATGAAGAATGGACCACGACTCCGTCAACTGGGATGGCGTTACCCGCTTGCAGTTGCAGGAGGTCGCCGGGGACAATCCCATCAGCGTTGATTTGAACTGATTTCCCGTTTCTGATGACGTTGACGTAGGTTGGCAGTAGATTACTAAGGGCGTCGGTGGCCTTTTTGGCTGCATGTTCCTCCCAAAATGAGAAGAGACCATTAATAATGTTGACTGCCCAAATTGCGATTCCAAGGTCGACGGTGCCTGCCAGAATGGCAATCACACCACTGACCCACAGCAGCATGGCCATTAGTGAAGTGAAGTTTTTAAGGAAGGCGATTAAAACCGATTCCTGCTTACCTTTCTTGATGACGTTGGCTCCGTTTTTTTGTAACTTTTGTTTGGCCTCGCTGGTAGTTAGACCCTTGGTGCTCGATGTGTCTAGCGTGCTAGTGAGATCTGACAATGGCATTTTGGCGTAATCATCGTCAGTTAGAATTTTGTTATCCAATGTTTCTCACCCCTTTTTCCAAATAACGTTTAGAATGTGCTTCTAAACAACCGTGGACTGATTTTAGCCTCTTTTTTTAAAAAAGCAATAGAAAAAACTGACTTTTGTAAAATAAATTAATTTAATCTGAATCAGGGCAAAACCATCACGATTAAGTAGGAATAATTGCCGCCCTTCTGCTTTTGAATTATCATAAAATTAACTACTTCAAAGGAGTCTTAAAATGGTTAAATTCATTGAACGTGAACATAAATTTTCACCAGCCGATTCTGACTTCGTGGACCGCAAGTTCATCGATGTGGCCTATGCGGATGGAGAACGACACAAGCTTGACGTTTACCTGCCAAATGAAAAGCGCGGCCGTTACCCCGTCATCATTGATGTGCATGGCGGCGGAATGTACTTCGGACAGAAGAGTTCCTTTAAATTAAACGGCGCTTTGGAACTGTTAAAGCGCGGTTACGCGGTTGTCAGTCCCAATTACTCACTTAGTTACATGAAACCATTTCCCACCGCAATCTACGAATTAAAAGCCGTGGTGCGCTTCGTGAAAGCTCACGCTGATAGTTATCACTTTGATAGTAACGCAGTTTTCATGATGGGTGAATCATCAGGGGCTCAATTAGCGATGTTACTGGCAGCTTCTGAAGCCAGTGGCCACCTTGAAAGTGATTTTGGTAGTCATTTTGACTATTCAAGTCAGGTTGATGGCGTGATTTCTTCGTACGGATTGTACGAAATGGACCTTTTAAAGCCAGAGTTTGAGGCGCTCGGGCAAAAACCTAACTTTTATGAGACCGGTGACGCCGATTCGTTTGAGGGCGCGATGCTGGGATTTCACCGACCGATTGACGTTCCTGACCTAGTTGCCGAGGCCAATCCGGTGACGTACCTCAACGAAGCCATGGTGCCGGCGCTTCTGTACGCGGGAACCGGTGACCGTGTTGTTCCGTACGTTCAGACGATTAACATGGCGGCCGAACTCATCAAGTTCATTGGCAAACAGAACGTTGAGGTTCACATTGTTGACGGTGTTCCCCACGGTCCGAGTGGTTTTATGAATGAGACCGTGTTTGACCAGAAGGATCAGTTCATGAAACGAGTTATAAAACAAAAGAAAAATGCATCCCACTAGGATGCATTTTTGTTAATTAATGAAAGAAATGGGCAATCGTGCCGTTTTGAATTAAAACGGAGATTCCTAGAAGAATGTACACGATTGATGACAGGTAACGACCGTATTTTCCTAACAGATTTTTAATCGGTTTATTGTCCTCAATGAGGATGGCACAGAAGAAAAAGATGACCGCCATGATGAGCATGGTGATGAGTGCTAGGAGTAGTTCTAAGTTAGTTTTGCGAATGAAGATAGGTATGAAGACGGCGACGTTATCAGCACCACACGCGGTAATGGTAATCGCCACGACTTTCATCACAATTTTAAATTTTGATCCATTACTGGTACTGATGTCACTACTAGAGTGGGGTTTGGGTGGAAATAACTCCTTAATTCCAAATAAAATGGGGAAGATCCCAAGAAGGCCGAGAATCCACATCTGGGGAACAGCCCCGAGAATCCGTGCAATCGCCATCGGTAGGATAGTTAATCCCACCGTTCCAATTAAGTCACCAGTTAGGACCAACTTTGGGCTCTTATAAGCTCCTAACAAGAGGACCAAGACGAGCAGGTAATCCAGATTGGTTGAAAAATAAGCCACGATTGAGCTGAAAATAATTTCGATCATTAATTCACTCCTTAAAATGCTCGAACGGCAATGACGATGCCATCAGCGACGAAGAACAAGGCCAATAAGATGACCATTTCTGAGGTGGAAACAAACGACAGAATGGTGAGGGCAACTGAAACGATAATGCCCAAAATCCCCAGGCCAATCACGACTACGTGGTACCACTTCCGAACTTTAGGAATGAATCTGACCGTTAAAAGTTCAGTGAGGGAGTCCACGATTATCCAGGCAAATATTAAGATCAGGACCACGTGAAAGTTCAAGAATTGATGAAAAAACAAGATGGTACTGATTACGATTTCAATCGTTCCCGTTACAATCAAGGTCTTATTAATCACATTGAAATAGTTGGACAACTCGTAGTACAGAACGTAGCGATAGATTCCGACTAGTAGGGTTCCAAGCGCCATAATGGTGATTAAAGAGCCAATTGGTCGGATAAATAGGAGGAACGCAACAAATAAAAAGTAGAGTCCGACTACAAGTGAGAAGGAGTCGAAGCGTTTGTTTTTGGTGGTGAGCATGGGGTGTTCTCCTTACTGATAGAATAAATCTGCAGAAAACCTGCAGAAAAAATTAATTATTAGCTTTATTTTCTCACAGTTTTTGGTCTGACCAACAATAAGTTAATCAGAATCATGGCAATTAAAATGATGAGTCCCATTGGCAAATACGTATTTTCACCCATGATACCAACGAGTGGTGAAACAATTCCACCCATGGCGTTTTGCGTTAGACCCACAAGAGCTGAGGCACTGCCGGCGTTCTTACTGGCAGCGTTCATGGCGACGGTCGTGGATAACGTCAGCATGGCACCAATAAAGATGAGAATGATGAAGACTAGGATAATAACCACTAACAGGTTTTTAAACCAGATGGCACTGAGAATCAGGATGAAACTAGTGATGATGGTGGTCTTAATGAACCATTTTAATAGGGTGATGGAGTCGGTTTTCATTACCAAACGACCCGGCAACGCACTACCAATCCCAATTGCAACTCCGTTTATGGCGTATAAGAAGCTAAATTCGGTGACTGACATGTGAAACTGACTCTGAAAGACAAAGGAAGAGGAAGAAATGTAGCTAAATAGCGACCCGTAGACCAGTCCGGTTGCGAGCACCAGGCGGAGAAACTTGGGATCCTTTAGTAGGTAAAACATCTGTACTTCGGATTGAAAAAGGGAACCGGTGCTGCGGTTTTCGGGCGTTAAGGTTTCGGGAATGCCAAAGAGGCACATGAAAACGATGACGATTCCGATCACCCCTAAAATGAGAAAGATTCCCTGCCAGTCGGTAATTTTAATGATTAAACCACCAAAGATGGGAGCAATGATTGGGAAGATGCCGTTAACAGCAGTCAATAGTGAATAAAAACGGGTCAGGATTTTTCCTGAAAACATGTCACGAGCGACGGCTCTAGAAATGACTTGACCGGTTGCTCCAGCGATTCCTTGAATGAGTCTTAAAGTGATTAAGGCATAGATATTGGGAATGAACGCGATCATTGCAGATGAGACACTAAATAGGATAAAACCGATGATTAGTAGTGGTTTTCTACCATAATGGTCACTTAAGGGGCCGATGATGACTTGTCCAACCGCCAGGCCAATCAGACAAGCAGTGATACTTAGTTGCATCATGGAGGCGTTGGTGTGAAACGTTGCCATCATCTGTGGGAGCGCTGGCATGTATAGGTCCATTGAGAGTGGACCAGTTGCGCTAACGATCCCAAGTAAGACCGCTAACCAAATGACGTGACTTTTCTTTGTTTCCATTTTTTCATCCCTAGTAAAAAATTTGCGATCAATGACGCACTAATTGCTATTATAAGGTATACTTACTAAATATATAAAGGAAATTTTCGGGATGGAGTTCATCCCTGACAAATCATTAGTGATAGAATAAAATTATACATAATGATTGAGGAGAATCTGAAATGAAATTTTTTAAGAGCGTCATGAGTTGGGTGATTCCGATTGTGATTGGACTGATCCTAGCCTTAATAATCAGACAATATCTATTTACGCTGGCCAAGGTTGATGGACCATCGATGCAGCCGAACCTTGAAAATGGAGAACGGATCATGGTTTTCAGACAGGCGAAGATTAAGCATCGAAGTGTCGTTGTATTTAATGCGGCGGGGGAGGATCCCACTGCTGCCCCGAACACCGACTACGTTAAGCGGGTGATTGGACTTCCTGGTGACACCGTTGCCTTTAAGGGTGGCAGTATCTACGTTAACAACAAGAGGGTTAATCAGGATTACATCAGTAAGAGTCAGCAGCAACAAGGAACCTACTACAACCGGATGCCTGGTGACTGGGATCTAACTAGTTTATCCAAGAACTGGCCTAAAAATAAGGGTGCCGTTAAAGTACCTAAAGGTGAGTACTTCGTTCTAGGTGATCACCGGAGCGTCTCAAACGATAGCCGTTACTGGGGCTTTGTTCCAAAGAAGAAGGTCGTGGGAGTTGTCAAGACCTTCCCATGGAGTACCACCAAGCAAAAGCGGTATAATATTAATGAATTAGGATATTAAATCAATAAAAAGCTCATCATATTTATGATGAGCTTTTTATTTAAATTAATTTTTGGGGGATTATATGAAGGGATTGATGAAGAAGCTTTTATTTGTGGTGTGCCTGCTTTTTGTTGGATTGGTCGTCATTTTTTATTTTTTAGAATTTATGAAATCAAATCAAAATGAGACCCAATCATCAAAACAAGCACACGCCTATCAGGTAGTTGACAACAAGGATTACTCACGGGGCTATTATCCATACGAATCGGCCTATAAACCAAATGAGAACTATCCGAACACTTTACATACAATTCGGGGTGAGGGTCATTCTGACTTTATCACCCAGTACTTTTTACCTACTTATACCAGTAGACACGCGCGTTTGAACGACCGCAATCACCGGTTGATGCGTAATCCACAGAGTGTGGTGCTACACGGACAGTATGCGTACGTTATGTACACCTTCTACGGTGGCTCCAACACCGGGTTCGTGGTGCGCTATGATTTAAAAAAGCTAAACGAACTGGGATTTGACTTGCCAGGCTACATGGGGAAGTTTCGTCATAGTAAGACCGAATTGGCCGCCATCAAGGTTGGGCCCGTCTTTCACACGGGGCACGGGCAGTCGATGGCCTATAACCCTAAGAATAAACAGATGTGGTTTATCAAACAGAATGGGTTTAAGCCGGTTGTCCAACGTCTGAACATGGAGACTTTAAAGCCAGAACAAAAAGTCAGAGCACGGGTTCAGTCGACCATTCCTGGTAAGGTTCCAATGGGAATGGTCCTCGCCTTTGATAAAACCGGTCGGGCGTATTTTTACAGCATTACTCATCACGGCATCGCTCCAAGGGGAGCCGTCAAGATTTATCGCGGTCAGATTAACGAACGGGGAGCTAAGTTCAAACTAATCCCGCAATTAATCCGACACGCTCCTGGCATTGTACCCCAGTCACTGGCATATAACGGTCAGAATAATAACCTTTACCTCGTTTCTAATGGTGGGGTCATGCGAATTCCGGTCAATAAGTTAGGCCACCTCAAGACCAGCGACATCCGGACGATTATTACCGACGGTCACCGTGAATTTGAGGGACTGTCGTTTGAAGACGGGAAGGGCATGCTACTGGTAAACCGAGGTCCCGAACTGATGCGGATGACGAATCCTAATTTTTAGTCCCTTCGCTTGTAAAACGATTAGTTGAGACTTAGAATTACAATTAACTAATTAATCGAAAGAAAGGACAAGAATAATGACAGAATTTAACCACCCAATTACACCAGATGACGTTGATCAAATGCAGGCCGATCTGGAAGTGCAACCAAAAAATGAAGTGATCTCACGGGCCATCATGACCAACGGGATTGATAAAGCTTCTGAAGATCCTAAGACCGCAGTCCGCTTAAACCGCACCTTTTCAATTGACATTGATACGGGAACGGTTTCTAATCAGAAACACAGTGGCCGCTGCTGGCTATTTTCATTGTTAAACACCTTGAGACATAAGTTTGCGGTCAAGTACAACAAGAAAGACTTTGAGTTATCCCAAAACTACCTGTTCTTCTGGGATAAGATTGAACGGGCTAACATGTTTTACGATCGGATGATTGCACTGGCCGATCGTAAAACGAGTGACCGGGATGTTGATTTTTATTTGAGTATGCCAGGTGAAGACGGTGGTCAATGGTCCATGGCCGCGGCACTGGTTCAAAAGTACGGCGTGATGCCAAAAGAGGCCTTTCCAGAAACCGCTGTGACTGATGACACCACTGATTATGATGAAGTGATGGATCGAAAGTTACGTCACGACGGGATGGTCCTCAGAGACTTGGTTAATTCTGATGCCTCAGACGATGATATCAACCAAATGAAACAGAAGATGATGACAGAGGTCTACCGCATGACCGCTTATTCATTTGGTGTTCCACCAAAGACCTTTGACCTTGAATATCGTGATGACGATAAGAAATATCATTTGGATCAAGGCTTGACTCCCAAGCAATTTTACGACAAGTACATTGGCGTTGACTTAAACGATTACGTCGTTTTAACCAACTCACCTGATAAGAAGATGGATGAGATGTATTCTCTTCCAAGTCAAAACAACGTTGAGGGTGGCATGCCAATTGAGTTCTTGAACGCTCCAATGGACGAACTGAAAGAAGCCGCCATTAAGCAACTTAAAGATGGCGAGACCGTTTGGTTTGGAAATGACGTCTTGCATCAAATGAACCGACAAAAGGGTTACTTAGACAGTAAACTTTATCATCAATCCGCCTTATTCGGGGTTGATATAACCATGACCAAGGCTGAACGTCTCAAGTATCACGAAGCTGAAGTTTCTCACGCCATGACGTTGGCTGGTGTTGATTTAATCAACGACGTTCCAACGAAGTGGAAAGTTGAAAACAGTTGGGGCAAGAAGGTTGGAGACGATGGTTACTTCGCAATGACCGACGAATGGATGCAGGACTTCGTTTACGAAGTGGTTGTTAAGAAGAGTTATCTAAAACACACTCAAAAAGAGGTCTTGAAGAAGACTCCAATCAAGTTGGATCCATGGGATTCATTACAATAAAAATTAATTTAACACTCTTCCGATGGGAAGGGTGTTTTTTTATGGCTTATTTTATTCCGTATGATAATATATAATTATAAAAAAAGGCAGTCGCATTGATATACAGCTGCCCGTACAATGGCTTCATACTTTAATGAATCGTTATTGGGATGCATAGCTAGGACAGTTATTGATCACAAAATGTTATTGGTAAAAACACGTAAATATTCCATTTTTGGTTTTAACGTAAGTTCGTTTCACAGTAGGTTACCTCTTTTTTAGATTTACATTCGTTGTTTTGACATGAAAAAAGTGTTTGTGACATTATACACTATTACAATCCATTTAACAGCGGGTTAAAATTCCAAAACACCGCTACTAAGCGGTAGACACCGATTTATATTGCTTGTATAATTTGCATCAATAATTATTAAACAAGCAGTAGAATAGGTGGGAGAGTAAGATGAAGTGGTTTTTAAAAATTGGATTGTACGTCGTTGAATTTATGATATTTGGATCGTTATCTTTGGTACTAATTAGTCTCCCCATCGATTACTTTCCGATGCTAATACTGCTTTTCTCCAGTTTGGCATTCTTGTTAATCATTAATCAACGTGTTCAGAGTACAATTAATCATCATTATCGATATAAATGAACAAATAATAAAAAGTGTTCCGTAGTTGTGAACGATGTTTACTAATCGCCAACTATGAAACACTTTTATTTTTTCAAAAACAATTGATAAACTAAGATCGCGATTACTATGGCGGCAAAGACCACGGTTGCGACCTGCGGATTGGCAATCAGGGCGTTGACTAATCGATGAAGAATCGAAAAACTGTGTACACCATGTAGTCCAAGGACAAAGTAAGAATTCATTTTCATCACCTGCTATTTCATGCGAAGTACATATCATTTTAATCCATCGTTAGCAAAAAAGTAAGCAAAGTCTTTTAAAATTATGTATTATAGACGTATAAAACCTAGGAGGATCTACAATGGCAATTGATTGGATGTTAATTTGGCACATTATCGTCATCGGTAATGCGATTTTTGCGATTATTACCGTGTTCAGGCAACCCCGAGACATCGCCGCAACGTGGGCATGGCTTTTAGTACTGGTATTTCTACCATTACTAGGTTTCATTATTTACGCTTTCTTTGGGAGAAAACTACCTAAGAGTAAGTTCTTTCGGTTAAAGGGTAGCGTGAAAAAACACGTGAGACACGAACTTAGTGAAGAAAAAGCAATGCTTAAAAAACCGAAGGATGCTGACACACCATCAAAACAGATTGCGTGGGAGTCAGCTAACATGGTTCGCATGTTTATGAATTCTGATACCTCGCCACTCTATGACAACAACAAAATCGACGTTTTCACTAATGGCGACAAGTTGATGGATCAGATGTTTTCTGACATTAAGAACGCGAAAAGTTCCATTAACCTTGAATTCTACACTTTTTATGCTGATAAAATTGGGAAAAAGGTCTTAGCGGCATTGGTTGAGAAGGCCAAAGAGGGCGTTGACGTCCGGGTCATCTATGACTCATGGGGTTCGATGGGGACCACGCAGAAATTCTTTAAACCGCTGTTTGAAGCGGGTGGCCATGCTTACCCATTTTTACACACCCATTCTAATTTCTTTGATTTTCGGGTTAACTTTCGAGATCACCACAAGATTCTAGTGATCGATGGTGAGCATGCTTACGTCGGTGGCTTTAACATCGGCGACCAGTACATGGGTTGGAGTAAGAAGTTTGGTAATTGGCAGGACTGTTCAATTCGAATTCACGGAAACGCCATTTATGGACTCCAGTCCCAGTTTATTTTGGATTGGAACGCCACTGATGGGAAACTCCAAATTAATCCCAACAACCCAGAAATGATCAAGAAGTACTATCCAATTATTCATACCGACGGTGAAGCGGTCATGCAGATTGTTTCCAGTGGCCCTGATACCAGTATGGAACAGATTAAGATTGGCTACATTAAGATGATTGAGATGGCCAAACGCAAGGTCCAGATTACTACGCCATATTTAATCCCTGACCCATCGGTCTTGGACGCTTTAAAGATTGCATCCATGTCGGGCGTTGACGTCCAAATCATTGTGCCAGACATGCCAGATCATCCGTTCGTATACCGTGCCACCCAGTACTATGCACGTCAGTTAACCAAACTGGGGGTCAAAGTTTACTACTACAATAACGGGTTCATGCACGCTAAAACGGTGGTCGTTGATGATAAAATTGTCTCAGTTGGGTCAGCTAACATGGATTATCGTAGTTTTAAACTAAACTTCGAGATTAATTCATTTACCTACGATGAAGCATTTGGAAAACAAATGGGAGCAATTTTTGAAGAGGACTTGAAGAATAGTACCCTGCAGACAACGAAGATGTTTGAATCGGAATCATGGTGGTTAAACTTTAAGCAGCACTTTAGCCGTTTATTGTCACCAATTCTCTAACGTTCAAATTTAAAAATAAAGAAGAGCCTAGATTAAACGATCTAGACTCTTCTTTATTAAAAAGGATGAATTATTTAAGTTCATTCTTAGTTTGATTTATTTTTCAGGATCAGTGGCAACCAGTGCACCTGCCAGGTTATGCATATCTGGTTCTTGAGCGGTAACGATCAATTGCTGATTGACGAAGGCCATTTGACCAATGTCACTCATTTCTCTTCCGTAGCCAGAGCCCTTCACACCACCAAATGGCAATGCTGGAAGGGAAGCAAGGAAGTTGTTAACAAAGACCATCCCGGTTTCAATTTGGTCGGCAACCTTGGCGCCGTGTTGGGGATCACCGGAGAAGACGATTCCACCTAGTCCATAAGGGTTGTCGTTTGCAAGATCAATGGCTTCTTGTTCACTGTGGGCCTTGTAGACCGAAGCAACTGGACCAAAGAATTCAGTGGTGTAGCCAGGGTTAGACTTGTCGATGTCGGTAAGAATGGTTGGCATGAAGAATTGGCCTGGGAGATCAACTGGTTCATTGCCATAGACTACCTTAGCGCCGGCTTTAATGGTGGCATCAACTTGGGATTGAAGTTTGTCCTTAGCTTTCTTGGAATTCATTGGAGCAAGCGTTGTGGATGGGTCCATTGGATCGCCCATTTTAACTTTGCTGAAGTCTTCCTTTAATTTCTCAACAAACTTGTCATAAACGTTGTCCATGACGATGAAACGTTTGTCAGAACAGCAGACCTGACCGTCGTTATAGAGACGAACCCGCCAAGCAATGTCTTCCGCTTTGTCTAAATCAGCGTCATCTAGAATCAGGAATGGATCCATTCCACCCAGTTCCATTGAGTTTTTCTTGAGGTTCTTACCAGCAGCCTCAGCGACTGAAGATCCACCTCGTTCGGAGCCAGTTAGTGCTACTCCTTGAACCCGTTTGTCTTCGATGGCTTTTGTGACCTGGTCGTATGATAGGAACATATTGGTTAAAGCGCCCTTTGGTGCCCCAGCCTTTCTGATGACGTCCGCAAATGATTGAGCTGAGTCTGGGATGTTTGAAGCATCCTTTAAAATCATTGGGTTTCCGACCATAAAGTTGGGAGCGAAGACTCGCATAATTTGGTAATAAGGAAAGTTCCAAGGTTCAACCATTACAAGTGTTCCAAGGGCATGATAATGAACCTCAGCCTCACCAGTTACAATTGATGAAATGGCCTTTGGTTGAAGTAATTCTTCACTATGGTCGGCGAACCAATCAGCAATGATGGCACAAAGTTCAACTTCACCTTGAGATTCGCGGAACAACTTGCCCATTTCAATGGTAGCGGTCTTAGCTAGATCGTCCTTGTTGTCACGCAAAGCCTTGGCAACGTTGTGAAGGATTTTAGCTCGTTTTTTAATGTCTTGTTTTTTCGTTTTTTGATAAAGCGCTTCGTCAGTTTTAAGCACCTGCTCTAATTCTGCGTCGGTAGCGTTTGGATAAGTCTTAATTGTTTCGTTGTTAAATGGATTTACAGTCTCATATGCCATAATAACTCTCCCTTATTATAAATAAACTTGAATTAAACTTTAGTGACCAAATAACTATGAGAATCAGTTAGCTAACTCGGATCTCACCTTGAGTATAATCCATTCGGAAGCGGTTACAATGAAATTGGCTTAATTGTTTTGAAAAAATTATTTACCTATATATTTACGAAAAAGATACAAAAATCTTGCAAGTGGGAAAAGAACAAAAAATAAATATATACTTGATAAGGGGAGAATATAATGAATAAGTTAGAAAAGTATGTCTTAGAAAGTATGTCTTAGATAGAGATAAAAAAGAACCCGGCTTTAAGAGTGGGGTTCAAAAAGAAGAAGGCAAATTAGAAGGTGCTGTTTCAGTTATGAAAGCACGGAAAGATGCGGGATATTTTCAAAGAGAACTTGCTAAAAAGGCTAGAATTCCTCAGTCAACTGTTAACCGCGTTGAGAAGGGTGATAACGTTAGTGTAAAGACGCTTTCAAAAATTGCGACGGCGTTAGGTAAAAAACTTAGTATTACCATTTCTTAAAAAAGTCCCAAAATGAACTTTTAAATTCATTTTGGGACTTTTTGTTATTTAATGTTTAGTATCCACAAGAAGACTAGGAAGATAATTGCTAACGAATACATCATCCAACCGACTTCCTTGCCGCGTTTAGCGGCAATCATGGTAATTGGGTAGGCGATGAAACCAAGTGCAATTCCGTCAGAGATACTGTACGTTAGTGGCATTCCAATTGCAATCAGAAAGGCTGGGGCTGCCACTTCAAACTTGTTCCAATGAATGTTACCAAGTGACTTGGCCATCAAGATTCCAACGATAATTAGTGCTGGAGCAGTGACTTGACTGGTAATGACGGTCAAAAGTGGTGAGAAGAACATCGCTAACAAGAATAGAATTCCGGTCACAATTACCGTAAATCCAGAACGACCACCAACCGCAATGCCGGCTGATGATTCCACGTAGGCACCCATTGGCGAAGTTCCAAGAAGTGAACCAACCAGCATGGTAACCGAGTCGGCACCTAAAGCACGGCCGATTCGTGGAATTTTATTGTTTTTCATGTAACCAGCCTGTTCGGCTAATCCAACTAACGTTCCGGCGGTATCAAAGAAGGTTACCAAAAGGAACGTCAGCACGACAACGATTAACTGCGGCGTGTTGATTTTATCAATGTTGAATAGTCCAACTAGGAAAGTGGACTTAATGCTTGGAACCGATGACACGATTCCAGTGGGCATTTTGATTAATCCGAAAAGGACTCCAATTACGGCTGAAGCAACCATCCCAATGAAGATTGAGGCTGGGACGTTAGCGGCCATCAAGAACAAGGTGATGACTAAGCCGGCAACCGTCAGTAAAGTGAGTGGGTTACTGAACGAACCAAGTCCAACCAGCGTGGACTTGTTGGCAACCACTAGTCCACCATTGTTTAACCCTAAAAAGGCAATGAACAGGCCAATCCCACCCGCAATGGCTGACTTTAAGTCAGATGGAATCGAATCAATGATTTTTTCTCGCAACTTGAGCAAGGTCAAGATGACGAAAAGAATCGAAGCGACAAACACGCCAGCTAGCGCGGTCTGCCATGGAATCTTCATCCCAATACATACGGAGTACGCAAAGAAGGCATTGAGCCCTAGACTGGCGGATAATGCAAATGGATAGTTTGCGATGATTCCCATTAGGAAACAGCCAAAGGCAGAGGCGAGGGCCGTTGCCGTAAAGACGGCACCTTTATCCATTCCTGCGGCACCCAAAACGTTCGGGTTTACGAATAAAATGTACACCATGGAAACAAAAGTCGTAACTCCCGCAACCGTTTCACGGGTAAAGTTAGTCCCTAATTCCTGAAAGTGAAAAAACGAGGCAATTCGATTAGCCATTTCCACAACTCCTATCAAATTAATATTCGGTTTTTCAAAAACGAATTACGATAATAGGATAACACAAAGTTAAAATGTGTCAAATCACGAACGATACTAATTACAAGGCAAAAATCGTGCATTAACGTCCGTTGACATGTTTGTTAGAATTAGAGTATGAATGGAGTTTTAGAGATGAAGAAGATTTTATTATTAGGAAATACTCCGGCCGAACAAATGGTCTTTAACTATTTTAATAGAAGTAATAAATTTCAGGTTTTTGAGATTACCGCGGGCGATTTTACTAAGGAACGGACGTATCAGGGATACTTAAAGGATGTTGATATCGTGGTTTCTTTTCTGGGACCGATGGACGTCGATTTGGACATGGAAGCGTTGTTTTCCGTGATTTATTCGCACCGCCTTCAACTAAAACGAGTCATTTTTCTCTCGGTAGCGGGCATTGACAAAGAAGTTGACGGAAAGCTGGATTACCCCGGGGTTGACGACGTTTCCGAATTTTTAAAGCAGCAGCAGTATGCCATAAAAGTAATTGATGAATCAGAAATTCCATACACCGTTTTTCGCCTGGTTAACGTAGTTAATACCAAACACAACGATGGTTACACGATTGATGAGGGAAAGTCCGTTCCGGTTGGAGACGTTTCCCATGAAACGGTTGCACATTTTGTAATTGACGCAATCGTGAACGAGAAATTTATCAATCAGTCACAAGCACTCATTGAGGAGCGTTCAGAAAGGAAAGCATAATGGCACTACAATTTGTTTTAGGCAAAGCCAGTAACGATCATTTTAAAAAAGTGGTCGGCGATCTTGATCAGTCCATGCAGCAACATCCAAATGATGCTTATTTTTATTTGGTACCGAATCACATCAAGTTTGAGTCCGAACTAGGGACGCTGAAACAATTGAATCATAAGCAGCAGAGCACGTTTGCTGAGACACGGGTCCAGGTCTTTTCCTTTTCACGATTGATGTGGTATTTTCTCGGCAACAGTAAGGAGTATCAACTACCTCGGCTTTCAAAAGATGCCATCAACATGATCATTTTCCAGATTATTGAAAATCAACAGGAACAATTATCCGTATTTAAGGGCGAGGGAGCCCAACCAGGATTTATTTCGCAGGTGGCTGATCAGATTAACGAACTGCAGCAGGGCAAGATTGACCCCGATACGTTGGATAAGATTGCTGATCTTGATCCTGGAACGATTAATCCCGAGTTACAGGGGAAACTGAAAGACATTAGTGTGATTTATCGCGAATTCTTGAAAAAAACGGACGGAAAATATGTCTACAGCTCACAGACTTTGACAATGTTAAACCAGTACCTGCTGAACACTGACCTGTCCCAGATGCATTTTTACATCAGTGGTTTCTCGCAGTTTTCCGCTTCGGAACTAGATATCGTTAAAACGTTGATTGATAAGGCTAAAGACATTACGATTGACCTCAACTTGGACCGTTCGTATCCAAATGAAATGCCCGATAACTCGGCCTTCTTTTTGCGTTCGGGAAGACTATACAATCAGTTGTACCAGTACGCTAAGGCAATTGGGGTCAAAATCATGACCGATCAGTACGCGGGCGACTGTCGTTGTAGTGACGGCATTAAGGAACTAGAGGACTACTGGATTTCAAGTAGTCAAGTGGGCTTCCCAATTTTGCCGAACACGAATGGCAACTCGGACCTCGAACTTTTTCGGGCTGATTCCAATTATGACGAGTTGATGAACATTGCGACCATGATTCGTCAGATGGTTGCCACGGGACGCTTTCGTTACTCCGATTTCATGGTGGTTACCAGACATTTGGACAAGTATCAAAACGTCATTGATCCCATTTTTCAGATGCAACAAATTCCATATTTCGTAGACATTCAGAAACACATGGACAATCATCCCCTAGTGGAACTAATTGACGCGTTGTTTTCCATCTATCGTACCGATCGGAAACGGAATTACCGCTACGACGATGTGATGCGATTACTAAAGTCAGAATTGTTACTGCCAAGGGATCAAGACGGAAAGCCGATGAACATTGACCGTTACCGCCGCTGTCTTTCGTTGTGTGAAAATTTAGTCCTAAAGAATGGCTACGAGGGGAAACGCTGGACTCAGGACGAAGACTGGGAGTACGCCACCGTTTCTGATAATGATACGGGGATTGTGTCAAATCGAAATAAGGAAATCTCCACTGACATCAACGTCATTCGCCACTTTGTAAAAGAAACGTTACCACCATTTTATAAGAAAATGGCGCAAGCCAAGACGGGAAAAGATGCTGCCAATATTCTCTACCAATTTTTGGATGAAAATGGTGTAAT
Organism: Fructilactobacillus sp. X2R5C3; assembly: GCF_059901325.1. Lineage (NCBI taxonomy): Bacteria > Bacillati > Bacillota > Bacilli > Lactobacillales > Lactobacillaceae > Fructilactobacillus > Fructilactobacillus sp. X2R5C3. Next base: position 27,748 of record NZ_JBWXUY010000001.1, on the reverse strand, counting down.
TAATGAACTAAAACACTGGCAGGATCATGCCACTGAACGTGGTGACCTACAGGAAGCTGGTCAGTCGGAACAAGTTTGGAACACGCTGTGCGGTTTACTGGACGACTTTGTTACTTTTTTGGGTGATCATCCCTTTGAGATGGACACCTTCCTGGACCTCTTAAAGGCTGGTTTTGAAGGTGCTTCGTACTCCCAGATTCCATCAACCTTGGATCAGGTCACAATCTCTGAAACCGGACTAGTCCAATTGAACGATAAAAAAGTGACCTTTGTAATGGGAGCTGACGACAATAGCATGCCAGCCACGATTGAAAACAATAGTCTTTTTAACGACGCTGATCGTGACCAGATGAATGATCACTTTACTGATGACCAGTATTTAAATGACAACAGTGAGACTCAGATGGTCAACGAACCCTATTTAAATTATTTAGCTTTCATGACTCCATCTGATAAATTGGTCTTTTCATACAACTTGGGTGGCGGAAAGGAAGACGTGACTCAGTCCATCTCACCGTACATCGCCAGAATTAGGGATCATTTTAACCTAAAAGAGCAACATGTAAGTGGGACGCCAGTATCTGATTCTAATGATGTTCGGCAGTTCATTGGTTCCAAGCGTGCCACCCTGAAGTTTTTGGTCAAGGCCGCACTCGATGCGAAGGTTAGTGGTAAAAAATTGAGTCCGGCTTGGAATCAGATTAAAGCGAACCTTGAAAATGACCCAACGATGCGGACCATCACGCAGAAGTTACTTGGCAGTCTGACGTATGAGAACGTGCCAGTTTCTTTGAAGCCACAAATTGTGACGGGTCTGTACGGGAACACGATTAATACCTCCATTTCTAAGCTAGAAGAATTCTACTATGATCCGTACGAATACTTTTTGAAGTATGGACTGCGACTAAGAGAACGAGACGAGTTTAACCTTGATCCCAGTAGTACGGGAACGTTCTACCACGAGTCTCTTGATGAACTGGTCAAGAAGATTAATGCCGAACACATTGACATTACTAAGTTAACCAACGAACAGATTAAAAACATGGTAACTGAAATCACAGATACCATTATTGAAAACGACCCGAACCTGCAGTACGAAATTCTGAAGAGTTCCAACCGGATGGAGTACATTGCTAGGCAGTTAGTTCAAACCGTGATTCAGATGGCGACGGCACTTAGAGACCAGTCCCATTACACCAAGATGCGGCCGAAAAACACCGAGGTCATCTTTGGTGAACCCGGAAAACCAAATGGCATTGACGGTCTGAACTTTGATTTAGGCAGTCAGCACTCGGTGAACGTGCGGGGTCGAATTGACCGGATTGACCAGATGTTCATTGATGGGACTGAATATCTTGGAGTGGTCGACTATAAATCTGGTGAAAAGAAGATTGATTTGTCGGAAGCCTATGACGGAACGCGGATGCAGATGATGACTTACCTTGATGCGTTGCTACGAAATCAGGACAAGCTGTCTACTACTGACAAGGTGAAGTTAGCGGGAGCGCTCTACATGCACATCTTTGACCCGATTTTGAAGCCGCAAGACGTTAAGAATTTTGATGATCCGAAGCAGCTGGAAGCCGCATTGATGAAGGCTCATAAGTACACGGGCCTCTTGGTTAATAACGACAGTATGTTAAAAGACATGGTCAATAACATTGACGATGCCGGTAATATTTATCCATATCAGTTTACCAGCAAGGGTGATTTATACAGTAATGCGGTCAAGACTAGTATTGTTGAACCACGTGACTTGGACCTTCTACTGAAACGGACTGAGGATCGGATTAAGAATGCCGGTAAGCAGATTTTTGCCGGAAACATTAAATTGGAACCGTCTCAGTATAAAGACCAATCCAAGATTATTTATTCTCCCTATAAACCGGTGATGCAGTTTGACCCATTATTAACTGAAAATAACTATCGAATTGTGAAAGACATGGGGAACAACAAGGACGTGATTGACTTCTTAAGAAAGGAGGCACGTGATAATGGCGAACAATAGTATGAATTTTACCCCCGAACAAGAAAAAGCTATTACGGAAAAGTTCCCGGGGAATGCGCTAGTGTCGGCCTCGGCTGGCTCGGGAAAAACACGAGTGCTGGTTCAACGAGTTCTAAATAAGGTCGAACACGGCGTTGACGTCGATCATCTATTGATTGTGACGTTCACGAAGGCCGCTGCTAAGGAGATGCAGGACCGCATTAAAAAAGGTCTTCAGGATCAAATTAATCAGACCAGTGACAATGCACAAAAACGAAACTTGGTCAAACAAATTCGGAAGTTGTCAGTGGCCCACATTTCAACGATGGATGCTTTTTGTCAGTGGTTGGTCCAGAAGTACTACTACGCCATTGACCTAGATCCCAACTTTCGGATTTTGGCCGACCGAACGGAGCTGGAGATGCTCCGGGATTCCGTCTGGGAAGACGTGCGCGAAGACCTGTACGGAGACGATGAGGATGGGTCATTTGCCAGATTAACCCGCAATTTTTCAAGTGATCGGGGTGACGACGGTTTAACCGACGTGGTTCTGGGACTTTATGATTTCGCAAACGTTGATCGAGATCCAGTGGCGTGGTTAGATAAGCTTTCAGGCTTGTACCAGATGGACGGTAGTATCACTCGGAGTGCGTTTTACCAGAAGTACCTCCTCCCAGAACTTCAAAACAAAATGAAGCAGGCCCTTAGTTTACTTGAACAGTCCCGTCAGGAATTTTTAAACGGTGCCATGTCTGATCGGGCCGATTTGGTTGAATCCGACATTAAAAAGTTGAATCAGATTTACGATCGGTTAAAAACGGCGGACTGGGATGCCCTCTATGATGTATTTCATGATTTTAAACTGGGAACCATGTCTCGAAAAAAGGTGGATGATTCTCAAAAAGAATTCAAGAAACAAGCCATGGAACTACGTAAAAATGCTGATGATACGATCAAAAAGAATCTTACCAATCGATACTTTTTTGCCAAACAAGCTGACAATTTGGATGTGATTCATCATTCTGAAACCATCGTTAACAAGTTAGTGGACGTCGTTAAGACGTTTTCGACGCGCTATGCTGAGGTCAAAAAACAAAAGCACGCCTACGAATTTATTGATATTGAACACTTTGCGTTAAACATTTTAACTGGGAACAGCAAGGACAGTCCTGAAATTCAACATCAGTTTCAGAACTACTTTAATGAAATCATGGTTGATGAGTATCAGGATAATAATCGTCTTCAAGACGCCATTTTAAACGCCATGAAGAATCCGAAACATGAGAACATGTTTATGGTAGGAGACGTCAAGCAGTCGATTTATCGTTTCCGGTTGGCGGATCCCGGGATGTTTCTGGAAAAACTAGACGATTATCAAGAATCCGATAATCCGGATACGGCGGTCGTTTTGGCCGATAATTTCCGTTCAGCCAAAAACGTCGATGACTTTACCAACTTAGTCTTTTCTCAAATCATGGACCGGGGTCTTGGTGAGATGAACTATACCGGCAACGCCAAGTTGAAGTACGGGGCCACTTACTACGGTGACGACGTTCAATCAAACGCCAATATCATGATGTACGTTGATGATTCAGACCATGATGACGACGATCTGACCCTTGAACCAGACAGTAGTTCTGAAGGTCAGGTTAAAATGGTCGCTGATCAAATCCAGGACTTAATGAAAAAGAAGATACAGATCTACGACAAGACCACGCACGAGATGCGTGACATTCGTTACGGTGATATTGCCATCTTGGAACCAACCCGTAAGAACAATTTAGATATTTCCAAGGAATTTGCCCAAAAACAGATCCCACTTTCAATTGATGGTGGCGAGAGCTACTTTAAAACCACTGAAGTTCAGATTATGATGTCACTCTTACAGATTATTGATAATCCCTATCAAGATATTCCGCTCGCAGCGGTCCTGCGTTCGCCAATCGTGGGAATGGATGAAAACGAGATGGCTTATCTGCGAATCAACCACAAGACCGGTGACTATTTCACATCGCTTCTTGATTTCTACCACAACTATCCGTCACAGGAACCAACCGAGTTTGGTAATTTGGTTTCTAAAAAAGTGCAGTTGTTCTTGGATCAATTGAATGATTTTAAGGACTTTGCGACAAAGCATGAGCTTTCGGACTTGATCTGGCACATTTACAGTGTGACTGGTTTCTTGGACTACGTTGGTGGGATGCCAGCCGGGAAGAAACGTCAGGCTAACCTGCACGCTTTATACGAACGAGCCGCTGAATACGAAAAGAGTAGTTTTAAGGGCTTATTTGCCTTCGTGCAGTTTGTCAAACGATTGCAGGACAAGGACGACGATTTAGCGGAGGCCCCTGCAGAAATTGAGACCGACTCGGTCCACGTCATGACGATTCACGGTAGCAAAGGGCTGGAATTTCCGGTGGTCTTTTTGATGGACGCCACCAAACAGTTCAATAACTCTGACAGCCGGGGAAACTACATTTTCAATAATAAATTGGGAATTGGGGTTAAATACTTAGATCAAAAAAAGCATGAACTGTTGCCTAGTCTACAGTACGTGGCCATTAATGATCTAGAGTACAACAGTATGCTAGCCGAAGAGATGCGGCAGTTGTACGTTGCACTGACCCGGGCTGAGCAACAACTCTACATCACTGGGATTGTTAAGAATAAGAAGTCGGTCGAAGATGAGACCAAGAAGTGGGAACGCGCTTATCAGAGTTCAGACCTGGTCTTAAATCAGTCCACGAGAAGTAGTGCGAATAACTTTATGGACTGGATTGGGGCGGCCCTTGTTCGTCACCCGAACTATTATCAGGACCGTGGAAAAGTTGACGCCACCCACGTTTTGGCGAAGGATCCGACGAACTTTAAGGTCGAATTTGTGACGGCGAAGGATTTGCAGCAACCTGGGACGACCGAAACAAAGTCGGCCACAGAAGAACAGGAACTTCCAGCTGATCAAATTGATCAATCACAAATTAAGCAGATTATGGGGTTCAAATATCCATACAAAGCAGCCACTACCACCACGGCCTATCAGTCCGTTTCGGAAATCAAACGATTATTTGATGATCCGGACAACATTCAGCTGGGAAGTGTCGCCGAAAGTCGTAACATGATTTTAAGGCGGACGCGGTACAATAACTCAACGTTTATGCAGCCGCAGTTCATGCAATCGGTCGGACAACCCAACTCGATGGAGATTGGAACGGCAACGCATTTGATTTTGCAGAAGATTAACGTCAAAGAACCAGTTAATCACGAGACGGTTTCAGAACTCTTGGCGCAGTTGATTAATGATAAGTTAATTACGCCGGAGGTTGCCAAAAAGGTCAACGTTGATTCGGTTGTCGAGTTTTATCAAAGTGACCTAGGCAAACTAATTAAGGCTCATCCCGATCAACTTCATCGGGAAGTTCCGTTTTCACTGCTGGTTTCAGCCGACCAAATCTTCTCTGAATTTGAAAACGATTCAAAACAAAAGTTGTTGGTCCACGGAATTATTGATGGTTATCTTGATTTAGACGATGGACCCGTTCTGTTTGATTACAAGACCGATTTCGTTAATCCGAAGAAGCCGGATGAAAGTGTCAAGAAGATCATTGACCAGTATCGTGGTCAGGTAAATATCTATGGAATTGCTTTATCAGACATCTTGGGTAAACCAGTTAAAGACGAATATTTATACCTGCTATCAAATAATACTTTGCAGCGGGTTAGGGCTAAAAAATAAATAATAATAACGTCAGTCAAAAATGATTGGCGTTTTTATTTTCATAGAAAACGAACAATATTAGCTAACCAACTTAATTGATTCAAAGAAAAACGAATGATAGAATTTGTGGTAACTTAATGATTTGCCTAATGTAATTCAGAATTTTAGTAATTGAGGAGGCGTTCGAATTATTCGTTGTGAAGGATTCTTTCAGTGGTATACTTGAAATAAGTTGCAAATACGACCATCAGACAGTAAACCAAACCAGTCGTTAATAATTGGAGGATAAAATGGAGCGAAATAAGAAATATGCATTTGAGTCAATCCCAATTTCCGAACGAGACATGAATTATTGGGATATGTTTGCCACGTGGTTCGGAGCGAACGCTAACAACGGAACCTGGTTCATTGGTGGCGTGATTGCCGCCGCTGGTTTCTTTGGCGGAATTAGTTCCGCCGTCATTGCTTCGGCAATTGCCTTCGCGTTTTTGAGCATGGTGGGCTACATGGGATATCAAACGGGGGCATCGACCACGATCTTGTCCAGAGCTCCCTTTGGAATTCGGGGAAGTGTCGTGCCATCAGTCATTAATCTGACGCTTTTTATGGGGTGGACGGCCGTTAACACGTTTATCGCCGCTACTTCCCTTGCGTATCTGTTCCACAGTATGTTTGGCTGGGCGTTGTTTGGTCAACCCGGCGGCTACTTTGGGATTATTGTTGGAATTATCATCATGAGCATTCTGCACTTACTTAGTATTATCGCTGGTCCCAAATCCGTTCAAATTATCGAACGAATTGGAGTGATTTTGGTAATTATTTTTGTGATTATCGAAGTCATCGTGGTTTTTCGTGACGTTTCGTTTTCACAGATTGCCAAGTATCAAGTTCCAATGAAAGCCCGGATGCCGTTTGGGGTCGCCCTCGATACGATTGCCGCAGCTGCCCTTGGTTGGGTAGTTGGTGGAGCTGACTTTACTCGGTTCACTTCCAGTAAACGCATTGCCACCCAGGCTCCATATGTCGGTGCCATTCTTGGGATGGTCAGTTTTGTCATCATCGGTCTGTGCACGACGCTAAGTGTTGCCTTGACGTCCGGGGTCTTCAATCCTAATAACTCCGATCCTAGTACGGTTGCTAATAAATTGGGACTAGGAGTTATTGCGATGGTTGTCATTGTTTTGACCAGTATGACTGCCAACGCCGTCAACATTCAGTCTGGTGGCTCCGCCCTAAATAACTTGATTCCTAAGATTAGTTTGAATAAATCACTGTTCATCGTTACCATCTTGTCCATGATTTTGACACTGGTTCCTTTGATTAACGGTAGTTTCCTTGATGCCTTTACCGCATTTCTGAACTATACTGGGATGTTTCTTGGTCCAATCATTGCCATCTTGGTGGTTGATTACTTTGGCTTGTCAGATGGGAAATACGATTTAAAAGCCTTAGAAACTCCCGCCGGAAAGTATTGGTACAAAAATGGAATTAACTGGTTTGCGATGTTATGTATCGCCATCGGGGTGGTATTGTACATTGCGTTAAACATGTTGCCAATTATTAAGGCGACGGTTGGAGCCACTTTCATTTCTATGATTGTGATTGCCATTATCTACTATGTTGGTAGTAAGTTAATGAGAAAAGCGTAATTAAATAACAAACTAAAAAAGCATCAAATCATTATGTAATGATTTGATGCTTTTTTAGTTTTTATCAATGAATTGTTCATTTACGAAGCGATGATATTCTGGAACTCGATTCATTAATTCTTCGTGGTTTCCAAAGCCTAATATTTTGTGACGGTCTAGAAAGTATATTTTATCGGCATTTATAATGGTTGAAAGTCTGTGTGCAATGGCAATAATTGTTTTGCCGGTCATCATCTTATCAATTTCATGTGTTACTAATTGTTCAGAATCAGAGTCCAGACTAGAAGTTGCTTCATCAAGAATTAGGAATTTAGGATGTTTTAAATATGCTCTAGCAATTTGTAATCGTTGTCTTTGTCCTCCAGATAATTTAAGTCCTTGTTCACCAATGATTGTTTTTATTCCATCTGGTAATGATGATACACAATTTTCTAAATCAGCAATTTTAATTGCTGTTGATATTTCTGATTTGCTTGGGATATTTACTAAACCAAGAACTAAGTTATCATAAAATGTTCCAGAAAAAATAGTGTTATCTTGAGTTACTACTCCAAAAAGCGAACGCCATTGCGAAATAGAAAAATTAGAAGCGTCATTGTCATCAAACAAGAGTTTTCCATATTGGATTGGATAAAGTCTTGTTAATAAATTGATAATAGTGGTTTTCCCAGCGCCTGAGGGACCAACGATTGCAATTTTATCACCAGGAGTAAAATCCATTGAAACATTACTTAGTACTAGGTGATTTTCATAAGAAAAAGATACATTTTTTAATTTAATAACTGAATTTTTTGAAGTGTTTTTAATAACAGGATTTTTATAGTTATTTTCTGGACTTAACTGTAAGATTCTAGTAATTTGTTTTGTTGCTCCCTTTGCTTGCTTGTAGCTTGCATAGAAATCAGCTATGACATTAATTGGTCCAATTACTTGGAATAGATACATTAGAAAAGCGACTAGGGTTCCAATGGAAAGAGTTCCAGCTGATACCCGAACACCACCGTACCAAATGATTATAATAATCAATAAAAGTCCAAACATGGTTTGAATTGGACCTGTTATAGCAAAAATTGCATTCATTTTTAGTGATAAATGATAAAGAGCATTTACGTCTTTTTTGAATTTATTTTGGATACTATGTTCTGCGTTATTTAATTTAACCGCTCGAATGTTTCTAAGACTTTCAGAACTGGTTTCATTCATTTGAGCTAGTTTCTCTTGAGATTTAATTGAAACCTTCTCATCAATTATTCCAATTGGGATGGTAACCATCGCGTCTAGTGGAAATGCAATTAAGATAAGTAAAGATAGTTTCCAATCAAGTGAAAATAAAATTGCAAATGTTCCCACCACAGTAATTATTCCACTAATTGAAGAGGGGATCATTTCAGTAGTAAAGTTTTGAATTATTGAGGCATCATTAATAACTCTACTAGAAAGTTTTCCACTTAATTGGTTATCAAAATAGGTAGTTGGTAAATAAAGAAGATGATCTTGAATACGAGTGCGAATATTTGCAATTTGTTTGGCTCCTGAACGACTAAGCAAATATCCACTAATTGCTGTAAAAATGGCACTAAAAATTAGCAAGGCCAAAATTCCAATAATTGTCCACGTATTATTTTTTTGACTGAGTAACGATTTAATGTTGATAGCCTTACCAATTAATAGGGGAATAAATAAAGAAACTATTGTTCCAATCAGACTTAAACCGAGTCCAACGAAGAAGCCGGCATCTAGTTTAATGAAATTAATTTTTGTCTTTTTCATTATTTTCCTACTTTTAATTTATTTAAGAATTAATCATAATAAATGATTTTATACGATGACATTAATTTAATTTTGATTAGGAAAGAAACAGTTGATTTAAGACAGATTTAGGCACTGGCATCCATTTCCAAGCGTTATTATCTTTAATGCCTTGTAAGACAGTCATTAGACCAGCATTTCCAGTAAACAAATCATTTGAAAAACGATATCCATATGTTCCGGGTGACATAATATTATTATTAGAATCTACAAGCAGATAGTTTTCTAATGACTGGACTAATTTATCGATGTCGGATAATTTGTTTTTATTATCAATTCCTATAAGGATAATTCCACTGATCCCTCTGGTTAGTCCAGATGAGTATGTGCAGTAAGTTTGGAGATTTTTAGTGAATTGTTCTTGAAGGTTTAAATATTTTTCGTTTTGAAATTCATGTAAGCGCCTAATAAATTGGCTCAATACTAATCCGACACCAACTCCTCCTTCTCCTAGATATGGAAGTATTCTGGGAAAACCAATTGAATTATCCAAAATCTCTGCAGATTGTGAGTCGGAAATTTCAATGTTTTTATCTAGTTCAAAATTCAACATATCTTTGGCATTTTTCAGAGTTTCTTTGTTTTTTGTTACATCAAATAGTAGTAATAAAAATAAACTCGCGCCTGACCATCCATTCATTAATCCATAAGGAATGGTATCTTCATCATCTGGTTGAGTTCCCGAACCATTTATAAATAATGTATTTAAGCGGATCGCGATTAATTTACTCATTTCTAAAAATTTATTATTATTATTTTTTTTAAAGAAGGCTAGTAAACTTAAACCAATTCCGCTTAATCCAGAGTAAAGAGTGTAATCTGTTTCTTTTAAAATTCTATTTTTTTGATCAAGTATAAATTCAAGAAATTGGTTTGAATGTTCCTGTAAGTTTAAATCATCTAAAATAGACGCGATTCCTGAAATACCATTAAATAGTCCAAGACTGGTGTCTTCATTGAAGTGGCTAATAAGATTTTTGCTGCTATTATTAGCCCAATTGATTTCTTTTGTTAACTTTGTATTACTCCGATTTAATGCCATTAGTATTCCAAAACCACCATTAGCGATGTTAACTTTTCCAAGCTTGTCAATAAATTGTCTAATGTCACCACCTGAAAAACTATCATTTTGATTTGATGAATATTCAATTATTCCGGTTTTTAACCCATTGATGAGTTTGTCTACTGCTTTTATATTGATTTCAAATTTTGGGACGTCGAAAATGTTCTTTAATTTTGGAATGAAATTTTTACAATCCTTTTCTGTATTTTGTAATATATCAAGTGCTTTTTCTCCAAAATAATCTGTTATCCATTTATTTTGATTTTCTTCAATTTTTAAAGACAAATCAGAAACGAACTCAATCGGTAGTAACAAAAATCTTGAGATCCTCATGTAAGCAAACCAATCAGCACTTTTAAAGTCACTAATTTTAGAATTAACGTATCCCATAGTTTGTAGTTCTGGATGATATTCATTTGAGAGGAGGGTAGCAGTCTCAAAATCGATTAGTTTAATGTTATTGTTAGGAGTAACCATAATATTATTTGGATTTAAGTCACCAATAGCAAAACCAGCCTGATGAACTTCTGTGATTGCCACTTTTAATTGTTTGATTAATTGATCTATAAGTTTTAAATATTCATTTCGATTCTTTTCGTATGAGAAAGGAAAGTTTTCTGGAATGAAATCGGATAATGAATTTCCAGGAACAAATTCTTCAATCAAGTAATTATTTTCCCATATCTCAAAATAATCATAGACCTTAACTGTTCTGTTAATCCCATTTAATTTTTTTAGGGTATTGTATTCATTCTTTACACGGAAAAAACCATCATTCCCTTGTGCATCAATTCCAGACTGTTTTCGTCCCTCCTTCATTACATAATTTTTACCATCTTTTGTGACTTGATAGACGCCGCCACCATTACTAAAGTGAATTGCGGAAATAACCTCATAGCGTTTGAATTTAGTTAAATCAATTTTGGAATATTCAATCGTTTGTATTTTATCCATTTTTTTAATTTCTTTTGGTTCAGAAATAAATGAGGGAACGTTATAGTATGGAACCCTTAAGTCTGGCACTAACTCTCCATTTGGATTTTTGATTCCCATGATCGTTTTTCCATCATGTACCATTGGCATTCCAATAAATCCCCCATACCTAAAGAAGATGTTGGAATTGTACCACTGTTTATCGTTTAAAATATATGCACCCTTGGGGATGTCATTGGTTAGGTCAGTTAGGGGACTTAATAGTTGAATAAATTGATCTTCATCTTTGGGGTAAATTGTTATGAATTTTCCACATGCAGATCGATCACCATATTTTGAATTTTTCATAATTAATTCTTTTTTGGTAGGAACAAATTTAAAAGAAATGTTATTTTCTATCAAATACGGTGTGATTTGGTCCAATGTTTTTTGCGCATAATCAATGGGAGATGTTACATGAATTTTCCACCCTTGGTTTGGCAGTTGTCTATTTTTATTGATAAAATAATTCCAATTTTTATCGATATTATGATTCCATTTATCCTTGTCGTGAATAGTAACTTTATAAATTAAACTGTTTGTTTCGGCTGTGGTGGGTTGATAAAATAATGATCCTTTTTTTAAATAATCTAAATATCTTAAATCCATAACTACATCCTTTAAGTTTAAAATAAAAAGAGAGTCCTATTAAGGCTCTCTTATCTCTTGCATATAAGAATACTAACGTCACTGTTAATTGTGCATCCAACGCTCAGATGAGAACCCTTACGTCCTTTTCGGCGCTTTTTTCTTAATGCTACATTATCAAGTTGTTGTAATTGCAGAATAGGTTTCATGAAATGCTCCTATAGTATTATTTGCACATAATACTAATATTGCTGTTGTTGCCACATCCCATAACACTAATATGAGAATCTTTTTTCCCGCCAACAAGCTTCTTGGCATTTTTACCCACAGTCTTTTGGAGGTCTAGCAAAGTTTTCATAATAAATACACCTATTGTTAAATTACTGACAGAAGACACTTACATTGCTTCGAACATCACATTGAACACTGATATTACTTCGTACTCCGTGATGGTGATGACGACGCTTCTTCTTTAACTCCACGTTTGGTTGTGCTTGTAAATTAAACAAGTACTTCATATTAAATCTTCCTTTCTTGTGAGAGGCTTAATTACCATAATTAATATAAATTAAACGATATAGAAAGTCAACAATTTTTTAAAAGTTATAAAAATTGTTTTTTATAGTTGTGTAATTACACTGAAAATTCATTTGAGTATTCGATATTTGACTTATGTAGATTTAATTAAAATATTGTTTAAAGCTTTATCAAGATTATTATTTGTATTAAAAAAGCATCAAATCATTACATAATGATTTGATGCTTTTCCATTTAATTAAACGTCTAACTTAGTTTCGCTATCTTTTTTGGTACTTGCTTTGGTTGTTTTCTTAGTAGTGGCCTTATTGTCAGTTGACTTGGATTTTGCATCCTTGTCACTGTCATCGTCCTTTGATTCTTCATCATTAGCGATGCCATAGGCTTCTCTGACCTTGTTCTTGATTTCTTCGACCATCTCAGGTTTGTCACGCAGGTTAGCCACGGTCTTGTTTAGACCTTGTCCCAGTCGTTCTTCACCGTATGAGTACCATGATCCAGATTTGTCGACGATGTCTTTGTCAACGGCTAGGTTGACCATATCGGCAATTGGTTCGATACCCTTTCCGAAACTCATCAAAGTATCAACGGTCTTGAATGGCGGAGCCACCTTATTCTTTACGACTTTGATTTTGGTTTCTCGACCAACAACGTCTTGACCTTCTTTGGATTGTTTACCGGAACTAACACGGAGTCGTACACTTGAGTAAAACTTAAGGGCCCGTCCACCAGGGGTTGTTTCTGGGTTACCAAACATCACACCAACTTTTTCTCTTAGCTGGTTGATGAAGATGACAACGGTGTTGGTCTTGTTGATACTGGAAGCTAATTTTCTAAGTGCCTGTGACATTAGACGAGCCTGTAAACCAACGTGAGAATCACCAATGTCACCCTCAATTTCAGACTTCGGAACTAAGGCGGCCACTGAGTCGACAACGATTAAGTCGATGGCACCGGATTGTACCAGTGCATCGGCAATTTGTAGTCCTTCTTCACCGGTTCCTGGTTGAGATAACAAAAGGTTATCAATGTTAACTCCCAGGCTGTGAGCGTATTCCGGATCCATCGCGTTTTCGGCATCGATGTATGCGGCCGTTCCGCCAGCTTGTTGTAAAGCAGCAACGGTCTGAAGAGCGATCGTGGTTTTACCTGATGATTCGGCACCGAAGATCTCAACCACACGACCACGAGGGAATCCCCCAATGCCAAGGGCAATATCTAACGATAAAATACCAGTTGAAATGGAATCAACGTTTTGGTTAGGGGACTCGCCCATCCGCATGATAGCACCGGTCCCAAATTCTTTTTTGATCTTGCTAAGTGCTTTATCGAGCTCGATTTGACGCCCGTCGACACTGTTTTTAGAATTTGCCATAAAATTCCTTTCTTTTTACATATTACATAATTGCGAACATACGTTTGGTTATTTAATATAATCAATTGTACACTAATAATTACGTAATTTCCAATTAAATTAAATCAATTAATTAGATTCGTTTATTAACGTAATAGGGCGAAGTTTGATCGTTATTTTTAGCATCTGATTGAGCGTTATCCGAAAGGAAAATATCGAATGATTTTTTGTCTTTTCCATGAACTACTACGACGTTTTTGGCCTCCACTTGTTTGTCACGGTAAAGTTGAGCAGAACGAACTGCATCATTATAGTCGTGAAAGTTTCCAAGTGAGTCGCCGGGATTGAAAAATACTGTTTCTGGCATAGTAATTACCACCTTTCTTCTATTATATTGTACCAGATTACGACCTTAATTATCTATTCGCAGGCTGACATGTGAGTTGCTTAATGGTTGACGTAAGAACATTAATTAAATAAATTATTAAATCAAATTGATAAGTTACACTCCAACTTTTGGGTACGTTATAATATAGATATAAGCATATGTGAAACTGCTAACATAGAGACCAGTGCTTACTACGTATTTAAATCTAGGAGGTTTAATATGACTAAGAAAAAAGCAATTATGATTGGTGCCGGCATTTCTAACATGGCCGCTGCCGTTTACTTGATTCAAGAAGGTCACTGGGACGGAAAGAACATTACTTTCTATTCCTTGGACGACCATGGCGCAAATGATGGTGCCAAAACTGACGTGACCGGTAATGAATACTGGAATCGTAATCATGAAACGTCTGACCAAACTGGCTTTGTCGCTCGTGGGGGAAGAATGTTGAATTACCGGACCTACGTTGATTTGATGGATCTCTTAAGTCGGGTTCCGTCAGCCACCGAAGAGGGAATGACTGCTGCAGAGGACACGCGTGACTTTGATTCTAAGCATCGGACCTACGATAAAGCGCGTTTGATGGAAGGCGAAAAGGGCATTATTAACTCCGCTAAAATGGGATTTAACAACAAGGATCGGCTCCTATTGACGAAGTTAATCATGATGCCAGACGACAAAGAAACCGAACTTGATAACGTCTCCATCGCTGACTACTTCAAGGACGATCCCCACATGTTTCAAACCAACTTCTGGTACATGTGGGAGACGACCTTTGCCTTTCGTACCCAAAGTTCAGCTCAAGAACTCAGGCGTTACATGCATCAAATGATTTACGAATTTACCCAAATTAACACGCTCGTGGGGGTTAACCGAACTCGCTACAATCAGTACGAAAGTTTGATGCTACCATTAATTAATTACTTGAAGAAACAAGGCGTAACCTTCGTCTTGAACCGTCGGGTTAATGATTGGGACTTCAAAGAAACTCCAATGAACGAAGAAATTACCGTTAAGGGCCTAGAAATGGAGAACGTTGACACTGGTAAAGATGAACACATTGATGTCGATGATGATACTGCGGTCTTCTTCACCAATGGTTCCATTACCGATTCGGCTACGCTTGGAGACTTCAACACCCCGTCCGGTGAAAACACCGATTATGGAGCTGCTTCAAGTTTGTGGAAGAAAGCCACCAATCACTTCTACAACTTGGGGAATCCAGACAAATTCTTCGCCGATCGGAACGCCAGTGGCTGGAGTAGTTTTACCGTAACCACTAAGGATCATACTTTCTTAAACGAAATCACCCGTATTACTACGCAACTACCTGGGAATGCTTTGAACTCCTTCCTATCAACGAGTCCAATTACTCCGTTAGGTCAAAAAGACGTGAGAATGTCGATTGTGGTTCATCATCAACCTCATTTCACCGACCAGAAGCCAAACGAAACCGTTCTTTGGGGTTACTTCTTGTATCCATATCGTCGCGGTGAATTCGTCGACAAGCAGTACATCAAGATGACTGGAAAAGAAATGGTTCAAGAGTTGATCGGACAGCTTTCAAAGGTCGATCCGGGTCCCGTAAACATCCGTGATAAAGAAAAGGAAATCATGGACTCAATTGTCAACTCGGTTCCCGTTTACATGCCATACGCTTCGGCATTGTTTAACAACCGGGCTAAGATTGACCGTCCCAAGGTCATCCCTGACCATTCAACGAATCTAGCATTCACCGGTGAGTTTGTTGAACAACCTTACCAAATGGTCTTCACCGAACAAAGTGCCGTTCGTTCTGGTGAAATGGCCGCTTACCACTTTGCTGGTGTTCCAATGTCAAAACTCGTGGACAACCCACGATTTGATAAGAATCCGAAGATTCTGGCCAAGGCCGCTAAAAAATTATTTGAATAGATGATCGTAAATGAAAAGCTCAACTTCGAAATGAAGTTGAGCTTTTTTGATGTTTCAATCAACATAGTCTTTAATTTCAGTAAAACACACGTCACGTAGTGAATCCGGGATGGCAAATAAATCCATGAATTCCTCTAGGTTAAGCTGGTCAATTTCCTTGTTGTCAGCGTAGAAGGGAACTAGAAGCCTAACGGCATTCACGTTGGCCTTCTGTTCGTACTTGGGATTCATCAGAGTGGTAAAACTAAGAATGGCATCATCCTGATCGCACTGCAGGACGTGGCTAATTTCGTGCGCAATGATAAATGGAAGTTGTTTTCGTAGCTGC
The DNA here is from genome assembly GCF_059901325.1 of Fructilactobacillus sp. X2R5C3. Classification (NCBI taxonomy): domain Bacteria; kingdom Bacillati; phylum Bacillota; class Bacilli; order Lactobacillales; family Lactobacillaceae; genus Fructilactobacillus; species Fructilactobacillus sp. X2R5C3. The sequence goes on along the minus strand of NZ_JBWXUY010000001.1, from coordinate 11,444 downwards.
CAGTTGGCATTAATCACAATTGAATGGGAACGAACGTCCGCAAAGGATTGGGTATTTTGATGGAGTTTGTCCGTGTATACAACGGCAATGTCATTATCTAACGCATAGTTAAAAAGACTATTGATGATTTCGTGCATTTCGAAGTTTCCTTAAGATTTCCACGACTGTTTCACGGTCTTCTTCTGGGATGGGTTTGCCCCCAAACATCATGATCGTTGAGAGGTCATCTAAGTCAGCCGAGTTACCAGTTGAGTTTCCTAAGAGATAGTCAACGGAGACGTTGAAGTAGTTGGCAACTTTTTTGAGTTTTTGCGAATTAGCGGTTTGGTCCCACTTTTGCATGGTTCCGTTGGAGAACCCAAGTTGATGCTCTAATTCGCGAATGGAAATATTTTTATTTTTAGCAAGCTCTTTAACACGTTGATAGATCGACATTTTTGACTCCTTTTAATTATTTACATAGAAAATTAATCTATGAAATTATTGACATGTAGAAATTATGGATATATGATTGTTCCTGTAAACAGATAAGAAATCAAGCAACAACCTCGAAGTGAGGTTGGTTTAGATTATTTCAGCTGATTTTCTTTACCATCATTGTAGAACTTTTGTCTATAAGATTCAATGATTATTCTACATGATTGCGAATTGATTTCGATGTGTTTACGTGCGAGTTAGCGCTAACTCTTAAATCTTATAAAGAGAAATTTAGGAGGAAATAATTATGGATGAACAAGTTTTAAGCGTTCAAAAGTGGTTGAACCAAGAATACGGTAATGTTTCGGGATTTGATAAGGTCAAGGAGAATGGAAAGACGGGTTGGCCAACTATTTATGCTTTAAGAATGGGACTTCAGCATGAACTAGGGATTAGTCCACTTGGTAGTGGTTTTGGTGATAAAACCAAGAAAGCACTAAGTGGGATGGTTGATCAGTTGAAGGTCGGTTACAAGGGTAAGATTGCGAAGTTAATTCAAGGTGCCTTCTGGTGTAAGGGAATTAGTCCGAATGCGTTTGACGAGAAATATACCAAAGATACACAGAATGCAGTAAATAAATTACGTAATGATGCTGGATTAGATAAAGGTGGGGTTACTGTTCCATTAATGGCTGGTCTATTTGATATGGCTGCCTTTGAATTACTTGATGGTGGTAAAAAGAAATATCGTCAAATGCAACAATATTTAAACCATAACTATTTAGATTATTTTGGTGATGATCTTGGCTTGGTTCCAACTGATGGTTTGTATCAACGAAATACAAACACAGCTTTGATTTATGCCCTGCAAGCTGTTGAAGGAATGACACCTGGACAAGCAAACGGAGTTTATGGACCTGGAACCATTAATAAAACGCCAACTTTAACTGAAGGGGACAAAGGTGCAGGCGTTAAGCTACTTCAATATGGATTAATGGTTAATGATTTTCTGAGTGGATCTGTTGATGGAGTATTTAATAATTCGGTTGCTGAAGATGTGGTTAATTTTAGGAAGTTTATGAATTTACCACCATTTACAGGGAAAGCTGATTTAACCGTTATCAAGGGGTTGCTTACCAGTAATGGGAATACTAATCGAGATTCAAATGCTTGTGATACTTCATTTCAATTAAGTGATAAAGACGTTAAAAACATCAAAAATTATGGCTTTGAAATTGTTGGTCGCTATTTAACTGGATCAGTTGGCACTGGCTCAAAACGTCGTAACAAAAATCTGACTGATGATGAACTGAAAAGAATTACTGATGGTGGCCTAAAGGTGTTTCCAATCTATCAAGATAATGATGGCAGTCAGGAATACTTTAAATACGGCCAGGGTTGTGCTGATGCAGGAATTGCAAATGCAACAGCACAACGGCTTGGATTCCCAAAGGATACTATTATTTACTTTGCTGTTGATACTGATATTCAAGCTGGTGACATTGATAGTACGGTTATTCCATATATGGAGGGAGTCAAAAAAGCATTAGGCGGCTCAAGTTATCAAGCAGGAATTTACGGAACCAGAAATGTTTGTGCTCAAGCCCTTGGTAAAGGACTTGCAAAAACGGCGTTTGTATCTGATATGTCAACTGGATATAGTGGAAATTTGGGTTATCAGATGCCTAAAGATTGGGCAATTGACCAATTTGTTGAATACAGTTTAGGTGACATTGCGATTGACCAAGATGCGTCGTCTGGTAGAGATGATGGTACTAATAAGATTAAGCCAACGGGAATTGGAGAAATGTCTGCTAAAGAAGCTTTAAAGAATATTGTTGATAATACACAGGTAGAAATTGATGTTCCTTATGTGCTATACAATGATAATAAATCATTAAAAATTACTTTAGTAGGTGAAGCTGATATTAAGCCAGTCCATGGATCTGGGATGTTTACCATTAGTAATGGGAAATTACCACTAAAATTTATGTTTGATTGGGTCATGCAAAGTTGTAATAACAATGTTAATGCTGGCGTATACATCGTTAGTTTATTTAATAAGTGGGAATTTGTTCAAAAAATTGAAGATGGTCAAGTTTCAATTGAGATTGTAGAAACTAAAGACGGTTGGAGTATATCAGTAGAATTTAATATTTTTAAGTTAAAAATTAATAATAAAAGTTTTGATACAGAGCTTTCTATTTCAATAGATATTGATTCTCATCCACATGATTATCCTGACTTTAAGAGTTATGAAAAAGCTTATGATGAGGTTACCGATAAATTAGGAGAAAAGACTGATACGCTTGCGTTGACACCGGCATATGTAAGATATGCAATTGAGGGTGAAAGTGTTGGTATTGCTGTAATAATTGCATTTTTAGCGGCACTAGTAGGATGATATATGTCATTATTTGCGTAATTTATGTTGTATTAAAATGATTAAATAAATGGACCTGTAATTTGTAATTACAGGTCCATTTATTGATTTATATCTCAATTACTTATTTCATCTTTTTAATTCCCTCAGTAAGTTCTTTTGAATATTTCTTTTTCCGATATTTTAAGGTGCTTTTAGAAAGATAATATAATAAAAATCCAGAGCAAATTAAAAACGTTGGCAACATTGGAGATTCATATGCCTCCCATAAATTGTTTGAAAGTAATAGTATTTCAATTGATCCAATGAAAACAAAAATTCCAAAACACAGAAATAAAATAATGACCCATAAACAATAATAATGTTTTAACCTTGAAGGTCGCCTATGCTTAATCTTATATTTTTCTATCATTAATCTTATTGTAGTTCCTAGTGCGGTAATAAATAGCGAGAATGTAATTCCATCGATTGTCCCCATGATCCAAAGGATGAATTTGTTTGCATGCATATTAAGGAGAATGGATCCCAAAGTGAAGGTAATGATTACCAATATAATGGATGGTAGCAATAAGCGTGACATAATGTGGTATTTATGTAAGTATTCTTGGTAGTCTTTGATGTAGTCCGGTTTTTCAGACATTTATCTTCCTCCTCACAATTATGATATTACCTTATTAGTAAAATATAAAATGGTAGATTATTCCTAATGCAACATTAATAAATGAAATTATGCAAGTAAATATAATTAATATATAGATATAATTAATATGTCTAAAAAATGATTGTTTCAGTTGTTTAATTAATTTTGGCTGTTGGTTCCCATTATTGTAAATGTTCCAGCGTTTAATTGTCATGCACAAAACAATACTAGTCAGAATAATTACGTATGACATTAGCATAATTAGTCCACTAGGGTTCCCGATTAAATAATTCCAGCGATCTGTTAATGTTTTGTTCCACATATAATTGTCAGTTAAAGTATGCCCAATGATATTATTAGAAGCGAAATATAGAAAAAGAATCAAAATGTATATTAGGGGAGAAATATTGTTAAATATTTCTCCCCTTTTTTTAAAATAATGTTTGGAACGCTCATAGGCAACAATTTCATAGATAATTACTATAAGCATACAAAAAAAGAATAATTTAGCCAGCAAATAATAACCTAATTGAAAATATGATTGCAAGAGAATCCCTCCAGTAAAAGTACGTTATCAATGCCCTTATATTTCATCATTTTTAATTCCTTCAGTAAATTCTTTTAAATACTTCTTTTTTCGATACTTTAAGATGTCTTTTTCCATCGAATAAATAAATATACTTCCAAAGATTGAAAATGTGGTTATGTTAGAAACAAGATATATATAACTTAAATTATGTAAAATTGGCATCAGTACAATTAAAATAATAAAAAGTAATATACCAAAGACAAATAAAATTATTAAGATCCATAAATTAAGGCAGTATTTCTTTCTCATTAAATTTACACTCTTAGGTTTTTTAATTTTTAAATTTAACCATGCTCCTAATGAGGCTATAAATAATGCCAGTACAATTCCAGTCAGTAATCCCATTATTAAAATAATAACCCTATTTACATCTAGCTTGATAAGAGTAAATCATATGGCTAAAAAAATTACTGATATTATGATAGAAGGGATCAAGAAGCGAGAAGCGGTATGATACTTATGTAAAAATTCTTTTCGATCTTTAATGTAATTGGCTTTTTCTGACATTTTATTTCACCTCAAATGTTATTTTTCTTAAAGTAAATGATAGATAGTGACTAACACGATGTTTACACTTGCAGCTACGCAAGAACAAATTACCAACCAATACGCAATGTTAATGTGTTTAAAAAACTTTGATTTTAATGCTCGATATGTTAGAGATTTAGCAGTTAAACTTACATCATCATTCATCTTTTTTCTAGTGGTTAAAAAGATGATGATAATGAAGTAAGCAGCTAACACAATTAAAATGAAAAAGACCAGATTATTGTGAAGTAGAAATTGACGACGTTTCTCTGCGTTATTAGTAATGTAATGTTTATCAAAGAAAGCATGACTCAAATAACTTGTTATGCAACAATAGAAAAATATCATAATCATATATTTAATGTTATGCAATTTATATTTAAAATTATGAGTTTTTATTAAGTAAATTTTAGAACGAATATATGCAACAAGAATATAAAGGAGTCCCAATAAAGCTAAAATGTAAGTTATCCATGTAAATGTTGTATATAAGTCATGAAATATCATATATCTACTCCTAGTAAACTATTTAATATGCAAAAAGGTCAGCATTTTGATGCATACTATTTATTACGGTTAAGTCAGTGAATAGAAATAACTATTAAGATGTATCTTTTTGCTTAAAATTTTTAATTACGATGTTTTCCGTACTTCAATATGCTTTTGCATAAATAATAATATAGTAGGGTAAATGAAGTGAATACTCCTGCTAAACTTGTAAAATAATCAATTACAAACTGATTGTTACTAAACACTACTATAATAATTGATGTTAATAATAGAAAGAATGCCAAAATCATTAAAATAATAGTGAATAACTTAATCATGTCTGACTTTCTTTGTAATTGTTTGGCTCCTTTTTTCTTTGTCTTTTTGTGAAGCATTAAAATTAAGCCAGTTTTAGAGACAATAATTGTAAAAGAAACACCAAAAATAAATGAAACAATATAATTAATTAGTTTGTTATTCGTAGAAGATAAAATCAAAATTCCAATTATAAAGATTAGAATTGTTATAATTAATGAAAGTAATAAGTGCCTAGATATTTTTGAAGCTTTACTTATAATTTCCTTTTGATTTTTATCATAGTCTAATTTGTTTCCCATCTATAATTCACCTCTATTTCATTTTACACGTTTTTCGTCATTTCAAAAATCTCAAAACAAAAGGCCCAATCCGTGAATATCACAGATTGAGCCTCTTTTTATACCAGAATAATTAGGATGATAATTAAAACCGAATATTTTTATTGATTAATCATTATCTTGGTCATTATTGGTATTGGGTTCTGTAGTTGTGTCATCGTCAGAGTTGGTATCAGTATCTGAGTTATTATCATTGTCATCATTAGAATCAGTATTGGAATCTGAATTATCGTCGTTTGAATTGGTATCGGTATCTGAGGAATCGTTGTCAGAATTATTATCGCTAGAATTAGAGGCACTAAATGTACTATTTAAATGGGCATTTGTGCTTCCTGTTATAGTTATACTACCATTTTGATTTTTAGTAAGTTGAATTGTTTCAGGCTTACTCATAGTTGATGATGCCGTGGTATCACCATCGTAAGAATTACTACCACCTTTAATGGTATAAGTATTACCATTCCTTTTATATGATTTAACTAGAATACTACTATCTTTAGTTCCAAGTCCCACAGTTTCACTAGCAATTGTTAATGTATCTGTTATCCCATCTTCTCCGTCGGGACCTTTATAATCTCCCTGTAATGACTGAGGCAAAGTTGTTCCGGTTTCCTCAGCATCTGAACTGTTATTTTTAGTTGAAGATTGATCGGTTGTTTGCTTATTTTTGTTGCTAGTTGCTTTTTTATCTTTGTGGTTATTTGGCTTACGTTTCTTAGATATACTGGTATTATTTTTCTTATTACTATTGTTATTATTTCCATTTATTTTAAATGCAAATATTATTCCTAAAGCAAATGCTAGGAGAACGACTAAAACGACTATAATTATATTCTTCTTGTTTTTCAAACCAATTTACACCCTTTAACTTTTTATTAAATTTTGACACATAAATAATTATATTCTTTAGATAACAGAATTAATAGGGCGAATGTGAAATCTGGTACACATTATAAATGATTAGTTATTAATTATAGTAGAAAAAATAAACAAAATTACAAAACAAAAGGCTCAACCCATGAATATCATAGGTTGAGCCTCTTTTTATGCCAGAATAATTAGGATGATAATGAAACAAATTGCCAACACTGATAATGCCAAAAAACGTTTTGACGTTAATTTGTGGGTCTTGTGATAGGTCCATCCCATGCAGCCCAAAATTACGATCAATCCGAACGTTGCCATTATGATCAATTTGATTAATACCGCTGTGTCGCCCAATTTGGCCACTTCCTAGTTATTATTTTAGTTCGATTTGGTAAGCGAAACGTTTTGTTCCATGACTCTTTTTACCGTTTGCGTAAATGATACCACGTTTAGTGAAACCATTTGAGAGAATGACGTGCTGCATTCCCTTGTTGTCGGGATGAGTGTCGATTCTGACGTCTTTAAAACCACGAAAAGCTGAGATGGTGAATAGGCCACTGATGAATTTGGATGCTAGTCCCTGACCGCGATAGTCGTTTGAGACGGCGATACGGTGAATGGCAGAGTAGTGACCTTGGTCACCATTTTCCCACTCGCCACCTTCAAGGTGTAAGTAATCGGGGTCGATTCCTAAATGCAGGGTGGCGGTTCCAGCAACTTTTCCGTTAACATCTAGGACGTATGAGATGCCAAATTTAACGTCTCTGGCTAAATCCTCTTCACTCGGGTAATCACTTTGCCATTGGTCGATGCCTTGTTCGCCCAAAAACTTCTTGGCGTTTTTGATGATAGTGTAGATATCGTTTAAGTCAGCTTCAGTAGCTTTTCTTACGTAAATAGTAGACATAATAACACTTCCTTACTTTTATTATCAGACGATAAATAATTATAGTGAAGCTCATGTGGTTTTTCAACCATCAAATTAATTAGGGAGCCGGCTTTTTTTCTGGTAAAATGCATTGAACAGTAATTTAGGAAAGTTGGAGAAAACTTGGAAAAGAAATTAAGTGTAAGACAGATTATTTACGTTGGAATTATGTTGTTTGGGATTTTCTTCGGAGCTGGCAATTTGATTTTTCCCGTTAATATGGGACAGATGGCTGGTGGCAACGTTTGGTGGGCAACCCTCGGATTTGTTTTAACTGGAGTTGGTCTCCCCATCTTAGGGATCATTGCGTTAGGGGTCACCGACAGTTCCGGAGCCTTTGAAATTTCTTCAAACGTCAGTAAGTCGTTTGCGTATGTCTTTACGATTTTAATTTCCTTTATAATGGGACCACTTTTGGCCATTCCTCGTTTAGCAGCCACTTCATTTCAGATTGGAATTGCACCATTTCTTAGTTCTGGTCGTCAGCAGTTAGGCTTAATCGGATTTATTTTAATTTTCTTCATTGCCGTTTTTTTACTCTCGTATAATCAAGGGCGCTTACTGGAATACATCGGAAAATTTTTGACCCCGTTGTTTTTGATTTTACTGGCGGTCATCATCGTCATGTCGATTGTTAAACCAATGGGGTCGCCACATTTCTATCATCCAATGGGTGAATACGGGCATTCCCCACTCCTTTCAGGTTTCGTTGAGGGATATAACACGCTTGACGGGGCCGGATCGATTGCTTTTGGAATCGTGATTGTGGAAACCGTGCGTGGACTAGGAGCTAAAAGCCCCAAGCAGTTAGCCGTTAGCATTGGAAAGGCCGGCTTGATTGGTGGATTGATGATGGCAGTTGTCTACGTTCTATTAAGTTACATGGGCGCTAGCAGTCTGGGCGATTTTCGGCCGTCAGCGAATGGTGGCATTGCCCTTGTTCAGATAGCAACGCACTACTTTGGTGGTTATGGGAACATTTTGTTGGCGCTAATTGTGATCGTGGCCTGCCTTAAGACGGCGATTGCGATGAGTAGTGCCTTTGCGGATACAATGTCTGACGTCTTTCCTAAACTTAAGTATCTCCCCGTTCTGATTTTTGCGGTGGGGATGTCGGCACTTTTGGCAACGCTGGGTCTGACTGAAATGATTAAGTTTATCATGCCAGTCTTGATGATTGTTTATCCGTTTTCCATCTGTCTGATTTTGATTTCGTTAATTAAACCATTACTTAAAAACTCTAAGATTGTTTACCAAATGACGATCTGGTTCATCGCCATTCCAGCCTTTTTGAGTGGGATTACCACCATTTCAGAGTTGAAACATGTGCCAGGACTATCATGGTTATTTAAGGTCAATGATCTTTTGCCACTGGCGCAGTACGGAATGGGATGGGTTTTGTTCGCATTGATTGGAATTGCGATTGGATTGATTCTTGCAGCGAAAAAGACCAGAAAACAATTGAAGCAAGGATAAATAAAGACCCCGGTAGTTAGAAATGAATCTAACTACCGAGATCTTTTTTTGTTTCTTCATTATAGTGTATGAACTGTCATCGCAATTCCCATTCCACCACCGATACAGAGGGTGGCCAGTCCCTTAGTCTGACCAGTTCGTTTGAGGTTGTTAATTAAGGTAATGAGGATTCTAGAACCGGAATCGCCGAGGGGGTGACCCATTGAGACGGCACCACCTGTAATGTTAAGCTTAGCGTCTGGGATGTGAAGGTCCCGTGCTACCGCTAAACTTTGAGAGGCAAAGGCTTCGTTTAGTTCAAACAAATCAAAGTCACTGATTTGTTGACCCGTCTTATCCAGTAGTTTATTAACGGCGTAGTAGGGGGCATATCCCATGATTTTAGGGTCACATCCGGCTTCGGCGTAGTCATCCAGCACCGCCAGCGGAGTTAGACCAAGCTCGTTGGCCTTACTTTGCTTCATTAATAGGATTGCGGAAGCCCCATCATTTAGGCTGGCAGCATTTCCGGCCGTCACCGTGCCGTTTTCTTTAAAGGATGGTTTTAACTTTTTTAATTGTTCCATTGAGGTATCAAAACGAACGCCCTCATCCTTATCAACCATAGTGTTCCCATGGCGATTCTGGATTTCAATTGGGATCATTTCTTCATTAAAGTAACCATTTTGTTGGGCGGCACTGGCTTTTCGATGGGACTGAAGGGCAAAAGCGTCTTGATCCCTTCTTGAAATGTTGAACTGGTCGGCAACGTTTTCGGCGGTCATTCCCATCGGTTTTCCACTCCTGGCGTCGTTTAGTCCGTCTTTTTGAATGCTGTCCTCTAAAGTGATTGGGCCAAACTTGTGGCCCCTTCTTTCGTTCATATTTAGGTAGGGAGCGTTCGACATGCTTTCGGTTCCTCCGACAAGGACGATGTCAGCATCGCCCATTTGGATGGCGGATTGCCCCATTCGGACCGCTTTCATACCGGAACCACAAACTTGGTTAATGGTGGAGGCGGTGGCTGTGTCAGAAATGCCAGCGTTTAACTCGATTTGTCTGGCGACGTTTTGTCCACCGCCCGCTTGAATTACGTTTCCAAAGATGACTTGGTCGATTTGTTTTGGATCAATGCCCGCGTCTTTGATGGTTGCCTTGGCGGCAATGGTTCCAAGATCAACCGAAGTTAGGCTAGCGAGGGTGCCGTTGATTTTACCAATCGGAGTCCTCTTTGCGCTTACAATTACGATATTGTCATTCATAGATTCGATGCTCCTTTGACATGATTCGTTGATAATTATACATGTTTTTACTTAACTTTTTTTAAAGTGCAAAAGTTAATGTTAATTTCGAGTTTCTACTATAATAAAGTGAATAATAAGATTAGATTTAGGAGATGAAGTCATGGATAAGGATGAAGAAGTACAACAAGTAGGGGAAATGATCGATCGTTGGTTAGATGATATTGATGATCAACCTGATGTCTTAGAGAAGACGCAGGATGAGATTGACGAGATTGATACCATCATTGATAGTTTTGCTGAAATTGCGATTGTTGGGTTGGGAGTTCAGCCTAAGAACTGGAACGTCGATTTGGTTACTAACGTAATGTTTAATCGTTTTACCTTGATGCTAGATAGTGATGAAAAAACGGACTCGCTGTTTCAACTAATTTCCTTTGCCTTAATCCATTTATTTTCTTATTTAAACGATCAGGGAATTATTAGTAATGGTCCTAGTTTGAATAAATGGGTAGAAAATAATAGTAAAGCATTACGTTCAATGTACGATTCTAATTTTGATGCCTTTTATAAGAAATTGGTTAGTGCGATGGAAGATGCTGACGTTGATTTAGAGGATAAGAGTGCAGTGGATGCTTTTACGACGCGTTATCTAAGACAACACCCGCAAGATGGAATTGACTTATATTCAAAGAAAAAGTAGGCCAATTTTCTTGATAAAAAATGAAAATTAAAAAAGTTTGACCTTTTTTGACCAAAAGTGTTGACAAATGATTTGAGCGCATGTATAGTAGTAAATGCTCAGTGAGGGAGACAAAGTGATTTGATAATAATCGATTAGTCACTGATTATGAACTGAATTAATTATTTTAATCATTTCTCTTGCATCTTCATTATGAGCGTTGTATGATAGTCTTTGTTGTCTGGGTTCTCCGGATACAATGCTTGAACAAATAAATTTAAAATAATTGAGTTTATCTGTTGACATTTAAAACGCAACGTAGTATAGTTAAACACGTTGCGTTAAGGAAGAATTAAACAGCAACAATCAAGAGTAGATCTTTGAAAACTGAACAAGATTTTGATTACAAGTGTAAGGTAGTTTTAAGTTGTAGAACTTAAAATTAAACATTTGCGAAGTCAATTCGCTTTTTAATTCTTTTGAAAAAGAATGACAACAAATAATAATGAGCTAGTAAAATTTCTCATTTCTAAAATGAGAGTTTGATCCTGGCTCAGGACGAACGCTGG
>NZ_JBWXUY010000018.1:0-270 GCF_059901325.1 Fructilactobacillus sp. X2R5C3 | reverse complement strand
GTTAATAACCATGACAATCCACCAAGTTCCATGAATATGACTATGGATGAATCATTCTTATTTTCTTCTTTCTCATATGGACTTAGCACAGCAAACGGCGCTCCTCCCGCCACCCAATGGTTCCCCCTTTTCAGGACAGTCATTTTCATTTTTTTATCTCTTGCCATGGACACAAAATCCATATCCCTGTAATGCTCTTCACTCCAGCCTCCAATGATGATCTCCCTAACTTTAAAGTTTTCAATTAATTCTTTTGCACTTCCCATATGA
>NZ_JBWXUY010000017.1:0-271 GCF_059901325.1 Fructilactobacillus sp. X2R5C3 | reverse complement strand
CCTTTACACCAAAACAGCTCGGTTGAGAGGCGATAAAGGTAATTTAATCGATTTTAACGGTGATAGTATAAAGCTAAATGATCCACGAAATTTATTGCGTAAAGGTAAATGGCAAGGCTTTGCTGAGGTCGATTTTATTGGCCAAGATAAACAAACTTATCGGGCACGATATGCTATTCAACGAGCACATAAAAAAGTAACTGGTAAATTAAAAACCGCCGAACACAGTTTATATACTTTACCTGATGAAACTTTAATTGCAGATAAAAGC
>NZ_JBWXUY010000016.1:0-272 GCF_059901325.1 Fructilactobacillus sp. X2R5C3 | reverse complement strand
ACGCTATGGTCAGAAAAACCTTATTACTTCCAACTGGCCTTTGCGCTAGATCGTGTAAAAGAGATGGCGCCTGAACACCCCGAATGGAAAACAGAAGCACCGTTTAAGTTTGTACTTGAAGAGGATATTGAGAGCGTTCTAGGTAGTGGTGAAGAAGGGTTGTTGAAAATTATTATGGCGACACACTCTGGTATGACCGTTGAGCAATACCAACAAGATGTTAAGCAATGGTTGTCGGTAGCAAAAGACGAGCGTTTTAACAAAGCCTACAC
>NZ_JBWXUY010000015.1:0-272 GCF_059901325.1 Fructilactobacillus sp. X2R5C3 | reverse complement strand
ATTTAGGGTTGATTAAACAAGGTGAATTAAATATTTCGTCTGTGAACCTTGTTGAGCGATTAGGGGTAGCGTATGCTAACGCTGGTCATTTTGAACAGGCCATTGGGTATCTTGAACAGATTAAACCAATTGACATGACTCCTGATGTTAAGTTTGAAACTGGATTTACGTATCTTCAACTGAAAGATTATGCTAAGGCAATTGAAATGCTTAAACAGTTGAGAGAGGATGATCCTCAGTATGCTTCCCTATATCCTTACTTAGGTGAGGCC
>NZ_JBWXUY010000014.1:0-273 GCF_059901325.1 Fructilactobacillus sp. X2R5C3 | reverse complement strand
GGCCGGTCGTCAGTGTGTTTATTGAGCAGCACAAAGACGCATTAGCCCTTGATGAGCAATTGCGTCTGACCCAGTATATTGCTGGTATTCGTGAGCAATCATTAAAAGAAATGATCCCTGAAGATTTATTAGCATTTACTGGTAAACATACTTCAGCGCTCGATCCAAGCAGTTATAACTTTGATGTTGAATGGTTCAGCTCAACCAAGAGCGCTAAAGCTTTTCATCAAATGCTTGCTGACCTTCCCGCTTTATTTGATGAAGCATTAGCAC
>NZ_JBWXUY010000013.1:0-273 GCF_059901325.1 Fructilactobacillus sp. X2R5C3 | reverse complement strand
ACCGAGGAGTTTGGACTAAGCCCGTCAGGTCAAGGTTTGATTGTAAGTTTCCTGCTATTAGGGGCATTGCCTGCCATCGTCCTTTCCACCTCGCTATCTAAGGTGCTTGGAAGGAAATCGCTCCTGATTGGAGCTGGCATCACATTCATCGTCGGTTCGATTGGTTGTGCCTTCGCTACAAATGTAAGCGTTTTAATTGCATCACGGTTCATCCTTGGAATCGGCTGCGGAATAGCCAATATGTGTTCACTTATTTATTTGGTGGAATTGGCC
>NZ_JBWXUY010000012.1:0-273 GCF_059901325.1 Fructilactobacillus sp. X2R5C3 | reverse complement strand
ACCCGACACTCATTACAATGTTATTTGCAACTGCTGCCTACATAACATTATTTCAACGCAATCTACTTGCGAATCTATGGCAGAGTGTCTTATCTAACCTAGCCTACGTATATAACTGGTGGGAAATTATGAATGGCCAATCGTACTTTCAGAATTTTGCAGGAAGTGCGTCTCCATTTACCCACCTTTGGACCCTTGCAATTGAAGGTCAATTTTACTTAATCTGGCCCTTGATTTCATACTTCTTACTTAAAAAATTTCACGGTAATAAAC
>NZ_JBWXUY010000011.1:0-274 GCF_059901325.1 Fructilactobacillus sp. X2R5C3 | reverse complement strand
GCCATTCACTGATGCCCGTGGATCCACGCCACGCGTGTATTGTTTTCCCGGTCGCGACCGTTACGACGCCTTCAGGCAGCTGCTCATGAAGGTCTTGCGCGCATCACCGGCGAGCTTCTTGGCACCCGCGTCAGCGTTGCACTTGCGCATGCGTTCCTGCTGCGCATTGACAGGCTTGGTGTCGGCGGCATGGCCGCTGAGGCAGGAACTCTGTGCGGTCTTGTAGGCATCACCCTTCAAACCCTTGTTCTTGGCCGAGCATTCGGCCATGCGC
>NZ_JBWXUY010000010.1:0-274 GCF_059901325.1 Fructilactobacillus sp. X2R5C3 | reverse complement strand
GGTCACTATGTTGATGCATCATACGGTATTAATGCCCCAGGCGATGTTACACTTGCTCGCTCACTACCTAAAAATACCTTGGATATGATCATTGGTGGTCATTCTCAAGAGCCAATCTGTATGGCTGGCAACAATAAAAATGATGATGACTTCAAGCCGGGTAAAGCATGTAAACCTGACCAACAAAATGGTACTTGGATCATGCAGGCCCATGAATGGGGAAAATACGTAGGTAAGGCAGAGTTTAAACTCGAAAACGGCGAACTAACTTTAC
>NZ_JBWXUY010000009.1:0-276 GCF_059901325.1 Fructilactobacillus sp. X2R5C3 | reverse complement strand
GATCCCTGCCCCTGAGAAGCAATTAAGTATAAAGAATGCAAGACAAATAATGGTCGCTAAAGCCATCCAAATCTTATGATATCCGTCCATAATTTTCTCCTAGAAGAATGATTTATTACTAAAGTACTAACATAATATTATAAACCCTTTAATATCAATTAATTACCACAAAAAATACCCATTCACTTTTTTAGCGAATGGGTATTTTTTCTATTTCTATTTAAGCTTTTCGCATTAATTTACTACCGACATAATAAACGATCGCAACCACAATCA